>CALWIO010000001.1 GCA_944380765.1 uncultured Clostridia bacterium
TTTATTTCTTCGTACATATCGGCGGCGGACTGTTTTGTGGCGTATTCGGACACGCTGAGCACCCGGTATTTTGAAACTTTTTCGCCGAAGCGGATTTCAAGTATGTCGCCCTCTTTTACATCATAAGAGGCTTTTACCGTTCTGCCGCCGACGCAGATATGCCCCGCGTCGCAGACCTCGTTTGCTACGGTACGGCGTTTGATTATTCTTGAAACCTTTAAATATTTATCAAGTCGCATAACTTTCCTCTTTTCAGGCGGCTGCGCCAATTTCTCGGTATATAAAAAAGCAGGGAGTATTTAAGCTCCCTGTTTTTTTATTACAAAAGTTTTGATTATTTAACAGCTGCTTTAAGAGCCGCGCCTGCTTTGAAAGCGGGAACTTTTGTTGCCGGAACAGTCATTGTTTCGCCTGTTCTGGGGTTGCGGGCCTGCTTCTCAGCGCGAGCGCGAGCTTCAAAAGTACCGAAGCCGATAAGCTGAACCTTATCGCCGTTCGCAAGAGCCTCTGTTACGGCTGCGATAACCGCCGCTACTGCTGCGTCTGCGTCCTTCTTCGAGATACCTGCTTTGTCAGCTACCGCTGCTACAAGTTCTGTCTTGTTCATTTGCTATTCCTCCAAATTTTTCTCATTTATCTCAAAAGGATTATTCCTTTTTTGATGCTTTTGCAATATCCCAGAGCCTGTCAAGCTCCGCCAGGTCCGCGGATTTCATATCAATTCCCCGATCGCCCGCCATTTTTTCAACCTTTGAAAATCTTTCTATAAATTTATCGGTCGCCGCCGCAAGCGACTCCTCAGAATCGGCTCCGACAAATCTTGAAACATTCACTACCGAAAAGAGCAAATCGCCCAATTCCTCGAAAACCTGAGCCGCAGAGCCGTTTTTATAAGCCTCTTTAAGCTCGCCGAGCTCCTCGGTCACCTTATCGAACGCCCCGTCCGCGCTGTCCCAGTCAAAGCCTGCCTTGGCGGCTTTTTTCTGGACTTTGTCGGCCCGCATAAGAGCGGGAAATTCACGAGGCACGCTGAGCATTGACTCGGTCTGGGTTTTCTGCTTTTTGGTGCGTTTTTTAATTGTATCCCAATTTTCAAGCACCTGCTCGCTTGTTTCGGCAGAAGCGTCCGCAAACACATGAGGGTGGCGCTCAATCATCTTTTTACAGATACCGTCGGCTACATCGTTAAAATCAAAGACGCCGTTTTCGGTTTCAATCTGAGCGTGAAAGACAACTTGCAGCAAAACATCGCCGAGCTCTTCCTTTAAAAGCTCCGTATCCTCTTTATTTATAGCCTCGATAACCTCATAGGTTTCTTCAAGGAAATCGCGCCTTATTGTTTTATGGCTCTGCTCACGGTCCCACGGGCAGCCGCCGGGCGCGCGGAGTATGCCAACGATTTTTACAAGGTCATGCACATCGTAATTCTTTTTAAATTCAAAGTCCTTTACCATTGCAGTCACCTTTTTTCTCTACTTATTTTACTCTATAAATCCGTATTTTGCAAGTATTTTTGCTATTTTTTCTCCTTTTGGAAGCATTACAATGTCATCTTTAGCTATTCCCTTGACCAAAAGCATTGATATTAAGTAAACAAGTCCGCCCATACAGATTGCTACCGCGAGGGCAAAAATATTTTTAACCGAGTGTCCCGCGAGCTGAAATTCGGGGACAAATCTGTTCAAAAGCCCGAAAGAAGTATAAGCCGCCGCTCCGCAGAGTATTCCGCAGAAAATCGGCTTAACCGCTACGGAAACCAGATTTATTCTGACTCTTGATTTATAAACAAGGGCGAAGAAGTTTATAACCACTATTAAAAGATAGCATATAATTGTTCCTATGACCGCGCCGTTGACATTTATTGACGGAATCGCGACAAGAATGTAGTTTGAAACCACTTTCGCTATCGCGCCGATTGTGAGTGAAACCAAGGGGATTTTCGCCATATCCAGAGCCTGAAGCATATTTGTCATGGGCTGTGAAAGCGACATTAAAGCTATTGAATAACCGTAAACCGCCATTACGGGAGCGGCTATGGATATTCCGGCGGCTGAGTTGCCGCTGCCGTAAAACACCGCGAGTATAGGCTGTGAAAGCACGCCCATACCTATTCCGCATGGCATGGCAATCAGCATGGTAACGCGCAGAACAGACTCGATTGACACCTTTATCTGACGCTTGTTTTTTACCGCCCATGCCGCTGAAAGAGTGGGAATAGCGCTTATGCCCAGCGGCATTGTGATTGACGGAATAAGATTTTTAAAATCCAGCGACAGCGAATAGGCTCCGTAAAGGAAATTCTTTACATCGGCGTCAAGAACGCCGGCGAGCTCCTCAGCGTAAATGCTGCGCACATAATCCATATTGTTGGCTATCATATATTCCAGACGGTTCTGGATTGTTACGGAGTCGATAAGGTTTGTTATGCTGAACACCAAAGAGCTTGCCACAACGGGTATGGCGAAAACAATCAGCTTTTTCGCCACATTGCCGGAGCTTGCAGGCTTTGGCGAAGAGGCAAGCTCGGTTTTTGTTATCTTATCGCCTTTTATTCGGTGAAGTATCAGAAGATAAATCATTCCCACAACCGTGCCGAGCGTTACGCCTGCGGCGGCGGCGGCCGCCGCATAAGGATATATGGCGCTGAGAGCTTCGCTCTCGCTTGAAACAGTCTGCCCGTAAACGGTAAGACCTGCCTCAAAGCGGGAATATCCGTAGCTTATTACAAAACGGGCGCACAGAAGCCCGAACACAAGTTTGCCTGCCGCCTCAAACACCTGAGAAACGGCGGTCGGGTTCATATTGCGCAGTCCGTTATAGTAACCGCGGTAGCTTGACATTATGCAGCAGAAAAATATTGCCGGCGTTGTTACGAGTATTGCCGGGATTACATTCAGGTTTTTGGCTGACAGAGCGTAGGGGTAAGCCAACAGAAGCATTAAAAGCGTTCCGGTTATGCCCATTATAAGGAACAGCCTTTTCGCCACTCGGTGTATAAGCCTTACATCGCGGTATCTGCCGAGGGCGAGCTGCTGCGAAACCATTTTTGAAACGGCTACCGGAAGTCCCGCCATTGAAATTGTATAGATAGGAACATAAAGGCTGTACGCCGAGTCAAAATACCCTCTGCCGACGGTTCCTATCATATTTGAAAGCGGTATCTTGTATATTACGCCTATCACTTTTACGATAAGCGTTGAGATACTGAGTATCAGCGCGCCGTTAAGCAATGTCTGGCTTTTTCTTTTGTTCTCTGCCAAAGCTGTTCACACCTTTATATCAAAAATTCTCTGAGCAGCGAATCCTGCGGTACAAGCGAAGGGTCGATAGTTACAAAGGCTTCAAGCGCCCGCCTGAGCTTTGCCGCGTCCTTTCGGAACTCCTCGCTTATATCGCTGCCGAGAAGTTCCAGCGCCCTCTGCTTTAAAACGCACGGCTCATAAAGATGAATAGTATTTATTCTTATATCGGCGTTATCCCGATAAGGGAAAAGATATTTATCTTCACCCGCCATTACATTTTTCCACAATTTGTAAGTATTGTCGACCGTACTGTTGCGGAAAGTGTAATCGCGCACCATTCTTCTTACGAAACGCAGGTTACGCTTGTTAAGCACAATTTTATCGCCGTCATAAATGCGCGAGGACACGCTTATATAAATTTTCAGAAGTTTTCCCCTGATTTTTTCGGTTATAACGGGGTTTAAGGCGTGAAGCCCCTCGATTATTACGGCGTCACTCTCGCCCAAAGTTATCTTATTGAATTTATCCGCGCTTCTTTTTCCCGTTGTAAAATCGAACACGGGCGACATTACGGTTTCGCCCGACAAAAGCGCGTTTACCGTTTTCTGAAAACAGTCAAGGTCAAGGGCGTAAACCGTTTCAAAATCCCTTGTGCCGTCCGAGAGCAGAGGAATATCGTCCCGGTCAAGATAAAAATCGTCAAGGCTGAGCACATAGGTCTTGACTCCGTTTTGCGAAAACGCTTCGGACAGTTTTTTGGCGGTGGTGGTTTTGCCCGAGGAAGAGGGACCCGCGAGCATTACGATTTCCCTGCCCTTATCCTCACAGACGCGCCGGCTGATGTCGTCAATTATATTTTTGTATCTCTCCTCGCTTTTTTCAATAAGCTCAACGGGCGCGTTCGCCGCCATTGAGTTTATATATTCAAGCTCGTTATTGATATTCGCCATTTAACTACCTCTTTTTTCTAAAAATATGTACGGTAAAACTCCGTTATTCTTTTCTTGCGCGCGAGAAGCTCGTCAAAATCGGAAATATATTCAAAGGGATATTTAAAATTAAAAATTCTTTCAATCACTCCGCTGTTATATGCTTTCAGCTTTGTTACCGCTCCGCCTCCGCAGGCGAGCACGGTATGGCACTCCTCCATCATAAACACATTATAGACGCACTCGAACCCGGCCTTGCTCCAACCGGTATTTTCAAGGCTTGAAGCCGAATTTGACTGGCGGTACATATAATAAGGAGAATATTTTTCGCTGAGCTTTTTATAGGCGTAATCAAGCATTTTACGGGCGTTTGAGGCGTTCACTGCCGCCGTTTCAGGGGAATTAAGCCCAATGCCTGACGCTCTTTTAACCGCGAGGGTATGCACGGTTATATTTTCCGGGTCAAGCTCACACGCGCGGTTTAACGAATGCTCAAAGCTTTCGGGAGTGTCGCCGGGAAGCCCGGCTATCAAATCCATATTTATATTGCCGAAGCCGATTTCCCGCGCGAGGAAATACGCTTTTTCGGTCTGCGCCGAGGTATGGCGCCTGCCGATATTCGCAAGCACCTTATCGGAAAAGGTCTGGGGATTTATGCTTATCCTGTCAGCAGGACTTTCTTTTATCGCCGTCAGCTTTTCGGCGGTTATTGTGTCCGGTCTGCCCGCTTCCACGGTAAATTCACGGCAGGAGGACAAATCCACGCTGTTTTTAACCGTGTTCAGAACTGCGCTCAGACTTTCGGCGCTCAGAGTTGTGGGAGTGCCGCCGCCTATATACACGCTTTCAAGGCAGAGTCCCAGTTTTTCGGCGATTTTTCCCGTCTGCTCAATTTCCGTTTTCAGCTTTTCGGTGTACTCGAGCAGTACTGACGCCGCCTTTTCGTTTTCGATTGAATGGGAAACAAAGGAACAGTAACTGCACCTTGAAGGGCAGAAGGGAATTGACACATAAAGGCTGTAAGACATAGGCTTTGACGACTCTATTATCTTTTTTTCGGCCGCGGATACGCTTTTGGCAAGCTCGTATTTTTCGCCGCTTACAAGCAGTTCCTCTTTAAAATATTTTTCGGCTCCGCCCTCGCCCAGCTTTTTCTGGGTACTGATAAGCAGTTTTGAGGGTCTTACTCCCGTAAGCACGCCCCACGGCGGATAAAATCCCGTGTACTCGCTCAAAATACGGTACACCATACGCCCCATCTGCATTTCGTTATCGGCGCACAAGGGCGCGGTAAGGGTTTTATTAAAATTCTCAAAAGCCGCACTTACCGATATTTCGCCGCCGACTGCCGTTACAAGCTCGCAGCCGTCTTTTGAGTCTGTTACTTCAATTTTTTCGCCGGGCATAAAAATCCTGACGAGTTTTTCCATTTCATAGCGGTAGCTATGGTTTATTACGGCAAGTTTCATTGTTTACTCCGCGCGTGAACTCTTACATATCTGTTAAACTGACGCTCAAAATCAAGCGTAGTTTCTTCGCCGTGGCCGGGAAGCACACGGTAGTCGCCTGCAAGCGAGGCGATTTTTGAAAGAGACCTTACCTCCTCACGGGCGCTGCCGCCTGGAAAATCGGTTCTTCCCGCCGACAGGCGGAAAAGCGTGTCGCCCGTAAAAATTACCCGGTCTTTCCCGAAAATATAACAGCAGCCGCCGGGAGTATGCCCGGGCGTGCGCATAAGCTTAACAGAGCCGCCGCCGAAAGGCAGGCTTTCGTTATCGCCAAGGGTTATATCGGCGGTGATTTCCGGCATCTTTTCGCCGGGGAATTGAAGCAAAAAAAGGTTTTTTTCTCCGTCTTTGAGCCTTTCCGCTTCATCTGCGCATATTACCGTTTCGGCTCCCGTCAGTTCTTTTATCGACGGCACGCCGAGTATATGGTCAAAATGAGCGTGGGTAAGCAGAATATAGCGCACATTCCGCCCTTCAAGAAAATTCAGAAGCGCGCTGTCGGCAACCGCCGGGTCAACTACCGCGCACTCGCCGGTTTCAGAGTCGGTCACCACATAGGTATTTGTTTCAATTTCGCCGAGCACGAAAGTTTCAATTTTTATACTCAATTTTATTACTTCTTTCTCCAGATTTCGGAATCGTACAGGATTGTTACGGGGCCGTCGTTTAAAAGCTCAACCTTCATATCCGCTTTGAAAACGCCTTTTTCCACATTTTTTACGCCGTTTTCTTTGAGCTTTTCGCAGTAGTACTCATAAAGCGCGTTAGCTCTTTCGGGAGCCGCTGAACGGATAAACGAGGGACGGTTGCCCTTTCTGACATCGGCGCACAGGGTAAACTGCGAAACCGCAAGCACCTCGCCGCCCACGCTTAAAATATCAAGATTCATTTTGCCCTCGGCGTCCTCAAAAATCCTGAGCGAAGCCGTTTTTTTAGCCATAATCTCCGCGTCCTGCTCGCTGTCGTCATCCATTACGCCTAAAAGCACCAGATACCCGGCGCCGATTTTGCCGCGGATTTCGCCGTCAACCGTTACGCCGGCGTATTTTACTCTTTGAATTACCGCTTTCATTCTTTCACCTTTCGACGCTCAAAACGCCGTCAACCTTTTCTATTTTTGAGATAAGATTTTTCAAGTGCTCTATACCGCTGACCTTTACGGTAATGCTTATTATACATCTGCCGTCCTTGGTGTCGCGGCTGTTGATGTCGCTAATATTAACGCGCATATTGGCGACCTGCATACTGACATCAGCCATAAGCCCTATTCTTGAAAGGCAGGTCATACTGATTGTCGCCTTGTACTCCTCTTTTACATCTTTGTTCCACATGGCTTTTACCCAGCGGTCCGGCTCGGCGCAGTTATTTATATCGCGCGGGACATTGGTACAGCCCTGTTTGTGAATGGAAACGCCGTGCCCCCTTGTGATAAACCCTATAATCGGGTCGCCGGGCAGAGGATTGCAGCAGCGAGAAAACTTGATAAGGCAGTTGTCGATACCCTCGACCGTAACGCCGTCGGTATTCTTTTTGGAAGCGGTTTTTACGGGAAGCTCCTTTACCTCCTCGCGGCTCTTGTCGTAATTTCTGTGGTATTCCTCTTTGATATACGGCATAAGGCGGTTTACGGAAAGTCCGCCGAAGCCGATAGCCGCGTAAAAATCGTCAAGCGAATCCATGTGCTGGCGCTCGGCAAGCTTTTTCATGAACGCCTCATAGTCCTCGTCGCTTAAACGGATATAGTTGCGCTTAAACTCGCGCTCCACCTCCGCTTTGCCCTCGGCTATGTTTTCATCACGCCTTTCGCGCTTGAACCATGTTCTTATCTTACTGCGCGCCTGACTGGATTTGGCTATATTCAGCCAGTCGCGGCTGGGGCCCTTGCCGGGCTGCGAGGAAGTCAGAATTTCAACAATCTCACCGGTTTTAACCACATAGTCGATTGGCACCATTCTGCCGTCAACCTTGGCGCCGGTCATTTTGTTGCCGACTTCGGTATGAATGGCATAGGCAAAGTCTATTACCGTTGAGCCCTGCGGAATATTTATTACATCTCCCCTGGGCGTATATACGAACACCTCGTCGGGGATAAGGTCGGTTTTGATTGACGAAACAATTTCACGCACATCGCCCGTTTCCTGCTGGGCTTCAAGCATTTCGCGAATCCATTGAAGTCCCTCGTCAAAGCTCTTTTTGCTGTTGCTTATGCCGAGTTTGTATTTCCAGTGGGCGGCTATTCCGTATTCCGCGGTATGGTGCATTTCCCATGTTCTTATCTGCACCTCAAAGGGTATGCCCTCCTTGCCGATTACGGTGGTATGAAGCGACTGGTACATATTCGGCTTGGGAGTGGAAATGTAGTCCTTGAACCTGCCGGGAAGAGGCTTATACATATCGTGAATTATACCAAGACAGTTATAGCAGTCAATTACCGTATCCACAATTATGCGTACAGCGTAAATATCGTAAATCTCGTCAAACTGCTTGCCGTGCATATACATTTTTCTGTAAATGCCGTGAACGCTCTTGATTCTTCCGCTTATCTGCGCGCCCGGTACGGTTTTCTGCACGCGCGCCAAAATCTTTTCTTTTGTGTTTTCAAGAAAATCGTTGCCGGAACGGCTTAAATTTCTTAAATTTTCCTCAATAGCCGCATACGCCACCGGGTCAAGGAATCTGATTGCCCTGTCCTCCAGCTCCTCTTTGAGCGAACGGATACCGAGCCTGTGGGAAATAGGCCCGTAAATTTCCAGAGTTTCAAGCGCCTTGTCGCGCTGTTTCTGAGGGCTTACAAATTCAAGCGTACGCATATTGTGAAGCCGGTCGGCAAGCTTGACTATAATTACCCTTATATCCTTTGACATAGCCAGCAGCATTTTGCGCACATTCTCCGCCTGCTGCTCCTCTCTTGATTCGCGCGTGGGCGCCGAGGAGTCCCTTGAATTTATCTGCACCTTGCCGAGTTTTGTTACTCCGTCAACAAGAGTCGCCACCTCTTCGCCGAAATTGTCGCGAAGCTGTTCAAGAGTATAAGGGGTATCCTCGACCACATCATGAAGCAAAGCCGCCACAAGCGACTGGCAGTCCATTCCCAAATCGGCAAGTATTCCGGCAACGGCTATCGGGTGAATTATATAGGGCTCGCCCGAACGGCGCAGCTGGCCGTTATGGTACTGCCTGGCGGTTTCAAACGCCCTGTCGATTATTTTCAGTTCGTCCTCGCCGTGAACCGCCGCTATTTTCTCACGCAGTTCCCCGTAGAGTTTTTCAACATTAACCTCCGCTGCCATCTCTCATCACTCCCCTGTGACATTAGCTAAATCGTTAAGTATTTCAGAACTCGACAAATCGGCTTTTTTGCCGTTTGCTTCAAATATTATTATGCCGTTTTCACGGCGTATAAATCCCAGTTCCTCCAAAACATCAAGAGAAACAAGCATTTTGCACAGATTTTCGGGCGGACATTTAGCCCTTATGAGCATACTTTCCGTATCAAAAGTCCAGCCGCCGTATGATTTAAGAAAAGAATACGCCCCCAGCAGAAAATCCCTTGACGGGGTTAAAAATCTTGCTTCGCGCGCGGCGAGTTTTTCACGGCGCATATACTTTTCATACAAGGCGTAGGATTTAAACAGCTTATCCTCGTCAACTCCCGAAAATCTTATATCCTTAATCTGTACCGAGGCTTTTATTTCGCCGCGGTACTCGTTTTTCTCAATTCTCACCGCCAGATCGACCAAGTCGCCGCAGCGGTAAGGAAAATCCGAAAGGGTGGCGGAAAACTTTACGGCGGTAAACTGCGTGCCGCCCTTATTAAAGCTCAAAAACAGGTGTTTGCCCTCGCCTATCGGTCTTATTGAAGAAAGGCAGACCGAAAAAATTCCGAAAACGGGCTGAGGATTGCCGGCTCCGAAAGGTTCAAGCGCTTCAAGATTCTGCGCCAGCGCGCCGTTTATATAAGCAGGATTGAGCTTGCAGTCAAGAGTCAGCTCCGGCTGAATTTCAGCGCCGAGAGATGCCGCGTATTCATTCACCGCCTCAAAAAACCGCCCGGCGTTCTCACGGGATATTCCAAGCCCTGCCGCCATTGTGTGGCCGCCGAAATGAGTCAGCAGCTCAGAGCAGGATTTAACGGCGTCATAAATTGAAAAATCGCCCACGCTCCTTGCCGAGCCGGTTCCCGAGTCGCCGTCAAAGCCGATAACCACCGCCGGTTTTCCGTATAGCTCCGTTAATCTCGCCGCGACAATTCCGAGCACTCCGTGGTGCCAGCCGTCGCCGCAGACGACTAATACTCTCGCGTGTTTAAGGCGGCTGTCCGCCTCGATAATCTCAACCGCCTCCGATATTATTCCGCTTTCGACCTGATGGCGCATAGCATTACACTCGTTTACCTCTTCGGCAATACCGAGCGCCTCAGCCAAATCTTCGCACAGCAGAAGCCGCAGCGCCGTATTTGCCGACGCCATTCTGCCCGCGGCGTTTATTCTGGGCACAAGCGAAAACGCCGCCGAGGTTGAATTAAGAGCGCGCTCGCCCACCCCGGCTATCTGGCGCAGGGCGTTTATACCGCTGCACGGGGCGGAATTTATTTTAGCCAGCCCGTATTTTACTATCGCCCGGTTTTCGTCCTTTAAATCGACTACATCTCCTACCGTGCCGAGCGCTATAATATCGGCGTAACGACTGAGTGTTTCATGATAGTCGCCGTTTTCAAGAGCGCAGACTACCTTAAACGCCACGCCGACTCCCGCCCAGTCCTTAAACTGAATGTTGCAGTCCTCCCTGTGGGGGTCGACAACCGCCACAGCGTCGGGCAGCACTTCGCCCGCCTTATGATGGTCGGTGACAACTGTTTCGATTCCGAGCTGTTTGGCGTAAGCTATTTCGGAAACCGCAGAAATGCCGTTGTCAACCGTTACAATCAGTTTTACTCCCTGCTCTTTAAGCTCGTCTAACGCTGAGGCGGACATTCCGTAGCCCTCGGTTATTCTGTCGGGAATACGGTAAACGACATCCGCCCCGCGCGAACAGAGATACGAATACATAAGCGCTGTCGCCGTTACCCCGTCGGCGTCATAGTCGCCGTAAACGCATATACGCTCAAAATTTTCAAGAGCCTTATTTATCCTTTCAGCCGCTTTGTCCATATCCTTGATAAGATACGGGTCGCAGAAGCTGAAATCGTTGTCAAAAAATTCCTCCACATCTTCGTACTCGGTTATACCCCTTGAAACGAGCACAAGGGACACAAAGGGGTCAAGGCTGTGCTGCTCGGCTACAAGCGCCGCGGCGTCCTTATCAATATGAGCTGTTATCCATTTTTTGCGGCTCACGCTGCGTCCCCCCTTTTCTGAGTTTTTCTAAAAGAAAATTATACCATTAAATACGCTTTATTTCAAGGCTTTGAGCCAAAAAAGCGGCACCGCTGAGCATTACGGCGCCGCTGAAAATTATTTTTTTGCGTCAGTCCTTTTTGACACTATATAGCGGGGGCGCCCCTTGACCTCCTTATAAATCGCGGCGATATATCCGCCGATTATACCGAGCGCCATCATAATTGAGCCGCCTATTAACAGCAGCAGCAGAATTACGGTTGTAAAGCCCTCCGCAGCGCTGCCGAGCAAAAATCTTATAAGAGTCTGCACGGACATACCCGCCATAAACAGAAGAAGTATTCCGCCGAACACGGTTATGAGCTGAAGAGGCGCCGTTGTAAAGGAAATAATATTTGTTACCGCGTATTTTATAAGGGATTTATAATTCCATTTGCTTTTTCCGTTTTCCCTTTCGCGCACCTCAAAAGTGACCTGTGTTGATTTAAATCCCGCCCAGAACGACAGAGCGCGGAAAAACGTATTCCTCTCTGGCAGAGCGGTCAGCGCGTCAATAACTTTGCGGTCAATCAGCTTGAAATCCGATGTGCTTTGCATATCCACGCCGACAAAACCGCTCATCAGTTTATAAAAGCTCTTCGCGAACAGGCGGTAGAAAAAAGGCTCTTTTCCACGGCTTTCCTTAATCCCCTCAACCACCTCGTAGCCGTCAAGCCAGAGGCTGTACATCTCGGCTATTTTTTCAACGGGAAACTGCAAGTCGCAGTCGGTAATCACGGCGCAGTCGCCCTCAGCCTCGTCAAGCCCGGCGCACATAGCCGCTTCTTTTCCGAAATTGCGTGAAAATCCCACGCCCTTTATACGGCTGTTTTTTTCGGCGCAGGCGCATATTTTCTCATAAGTCCTATCAGAGGAGCCGTCGTCAACGAAAATTATCTCGTACTCGATTTTTTCCTTTTCAAGAAGCTTTACCGTTTCGTTTGCGGCTTTTTCAATATTCTGTTCCTCGTTGTATGACGGAATTATTACTGACAGCATATTTTTCCTCCGGCTGTTTATATATAGAATGTGCGCTTAAACTGTTTCAAACATACTTTAAATATAGCATTGAGCCGGAGTTTTGTCAATCAAACAAAGTATTGAAATGCGGGGATATTTGTGGTAATATTATGGTGAGTAAATATCTTTGTATATGTCAGGCGGAGGGGATTTTTTATGATGAGAAACGACATGGCCGTTATCATGGCCGGAGGCGCGGGAATGTACCTTAAATCGGGTATGCCGCCCGTTATGGCGGAGATAATGGGCAAGCCCATGGTAGCGAGAGCCGCGGCGGCGGCTGTAAACTCCGGAATAGGAACGGTTGTAGCCGTTGTTCCGGCTAAGGACACGCATATTTCAGAATACCTTAAATCGGAATTTCCGGGGAAGACGATACACTGCGTTGAGCAGGCTGTTCCGATGGGAACGGCTCACGCTGTTTTACAGGCTTACGAGCACATTAAAAACTGCGCCGAAGCCGGCGGAAATGTGCTTATTTTAAACGGCGACACGCCTTTTCTTGACGCGAACACGGTCTGCTCGGCGTATGCCTGCCACAAGTCGGCGGACAATGATGTTACGGTTATAACCGCCATTGTTTCAAAGCCCTTCGGCTACGGCAGAATAATACGCGACACCGAAAGGCGTTTCAAAGGAATTGTTGAAGAGCAGGACGCCGACAGCGAGGTTAAAAAAATCAACGAGATTTCAGCCGGCACTTACTGGTTCAAGGCTGAGAAGCTGCTTGAAATAATCGACCGTATTCCGCCGAGGGCAAACGGTCACTACAATATGGTTGACGCCGTTTCAATGATTATCAGTTCCGGCGGCTCGGCAGGGACATTCTTCGCTCCCAAGCCCGACATTATACTCGGCGCAAACAACAGGATACAGCTTATGGAGCTTAACGAGTACGCCAAAAGGCAGGAAATTGAAATGCACCTTACCGCCGGCGTTGACATACCTTTCCGCGACGGCGTTATTATCGAGCCGAGCGTTGAGATAGGAATAGGCACCTGTATTCTTCCCAACACCATGCTTAAAGGTAAAACAAAAATCGGCAAGGGCTGCACAATAGGTCCCAATACCGTTGTAACCGACAGCACCATAGGCGACAATGTTAAACTCAACAATGTTCAGTGCACTCTTTCGGTGGTCAAGAACAACGCCGACATAGGCCCCTTTGTTCAGATACGCCCGAATTCGGTTATAGGCGACAGCGTTCACCTGGGCAACTTTGTTGAGGTTAAGAACTCCAACATTGACACGGGCACAAAGGTTTCGCACTTAACTTATGTGGGCGACTCAGATGTGGGCAAGCGCGTTAACTTCGGCTGCGGCACGGTCACGGTCAACTACAACGGCAAGGCTAAATTCCGCACCACCATAGGCGACGATGTTTTTATAGGCTGCAACACGAATCTTGTGGCGCCCGTAAAGGTCGGTGACGGAGCTTACACGGCCGCCGGCTCGACTATTACCGAAGATGTTCCCGACTGCGCTCTGGGCATAGCGAGGGCAAGGCAGGTTAACAAAATCGGCTGGAAACTCAAGAAATAGAGGTAACAAACAAAATATGTTCAACAGATTCAGAAAACAAAACGCTGTTTCTGCCGGCACACCTGAATTTATTGTCGCGGGGCTTGGAAATCCCGAGGGAAAGTACACCCTGACGCGGCATAATTCGGGGTTTTTGTGCGTTGATATGCTGGCGCAGAAATACGGCTTTAAAATTGACCGCCTTAAATTCAAATCGCTTATCTGCGACACAGTTATAAACGGACACCGCTGCATAGTTATGAAGCCGCAGACCTTTATGAACAACAGCGGCGAGGCTGTGCGCGACTGCGCGGAGTTTTACAAAATCAAGCCGGAAAACATTATAGTTATTTTTGACGATATTTCCCTTGACATAGGCAAGCTGCGCATACGCCGCAAGGGCAGCGACGGCGGTCACAACGGCATTAAAAGCATTATTTATCACTTGAACAGCGATAATTTTCCGCGCGTTAAAATAGGCGTGGGCAAAAAGCCTGACCCCGACTACGATTTAGCCGCGTGGGTGCTTTCAAAATTTACCGAGCCGGAGCTTAAAACGCTTGAACCGGCTCTTGAAAAAGCCTGTGACGCCGCCGTTCTTTTAATGGACGGGGAATGCGACAAAGCCATGAATCTTTATAACGGCTGACCGGAGGTTTTACTATGTCCGCAATTATAAAGGCCGCCGCTGACTGGGGCGAATTCCGCGCGGTGCGCGACAGCATAAAAAAAGGCTCTCTGCCGCAGGGTGTTTTAGGACTTATCCCCTCACAGAAAGCCTATATAATATCAGCGCTTACCGAGAGCCTTGAAAAAAAGGCTCTTATTGTTGTGCCCGATGAGAGCACAGCTTTTAAGCTCTGCGACGACCTTGCCGCTTTCGGGCTCAGGGCGCTTCACTACCCGTCGAGGAGCTTTTCGTTTTACAGCACCGACGGGCAATCCTACGAATACGAGCAGAAGAGAATACGGGTACTGCGCCGTATGCTTGACGGCAGCTGCGACGCCGTTGTTGCCTGCGCCGAAGCCGCGGCCTCCTACACGGTGCCGCCCTCTGTGCTGGCGGAAAAATCCCTGCTGTTAAAAAAAGACGCGGAAATCTCGCTTGACGCTGTTTTATTCGCTTTAAACGCCGCCGGATACACCCGTGTTGACGCGGTGGAGGGCATAGGTCAGTTTTCCTGCCGGGGCGGAATTGTGGATTTCTTTTCGCCCGACGATGACGAGCCTGTGCGGATTGAGCTTTGGGGCGACACGATTGACGCTATGTGCCGTTTTGATATTCAGTCGCAGCGGCGCACAATGAACATTGACGAGATTCTGATAGCACCCTCGCGCGAGATAATCATTGACGATTCGGCCCTTCTCTGCGAAAAAATAGAAAAACTGGCGTCGGGCATAAGGGGCAAAAACTCCGCCGCCGTTAAAGAAAAGCTTTTTGACGACTGCGAAAGGCTTAAAAGCGGGTTAAAACCCGGCTCAGCCGACAAATATCTGCCGCTTATTTACTCCCCTGCCACAGTTTTTGACTACGCGCGGGACTATCTGCTTTTCTCTGCGGAAACGGGCTCCGTAAAAGAGAGGTTTTCGGCATTCACGAAATTGCAGAACGAGGATATTAAAGCCTGTTTTGCCGACGGCACTCTTTGCAGGGGGCTTGACAAGTTTTCGCTGAGCTTTGCGGAAATTATAAAAAAATACGAGGAATTTCCCACCACCTATCTTGACAGTTTCGCGAGGGGCAGCTTTGACACGCCCGTTAAGAGTCTGACAGCTTTCAGCGCCTCTACGCTGCCTGTATGGAACGGCAAGCTTGATGTTTTGTGCGAGGATATTGCTCCCGTAACTGCCGCGGGCGGCACGGCGGTTGTATTTGCCGGCACCGAAAAAAGCGCAAAAAATCTTGCCGAGGCTCTGAATGTGGAAGACATAAGCGCTGTGTATTTTCCGGTTATTCCGGCTCAGTTCCCGAAAAAAGCCGTCAGCGTTCTGCCCGGCTCAATAAGTTCGGGTTTTGCCTTTGAGAGAGAAAAATTCTATGTTTTTACCTACTCAAAAATATACACTTCAAAATCCAGACGCCGCAACTCCGGCTTTAAGGCGAGGGATACCATTCACTCCCTTGACGAGCTGAAAAAGGGCGACTACATTGTTCACGCTGTTCACGGAATAGGAATTTTTGACGGAGTGACGCAGCTTGAATCGGGCAAAATCATAAAAGATTATATCAAGATAAAATACGCCAAAGGAGACGCTCTGTATCTTCCCGTTACGCAGCTTGACCTGGTTTCAAAATACATCGGCCCTCACGAGGACGACTCAAAGCCTTTAAAGCTCAACAGACTCGGTTCAAACGAGTGGGAGAAAACAAGAAGCAAGGTGCGCGCCGCCGTTAAGGATATGGCGGACGGACTTATTAAGCTGTACTCTCAGCGTATGAATTCAAAGGGCTACGCCTTTTCGCCCGACACGGATATGCAGTCGGACTTTGAGAGCCGTTTTGAGTTTGAGGAAACGGGCGACCAGCTTCGCTGTATTGACGAAATCAAAAGCGATATGGAAAAGCCGTATCCCATGGACCGTCTGCTCTGCGGAGACGTGGGCTTCGGCAAAACAGAGGTTGCGCTCCGGGCGGTTTTCAAATGCGTTGCGGACGGCAAGCAATGCGCTATTCTTGTGCCTACCACAATACTCGCGCTCCAGCATTACCAGACGATTATAAGGCGTTTTGACTCGTTCCCGATTGAGGCGGAAATGCTTTCACGCTTCCGCACGCCCGCGCAGCAGGCCAAAATCATAAAGGGAGTAAACAGCGGATTTATTGATATAATAGTCGGCACTCACCGCCTTATTTCAAAAGATATTAAATTTAAGGATTTAGGGCTTTTAATAGTTGACGAGGAACAGCGTTTCGGCGTTGCTCAGAAAGAAAAGCTAAAAGAAAAATTCCCGGGAGTTGATGTTCTTACGCTTTCGGCTACGCCCATTCCGAGAACCCTCAATATGGCTATGTCGGGAATACGGGATATGTCGGTAATCGAGGAGGCTCCCGCCGACCGTTTTCCCGTTCAGACCTATGTTGTGGAACACAGTCTGCCGCTTTTGTGCGAGGCTATGGAAAAAGAGCTGCGCCGGGGAGGTCAGGTATATTACCTGCACAACCGCACCGAAACCATTGATGCCGCCGCTGCCGCCATAAAGGAATATCTGCCTGACGCGCGCATAGCGGTGGCTCACGGAAAAATGAACGAGGAACAGTTAAGCGATATCTGGCGCGACCTTATGAACGGGGAAATTGATATTCTTGTCTGCACCACGATAATCGAAACGGGCGTTGATGTTCCCAACGCCAACACGCTGATTATTGAGGACGCCGACCGGCTCGGGCTCGCTCAGCTTCATCAGCTCAGAGGGCGTGTGGGCAGAAGCGCGCGCCGGGCAAGCGCCTACCTCACCTACAAGCGTGACAAAAATCTTACCGAGACAGCCTACAAGCGGCTTCAGGCCATAAGAGAATACACGCAGTTCGGCTCCGGCTTTAAAATAGCCATGCGCGACCTGGAAATAAGAGGAGCGGGAAATCTTCTCGGCGCTCAGCAGCACGGTCATTTAGCCGCCGTGGGATACGATATGTATATGAAGCTTCTCTCGGAGGCTGTCGCAGGGGAAAAGGGCGAGCCTGAAAAGAAAACAAGGGAATGTCTTATCGACCTGCAAATCAACGCTCACATACCCGAAAAATACATCAGCTCCCTGCCGCAGCGTCTTGCCGTTTACCGCAGAATCGCCGATGTGCGCACCTTTGAGGACGCGGAAGATGTGCGCGACGAGCTGCGCGACCGCTTCGGCGATATTCCGCCCTCGGTTGACGGGCTTATTGAGGTTTCGCTAAGCCGCAACACCGCCTCGTCAATGGGAATTTTTGAAATAGGTCAGCGCGGCGACATAATAGCCCTTTACTGCGACGAGATTGACGCTTCGCTTGTGCTTGACATATCCTCTGTTCTCCGTTCGAGAGTAAGCGTTACCTCCACGGGCAGAAAGAGCATAAATGTCAGAAAGCTTGAAAACCAGACTCCGCTTGACACATTAAAGGAGATTTTCGCCGCCGTTGAAAGCCTCAGAAATTTCTCCAATCAAAATTAACCGGCAAAATCCCGTCCGTTACAAAAAAACGCGCGGGATTTATTTTTTGCTGTTGACTTTAACGGTAAAAAGTGTTAAAATGCAAAAGTGAATTATTCAGGGAAAGTTCTGCCCTGTTATTTAAGGAGAAATTAAAATGCTTATCACCGAATTGCTTGAAAGAAACGCAAGGCTTTACGGCTCGGAAACCGCCCTTGCGGAGATTAACCCCTCCGAGGAGCGCGACAGAGCCGTTACATGGCGTGATTTTAATCTTATTGAAAGCAGCTGCGAGTATATGCCGTACCGCAGGGAAATGACCTGGAAGGATTTTGACAGGCGCGCGAACCGCTTTGCGAATTTACTGCTGAGCCGCTCGGTCAAGCGAGGCACAAAGGTTGCCATTCTGCTTATGAACTGCCTTGAATGGCTGCCGCTGTACTTCGGTATTTTAAAGGCGGGCTGTATTGCCGTGCCGATGAATTTCAGATACACAAGCGACGAGATAAAGTACTGCCTTGAACTTGCCGATGTTGAGGTGCTGTTGTTCGGGGAGGAATTTATTTCGAGAATGGACCCGATTGTTGATTCGCTGACAGGGCTTAAAATGATTTTCTTTGTAGGCAAAGACGGTCCCGCCTACACGGAAAACTGCCTTGAGCTTGTCAACTACTGTTCTTCGAGCGCTCCGCCTGTGGCGCTTTGCGAAAACGACAACGCCGCTATTTATTTTTCCTCGGGCACGACAGGCTTTCCGAAGGCCATTTTACATACTCATCACGCTCTTGCGGCTTCGTGCGAAACCGAGCAGAAGCACCACTCGCAGACAAGGGACGATGTTTTTCTCTGCATTCCCCCGCTTTATCACACGGGCGCGAAAATGCACTGGTTCGGCTCGCTGATTTCAGGCAGCAAGGCGGTTCTTTTAAGAGGCGTTAAGCCCGAATGGATACTGCGCGCCGTAACCGAGGAAAAATGCACGATAGTCTGGCTTCTGGTGCCGTGGGCGCAGGATTTGCTTGATGCCATTGACAGCGGCAAGGTTGACCTTGACCATTACTACCTTGACCAGTGGAGGCTTATGCACATAGGCGCTCAGCCTGTTCCGCCGAGCCTTATACACCGCTGGCAGAAAATATTCCCGCACCATCAGTACGACACCAACTACGGACTTTCGGAATCCCTGGGGCCCGGCTGCGTTCATCTGGGCGTTGAGAATACCGGAAAGGTCGGGGCGATAGGCAAGCCCGGTTACCACTGGGAATCCAAAATCGTTGACGAAAAAGGCGTACCGGTCGGCGCCGACGAAATAGGCGAACTGATTGTAAAAGGTCCGGGAGTTATGCAGTGCTACTACAAAAACCCGGAAGCCACAGCCGAGGTTTTAAAGGACGGCTGGCTTTATACCGGCGATATGGCAAAAGCTGACAGCGACGGATTTATATATCTTGTGGACAGGAAAAAGGATGTTATAATTTCGGGTGGCGAAAACCTGTATCCCGTTCAGATTGAGGACTTTTTAAGAGCCTGTGACAAAATTAAAGATGTGGCGGTAATAGGTCTGCCCGATTCAAGGCTCGGCGAAATAGCCGCCGCTATTATAGAGATAAAAGACGGCGCCGAGTGCACCGAAGAGGAAATCAGGCAGTTCTGCGAGGCTCTGCCCCGTTACAAGCGCCCGAAAAAGATTTTCTTTGACATTATTCCGAGAAATCCCACCGGAAAAATTGAAAAACCCGTATTGAGGGAAAGATACTGCCACGGCAGGCTTGTTGAAGCGCAGATTACGGGTTAAGCTTAAATTCAGCAAAAGGAAGAATGAATTATTATGGAACTGGCTATCAAAATTATAATGCTCGCCGTATTTTTCGGCGTTATGGTATTTATAGGAATTTATTGCAGAAAGCACGCCACCGATGTTAACGGCTTTGTACTCGGCGGCAGAAGCGTAGGCCCGTGGCTTACGGCTTTCGCCTACGGAACCTCATATTTTTCGGCGGTTGTTTTTGTAGGCTACGCCGGTCAGTTCGGCTGGAAATACGGTATTGCAGCCACCTGGGCGGGAATAGGCAACGCGCTTTTAGGCTCTTTGCTCGCGTGGGCTGTGCTCGGACGCCGCACAAGGGTTCTCACCCAGCACCTTGACAGCTCGACAATGGCGCAGTTCTTCGGTTCGCGCTTCAACAGCGAGGGCATAAAGCTTGCGGCTTCGGCGATTATATTTGTTTTTCTTATTCCCTATACGGCTTCACTCTATAACGGACTCAGCCGTCTTTTCGGAATGGCGTTCAATATTGACTACTCGGTATGCGTTATAGCCATGGCGGTGCTGACGGGTGTTTATGTTATAGCGGGCGGATATATGGCGACCGCCATAAACGATTTTATTCAGGGAATTATAATGCTTGTCGGAATTGTGGCGGTTATTGCCGCGGTTTTAAAAACTCAGGGCGGATTTTTGGCTTCTCTTGACGGACTCGCAAGGGTTACTGACGAAGCCGTTTCAAAAACTCCCGGCGTTTTCGCCTCGTTCTTCGGGCCCGACCCGCTGAATCTGCTGGGAGTCGTCATGCTCACTTCGCTGGGCACCTGGGGACTGCCGCAGATGGTGCAGAAATTCTACGCCATAAAAAGCGAAAAGGTTATCAACAAGGGAATGATTATTTCCACCGTTTTCGCTGCAATCGTCGCCGGCGGCTGTTACTTCCTCGGCGGATTCGGCAGACTTTTCTCGGACAGGGTAGATGTCGCCGCGGACGGCTATGACGCGATTATTCCCGCCATGCTCTCAGACCTTTCGCCGTTTCTTATAGCGGTTGTTGTGCTTTTGGTGCTTTCGGCGTCAATGTCCACCCTTTCCTCTCTTGTTCTTACTTCCAGCTCAACGCTCACGCTGGACTTTATTAAGGAAAAACTCGTAAAAGACCTTAAAGAAAAATCACAACTTCTTATAATGAGGCTTTTAATTGTTGTATTTATTTTAATTTCTGTTATAATAGCAATTATACAGTATAAATCAAATGTTACCTTTATAGCTCAGCTTATGGGTGTTTCGTGGGGAGCGCTCGCAGGAGCTTTTCTCGCTCCGTTTCTTTACGGGCTTTACTGGAAAAGAGTTACCAAGGCCGCGGTCTGGGTTAACTTTATTTTCTCCTGCGCGGTTATGACCGCCAACATCTTTTTTGGCTCGTATTTCCCGGCTTTTCTTCGCTCGCCCATAAACGCGGGTGCTTTCTGTATGATTGCAGGTCTTGTTATTGTACCGGTTATCAGCCTTATCACAAAAGCCCCCTCAAAGAAACATGTTGATTATGTATTTTCGTGCTACGACCGCAAGGTTGTAGTATCAGCCAAGGATTCAATCGGTGAACCTGTGAATGAGGAGGAAAAATAATGAAAACACTTATGCTCGGAAACGAAGCCGTCGCCAGAGGTCTCTGGGAGGCCGGCTGCAGCTTCGCGTCAAGCTATCCGGGCACGCCCAGTACGGAAATTACCGAGGCTGTCGCCAAATACAGCGAGGTTTACGCCGAATGGGCGCCCAATGAAAAAGTAGCGACGGAAGCGGCTTTCGGAGCCTGTCTTGCCGGTCACCGCAGCTTCTGCGCTATGAAGCATGTAGGTCTTAATGTGGCGGCAGACCCGCTGTTTACCATCGCTTATACCGGAGTTAACGCCGGTATGATAATCGCCGTCGCCGATGACGCCGGTATGCACAGCTCGCAGAACGAGCAGGATTCGCGCCACTACGCGAAATCCTCAAAAGTACCTATGCTTGAACCTTCGGACTCGGCTGAGGCTCTGGAATTTACCAAGCTCGCCTATGAAATTTCCGAAAAGTTTGACACCGCCGTTCTTTTAAAAATGTGCACGAGAGTTTCGCACTCGCAAAGCGTTGTCGAAACAGGCGAAAGAGTTGAAACGGTAAAGGAATACGCTAAAAATCCGCAGAAATACATAATGATGCCCGGAAACGCGAAACGCCGTCACCCCGTTGTGGAGGAGCGTACCGCGGCTCTTACCGAATTTGCCGAAAACACCGAAATAAACCGCGTTTTTGACGGAAGCGACAAGAGCATGGGCATTATCACAGCCTCAACCTCCTTCCAGTATGTCAAGGAGGTTTTCGGCGACCGTTACCCGGTGCTTAAACTCGGTATGGCGTGGCCTATGCCCGTTAAAAAAATCCGTGATTTTGCCGCTTCGGTTGACAAGGTAATTGTTGTTGAGGAGCTTGACGCTTTTATTGAGGAACACTGCCGCAACATAGGCGTTGAAGTTCAGGGCAAGAGCATTTTCCCGTGCATTGACGAATTAAGCCAGAATAAAGTCGCCGAAGCTCTGGGCGTTAAGGTTCATCACGGAGAGGCGCTTGACGAGGCTATCCCCGCCCGTCCGCCCGTTATGTGCGCGGGCTGTCCGCACAGAGGTCTGTTCTACACTCTCGCCAAAAACAAGCTGACGGTACTCGGCGACATAGGCTGCTATACTCTCGGAGCGGTACCTCCCCTTGCGGCTATTGACACCACTATATGCATGGGCGCTTCCGTTTCAGGTCTTCACGGCTTTAACAAGTCGGGAACCGGTGAAAGCGAGGGCAAAACGGTTGCCGTTATAGGCGATTCAACATTTATGCACTCGGGCATTACCGGACTTGTAAACATAGCGTACAATGATTCAAACTCAACGGTTATTATTCTTGACAACTCAATTACCGGTATGACAGGTCATCAGCAGAACCCGACCACCGGCTACAACTTAAAGGGCGACCCCGCGGCTAAAATCAACCTTGAAGAGCTTTGCCGCGCCGTGGGCATAAACAGAGTACGGGTTGTGGACCCCTACAACCTTGCGGAGTGCGAAACGGTTATAAAGGAAGAGCTTTCTGTAAACGAGCCTTCGGTAATCATTTCGCGCCGTCCCTGCGCTCTTCTTAAATATGTCAAGCACAACAAGCCCCTTGTTGTTGACGCCGACAAGTGCAGAAGCTGCAAAATGTGCATGAAAATCGGCTGTCCCGCAATCAGCATGATAGGCGGGAAAGCCAAGATTGACAACACGCTCTGCACCGGCTGCGGCGTCTGCGAGCAGCTTTGCAAATTTGACGCGCTGAAAGCGCCCGAGGAGGACTGATTATGGATACAAAAAACATTATGATTGTCGGCGTAGGCGGTCAGGGCAGTCTTCTTGCGTCAAAACTGCTCGGAAAACTGCTGCTCATGAAAGGCTATGACACCAAAGTTTCGGAAGTTCACGGAATGAGTCAGCGCGGAGGAAGCGTTGTTACCTATGTACGCTTCGGCGACAAGGTGTACTCACCCATTATTGACAAGGGCGAGGCTGATTTTATTGTTTCCTTTGAGCTGCTTGAAGCCGCGCGCTGGACTGAATATTTAAAGCCCGGCAGCGGCAAAATCGTTACGAACACCCAGCAGGTCAACCCCATGCCCGTTATTACGGGCGCTGCCGAATATCCCGAAGGTCTTGTTGAGAAAATGCTCGCAAAAGGCATTGATGTGGCGGCTGTTGACGCTCTTTCCCTTGCCGAGCAGGCAGGTTCCGCGAAAGCCGTTAACATTGTGCTTATGGGCAAGCTTTCAAACTATTTTGATTTTACCGAGGAAGAATGGCTTACCGCCGTTGAGGAGAGCGTTCCCCAAAAATTCCTCGAGCTTAACAAAAAGGCGTTTTTGCTCGGCAGAAACGCATAATATAAGGAGTGGTTAGGATGAGCAATTATTATCAGCCTGAAATTGAGACCGCCTCACACGAGCAAATCCGCAAGTGGCAGGACGAGCGGCTTGTAAAACAGGTAAAAAATGTGTGGGACAATGTTCCCTACTACCGCAAAAAGATGGAGGAAAAAGGCGTTACGCCCGACGATATTAAAAGCGTTGACGACCTTTACAAGCTCCCGTTTCTGACAAAGGACGATTTAAGAGAGGCATACCCCTACGGTCTTATGGCAAGACCTTTAAAGGACTGCGTGCGTATTCAGTCAACCTCCGGCACAACCGGCAGGCGCGTTGTGGCTTTCTACACTCAGCACGATATTGATCTCTGGGACGAGTGCTGCGCCCGCGCCATTGTAGCTGCCGGCGGTACTAACGAAGATGTATGCCATGTCTGCTACGGCTACGGACTTTTCACGGGCGGTCCCGGACTCAACGGCGGCTCCCACAAAGTAGGCTGTCTTACTCTGCCGATGTCCTCAGGCAACACCGACCGTCAGCTTCAGTTTATGACCGACCTCGGTTCAACAATCCTTTGCTGCACACCCTCTTACGCCGCTTATCTTGCGGAATCAATAATAGAGAGAGGTCTGCGCGACAAAATCAAGCTTAAAGCCGGAATTTTCGGAGCCGAGGCGTGGAGCGAAAATATGCGCCGCGACATTGAGGAAAAGCTCGGAATCAAGGCTTATGATATTTACGGACTTACCGAAATTTCAGGTCCCGGCGTCAGCTTTGAATGCTCGGAGCAGACGGGAATGCACATAAACGAGGACCACTTTATTGCCGAAATCATCAATCCCGAAACCGGAGAAGTACTGCCCGAGGGCGAAAAGGGCGAGCTTGTTTTCACCTCGATTACAAAAGAGGCTTTCCCGCTTCTTCGCTACCGCACGCGCGACATCTGCGTACTTACACGCAAACCCTGCTCCTGCGGCAGAACTCATGTTAAGATGAGCAAGCCCATGGGCAGAAGCGATGATATGCTTATCATAAAGGGCGTTAATGTATTCCCCTCGCAGATTGAGACCGTACTCCTTGAACGGGGCTATCCCGCAAACTATCAGATTATAGTTGACAGGGTAAACAACTCCGACACGCTTGAAGTTCAGGTTGAAATGACCGCCGAGAACTTCTCAGACTCATTAAGCAAAATCAACGAGATGGAAAAGAACCTTGTTTCCGCTCTTAAATCCATGCTCGGAATTTACGCCAAGGTCAAGCTGGTTGCTCCCAAGACAATCGCGAGAAGCGAAGGCAAGGCTGTGCGCATTATTGACAATCGCAAGATATAAGCCACACATCACGCTTTGTATTGCTACAACAAGCCGTGATATACTTATTTTGTAGCGGAAAGGCTATGGGAATTTTATGCATATAAATCAGATTTCTGTTTTTTTGGAAAACCGTACCGGCGGACTTGCGGAAATTACCCGCCTGCTTGCCGAAAACAATGTAAATCTTCGCGCGCTCTCTATTGCGGAATCCGCTGACTACGGCGTTCTCCGCATAATAGCGGACGACTCAAAAAAAGCCTCCTCAGTGCTCCTTTCAAGCGGCAATATTCTTTCTATGACTCCCGTTATGGCTGTTGCCGTTCCCGACAAGCCGGCAGGACTCAACGAGCTGCTTGAAGTTCTTGCGGAGGGCGATATTTCAATAGAATATATGTACTCCTACAACACCAGAGAGGACGGAACGGCATATATGATTTTCCGTATTTCGGACGAGAAGAAATTCCTTGAAGTTCTCGCGAAACACGGTATGAAGCCCGTTTGCCCCTCTGACCTCAACATAAAATAACCGAAATCCGGTAAAGAGCATACTCTGCCGGTTAAGGCTGTAAGCTGAGGCTTTATATGAATTAAGAAAAGCGGTTTCGCCTGTGAGGGCGGAGCCGCTTTGTTTGTTTTATTCGCTTTTTTACGGTTTTTAATTTATAACGGCGGTTGCGAGATTTAAATACCCCGCGAAGAGCAGCCAGATAAAATAGGGTATGTTGATATATGCCGCCGCCGGACGGATTTTATAAAAGCTCAGCATCATAAGGGCTACCGCCGCCGTCAGCGCGAGCAAAACCGCAAAAGCCAGCCACAGAGCCTCAAAGCGGAAGAAAATTATACTCCACGAAAAATTAAGGGCAAGCTGAACTGCGTACAGTATAAACGCCGTTTTTTTCTCGCTTTGAGGAGCGTCCGCCTTATAAATCCAGTAGGCGGAAAGTCCCATTAAAGCGTAGAGAACAGACCATGCCACAGGAAAAACCCACGGCGGCGGCAGCAGGGGCGGCTCTTTATAGGTATTAAAGAAGTCGCTGTAACCGCCGGCGAGCAGGGCGGAAAGTCCTCCGACCGCCTCGGCAGACGCTATAAACAAAAGCGGCGTTATAATATTTCGTTTTTTCATAAAACACACCTCCGTACCGGTATATTTTATGTAAAACACCTTTTGTTTATATCCTGAAACGGCTTAAAGCGGTTTTTGCCGTGTTTTTTCAGCTTTCCTTAAAGAAGTCCCTTTTATTGAACGCCGCCGTCATAAACCGCCACGCTGCCTTTTTATTGGTAAGCCACTCGATTTTCGCGTTGTTCTGAGTGTTCTTTATCATTCCGTTCACAAGAAAATCAGCTACAACATCGGGATAGTCGCCCAGAATGTTATACACCTTTTTGGTTTTTTCGGACAGGTTGATTTTCTCCTTATTGCCGAGAGCGTTGGTAATAAAATCGGTTATCATAATTCCGGGACTTAATCTGCCCACAATAACGCCCGTATTTTTCTCGGCGCTCTCTTTCGCGAGAGCCTGCGTAAAATAGGTTACCGCCCTTTTGCTTGTGCCGTAAACCGAAAGTCCTAACATCATAGCGTCATTACTGCCGTAACCCTCAATGTTGTAAATAGCTCCCCTCTTCTGCTTCGCCATTTCCTGCATAACGAGTCTTGAACCCATTACAGCGCCTTTTAAGTCAATATCAATTACCGCGTTAATCTCGTCCTCGGTAAGCTCCCAGACGGCCTTTTCCGGCTGATTTACGCCGGCGTTGTTTATCCAGATATCTATTTCCCCGAACTTTTCTTTCGCGAAGGCAATCAGTCCCGAAATATCCTCTGACGCGGTCACATTACACACGCAGATTTCCGCGCTGGCCGCGCTTTCAATTTTTTCAAGCTCCCGCTTAGCCTGTTCGAGCCTTTCTAAGTTAATATCGCTTAATACCGTATTATATCCGTTTTTCCTGAACACCTTTGCCATTTCAAAGCCCAGTCCCCTGGCGCTGCCTGTAATAACTACGGTTTTCATAAGTATTCTCCCTTCCCTTATTTATAATACTCCGTTTAGGATTTTCTTACATATATATGATAGCACAAAAGCAAAAATATTGCAAAAGACCTTAAACGCAAAACCGCCCCGAGGTTTTACCCTCAGGGCGGTTATCGGCTTATAGTTTTACAAAACAACCGTCAGACGATTATTTCATATCCTTGATAGCGGCCTGCGCGGCGGCAAGACGAGCTATCGGTACACGGAAGGGTGAGCAGGATACATAGTCAAGTCCGATTCTGTGGCAGAACTCAACGGATACGGGGTCGCCGCCGTGCTCGCCGCAGATGCCGCAGTGCATTTCGGGACGAACAGCCTTACCCATCTTAACCGCCATTTCCATCAGCTTGCCGACGCCTGTCTGGTCAAGCTTGGCGAAGGGATCGTTCTCGTAAATCTTTGTATCATAGTATGCCGAAAGGAACTTGCCGGCGTCGTCACGGCTGAAGCCGAAGGTCATCTGCGTAAGGTCATTGGTACCGAAGCAGAAGAACTCGGCGTCCCTGGCGATTTCATCGGCAACAAGGCACGCTCTCGGGATTTCCATCATTGTGCCGACCTCATATTTAAGGTCCATACCGGCGGCTGCGATTTCCGCGTCGGCGGTTTCAACAACGATGTTCTTAACAAACTTGAACTCCTTGGACTCGCCTACAAGAGGAATCATAATCTCGGGAACGATGTTCCAGTCGGGGTGATTCTTCTTGACATTGATTGCAGCGCGGATAATCGCTGTTGTCTGCATCTTGGCGATTTCGGGATATGTTACGGTAAGACGGCAGCCGCGGTGACCCATCATCGGGTTGAACTCGTGAAGAGAAGCGATGATGTTCTTGATGTCGGCAACAGTCTTGCCCTGAGCCTTGGCGAGAGCCTCAATGTCGGCTTCCTCAGTGGGAACGAACTCGTGAAGAGGCGGGTCAAGGAAACGGATTGTAACCGGGCAGCCTTCAAGAGCCTCATAAAGAGCCTCAAAGTCGCCCTGCTGATAAGGCATAATCTTGGCGAGAGCCTTTTCTCTCTCCTCAACGGTGTCGGAGCAAATCATCTCGCGGAAAGCGGCGATTCTTGTCTCCTCAAAGAACATGTGCTCTGTACGGCAAAGACCGATTCCCTCGGCGCCCAGCTCACGGGCCTTTTTAGCGTCTGTGGGTGTGTCGGCGTTGGTGCGTACTTTAAGTGTTCTGTATTTATCAGCCCAAGCCATGATTCTGCCGAACTCGCCTTCGATTTCAGCGTCAACGGTGGGGATAATTCCGTCATATATGTTACCTGTTGAGCCGTCGATTGAAATGTAGTCGCCCTCGTGATAAACTTTTCCGGCAAGCTCAAACTGCTTGTTGTCTTCGTCCATCTTGATGTCGCCGCAGCCTGATACGCAGCAGGTACCCATTCCGCGGGCAACAACGGCAGCGTGAGAAGTCATACCGCCGCGAACGGTGAGAATACCCTGTGAAGCTTTCATGCCCGTGATGTCCTCGGGAGAGGTTTCAAGACGAACAAGAACAACTTTTTCGCCCTTGGCGTTCCACTCAACAGCGTCTTCCGCGGTGAATACAACCTTACCGCAGGCAGCTCCGGGAGAAGCGCCCAGACCCTTGCCGGCAGGTGTGGCGGCTTTAAGAGCCTTTGCGTCAAACTGCGGATGAAGAAGTGTGTCAAGGTTTCTCGGGTCAATCATAGCGACGGCCTGTTTCTCGTCAATCATGCCCTCGTCAACGAGGTCGCAAGCGATTTTAAGAGCCGCTTTTGCTGTTCTCTTACCGTTTCTGGTCTGAAGCATATAGAGCTTGCCGGCCTCAACCGTGAACTCCATATCCTGCATATCTCTGTAATGGTCCTCAAGGATTGCGCAGACCTTTGTGAATTCTGCGAACGCCTCGGGGAATTCTTTTTCCATCTGAGCGATGGGCATGGGAGTGCGCACGCCGGCAACAACATCTTCGCCCTGTGCGTTTTTAAGGAACTCGCCCATAAGACCTTTTTCACCGGTAGCGGGGTCGCGGGTGAACGCAACGCCTGTGCCGCAGTCGTCGCCCATGTTGCCGAAAGCCATCATCTGAACATTAACGGCTGTACCCCATGAATAGGGAATATCGTTGTCGCGGCGGTAGACATTGGCGCGGGGGTTATCCCATGAACGGAATACCGCTTCAACAGCGCCCATAAGCTGCTCTTTGGGGTCGGAGGGGAAATCCTTGCCGATTTTCTCTTTATACTCGGCTTTGAACTGACCGGCAAGCTCTTTAAGGTCGTCGGCGGTAAGCTCAACATCTTGAGTAACGCCTCTTTCCTCTTTCATCTTGTCGATAAGCTGCTCGAAATATTTTTTGCCGACTTCCATAACAACATCGGAATACATCTGAATAAATCTTCTGTAGCAGTCCCAAGCCCAGCGAGGGTTGCCTGATTTAGCCGACATAACCTCAACAACATCCTCGTTAAGGCCGAGGTTGAGGATTGTGTCCATCATGCCGGGCATTGAAGCGCGGGCGCCGGAACGAACCGAAACAAGAAGAGGATTTTCTTTATCGCCGAACTTTTTGCCGGTGATTTCCTCCATCTTGTCGATGTATTCCATTATCTGCGCCTGAATTTCATCGTTAATTTTTCTGCCGTCTTCATAATACTGAGTGCATGCCTCTGTGGTGATTGTGAAGCCCTGGGGAACGGGAAGACCGAGACTTGTCATTTCTGCAAGGTTGGCGCCCTTACCGCCGAGAAGCTCACGCATGCCTGCGTTACCTTCTTTAAAAAGGTAAACAAACTTCTTGCTCATTTTTATACCTCCAAAAAAATTAAATACTGCATTTTGTAAAGTGTTTATGAGATACACTTAACCTTTGAAATTATAACAGAGTTTACCGTTGATTTCAATACTTTTGCAATACTTTTTTGCCTTTGTGTATTTATTTGTTGATTATTCCCGAAAAAAGCTCAACTTCAATAGACTTTTATGCTTTTTTGTGTTATATTTTTTATGGTGATTGATTTGGAGCTCTTAAACTATGAAATATTAAACGCCACCGGCGAAGCGGATAAAAACTCGATACCCATGTTTTCCTGCGACACATACCCGTGCTTTCTTGATCTGGCTTTTCCCAAAAACATGAGCGTTCACGATGTGATAGCCGTTTTTCCCGAAGAAGCCGAAACCGAGTACGAGATTTTTTCAAGCCTTGACGGGGTTAATTTTTACACTCTCGGCAAAAGCCCTAAAATAGCGAGATTTATAAGAATTTTTATAAAATATTACAGCGGCAGCCGCCCGACTGTCAACAATGTGGAAATACTCGGAGAGGACTGCACTTTTCCGCAGAAAAAAACGGTGTTTCACGAGCCCTGCATTTTTGAAGAATCCCCCTACTGCGCTCCTGTTACCGACGAGGATATTCTGGAAGATGTAAAGGGGATAATTTCGCGCGCGATAGGCGAAAAATATGTTGAGCAGTTTGAGTTAAAGCTCGACCGCAGGCTTAAAGACGATTATTTTACGGTTGAGTCGCTGAGAGGAAAAGTAAGGCTTATTTCAAACAGCGGAATAGGACTTGCCTGCGCCTTTAACTGCTATCTTAAAGAGGTTTGCAAGTGTCATATTTCCCGTTTCGGCAAGCAGGTAAAGCTGCCGGCTAATCTGCCCGCGGTAAACGGCAAAATTGACCGCCGAACAGATTTTAAGTACCGTTATGTTTACAACCCCTGCGTTCACGGATACTCGGCGGCTCTGTGGGGCGAAGAGGAATGGCAGAGGGAAATTGACTTTCTGGCGATGAACGGAGTAAACCTTGTGGCCGACCTTACGGGCATGGCTGAGGTTTACCGCAGGTTTCTCTCAAAGCTCGGCTACCGTTTAAGGGAAATAAAGAATTTTCTGACCGGGCCTTTTTACCTGCCGTGGCTGAGCATGGGAAATGTTTACGGAATCGGCGGCCCTGTTCACGATGATTTCTTTTTTGAAAGCTGCGAACTGGCAAGAAAAAATCACCGCCGTATGAAAATTCTGTCAATGGATATTGTTTTGCAGGCTTACACGGGAACAGCTCCCTGCGACATAAACAAAAAAGACCGCGATGTTCCGGTTATTCCTCAGGGAAAATGGAACTCGCTTCAACGCCCTTTAATCATAAATCCCGACAGCGTTTCGTTTATTAAATTCGCTTCTCTTTTTTACGAGGCGCAGAAAGAGGTTTTCGGCGATATTACTCACTTTTACGCCGGGGACATCTGTCACGAGGGCGGCAGCTTAAAGGACGCCGACCGCAAGCAGTCTTACTCAAACATTATTGAGAGTCTTCTCGCCTTTGACAAATCGGCTGTGTGGGTTATGCAAAGCTGGGGCGACAATCCCTCAAAGCAATTTACGAAAGCCGTAAAGCCCTACCGTGACGAGCATATTCTTATGCTCGATTTATACGCCGAAAAAGACAGCAAAAACGAGGGGCGTTTCGCTCCCCTCGCTAAATTCAACTGCCTTTTCGGAGTGCTCAACAATTTCGGCGGAAGAAACGGCCTGTTCGGAGATATTTCGTCTATACCTGAAAAAATTTACTCAGCCGCGCAAAAGGAAAACTTAAAGGGAATTGCGCTGACCTCCGAAAGCGTTTCGGTTAACCCGGCGGTTACCGATATGTTCTTTTCCTGCGTGTGGGAGAAAATAACCGACCCGAAAAAATGGCTTTATGAATACGCCGTTCGCAGATACGGAAAAGAAAGCGAAAATATCGCCCGAAGCATGGATTTGCTGCTCGAAACGGTTTACAGCGGCAAGAACGAGTCCCGCGGCGAGGGCGCTCCCGAATGCGGTTTGTGCTGCCGTCCTCAAAGCTCTTACAAATCGGCAAGCGCGTGGGGAGGAATGAAAATAGCTTATTCCTCAGAAGATTTTGACAAGGCCGCCGGGCTTTTCCTTGCCGATTACGACAAGTTCAAGAAAAACGAGTGCTATATCTATGACGCCGTTGATATTTTGCGGCAGGCGCTCTCAAACCGCATTACCGACACGGTGAAAAACATACGCGCGGCTTACAAGGCTCAGGATTATTTTACGGTGAGCGAAAACGGTGAGCGGCTTTTACAGCTTGCAGATTTGCTTGACCGGACACTTTTAAACTGCCGCGAGTTCTCGCTCTCGTCATATCTCGGCCGTGTGTGCGAATATTCCGAAAAGCTGGACGATTTCACGAGAGAAATATATATTATCGGCGCGAAGGCGCTTATTACCACCTGGTACTCGCGCCCCGCCTCGGAAAGAGGAAAGCTGCACGATTACGCCAACAGGCAGTGGGGCGACCTTATTCCTCAGTTTTATAAAATGCGCTGGGAGAAGTTTTTAAGCCGCGTTAAAACGGAGATGGACGGGGGAAAAGCTCCTGAGATTGACTGGTTCAAGACCGAGTGGGACTGGGTTCTGGAAGAACCCAAATACACAAAGCGGGTTCGTGAGGACAGCCTGAAAGCGCTGGCAAAGCAGATTTTTGAACAGTAACAGACTTTATAAGACAAAAACGGCGCGGAAAATTCTGCGCCGTTTTTTCGTGCCTGATATTATGTTTTAAAATTTTCTTGCCGGAAGTATTCCCCTTTCGGTAAACTGCTTATAAAGCAGATATGTAAACAGGAACACGGTATAGCCGATAAGCGCGCCCGAAGCCACATCGGTAAGGTAATGGGCGCCCTCAACAATTCTTGTAAGCCCCATAACATAGACATAGGCGCTTGAAAAGAGCATGGCAAGGGGCATATATTTATGCAGTTTTTCCTTTGCCGCCGTTACGAGTATTAAAAGGAAAGTCACAGTAGCGGACATAGTGTGTCCGGACGGGAAAGAGTCCGCCGAATTATAAACACCCATATCGTCGCCCTTAATATACCACCGGGTAAACGCCGAAAAGTCGCTGCCCGCCATCATTGAACGGGAAGTCCGCGGCATGAGTTTGTCAAGAGAGCCGTGGCTTAACCCGTTTTCGTCAAAAATTCCGTTGGACGCCGCCACCATTTCACGGAAGCGGACTCTGTTTGAAATCGGCTTTAAAGACATACACATACGGATAATAATTGACATTACAAAAAACGCAAGCGAAAGAGTTTCAAGCTTATTGAGCGTTTTTTTATCAATTTTTCTGACTATAAGCACAGCCGCGGCGGCAATTACAGCGCAAAGAGCGAAATAGCCGAGCTGCGGAATATCCACAAATTTTTTAGCCACATTCTCAATAATCTTTTTATAGCCGATTACGCTCACCACGAAGAAGCCCACCGAAGTTATGACTTTAAGCAGGAAGTTAAAAAAGCGGTAAGGCTTGGAGCCTGTGTCTGCAACGGGTTTTACAAAAGGAAAAATCCTGCCTAAGATTTCAAGGCTTTCGTTAAGGTCGTGACGGCACACAAACAGCACCGTGAACATCGGCCCCCAAAGCGCCCACGCTACGGCTTCGCCGAAAGCCTCAAAGAAAATGCTTATTTTGCTTTGCGGATTAAAAAGCGCCTGGCTTACCTGCAAGTCATAAAAGGTGCCGTAAATCATCAAAGCGCCGGTAACCGCGTAAAACAAAACCGAAAAAATCAAAAGAGATTTATTCTTCTTGATTTTCACCGTATCCACCCCCAAATTATTACTTTTATTTTACTAAAAATTTTATAAAATTGCAACACAAAAAACCGGCTCCCGAAAGGGAACCGGTTTAAATTCAGCAGGATTTTATCAATACATTCCTCCGCCTGCCTGAGCCATAGCGGCGGCAGCGGCAGCCTCAGCCTTGGGGTCGGGAATATCCGCCACAAGAGATTCTGTTGTCAGAACCATTGCGGCAACGGAAGCCGCGTTCTGAAGCGCCGAACGGGTTACCTTGGCAGGGTCAAGAATGCCCGCCTCAAACATATCGACATACTCGCCTGTTGCAAAGTTGAAGCCGTAGCTCTGTTTGCCGGCGTTTACGATTTCGTTTACGATAACCGAGCCTTCAAGTCCGGCGTTCTTGGCAATCTGACGGACAGGCTCCTCAATGGCTTTAACAACAATCTTAACGCCTGTCTTGAAATCGGCGTCATCGGTTGTATCAAGCAGGGCCTCGGCTTTCTTAACGGCGTTAAGAAGCGCTACGCCGCCGCCCGCTACCGAGCCTTCCTCAACGGCAGCCTTTGTAGCCGCGAGAGCGTCCTCAATGCGGAGCTTTTTCTCTTTCATTTCGGTTTCGGTAGCCGCGCCTACACGGATAACGGCTACGCCGCCCGCGAGTTTCGCGAGTCTTTCCTGAAGCTTTTCCCTGTCAAAGTCGGAGGTTGTAGCCTCAATCTGAGAACGAATCTGAGCAACTCTGCCCTTAATTGCGTCGCTGTCGCCTGCGCCGTCAACGATGATTGTGTTTTCCTTAGAAATCTTAACCTGCTTTGCTCTGCCGAGCTGGTTAAGCTGCGTATCTTTAAGTTCAAGTCCCAAATCGGAGGTGATTACCTGACCGCCGGTAAGGATTGCGATATCCTGAAGCATATCCTTTCTTCTGTCGCCGAAGCCGGGAGCCTTTACGGCTACGCAGGTGAATGTTCCGCGGAGTTTGTTTACGAGAAGAGTTGAAAGAGCTTCACCCTCAACATCCTCGGCGATTATTACGAGTTTCTGTCCGCCCTGAACAATCTGTTCAAGCAAAGGAAGAATCTCCTGAATATTTGAAATTTTCTTGTCGGTGATAAGAATAAGAGCGTCGTCGATTACCGCTTCCATCTTGTCGGTATCTGTTACCATATAGGGCGAAATGTATCCGCGGTCAAACTGCATACCCTCGACAACATCTGAATATGTTTCGCTGGTCTTTGATTCCTCAATGGTGATAACGCCGTCAGCGGTTACCTTTTCCATAGCCTCGGCTATGAGTTTGCCGATGTACTCGTCAGCCGCCGAGATTGTTGCTACTCTCGCTATATCGTCGCTGGAAGAAACGGGTTTCGCGTTTTTGAGAACCTCTTCAACTACTGCGTCAACGGCAGCCTGCATACCCTTTTTGACAACCATCGGGTTTGCGCCTGCCGCTACATTCTTCATACCCTCGCGTACAAGCGCCTGAGCGAGAAGCGTGGCTGTTGTTGTGCCGTCGCCGGCAACATCGTTGGTCTTTGTGGCAACTTCTTTTACAAGCTGCGCGCCCATATTTTCAAAAGCGTCTTCAAGCTCGATTTCCTTGGCGATTGTTACGCCGTCGTTGGTAATAAGCGGAGCGCCGTATTTTCTGTCAAGAACAACATTTCTGCCCTTGGGGCCCAATGTGATTTTAACGGTATCGCTGAGTTTGTCAATACCGTTTTGAAGAGCTTTTCTCGCTTCTTCGCCGTAAACTATCTGTTTAGCCATAACAAATTACCTCCAATTATTCAACTACTGCCAGAATCTCAGACTGACGGACAATGGTGTATTCCTCTTTATCAACCTTAACTTCAGTGCCGGAATATTTGCCGGTGATTACCTTATCGCCGACCTTTACATACATTGTGACCTCATGGCCGTCAACTACGCCGCCGGGACCTACCGCGACAACCTCGGCAACCTGGGGTTTTTCCTGTGAGGAAGCGGCAAGAACAATTCCGCTTTTTGTTGTTTCCTCAACCTCGCATGCTTTTAAGACAACTCTGTCCGCAAGTGGTTTAATCGTCATTTTATATTACCTCCTGAAAGATTAAATATATATTTGTTAGCACTCGTCTTGTCTGAGTGCTAAATATATTGTAGCCACATTCTTCCAAAAAATCAAGTACTTTTTTTGAATTTAATAATTTTTTAACATTTTTATTCAAACAGACTGTAAGCAGGTCTTGCACGGCGCAAAAAAGCGCCGGAAATACCGCTTCGCGCTTTTTAAGTTTTTTCGGCTTTTTTATGTACGGCGGCAAAATAGCTGAATTTTAATTCCGCAAACATCTGCCCCGTCCGTTTTCACAGGCGGGGCGTTTTATTGCTTTAAACTAAGCCGAGGCTTACATTAAGAGCGCGGTTTATCTTATTCATATCGTTCGGCGACAAATTGCCCATACGCTCTTTAAGCCGCTGCTTGTCGAGCGTTCTTACCTGTTCGAGCAGCACAACGGAATCCTTTGACAGTCCGCAGTCGCAGGCGTTGACGCTGATATGCGTTGGCAGCCTTGTTTTTTCCTGCTGGCTGGTTATTGCCGCCGCTATGACAGTCGGGCTGTACTTGTTGCCCACATCGTTCTGAACGATAAGTACCGGTCTTACTCCGCCCTGCTCGCTGCCTACAACGGGACTTAAATCGGCGTAATATATGTCCCCTCTTTTTACATTCATTACTGTATCACTCTCCTGAATCTTTCTTCACAATTATTTTTACCGATTATTTACACAAATAAACATAAAGGGCAAAAAAATCGGGGAGCAATACATTTTATTCCGTTTTGGGGCGGTATGTCCCGCTTTTAATATGTAAATTTGAAATTTTCAAAGAACACGGCGTCGCTTCCGTCAACGGCGAGCTTTACAAACGCTCCGCTTTCCTTTTCGGTATAGAGCGAGCAAAGATGCCCGCCGGCGTTATAGGCGTAAACTAAAAAGCCGTTTTTTTCCTCGGGGGTTTTTCCCATTGCGTTTTTAAGGCAGTTTTCCACAGAGCTGCAAAGCATATCAAATGGCAGCTTTTCGCCGGAAAAGCTGAGCGTGATACCGTCTTTTTCGAGCTTGTATTCGCCGTCGGCGCAGGTGATTTCAAGTCCGCTGACGGTTTTTGGGGAATTCATGACAAAGCTAAGCGAAGCCCCCTGCGTATAGCTTACCCGGGCGCTGACTTTTATGCCGTTTAACTCGGTATAAGCCGTAGTATTAAAGCCGCTGACTTCCAGCGGCTTTTTTTCAACTTCCTTTGCCTTCAATGACGAGCATCCGCCCAGAAGCAAAACGCTCAATAAGGCGCAAAGGATTTTTTTCATAAATATCTACCTATTCAAATTTTTTCAGCACAAAGGGAAGTTCGCCGATAATCTTAGACGGAGTGGTGCCCATCATGGAGTATTTTGCCGCCGCCGAGTCGCCTGCCGCGCCGTGGACATACACGCCCGCCGCCGCGCTTAAAAAAGGTGACAGCCCCTGAGCCGCGAACGAGGCGATTATTCCCGAAAGCACATCTCCGCTGCCGCCCGTTGCCATTCCCGGATTGCCGTTTGGATTTACATATATACTGCCGTTTTCAGAGCCGCCCACCAAAGTAGAGGCGCCTTTGAGCACAAGCACCGACCTGTGAGCGCTTATAAACGCGCTGACCGCCGCTGAGCGCCCGTTTTCTATCTGCCGCACATCAGTACCCGCAATCCTTGACATCTCCTTAGGGTGAGGCGTAAGAATTACATCCGCCTTAGCGCTGTCAATCAATTCTATGCGCCCTTTTAAGCAGTTTATGCCATCGGCGTCAACAATAACCGGAACAGGCGAATTTTCAAGCACGAATTTTACCACCGCTTTTGTATCCTCATCGACTCCCATTCCGCAGCCTATTACAACACAGGAGCATTTTTCAAGCTCGGTTCCGATACGCCGCACCGCGTTCTGCGAAATTCTGCCGTTTTTATTGCTTTCAAGAGGAATTAAAACCTGCTCGTAAGTTTTGGGCGCAATCGCCTTATATGCCGCCGCGGGAAAAGCGAGCTTTACTATTCCCGCTCCGCTGTCCGCCGCCGCCTGAGAAGCGAAATACGCCGCGTTGGGCATTTCATAGCTTCCGCCGATTACAAGCACCGTGCCGTAGGTTCCCTTATGACTGTCCGCCTCTCTTTTCTTAAAAAGTCTTTTAACCTCGCTGTTGTCCATAGTAAAAAGCGCCGATTTTACCGCTTCAAAGCATTTTTCGGGTATTCCTATTGAAGCGGTCACAATCTGTCCGCAGAAATACCGGGAAGGTTTCAGCACATGAACCGGTTTCAAAGCCATTACCGCAACGGTAAGGTCCGCCTTTACGCACTCGCCGTCCGCCCTGCCGCTGTCGCCGCTAAGTCCGCTGGGGACATCAATGCTGACGGTTACCGCCGGTGAAGCGTTGATTTTGCCGAAAAGTCCGGCGGTCTGTTCGTCAGGCTCGCCGTGAAATCCTATTCCGAAAATACAGTCAACTATTATTTCAGCGTTTTCAAAGGCTCTGTCAGTTGCGCCGTTCCTGTCATAATATATGATATTTACACCCATCGCCCTGATTCTCGAAAGCATTTCGGAGGATTCGCTGTCAGAGGGCAGTCCCATAGCCATCATAACGGTGACAGAATAGCCGTCCTCAGACAGCTTTCTGGCTATAACGCAGCCGTCGCCGCCGTTGCGCCCCTTGCCGCAGATTACAAGGACTCTCTTTTTGCTTGTGTTAGCGAAGGTCTTTCTTATAACCCGCGCACAGTATGAGCCTGCGTTTTCCATAAGCTGCAAATAGGATATTCCGCTTTCGTTGGCAAGAGCTTCAGCCTCTCTTGTATTTTTTACCGTTAACACTCTCATAACAGACCTCCGGTGGCTTTTACGATTTTGTTTATTATACCACAAGCGGCAAAAAATGACAAATAAAAAAGAGAGCTTAAAAGCTCTCTCTTTTTCTCAATCAGAGGATATAAATTGTTACATTACGGGCGCCCCACTGGTAGCACTGGCTTGTGCTGCTCATATAGAGATCGACCACGAATGTGTTTTTCTGAGCAAATCCGCCGGTGTCCGCCGCGATAGCGTAGCCGTAAACAACGCCGTCGTTTGAAACAATCCACATTTCGGTTCCGTAGGGTATCTGATTGGGATTAACCGCGATATATCCGGGTTTAACCTTTTTGCCCGTCGCGGTTGTTCCGCCGGGGATACAGTATGCCGCAGCCTTGCCGGTTATGACTTTCTTATAGCTTGTAGGCACATTGTTTGCTCCGATTGAATACTTGGAAGGCAGCGCGATTTCCGAAATCGGCTTGCCGTTCTTTTCGATTTTTTTGTTTCCGAGTCCTGTTGAAGCGGAAGTTGCCGTTGTCACAAGCGTTCCTACCGTTTTAACCTGGGTTACGGGTTCTTTGATTACTTTTTCGCTTTCAACAGTCGTTGACTGGACTTCTCCGTTTACTACCTTGTCTTTGTAAACAACTGTTTTTTCACCGTTGACGCCCTTAGTAGTAATCTTTGTTGTTCCCTTGGCGAGAGCCGCTGAGTTTACGGTTTTCGTTTCAAAGGCGATTATTTCCTGCTCCTCGCGGGTTACATACTCAACTCTGAGCACATCAACTGCCATTCCGTTTTGAATTTCGGTTTCCTCAGACGGTGACACTTCGTCGTCGCCGTCAAGCACTATACCCTGCTCGTCAAGCAGCTCGCCTACTGTGCGCGCCGTTGATTTTACCGTTTTTGTTTCACCGTCAACATTTATCGTGAGTCCGTTGGCACTTAAAATGCGGACCTCCATATTGTCAGTCACAACAGCGTCAATGTCCACGCTTGAAACAAAATCGTCGCCGAGGGTTATGCCCATCGATTCAATAAGTTCGTTCACCGTTCCGGCAAACATAATTTCCTGAGCCTCTGAATCAGGCCCTATGAATGTTACTTTACTCTCGCGGCAGATAACAATTACGCTGTCCGCGCCGGGAGTAAACTCATCAAGCAAAAGCTTGTCGTTAGCGGAAAGCTCAATTCCCGCTTCGTCAACAACAGCCATAGCATCGTCAGCCGATGTTTCGACTCTTGTTATCAGCGAACCGTCATACACATCAACCGTATAACGCTCGCCTGTGGCGGCAAAAGCCGTTCCCGCGCAGAGTACCGCAATCGCGAGTACCATTGCCGTTACGCGCACAAGAGTTTTGTGCGACACCTTTGCAACGCCTTTTAAATTTAAGTTCATCATTCTGCTCCTTTAATAAGCTGTGCTAACCGCAGTACATTATGTGCCGTGTGCCTTGCCCGAAATTAACTTGGAAAAGCAATTTCAAGCTCAGCCGAAAGCGCAGCCGTTATTCTCGCTTTGTGACTTGTGCCATTATATTAAGACTTTTTTTAAAAGTCAAATTTTTTGCAAATACTTTTTTGTTCAAATTGTCTAAATGCAGTAGCTTTTTTTTGACTAAAAATACCTTTTTATCCTTTTTTTACACTATATATAGTGTTTATTAAGCCAAAGTTTGTAATTTTTTTTGTGAGATTTTTAAAAAAGTAACAAATTATTACAAAACGGTTACAAAATTTGAGCTGTCCCACCCCCTTTTTATAGTTCGGCACATACATATTTTACGCGGCAAAAATCAAAAATATACCAAAAATTGTTATACTATTATATATATATTGTTTTTTTGAGTAATTTCGCATAAAAAAACGGGGAAAAATTTCCCCGTTCAGACTTTGATAAAAAATTTTTTGAAAAATTGTTTTTCAGACAAAAACATACTGCACCAAAATCATATAAAGAACCGTTCCGGTTCCTATGCTCAGCAGATTGTTCCGCTTGAAGATATGAAGAGCCGCGACAACGGCCGCTGAAATAATTTCAGGCAGTCCGTAAGGATACGAAAGCGGCGTTATGCCTTTAAGACAGTATATTACGAGCATACCTATAACCGCGGGCGGAAGCATTTTTCCAAGAGCTTTTACGGCTTTCGGCACCTTTTTGCCCGAAGGAAACAGGGCGAAAGGGGCAAGCCTTGTAGCGAAGGTAACCGCGGCAACCAATACTATTATAATAACAGACCTTGAAAAGCTGACAGGCATCAATCGTCACCCTCCTCTTCTTTTCCGGATTTCAGCTTTCTGCGCGCGGGCAAAATAACAAGCACGCACAGCATAGCGGGAAGTATGAAGTTTTCCCTGCCGAAAATCAGTATGCAGATTACGCTCATAACCGCTCCGCACGCCGCCGCAAAGCGGTTCTTTTTATCGAGCCACTGTTCCACAAAAATCACTATAAACAAAGCGGTCATAGCAAAGTCAATGCCCTCGGAATTAAACGGTATAACGCTGCCGGCGACCGCGCCTATAACAGAGCCGGCAATCCAGTAAAGCTGGTCAAGAGAGGCTATTGCGAAAAGGAATTTTCCCTCGTCAACGCCGGGAGGGGTTTTGGTAAGAAAATAAAGCGAATAGGTTTCATCAGTCAGCGAAAAAATCATATAGGGCTTTTTCTTTTTACACACCTGAAAACGGTCAAGCAGTGACAGCCCGTAAAACACATGGCGGATATTAACCATAACGGTCATAAACAGCACCTGCGCAAGGCTTACCGAAGGGTCAAAGAAATTGACCGCCAGATACTGCCCCGAGCCGGCGTAAACGAGCAGGCTCATAACGCCTGCCCAGATAAAATTATAACCCTTATCCGCGAACATAACGCCGAAAGCTATGCCTATAAACAGGTATCCGGTAAGCACCGGCAGAGTATGCGGAAACGCCGCCCTATAAGCGGCACGGTAGGAATTTTGCTCTTTCAATAAAATCACCTGAATTAAAGTCTGCGAAAACTTATTATATCGCAGTAAAGCTCAAAGTTCAACATTATTTTGAGGCGTTTTTTCATATTCGCTTTTTCTTTTCATTATATAAAGCAGCACGGAAACGGCATAACTGATTGCAGGAATAAGAGTCATAAGCAAAAATTACCGGCAAGCGAGGATGCCGCAGTTCTTTTGGCAACTAAAAAAACAGCACCCTTTCGGGTGCTGCGTAAACAACAGATATTCTGTTATCTCTTGGAGAACTGTAAAAGCGTTGAGAAAATATGCCTGTGGCATATTTTTAGCTTTTACCGCAGCAGCTGCGCTGCGAGGATGCCGCAGTTCTTTTGACAACTAAAAAACAGCACCCTTTCGGGTGCTGCGTAAACAACAGATATTCTGTTATCTCTTGGAGAACTGGGGTGCGCGGCGGGCGCCTTTGAGACCGTACTTCTTTCTCTCTTTCATTCTGGGGTCTCTGGTAAGGAAACCTGCCTTTTTGAGAGCGGGACGAAGGTTTTCGTCATACTGAAGAAGGGCTCTTGAAAGTCCGTGACGGATTGCGCCGGCCTGACCGGTTACTCCGCCTCCGCCTACGCGGCAGACTATATCGAATTTATCAGCCGTGCCTGTTAAAGCGAGAGGCTGACGGACGATGAGCTTTAATGTTTCAAGTCCGAAATAATCGTCAATATCTCTGTCATTGATTGTTATTTTGCCTGTTCCGGCATATACGCGAACGCGGGCGATTGATTTTTTTCTTCTGCCTGTTCCGTAAAAATAAGGATTTGTTTCGTACATCTTTTAAGCCTCCCTTTCTTAAAATTCTCTTACTTCGGGCTTCTGAGCCTCATGCTTGTGCTCAGCTCCGGCATATACGCGAAGTCTTGTAAGAGCCTGTCTGCCGAGCGTATTGTCGGGAATCATTCCCTTAACCGCTTTTGTAACGGCAAATTCGGGCTTGGTCTTCATAAGAGTTTTATACTTAACCTCTTTCATATTACCGATGTAGCCTGTGTGATGATAGTATGTTTTCTGCTCGAGCTTGTTACCCGTGAGAACTACCTGAGCCGCGTTGATTATGATTACATGGTCGCCGCAGTCGGCGTTGGGTGTAAATGTAGGCTTATGCTTGCCTCTTAAAAGCACGGCGGCTTCGGCTGCTACTTTACCGAGGGGCTTGCCGGCGGCGTCAAGCACATACCAGTTACGGGTAATATCGCCCTTTTTAGGCATATAAGTTGACATAGAACTTTTCCTCCCACAAATTATTTTTCATTGCCCGATGATTTTAACACAAGGGTATGCTTATGTCAACAAAATTTTTCAAAAAATTTACGCAGCATTTAATAATCTCTTTTTTTCTCTTGTTTTTTCGTTTTTTCGGTATATTTTCTCTTTAATTATTTTAAAAAATTTTTGTTTACTTTTACCCTCTTATATAATAAAATATCGTTAATATTCATAAAAGGAGTTTTTGTTTTGCAGCAGCTTTTAAGTCTGGTACGCGCCGCGGCTGACAAATACAATATGATAGACGAGGACGACAGAATAGCCGTCTGCGTTTCGGGCGGAAAGGACAGTATGTGTATGCTGATGTCGCTAATCGCCCTTAAAAGATTTTACCCTAAAAAATTCGAGCTGTGCGCCGTTACGGTTGACCCTGTGTTTTTCGGAGAGGAATCGGACTTTTCAAAGATTGAGAAAATCTGCTCTCAAAACGGCGTTGAATACAAAATAAAGCGCACCGACCTTTACAAGGTTATATTTGAGGACAGGAAAGAGGAAAACCCGTGCAGTCTGTGCGCGAGAATGCGCAGGGGTCTGCTGCACGACACCGCGAAGGAACTGGACTGCGGAAAAATTGCGCTGGGGCACCATTCAGATGACGCCGCCGAAACTTTTCTGATGAATCTTTTTTCGGGCGGGCGCGCGGAGTGTTTTTCGCCGGTTTCGTATCTTTCGCGAAAAGACTTATACATGATAAGGCCGATGATTTTCTGCAGTGAAAAGGATATTGAGCGGGTGGTCAAAAAGGAAAACATTCCCGTTGTGAAAAGCAGATGTCCCGCTGACGGCAGCACTCACCGCGAAGAAACGAAAGAACTGATACGCGAGCTTGAAAAAAAGTACCCCGGTCTGAAAAATAAACTTACAGGCGCGCTTGAACGCGGCTCAATAAGCGGCTGGCATATATGATTTTAAGCGGCCGTTATCTTTGACAACGCTTTCAGATTATGGTAATATTATTTTATATTTTCAGTTTTTCAGGAGATGATACATATTGAAATATGTAGTTGTATTATATGACGGTATGGCGGATTATCCCGTTCCCGAGCTGGGCGGCAGAACGCCGATGGCGGTAGCCTGCAAGCCGAATTTTGACTCGCTGGGCAAAAAGGGTACCGTGGGGCTTGTCAGAACCGTTCCGGACGGTATGAAGCCCGGAAGCGATGTGGCTAATATGAGCGTAATGGGATTTGACCCTTCAATATATTACACCGGCAGAAGCCCCCTTGAAGCGGCAAGCATAGGCGTTGACTTAAAGGACACCGATGTTACTCTGCGCTGTAATCTGGTTACGCTTTCCGATGAGGAAAACTATGAGGACAAAACAATGGTTGACTACTGCGCCGGCGATATTTCGACCGAGGAAGCCGCCGAGATTATAAAGAGCGTTGACGAGCGTTTCGGCAGCGAGATTTTTAAATTTTACAGCGGAGTCAGCTACCGCCACTGTCTTGTGTGGGACTGCGGCACAACCGATTTAGGCTCAATGACTCCTCCGCACGATATTTCGGGACGGGTTGTGGGCGAATATCTTTCAAAATCCGAAAACGCAAAGCCGCTTATACAGATGATGAAAGACAGCTATGAATTTTTAAAAGACCACCCCGTAAACAAAAAAAGAGCTGCCGAGGGAAAACGCCCGGCAAACTCCATCTGGCTGTGGGGCGAGGGAAAACGCCCGGCTCTTTCGCCCTTTGAGCAGCTTTACGGCATAAAGGGCGCTGTGATTTCGGCGGTTGACCTTTTAAAGGGTATAGGAAAATGCGCCAAGATGGAAACTCCCGAAGTAGAGGGCGCTACCGGATATATCGACACGAATTTTGAGGGCAAGGCGCGCGCCGCGGTTGAAGCGCTTAAAAACGGCTGCGATTTTGCGTACATTCACCTTGAAGCGCCCGACGAATGCGGTCACAGGCGCGAGCCGGAGAACAAGGTAAAATCCATTGAGATGATTGATTCAAGGGTTCTGCCCATTGTTCTTGACGGACTTGAAGAGTATGACGATTACAAGATAATGATACTCCCCGACCACCCGACTCCCATAGTAACTGCTACTCACGCGCCCGACCCGGTTCCCTTTATGATTTATCAGAAATCGAAGCCGCATAAGGGCGTTGAAACCGTAAACGAAGAAACCGCCAAAGCGACCGGACTGTTTTTGAACAGCGGCGTTGAGCTTATGAAAAAATTTTTAGAGGTGTAAAAATGAGCGACTACAAAATAGAAACAAAATGCGTGCAGGGCGCGTACAGGCCCAAAAACGGAGAGCCGAGAGTTCTTCCCATTTACCAGAGCACAACCTATAAATATGACACAAGCGAAGCTATGGCTAAGCTTTTCGACTTGGAGCCGGGATATATGTACACCCGTCTTGCTAACCCCACAAACGATATGGTGGCTCAGAAAATCACCATGCTTGAAGGCGGTTTCGCGGGCGTTCTCACCTCCTCCGGCCAGGCCGCAAACTTTTTCTCGCTTATCAATATTTTAGGCGCGGGCGACCACTTTATAAGCTCCGCCACAATTTACGGCGGCACTTTTAACCTTTTCAATGTAACAATGAGGAAAATCGGAATTGATGTGACCTTTGTTGACCCCAACGCGAGCGAAGAAGAGCTGAACGCGGCTTTCAAGCCGAACACAAAGGCTGTTTTCGGCGAGACTGTCGCCAACCCCTCTCTTGATGTTCTTGACATTGAAAAATTCGCGAGGGTGGCTCACGCGCACGGTGTTCCGCTGATTGTTGACAACACATTCCCCACCCCAATAAACTGCCGTCCCTTTGAATTCGGCGCGGACATAGTAACCCATTCCACCACAAAATACATGGAAGGTCACGCAAGCATTATCGGGGGCGCGGTTATTGACAGCGGCAACTTTGACTGGGAACAGAACGACAAATTCCCCGGTCTGACCGAGCCTGACGAGAGCTATCACGGCGCGGTTTACACAAAGGACTTCGGCAAAGCCGGATACATTACAAAAATCGTGGCTCAGCTTCTGCGCGACTACGGCTCGACTCCCGCTCCGCAGAACAGCTTTTATCTCAACCTCGGGCTGGAAACGCTCGCCCTCAGGGTTGAGCGTCACTGCAAAAACGCTCAGGCGGTTGCCGAATTCCTTGAAAAGAACGATAAAATCGCGTGGGTCAACTATCCGGGACTCAAAAGCAGCAAATATTACGAGCTGGCGCAGAAATATATGCCCGGCGGCACCTGCGGAGTAATCTCTTTCGGCGTTAAAGGCGGAAGAGCAGCGGCGGAAAAATTTATGAACTCCTTAAAGCTTGCCGCCATTGTAACTCATGTGGCGGACGCGAGAACCTGCGTTCTGCACCCCGCCTCCTCCACTCACCGTCAGCTTTCGGACAGCGAGCTTGTTGAGTGCGGAGTTTCGCCCGACCTTATAAGATTCTCTGTGGGAATCGAGAATGTTGAGGATATTATAGACGATATAAAGCAGGCGCTTGCTGCGCTTTAATCCCCAAAATACAGCTTACGCCCGGCCTTATGCCGGGCTTTTTTCGCGCCGTCAGCGCTCCTTTGGCGATTGACTTTTTCCTTTCGCTCGTGTACTATACGAAGTAGGATTGATTCTGATTGGAGATGGGAAAATGGCGGAGCCTTTTAGTTTTTTTCTTATTACGGATACGCATATTTTTGCCCGGGCTCTGGGCACGCAGGGCGAGGCTTTTGAAAAGTTTGACAAGTACGGCAGCACCTGTCACAAGGCGTCCGGCGCTCTGTTTGACGCTGCGGCAAAGCTCATGCTTAATGACGGAGAATGCAACACCGTACTGGTGTGCGGAGATATTTCGGACAACGGGCAGTATCTGAGCAACATTGAGGCTTCCGGGCGTTTAAAAGCGCTGCAAGACGGCGGCAAACGGCTGATTGCTATTACCGCCACTCACGATTACACAAGCGACGGCAGATACCCCGACAGGGTTATTGACTCGTTTTCATTTGACGGCGGCTCGGTTGTTCCCGCCCGCGGCACAAAGCGTTCGGAGCTTGACGGTTTTTACGGTCAGTTCGGAAAAGACGGTGCGCTAAGCGTTCACGCCGACAGCGGCTCCTACTGCGTACAGCTTCAAGAGGGATACCGGCTTTTATGCCTTAACGATGACGGCGACGGCGTTATATGCGGTTACAGCAGCAGCTGTATGGACTGGATTCACGAAAATATTACAGAGGCGCAGGCGGCAGGTGATTTTATTTTCGCCATGACTCATCACCCGGTTGTGCCGCCCTCGCCCGTTTTCCCGCTTGTCAGCAAACGGGATATGTTAAAGGATTACGAAGCCGTTGCCGACACATTTGCCAAGTGGGGGCTGACTCTTATATTTACCGGTCACACCCATGTACAGTGTATAAGAAGCCGCAAAACTCCCTGCGGGCGTACATTTTACGATGTGGGCACGGGCGCGCTGGTGAGTTACCCCGTACCCGTAAGAAAAGTGGAAATTTCACAAGACACGGTTAAGATAAAGACGCTTTTCCCTGAGACCTTTGAAATGGATTCAAAAATTTACAGCGTCAGCGAATATACAAAAAAGCGTTTTGACAGCACGGTTTACGGCGCAATCGACGGCGCGCGGCATGATATTGACCGTCTTGCGGCGGTTTTAAACGGACTGAGTATAGGAAGAAAAGGAATTGATAAGCACAAAATACTTGTTAAAATTGCCGGCTTTACAGCGGACAAAATCACGGTGGGAGCGGCTGACCGTATTCTGCTTCTGCACAGCGGCGTGCGCAAAATAAAAAAGGTCAAGCTCAAAGACCTGCTCGCGGACTGTTTCAGGGGTTTTTACGCCGGCGAAAGATTTGTAAAAGAAAACAGCGAGGAACACCGCTTCCTGCGCGCTCTAACCGCAAAGGGTGTAAAAATCGCCGTAAAAGCAAAGCTGAAAACCTCCGGGGGAAATCCGCAGGAAACCGCCCTGGCTATCTTGGACAGCATTGTTCTTCCGCCGGAAATCAACCCGAACAACACGGTTATAAAGCTGGATACATAAAAAACCTCCTCTGCCTGGCGGCAGAGGAGGTTTTTGTTTTGACTGTGTTTTAAGCGTTTTGACCGTCGGCGGAGGGTTGCTCCTGCCTTCTTGATTTAATATCATCGGAAATACGCTTTACAAGGTCGGGTTTTAACTTGAACCCTTTAAGGTATATAAGCAGGGCGCCTATTACTATTAAGGGCGGCAATACAAACATAATTATCTTTATACAGCGCACCGCTTCGTCGGTGGCGGTTGTGGCGTTTTCGCCTCCGAAATTCACTATTGAGAAGCCTACCATTGTAATCATGGAGCTTAAAGCCGCGGCAATCTTGCTTAAAAATGTGAGAGTTGAGAAGATTATGCCCTCGTTGCGCTGTCCGTTTTTCCACTCGCCGTAATCGACCGCGTCCGCAAGCATAACATTCTGCATAACATTCATTGAGCCGAAGCCTATGCTCATCACGCACGCCGCAGCCGCGAAAAACGGAAAGCTGCCGCCGAGCAGGGCGTTGACAAGGAACATAAGAAGATAGCCGAAGCACGGCAGTATAAACGAGAAAACATAGACCTTATTCCTGCCGAACCATTTTGAGAAGAAAGGAAATCCGAACAGTCCTATCGCCTGAGCCGCGCCGAGCAGTATTGAGAACATACTGTACATATTTTTATCCTCGATTACAAAGGCAAAATAGAAAGGCGAAACGGCGTTTGTGAGGTTGATGGCGAGATTAAACAAAATCATTATGCCCACAATTACAAGAGTCTGGTCGTTAGTAAAGAGTATGCGCGCCGCCTTTACAAGGGAGAAGCTCTCTTTTTCCTTTTTTACAGGCTCTACATTTTCCTTGGCGGTCATAACGCAGACGACGGAAGTTACGACATACACCGCCGAGGTTATCATGGCGTAGCGCAGGTAGCCGCCGTTGATGACGGGGCCGCCGAGCTTATCGACAATCTGCATTGTAAACGCGCCGATAATGCCTGCCGCTCCGCCGATTATGCGAGGAAGCATTGATACCTGGTCGCGCTCCTTGCTGTCAAGAGTCAGGGCGGGAATCATTGACCAATAGCTGACATCAATCATTGTATAAGAGGCGTCCCACAGCAGATACATCACCGTCGCGAAAACATAGAGCGCCGCGCCTTTCAGCCCCGGCTGCCAGAAAAGCCCTATTGTGACCAGCGCGTTTGTAAGCGCGCCCGAAAGCACCCACGGCCGGAATTTGCCGAATTTTGATTTGGTGTTGTCAATTATAGTGCCCATCAATAGGTCGTTGACGCCGTCCCATATACGCGCGGCAAAGAACATAGCCGCTAAAAACTCCGTTCTCAGCCCCAGAACGGACACGAAATACATTGAAATAAAGCCGTTGGCGAGTCCGTAGCTCATACTTTTGCCGAAAGCTCCGAAGCCGTAGCCGAACTTTGATTTCCAAGACAGTTTTTTACCCATAAAAATTCCCCCGAAATCACCTTTTTTATATAAAAAATTATATTGTACCGCCGTATAAAAGTCAATAAGAAGAAAGCCTTAACCGCCAAAAAAGCGGAGTTTTTCGGCGCTTTTTCCTGCCGGAAACAGACGAAAAGCAAAGGCGGATTTTTTAAACCCGCGCGGCGCATAAAAAAATCAAAATCCGGCAAATTTTTTCTTTACAAAAGCGCTTTGTTATGGTATTATAAATCGAATTGAGTTCATTTTCGGCGGATTATGACGACGGGATGCGAAATATTCGCGGGCAAAGGCGTCCGTTTTTTAAAAATCTTGTCGTCGGGCAAGGTTATTTTTTTATCCGGCGGAAATAAATTTTCAAATAATGCGGAGGCTCCCCTTTACGGGAACCACCGCAAATAAAACGGAGGATATGAAAATGGCAAAAAACAAAAAATCGGCAATCCCTGAAACCGGCATTTATGACGCCAGAAAATTAGGCGTTCCGAAAATGCTTATTCTCGGATTCCAGCACATGTTCGCAATGTTCGGCGCAACGGTACTTGTTCCGCTGCTGACAGGTCTTGATGTTGCCACTTCGCTTCTTATGGCGGGTCTCGGCACTCTTCTGTTCCACCTTATCACCGGTATGAAGGTTCCCGCCTTCCTCGGCTCGTCTTTCGCATTCCTCGGCGGTTACGCCGCGGTCGCTCCCATGCTTGATGACGGAAGCGCCAACAAGGAGCTGCTTCCCTACGCCTGCTTAGGCGTTGCCGTTGCCGGTCTTGTTTACCTTATACTCGCGGCGTTAATCAAGCTTGTGGGCGTCAACAAGGTTATGCGCTTCTTCCCGCCCGTTGTTACCGGCCCTATCATCGTCGCAATCGGTCTGGGTCTTTCGGGTTCGGCTGTTGACAACTGCGCCGCTAACTGGCCGCTTGCCCTTATAGCTCTAGCGATTGTTATTGTTTTCAACATCTGGGGCAAGGGAATGCTTAAGATTATCCCCATTCTTCTCGGCGTATTAGGCTCTTATGCCATAGCTTTGATTGTCGGAAACGGCTTCGGAGTTGAGGGCTGGGCAATCGACTTTTCGGCTGTTGCGGACGCCGCGTGGATTGGACTTCCCGTGCACAAGAGCAACACGATTTTCGCCATTGACTGGACGCAGCACAGCCTTATAATCAGCTCGATTATCGCGATTGTTCCCATTTCGCTCGCTACAATGATGGAGCACATAGGAGATATTTCGGCTATAAGCGCCACAACCGAAAGGAACTTTATTAAAAATCCCGGTCTGCACAGAACCCTTACCGGCGACGGACTTGCCACAACTTTCTCGGCAATCTTCGGCGGCCCTGCAAACACAACATACGGTGAAAACACCGGCGTTCTTGCTCTTTCAAAAGTCTATGACCCCAGAGTTATCAGACTTGCCGCCCTTTTCGCGGTAATACTTTCCTTCTCGCCCAAATTCTCGGCGATTGTAAGCTCTATTCCCACGGCTATCATCGGCGGTATATCCTTCGTTCTTTACGGTATGATTTCGGCTATCGGCGTACGCAACGTTGTTGAGTCCAAGGTTGACTTTACAAAGAGCCGCAACCTTATCACAGCCGCCGTTATCCTTGTATGCGCGCTGGGTCTCGGCACTGCCGCCACCTTCAAAATAGGTTCGGTTACGATTTCCCTTTCGGCTCTCGCGGTAGCTTCAATAGCCGGTATTGTTCTTAACGCCATTCTTCCCGGAAAAGATTACAGCTTCTCCGAGGACGAACCCAAAGACACAGGCGTTAACTTCTCGGTAGGCGCCAACTCAAAGCGTCAGGAAAAAGAAGTCAAGGCTGACGCCGCCGAAAAAGCGGAAAAAGCCGATGACAAAGAAGTAAAAGCTGACGCTCCGGCTGAAAGCGAACAGGAATAATTTTCAGGCTTTTCTCTCCCCTGCGGAACTCTCCGCGGGGGGGTTTTGTTTTGTGTGACGGCGTTTCAGGCAAGCTGCTGTCAAACAGATTTTTCGCCTTGCAAAGCTCCTTTTTGTTTGACAATCCCCGGCGTTTTTATTATAATCGCTATGAGGTATTTAATATGGAAAACAAAGATTTTAAAGAAAGCTCGCCTAAAAAGAAAATATCGCTTGCCGAGATATACCCGGTAATATCACAGAAGCTTGAAGCGGGAGGAAGCGTGGAGCTGCCCATTACGGGTACGAGCATGCTGCCGCTTCTTGTGTGGGGGCGTGATACGGTAACCGTAAAAAAGCAGACGGACTATAAAAAATACGATATTATTTTTTACCGCAGGGACAACGGGCAGTTTGTTCTTCACAGAATAATAGGAAAAAACGGCAAAGGTTTTATACTCTGCGGCGACAATCAGACAACCAGAGAATACGGTATTGAAAACAGGCACATAATAGGCGCCGTGACCGACATTAACCGAAACGGCAGGCGGTTTTCCGTTTTACGCTCTTTCTACCGCTTTTACAGCAAGATATGGCTTTTTCTTATGCCCGTAAGAAAGCCGTTACTGCTGATTTTAAGAAAAACCGGACTGATAAAAATTAAAAATAATGGACTGTCTTAACGATTGACAACCGCCTTATTTTTTGATATTATAAACTTGGTTTTAAGTATTAAGGAAAAGGGGTCACCAAAATGAAAAAATCGGTTAAAACTATTTTTGCTCTTTTACTTTCCCTCGCGCTTATTTTGTGCGCCGCGCTGCCCGTATTTGCGGCAAGGGAAGTCAAGGTTACGCTTGATATTGCCGGTGAAAACGGAAAAGTTTATGTAAGGCTTACCGCTCCCGCGAATTCCGATATTTCGACCATATCGGCCGCAATTAAATTCGACACGGCAAAGCTCGCATACGACTCGGTTTCATACATTACCGACGATACGATAGTTTCATACACCGAAGCCGCCCAGAGCGCCGAGGGCATAGTGAAAGCCAACCTTGTTATTGCCGATTCTCTTACCTCTGAATCAAAAATGTTCACCTATGTTTTCAATCTTGCCGATTCGGCAGAGGGCGATTTGGTTTTCAGCTTTGAAAATATTGAGGCGACGGATTCCGCCGACCAGCCCGTAAACATTGTTTTCGACAAAGCCGCCACAATGTCGATAAGCGACCTTCAGCCGCTTACGCCCGATGTTGTTCAGCCTGAATTCAACGCTCCCACGAGCGAAGAGCCTTCTTCCTCTGAAGCCGAAGAATCAACAACCGATAATACAGGCGACGACAGCGAAGCGCTCCCCAACACATCGGTTAAAATTATCGCGGCAGGCACGGCAGTCGGAATCGTAATGCTCGCGGCCGTTATAGTTTTTGTGGTTTACTCGCAGAAAAAAAGAAAAACCGCTGAATAATTTTTGCAGAAATATGCACAAAAAAGCCCGTAATCAAGCGGGCTTTTTTTAATGCGTATTTTGCTGTTTTCATTGACTTTATGATTAAAGATATTATATAATTATTCTGTAAGTTTATTGTGAATAGGCGCGGCTTTTTGCCGTGAGTTTCCTTTTGGGGAAACGGAAGGAGTAGTATTATGGTTAAAGCTATTGTAGGCGCCAACTGGGGCGACGAGGGCAAAGGTAAAATTACCGATATGTTCGCTGAAAAGGCGGATATTGTCATTCGTTTTCAGGGAGGCGCCAACGCCGGTCACACTATTATAAACGACAAGGGCAGATTTGCTTTTCACCTTATGCCCAGCGGCGTCTGCTATGACCACACCACCTGCATTATCGGCAACGGAGTTGCCCTTGACATTGAAAAATTCTGCAAGGAGCTGCAAGATGTAAAAGCCGCCGGCCTTAACCCGAAGCTGCTTGTTTCCGACAGGGCGCAGATACTTATGCCCTATCACATTAAATTTGACGAATACGAGGAAGAGCGTCTGGGCAAAAACGCTTTCGGCTCAACAAAAAGCGGAATCGCTCCTTTTTTCAGCGACAAATTCGCAAAAATAGGTATTCAGCTTAACGAGCTGTTTGACGAGGAAACGCTCAGAGCTAAACTCAAAAACATCTGTACTCTTAAAAACCTTACTTTAAAATATGTCTATAACAAGCCGGAGCTTGACGAGAACGAGCTTTTTGACACCTGTATGAGATACCGCGAAATGATTAAGCCCTATGTTTGCGACACGCACGCTTATCTTTCGCAGGCTATAAAAGACGGCAAGGAAATTCTGCTGGAAGGTCAGCTCGGCACGCTTAAAGACCCGGATTTCGGAATTTATCCTATGGTTACCTCCTCCTCTACCCTCGCGGGTTACGGAGCGGTTGGAGCGGGCATTCCCCCTCACAAAATCGAGGATATTATAGTTGTTACAAAGGCTTATTCCTCCGCTGTGGGCGCGGGTGAATTTGTTTCGGAAATTCTTGACGAGGAAGAGGCTCAGGAGCTTCGTCTGCACGGAGGCGACAAGGGCGAGTTCGGCGCTACCACCGGCCGTCCCAGAAGAGTCGGCTGGTTTGACTGCGTAGCCACCCGCTACGGAATAGAGTGTCAGGGAGCCACCACCGTTGTTATGACGGCAATAGACTGCCTTTCTTATCTTGAAGAAATCAAAGTCTGCACCGCCTATGAGGTTGACGGCAAGATTATCAAGGATTTCCCCACAACCCCGACTCTTAAAAAGTGCAAGCCGGTTCTTACGACTCTCAAAGGCTGGCACTGCGACATAAAAGGTATCAGGGAATTTGAAAAGCTGCCGAAAGAGGCTCAGGATTACATAAAGTTTATTGAGAAAGAGCTCGGCTGCCGTATCAATATGGTTTCAAACGGACCTGAGCGTGAAGCGATTATTCATATTGACAAATAAAAAAACCGCAAAGGCACAGGCAGAAGCTTGTGTCTTTTGTTTAACCGAGGATAGAAAAATGAAGCTGATTTCATGGAATGTAAACGGAATAAGGGCGTGCGTAAACAAGGGCTTTAAGGATTTTTTCAAGGAGCTTGACGCCGACATCTTCTGTATTCAGGAAACAAAATGTATGCCAGACCAGATTGATTTGAATTTTGAGGGATACCGCTCATACTGGAACAGCGCCGAAAGGCGCGGATATTCAGGTACCGCTGTTTTCACAAGGTATGAGCCGCTCGCCGTTTCTTACGGCATAGGTATTCCCGAACATGATACGGAGGGCAGAGTAATAACCCTTGAATTTGAAAATTTCTTTTTGGTGACCGTATATACCCCAAACTCAAAAAGGGAGCTGGAAAGGCTCGGCTACCGTCAGATATGGGAAGACGAAATGCGCAAATACCTGCTCTCGCTTGATTGCAGAAAGCCTGTAATTATGTGCGGTGATTTGAATGTTGCTCACCGTGAAATTGACCTTAAAAATCCTAAATCCAACCGCGGAAACGCCGGATTCACAGATGAGGAACGGCAAAAAATGACCGAGCTTCTGGACTCCGGCTTTACCGACAGCTTCCGCTACAAATATCCCGACAAAACCGACGCTTACAGCTGGTGGTCATATATGGGCAGAGCCAGAGAAAAAAATATAGGTTGGAGAATCGACTATTTTATTGTTTCAGACAGCGTTAAAGAAAAGATAACAGACGCGTATATTTATCCCGCGGTAACCGGCAGCGACCACTGTCCCGTGGGAATAGATATTGAAATTTAAGCGTTTGAATACCAAGGAGGTTTATATGGAGAAAATACTGGTTCTTGATTTCGGCGGGCAGTATAATCAACTGATAGCGAGAAGAGTCCGCGACAACCGCGTCTATGCGGAGATACTCCCCTACACGGCTTCTCTTGACGAGATAAAGTCGCGCGGTTACAAGGGTATTATCTTTACCGGCGGCCCCAACTCGGTATATGACGAAAGCTCGCCTCACTACGCCAAGGAAATTCTTGATTTGGGTATTCCTGTACTCGGAATATGCTACGGCTGTCAGCTTATTTCGTGGATGCGCGGAGGCGAGGTCAAAACGGCTCCCGTTTCCGAATACGGCAAAATTGATGTTACGGTCAAAAAGTCCAGTCCGCTTTTTAAAGGTATTCCCGAAAAAAGCGTTGTCTGGATGAGCCACACCGACTATATATCAAAAGTCCCGGAGGGCTTTGAAATTACGGGCACTACCGGCGACTGTCCCTGCGCGGCTATGGAAAACGCCGGTGAGCGCATTTACGCCGTACAGTTTCACCCGGAAGTCACGCACTCACAGTTCGGAAAGGAAATTCTGCATAATTTCCTTTATGAAATCTGCGGCTGCTGCGGCGACTGGGTAATGGACGATTTTATTGAAAAAACAGTCAGCTCTCTGCGTAAAAAAATCGGCTCAAAAAAGGTTATTCTCGGCCTTTCGGGAGGTGTTGACTCCTCGGTTGCCGCAGGACTTTTAAGCCGCGCGGTAGGCAAACAGCTTACCTGCGTTTTTGTTGACCAGGGGCTTATGCGCAAAGACGAGGGCGATTTTGTTGAAAAGACCTTCACAAGCCTTTTTGATATGAATTTTGTGCGCGTTAACTGTCAGCAGGAATTTTTAAGCAAGCTCAAAGGTGTTACCGACCCCGAGCAAAAAAGAAGAGTTATAGGCACGGAATTTTACAGTGTTTTCTGGAATGAAATAAGAAAAGAAAACGACCGTGGATTTTTCGCGCAGGGCACAATATATCCCGACTGCATTGAGTCCGGCAAAGGTGACGCCGATGTTATAAAAACGCACCACAACCGAGTTAAAATGCCCGGTGATATTAAGTTTGAGGGTATTATTGAGCCGCTGAGCGAACTTTTTAAGGACGAAGTCCGCGCCGTAGGCGAAAAGCTCGGTATTCCAAAGGAGCTTGTCTGGCGCCAACCCTTCCCCGGCCCGGGACTCGGCGTGCGTATTATCGGTGAAATCACCGCCGAAAAGGTAAAAATCCTTCAAGACGCTGACGCTATTTTCCGCGAGGAGATGGTTAAAACCGGCTATGAGAAAAATTTGAGCCAGTTCTTTGCCGTTCTGCCCGATGTAAAAACGGTAGGCGTTATGGGCGACCACAGAACATACGACCACCTTATCGCGCTCAGAGCCGTTACAACCGACAACTTTATGACCGCCGACTGGGCGCATATCCCCTATGACCTGCTCGCCAAGGTCTCAAACCGCATTACCAACGAGGTTGAGCATGTCAACCGCGTAGTCTATGACATCACCTCAAAACCGCCCGGAACGGTGGAATGGGAGTAAAATATTCAAACGATAAACAGACGCTTAATCAAAAAATTAAGCGCCTGTTTTTTATTGCGTAACGATTGAAAAAATTTCAAAAACCGTATATAATTAAATCAAGGAGCCTGCCGCGAAACCGGCAGTACGCAAAGAAATTGTGAAAAATCGGAGGGAATTATTATGAACAGCAACAAAAGGCCTGACTCTTTCGCCCGCATTACCACCGCGCAGGCGGCAAACGCCTTTATTGACGAGCAAGTTGCGGAAATCCGCGCAGCAGTTGGAGATAAAAAGGTACTGCTCGCTCTGTCGGGCGGGGTGGACTCGTCGGTAGTCGCCGCGCTTCTGATTAAAGCTATCGGCAAACAGCTCGTCTGCGTGCATGTAAACCACGGACTTATGCGCAAGGGTGAAAGCGAACAGGTAATCGATGTTTTCGGTAAAAATCTTAACGCCAACCTTATCTATGTTGACGCCGCCGACCGTTTTCTTGACCTGCTCGCAGGCGTCAGCGACCCTGAGAAAAAGCGCAAGATTATAGGCGGAGAATTTATTAAGGTTTTCGCTGAGGAAGCCTCAAAGCTTGAAGGAATATCATTCCTCGCGCAGGGTACAATTTATCCCGACATTCTGGAATCTGACGGGGTAAAAGCGCACCACAATGTAGGCGGACTGCCTGAGGATATGGATTTTGAATTGGTAGAACCCATAAAGCTTCTGTTCAAAGACGAAGTGCGCGTAGTCGGAGAAGCGCTCGGTCTGCCGCGCAGCATGGTTTACCGTCAGCCGTTCCCCGGTCCCGGACTGGGCGTACGCTGCTTGGGAGCGATAACCAGAGACAGGCTTAACGCCCTGCGTGAAGCTGACGCAATACTGCGCGAGGAGTTTGACAAGAACGGTCTCAGCGCCAAAGTATGGCAGTATTTTATCGCCGTTCCCGATATGAAAAGCACGGGCGTAAAAGACGGCAAGCGTTACGAGGGCTGGCCGGCAATTATCCGCGCCGTAAACACCACAGACGCCATGACCGCCACTATTGAGGAAGTCCCCTACCCCCTGCTCCACCTCATAACCGACCGCATAACAAAAGAAGTCCCCGGTATTAACCGCGTGGTCCTCGACCTCACCCCCAAACCTGTCGGCACAATCGAGTGGGAATAGTATCTAATGGATTGCAAGCGCCCGGGAGTCCTGCAAAGAAAAGGATTTTGGGGCGCCGTATGTTTTCGCAAAAGTTATGTGCGGCACTTTTGTATAACACATAAGGGAAAAAACTAAAAGGAATAGTGGCAGGCAGAAAATAATAACGAAAGGAGCGCGCCTCTGTGCTAAATTTTTCTAAGAAGAAATCGGAAATCAATACAACGCAAACTGTTGATGAAATTGAGTCGGCTGTATATGCGCATATCAAGCCGTATGGGTTTAAGAAACACGGCCGCACGCTTCATCGTTTTGTTTCAGGAGATATTTCGCAAGTAATTCATTTTCAAAGCGGTATGCCCGCGCGCGGAATGGGCGGCTTGCTATGTGTGAATTTAGGAATTCGCATTCCCGAATGTTCCGAGAGTGTTTTTCAAGTCAAAAACGAAAAGAAAAAATACTACCATGAATATGAGTGTACAATTCGCTCACGATTGGGAATTGTGAGCGGTAAAAATGAAACATGGTATAACCTTAGAAAGAACACGGCAAAAATTACTGATAGTATTATTAGCGAAACAGATAAATATGTTTTGCCGGCTTATGAAGTCTTAAACAGCAGAGAAGCTATCCTTGCTCACAGAAAAGATTATCCCTTGCTTGATAATATGAGTTCGCTTATTCTTTTGGAAGGATGTATGATATACGGTCATCTTGGTAATATTGAAAAAGCAAAAGAATTGTTTGAACTTTATTATCAGTCTGCCGTAAATGAATATAACGATTTGGTGAAAAACGGACGCAAGCAATACCTAAAAAAAGGTGAGCGAGTAGTTTTTATGGGACAAGACATAACTGCTGAAAAAGACGGTTATGTTACGCTGTACGGCGCAAGCCACGGGCATATTGATTATCTGGACAATTTAGCTGTCAGTCTTGGTTTAAGGTAAAAGCCGCTTGTGTCAGCCTTGTTTGCCGGCAAAATGATAGTATGCTGAATTTTAAGGCTATTTTCGAAATTCTGTCGGCTTGCAGGTAAAATATAATATAAAAAGCAAAGGCATTACTGACTTATTAAGGTCGGTAATGCCTTTTGATATTGCAAGATATATTATAATTTTATAATCAGAATGTTTTCTTTAACCGGCAATTCAATTCCCACAGCGCGGTTTTGTTGCTGTCATATTTCAGGCGGTTAAGGGCTTCTTCGTAACCGCACCACTCATACTTTGAATGTTCTGCGGACAAGACAATTTTCTTTGTTTCAACTTTGACTGCGAAACAATATTCGGGTATTACATAGCAGTCTTCGCCCCATAATGCCTTTGCGTTTTTAAAACAATTTGCGGGTATGCTGCTGACGGTATCAAGTCCAATATATTCATTATGAAAATCAATATTTGCCTCTTCACTCGCTTCACGCTTAGCTGATGACAAAACCGATTCGTCGGAATCTTCACCGCCGCCGGCAATAAACTGCCATATATCCGAATCGCTTCTGCAAAACAGACAGTAATGTATACCGCCGTTATCTATGCTATACGGAATCACAAGCACCTGATACTTCGCCCGCGCCATATTATCAATCCTCCCGGCAAAATATATGAAGCAGCATAAAACATCTGTCAGGTTTTGCCGTATTACAAAGTTTTTTCCCTGTCGGTTTCGTTTATATGCTTTTTAATGGAATTAAAGGATTTTTCGCTTATAACATGCTCTATTTTGCAGGCGTCCTCAGCCGCCGTTTTTTCATCAACTCCAAGCAGCATAAACGCTTTGCTTAGAACGGTGTGGCGGTCATAGATACTGCCCGCAATCAGCGCGCCCTGTTCAGTCAGGGTAATATAACCGTCTTTATCAACATCAATATATTTTTCTTTTTTTAAAATACCCACGGCGCGGCTGACGCTGGGTTTGGAAAAGCTCATATATTCCGCTATATCGACAGAACGGACTCCTGATTTTTTTTGGTTGAGAATATAGATTGTTTCAAGGTACATCTCGCCGGAAGCCTTTAACGCCATAATTACGCTCCAATTTCACTGTATTTTTTATTATGATACCACACAAAAAGCAAAAATTCAAATACCGCTTTTTTACAGCCGTCAGGATAATTTTAAAAAAGTTCTTGACAAAACGAAAAAATACCGTTATACTCAGTTTAGTTAGCAACAGCTAACTAATTTTTAAGGCTTTGAGTTAGCAACTGCTAACTTTATATGACAGGCGGTATAGATATGAATTTAAAAACAGCGCCAGAAGGAAGAGAATACATTATCCGGCAGATAAACACAGACGATGAAGAGCTGAACGCCTTTTTATTTTCGCTCGGCTGTTACAGCGGCGAGGTCATCACCCTTATTTCCCGCAGAAAAGGCGGCTGCACCGTTTCCATTAAAGACGGCCGTTACAACATTGACGCCCGTCTGGCGGAGTGTATAGTAGTATAACAAAACGAGTTTTCTTTTTTGTCTTTAAGTTAGCGGCTACTAACCGATTTGACAAAACGCGCAAATTTATCCGAAAGGATTATATAAAGCATGAGGACACTTATATGAGAATTGCTTTAACAGGCAACCCTAATTCAGGGAAGACCACTATGTATAACGCTTTGACCGGGCGCAATGAAAAAATAGGCAACTGGGCGGGCGTTACGGTGGACAAAAAAGAACACGCCGTCAGGAGGGAATACGCCGGAAAAGAGCAGATTATTGCCGTTGACCTTCCGGGCGCGTACTCAATGTCGCCGTTTACAAGCGAAGAAAGCATTACAAGCGATTATGTAAAGAGCGAAAGGCCCGATGTTATTCTCAATATTGTTGACGCGGATAATCTGAGCCGAAGCCTGTTTTTTACTACGCAGCTTTTGGAGCTTGAAATTCCAGTCGTTGTCGCTTTAAACAAAAGCGACATAGCGGCCAAAAAAGGAAATAAAATTGACGAAAAGGCGCTTTCGCGAAAGCTCGGCTGTCCGGTAATAAAGACAGTTTCCACCTCGGCGGACGGGTTAAAGGCTCTCATAAAAGCCGCCGAGGCACATGCGGGAAAAGAACAGACCGCGCCTTTTATACAGGAAAGCTCAGACTTTCGCGACAAGAATGAGGCAGAGGAAGCCGACCGCAGGCGTTTTGAATTTGTCAATAAAATCGTAAAAGAAGTTGAGACGCGCAAAGTTCTTACCGGCAGCCGGAATACGGGCGATAAAATTGACGCCGTTCTCACAAACAAATGGTTTGGCATTCCGATTTTTGCCGCGGTTATGTTCCTTGTCTTTTATATTTCCCAGACGACTCTCGGCGCATGGATTGCGGACGGCGTGGAAATCGGCGGCACATTCGTTCCCGGTCTTGTACCGCTTCTGGAAGCTTTTCAGGGCTGGGTCGGAAGCCTTTTGGAAAACACCAATCCTCTTATTTCGGCAATTCTGGTTGACGGCGTAATCGGCGGCGTTGCCGCGGTTGTCGGCTTTCTGCCGCTTGTTATGGTAATGTACTTTCTTATTGCCCTTCTTGAAGACTGCGGGTATATGTCCCGCGTAGCTGTCATTCTGGACCCTGTTTTCAAAAAAGTAGGTCTTTCGGGCAAATCGGTTATTCCTTTTGTTATTACCGTAGGGTGCGCCGTTCCGGGTATTATGGCAAGCCGCACAATCCGCAACGAGCGTGAGCGCAGGGCAACCGCCATGCTTTCTCCCTTTATGCCCTGCGGCGCAAAAATCCCCGTTATCGCTCTTTTCGCCGGCGCGTTTTTTGACGGCGCATGGTGGGTCAGCGCGCTGATGTATTTTGCCGGTATCGCTCTTATTTTTCTCGGAGCTTTGCTTATCAATCTTATTACCGGTTACAAGGCGAAAAATTCTTTCTTTATAATTGAGCTTCCCGGATACAAGCTCCCCTCGCTTCGCGGAGCGTTCAGGTCAATGTGCAGCCGAGGACGCGCTTACATAGTTAAAGCCGCCACAATTATTCTGCTGTGCAATATGGCTGTGCAGTTAATGCAGACCTTCACATGGAATCTTACCGTTGCACAAAGCCCCGACTCCTCAATTCTGGCTTCAATTTCCGCTCCTTTCGCATATTTGCTTGTTCCTGTTACGGGAGTGCTTTCCTGGCAGCTTGCCGCTGCGGCAATTACGGGCTTTATAGCAAAGGAAAATGTTGTGGGTACTCTTGCGGTTTGCTTTGCCGGTCTCAATAACTTAATCGACACAGAGGAACTGGCTCTTACGGAAGGCTCCGGCGCAGAGGCCGCCGGTATTATGGCGATTACAAAGGCTGCCGCGCTTGCGTACCTTATGTTCAATCTTTACACTCCCCCGTGCTTTGCCGCCATAGGCGCTATGAATTCCGAAATGAAGAGCGCAAAGTGGCTTTGGGGCGGCATAGGGCTGCAATTTGCGGTCGGCTATACCGTGGCATATTTTGTTTACACGGCAGGCACTCTTATCACGGGAGGCTCGCTTAATATTCCCGCGGCTTTCGGCGGTTTAGGCGCTGTGCTGATTATGGCGGGAGCGGTTGCATTCATCGTTGTGAACAACCGGAAAAAGCTCAAAGCCGAATACGCTTTAAACAATACGGCAAAATAAGAGGTTGTATCTATGGAAAACGCGATTGTTATTATAATTTTATCGGCAGTTACGGGTTTTATTCTGCGTTATCTGCGCAAAGAAAAAAAGCGCGGCAAAAAATGTATAGGCTGCCCTTACGCGAAGCAGTGCGAAAATTCGCGCAAGTGATTTCGCGTTTTAAAAATCCGATATTAGCTTTAACAAAAAATCAAAGCCGGCGGGGATTTTCCCCGTCAGCTTTTTATATATGGAGTTCCGCTTGAAATTTATGTGATAAACGGCATAACCGGCGGCTGTTTTACCGTATTCAAACGGTACAAACCGAGGGCGGTTTTTTTTGTGCATTATTCGGTCTGTTAAATTTTGGCGCAGATGTTATAATTATATTATTATAAAATAGGGGTCTGCGGCAACAGCGCCTTAAAACGCAAACGGAAAAGGGAAATGAAATGAAAGCTGCCGACACGGGAAAAAAATTACTGAACGACTTTAAGCTGTACTGGAAAACGCCGCCTAAGGGCAGGTATATGAGCTTTAAGGAAATCACTTCGCTTTCGGTAGGCGGAATAGGCGTAAAGTTTATTGTTTACTGCATAAGTCAGATGATTATAGCGGTGGGCAACACTCTTATAGGTAACACCATAGGAATTGAGCCGGGCGCGCTGTATGTTATTTACATTATAAGCATTTTATCGGGCTTTCCCCTCACCGCGCTGAGGGCTAAGATGATTGACAACACCCGCAGCATGAAAGGAAAATACAGGCCCTACATATTGTCAATGGGTATTCCTACGGTAATTCTCGGCGCCGGGTTTATCTGGACGCCTTACGAAAATATGAGCAACCTTTCAAAGTGCGCCGTTGTGCTGGCTTTTAACATAGGCTTTCAGTTCTTCTACAACTTCTACACCGACGCTTACGACAGCCTTATCAATGTTCTGTCGCCGAACAGCATTGAGCGTTCTGATGTTTTATCAATCAAATCGGTGGTTGAGAATTTTTCGCCCTCGATAGCGAGCATATTCCTGCCGATAGCAGCGAAACTCATAACGGGAAATTCCACGCTGTACGATATTAAAATTTACCGAGTGCTTTTTCCGCCCATGCTTTTGGCGGGATTTTTGATTTCGGTTTTGGTTTATGTGAACACCGAGGAAAAAATCATTCAGGCAAGAACCCATGTAATTCAGATTAAATTTACCGACGCGTTCCGCGCTATCGCGAGAAACAAATATTTCTGGATTATCTCGCTGGCGGGGTGGCTGGGTTTTCTTGAAAACTCGTTCAACAGTATTTTGGGCTGGATGTATAACTATCAGCACGCCTGCTCCGCGGCTCAGTATTCCGTGATTATAGCGATTGCGGGCAACGCCTCGTTCTGGCCGAATCTTATCGCTCCGTTTTTCATAAGAAAATACGGCAAAAAGAAAATTCTTGTTTTTACGAATATTCTGAACATTAGCTTTATTGCGCTTATGCTGCCGATTGTCAGAATGACGGGCTCCGCGCTCATTATATGGCTGCTGCTTATCTGCACATTTATAAATCAGCTTATAACCTCGCTGGGGCATTTGCTGAATCCCAGCATAAACGCGGATATCCGCGACTATCAGCAATATATCACCGGCGAGAGAATTGACGGAATGTTCGCGGCTGTCGGTCTTATAGGAAATGTCATAACCCTCGCGACAGGCTCGGTTTTGCCGGCTCTGTATGAAAAATCCGGGCTTAATAAAGATGTGGCTCTTTCGCTGGGATATGACGGCTCAAATGTTTATGATGTCCTTTACAATCAGGATTATTTTGTCAGAATATGCAGCGTGCTGATAGTAGCTTCCATAGCCGGAGCCGTGATGAATGTTATACCTTTTTTCTTCTATGATTTGAGCGAAACCCGGCAGAAAGCCATGGTAAGCGTGCTTAAAATCCGCGCTATGTTTGAGGATTACGGCAACGGCGTTATTTCTGATGAAGCGCTTATTGAAAGCGTGGATATTATCCGGGAGGCAAGAGAATACGCCAAGCGCGAGAAGTTATCCGCTGACAACGGCATTGTAAAAGACGCGAAAAAGACGAAGGACAGGGAAAAAATAAGGCAGGCAAAGGCGGAGCTTAAACGAATCCGGGAGGAAAACGAGAAAATCGAAATTGCCGGCACGGTAATGCGGGAACTGGCGTTTTATGAATCGGACTACGGAAAAGCCAAGCTTGACGCCGCCAAAAAAACGGTTGCGGCAGGTCTTAACGGATACCTTGACTGCTTTACGCTCACAAAGGCGGAGGCAAAGGCTATGCCCAGAAGCACCGAACTTGAAAAGGAACGCCGCCGGGACGCTATGATTCAGCTTTCAAACATTAAAGCCGCCAGAAAATCCGCAAAGAAGCACTATCCCGACGGCATTAGCGAATTTGACAGCTCGGTTTTTGAGGAGCTTTTCAGCGCCGAGGACGCCGCCGACATAAAAATGCGCGAGCTTATTTTAAAGCTTAAAGCGGCTAATGAAAACGGCGGCAAGCAAACGGCAAAGGAAATAAAAGCGCAAATCAAGGCTCTTCGCTTTAAACAGGCTCAGATAAAGGCGGACATAAAGAAAGCCTCTGACGAAAACTCAATATATTACCGCGCGGCAAAGCCTTACCTTGACGCCGAAAAGGCTGTCGCTCAGAGCGAAAACTACAAAGACCTTGAAAAAATTGAAGCGCTGTATGACGAGGCGAAAGCTCGTTCTGAAAAGAAAGAAGCCGGGCGTTCGGCTGCCGCTTTACAGTAACATCGGTGAACAGTATACAAAGAATGAAAATTTCGGTTCCGGTAGAAATAAAGCCCGAGGTCCGGGAGCGTGTTCCCTGCGGCTGCTCAAAGCTGAGCGTTACGGAAATATCGAAAATAAGGAGATAAAAAATGAAACTGCCCTGTTATCCTCTTGTGACAATCGACCCTATGATGAGCATTTGGAGCAAAAGCGAAAAGCTGTACGAAAGCGACACTATTCTGTGGTGCGGCATTAGAAAAGCTATGCGCGGTACCGTTGTAATAGACGGTGAAAGATACCGTTTTATGGGACTTTCAAAAGAGCCGGAAATCGGGCAAAAAGGCGTTGAGGTAACTCCGCTTGTCACGGTTTACCGTTTTGAGAACAAAAAAATTGCTCTTACGGTAAAATTCTGGACTCCCCTTTTCTGGGACGACCTTATTATGCTTTCGACTCCCTGCTCGTTTATAGAGTGCGAATTTTCAAGCGCCGACGGCAAAGTTCACAATGTAAGCGCAGAGATAAGCCTTGACAAAGAATTTTGCTATGACAGAATACCGAAGCCCGTAAAAGAGCAGGTGAAATCTTACGGCAAAATCAAATACGCGGTTATGGGCAGAAAAAAGCAGAAGCCCGTCAGCAAAAGCGGAGACGGCGTTTCCGCCGACTGGGGATATATCTGCCTGTACGGTGACGAGGTTGCGGTCAACAAAAACAGACGCGCATTTATCAGCGCTCGCTCTGATTTTAAAAACGGCAGAGCCTTGTTTATTTTCGCCTATGACGATATAAAGAGCGTTGAATATATGGGCGAGAAATTAGACGGCTACTATAAGCAGCGTTTTTCCGGCATAGGAGAAGCCATTGAATACTGCGCCGAAAACTACGGCGTACTTTATGAGGGAGCCGTAAGCCGCAATAAGACAATAAGAGATGACGCCGAAATTTTTTCGAGAAATTACGCCGACATGGTAACTGCCGCCTGCCGTCAGGTTCTTGCCGGTCACAAGCCGGTACTGGACGCCGAAGGCAATATTCTGTATTTTTCAAAGGAATGTCACTCCAACGGCTGCATTAACACGGTTGATGTTTCGTATCCCGCTCTCCCCTTCTTTCTTATCTACAACTCGGAGCTTATCAAGGGTATGATGACCGGAATATTCGCGTTCGCGAGGACAAACGCCTGGCAGTATGATTTCGCGCCTCACGATATAGGCACATACCCCATAGCTAACGGGCAGGTTTACGGCTGCTTTAAGAAATATTCAAGCAGAAAGGGCAAAGCCGGCATTTATAAACAAAATAAGAATGTATTCCGCTATGACTCGCAAATGCCCGTTGAGGAATGCGGAAACATGCTCATAATGGCGTACGCTCACTATGTTTACTCAAAGGACAAAAGCGTTATAGAAAAAAATTTCGACCTGCTTGAAGGCTGGGCGAAATATCTTGTAAACGCCTCGATTGAGCTTGAAAATCAGCTTTGCACCGACGATTTTGCCGGTCACAGCGAGAAAAATGTAAATCTGGCCATTAAAGAAATTATGGGTATAGCGGCATTTTCAAAGATATGCGGCGTTTTAGGCGTTGAAAACAGCTATTTTGAAACTGCCGCCCAATACGCCGCGCAGCTTTCAAGCTTTGTTTTGCCTGACGGCACTCTGCCCTTTGCGCTGAACGAGAAAAACACATGGAGTTTAAAATACAATCTTGTGTGGGACAAGCTGTTTTCGTTCAACTTATTCAGCGAGGAGCTTTACCGGGCGGAAAGCTCAAAATACAAGCAAAAGCTTGACACCTACGGAGTGCCGCTTGATTACAGAAAGAAATTCACAAAAACCGACTGGATGATGTGGGCGGCGGCTCTTGACGAAAACAACGACAGCGTAAACCTTTATTCAAAGGCGATTTTAAAATATCTTGCCGACACCGGCGACGATATATGTTTCAGCGACTGGATTGACACCGATGTGCCTAAAAGCGAAGGGTTTAATCACCGCACCGTGCAGGGCGGACTGTGGATGCCCGTGCTTTTCAGCAAAACCGAATAAACGGCAAAAAATAAGGCGGAGGCTGACAGCTTCCGCCTGTTATATTTATGCCGGGAAAAATCTATTTTCCGCTTATCATATCTATTCCCTTTTGAAGAGTCTGCGAGTCAATCGCTCCGGAAACTTTTGCCGCGGCGCGTCCCTCGGAATCAATAAAATAAGTTGTGGGCAGGGCGTAAACTCCGTAAGCGTATGCGGCAGACGAGTCAGTGTCATACAATACCGGGAAAGTATAACCCTGCGAACTGATAAACTCTGAGGCGCTTGAAACGGTCTCCCTTGCGCCGTCGGTCATATTTACCATTAAAAACTGCACATCTTTGCCGAGAAGTTTATATTTTTCCTGAAAATCGGGCATTTCCGACTTGCAGGGGCCGCACCAGCTTGCCCAGAAATTGAGCACAACGGGTTTGCCCTCATAGTCCGACAGCTTTACCGGCTCGCCGTTTAAATTATATACGGTAAAATCGGGGGCTTTTTCGCTTTCGCCGTCATTTTCCTGAGATTGAGAGTTCTGAATATGGGCGTTCTCACCGCTTTGCGCGGCGGATTCTCCGGGAGTTAAAACTTCAGGAGCGTATGACTCTCCGAGCGCGGAGTACAGGGCATACGCGCCTATGAGCAGAACTATAAAAACGGCGGCTATCAAAAGAGCTGTTTTCTTTTTATTCATTGTTTTTCCTCCTCAGCTGAGTATTGAGAGCAGGCGTCCGAGCGTTCCGGCAGCCATTAAAACGCCTATTACTACAAGTATTATTCCGCAAACGGTATTTATAACTTTATAATGCCGTTTTATAAAGTCAAAAGCGGATTTAAGATAGTCGATAAGCACGGCGCTGAGAATAAAGGGCACTCCGAGTCCAGCGGAATACGCAAGAAGCATTAAAACTCCCTCAAAAACCCTTCCGCGCTGAGCCGCGAGCATTAAAGCCGAGCCTAAAAACGCTCCCACGCACGGAGTCCAGCCGACAGAGAAGATTATTCCGAAAACCACCGCCGAAAAAAATCCCATATTTTCCGTTTTCGCTTTACGCTTTGAGCCTTTAAAAATATTCAGTTTAAACAGGCCGAGAAAATTAAGCCCGAAAATAATTACGATTACTCCCGAAACTATATTAACGGCGGTCTGATATTCCTTAAAAAAACTGCCTGCCGTTCCCGCCAGCGCGCCCAGAGCTACAAATACGGCGGTAAATCCGAGAACAAATCCGCACGCTCCCGCAAGAGTCTTTTTAATTCTGCGCTCGCCTCCGCCGGCAAAATATGAAATATATATTGGCAGCATAGGCAGAAGGCATGGAGAAATAAAGGTTATAACGCCCTCTAAAAACGATATTGCGTACTGCACGCTGACGCTCCTTTCCTAAACCGGTTTTACCTTGAAAATTCCGTCAAGCGAAAAAATCCGCCCGGCGGTTTCCCTTATTACTAAAAATGCCTGCCGGGCTTACTCGGCAGGCACGAAACGCTTAAAATCAAAGCTCCGTCATCCACAGCCCGTGAAGGTTGCAGTAAGCGAAAACCGCAACGGCTTTATCGTCTTTAAGGCAGAACTCAGCCCGGGGCGGTTCTCCGTCTTTAAGAGCTTTTCGCTGTCCGCCTTTTTCGGTTTGAAGATAAATCCACTGAATTGAGTGCTCGGGTAACATCGGGTGCTCGGCGCTGCCTACGCAGACCTTGACCGTATCGCCCTCAACCGTAACAACGGGGATATGCTTTTCTCCGCTGGCTTCTACGGTATTAGGCTCTAACGGCTGCATTTTTTCGCCGCAGCACATAACGGGCACTCCCGCGTCGTTAATCATACCGATAATGTTGCCGCAGTGACGGCAGATATAAAATCTTTTCTTCATAGCAATTCTTCCTTTTTTATTTTTTTGCCGCGCGGCAGTACCGCCGGCGGGTATCCGTTTTGAGGGCTTTAATATAAGTTATCCTTATATTTTAGATATATTCCCTGCGGTTTAAGTATAAGGCTTTTTGCGCTGATATGTCAACGGTTTAATTGACAGCGTCAAACAAATGAGATATACTTATTTCAGATAACGGGAGGTGGCAAAATGGAATTTCGGGAGATTTTCCCCGTTTTTAACAAGCTCAGCGCCCGTCAGCAGGAACTTATTTTAAACAGCCTTATTACAAAGAGCGTAAAAAAAGGCGAAATAATTCACAGCGCAAACGAGGAATGTTCCGGACTGCTGATTATTAAAATCGGTCAGCTAAGAGCCTATATCCTTTCCGACGAGGGCAGGGAAATTACCGTTTACCGTCTTTTTGACAGGGACATCTGCCTATTTTCGGCCTCCTGCGTTATCCGCTCGGTACAGTTTGACATAACCGTTTCGGCTCAGAAAGACACGGAGCTTTATATTATCCCGGCGAAAATTTACAAAAGCATTACCGAGGAATCCGCCGCCGCGGCAAACTTTACAAACGAACTTATGGCAGACCGTTTTTCGGAAATTATGTGGCTTATTGAACAGATTATGTGGAAGAGCCTTGACAGGCGCGTTGCGGCGTTTTTGCTTGAAGAAACCGCGGTTGAAAATACGGAGTCTTTAAAAATCACCCACGAGGCGATAGCCAATCATTTAGGCTCTTCAAGAGAGGTTATCACAAGAATGCTGAGGTACTTTCAAAAAGAAGGTCTTGTAAAGCTTTCGAGAGGTCAGATAACCGTAACAGACGCCGAGGGGCTTAGAAGCCTGGCTTGAATTTTTAATTTTACAGTATTCGCATACACCGCCCGAGAGAGCGTTCTCCGGGCGGTATTTTTTTAGTCACCCGTTCACAGCATAGCGAGTATGGCTTCCTTGGACTGAGCGCCTACCGTACTGGCGGAAATTTCACCGTCTTTTATTACCGCGAGCGTGGGTATGCTCATTATTCCGAACATACCGGCTAACTGAGGCTGCTCATCTACATTTATTTTTCCCACTTTTATATCCGTACGCTCCTGAGCTATTTCCTCGATAACGGGACTCACCATACGGCAGGGGCCGCACCATTCCGCCCAGAAATCCAGAAGCACGGGTTTATCCGAATTAAGTACTTCGTTTGCGAAATTATTTGATGTGATTTTTATTGCTGACATTGTTTTGTCCTCCTTGATTTATTTTACGGCTTTATTATAACCTCAAAAATTACGGCTTTCTGTGACTATGTCACCTAAATTAAAAATTATCCGGAAAATCGCTCCGTTTTTTTATTAAAAGGGGTAATATATTAAAACAGGGCTCCAAAACAAAGGGAAACTTTAATTTTTTCGCCGTTGAAAGCTTAAAGTTTAAAAGAAAAATATTGCAACCGCATTTAAAATGGTTTATAATAAATTCATTATTTTTATTTTTTCAAAGAAAACCGCGGCAAGGTCATTTACGGGGTGAAAATATGTTGTTTACAAAGAAAAACATCAGAATTATTTTGCTGATTATCACCTTCGCGGCAGCGCTGTTCGCCGCTTCGCAGAATCTGCCGGCGGTGCTGGGCTTTTTCGGTTCGGCGCTGAGCGTTGTAATGCCCGTTATTACCGGACTCTGCCTTGCTTTTTTGCTTAATATTCCGCTGACCTTGCTTGAAACAAAGGTATTCGCCTTTTTGGGAAAAAGCAAAAAGAAAGCCGTAAGGCGGCTTTTGCGCCCGGTGAGCCTTATTGTGACAATACTTCTGGTGCTGGGTTTTCTGGCGCTGCTTTTGTTTATTATTATTCCTCAGCTCGGCGACACGGTTTCTTCGCTCGCCGCAAAAATTTCCGTATATTACAAACGGGCGGTTGAATGGATTGACGCCGTTATTTTAAAATACGGGCTGGAATACGACACATCAATGCTTAAAAATCCGCAGCTTGACTTTAACCGGATTACCGAATTTGTAAAGGATTTCTTCTCCGGAGAAAGGGGCAGCAGTATTCTAAACACCACAATGGGCGTTACCGCCTCGGTTGTTTCGGGCATAATCAATTTCGCGCTGGGCGCGGTTATCGCCGTTTATGTATTGGCGCAGAAAGAGAAAATCGGCCGGGTTACTCACAGGTTTTTAAAAGCCGCGCTCAGCGACAAGGCCTATGAAAAGGTTTGCGAAATCGCTTCTGTAACCTATGAATCTTTTTCTAATTTTATTGCCGGGCAGTTTACGGACGCGCTTCTTTTGGGTATTCTCTGCTTTATCGGTCTTACAATTCTCAGAATCCCCTACGCCTCGGTTGTGGCGGTTATAATCGGCGTTTTCGCCCTTATTCCCGTTGTCGGCCCGATAATAGGCGAAGCGATAAGCTGTTTTATAATATTTACCGAAAGCCCCTGGAAAGCGCTGTTTTTCCTTATATTCATAGTGCTGCTGCAAGCGGTTGACAACAATCTTATTTATCCGAAAATCGTGGGCAAGTCTGTGGGACTGCCGGGAGTGTTGGTGCTTGTGGCGGTGATAGTCGGCGGGAATTTAGGCGGAATACTCGGCGTTCTGACCGGCGTTCCGCTCGCTTCCGCGCTTTACGCGATTGTTCTTAAATGGATTTCGGACAGGGAAAAAGGCAAAGCCAATATAAGCGAAAAAAGCGGGAGTAAAGACGCAAATTAAATTTAAGGATTTATATATACGGGAGAAGTTATGGGAAAGTTAGGATTTGACAACGAAAAATACCTTAATATGCAGTCTGAGCATATTAAAGAAAGGATAAGCAAATTCGGCGGCAAACTGTATCTTGAATTCGGCGGCAAGCTCTTTGACGATTATCACGCTTCAAGGGTGCTTCCCGGTTTTCAGCCCGACAGCAAAATGAAAATGCTGTTACAGCTTAAAGATGACGCTGAAATTATAATTTCCATCTGCGCCAAGGACATTGAAAAGAACAAAATCCGCAGCGATTTGGGAATCACCTATGACCTTGATGTTTTAAGGCTTATCGACATTTTCAACGGATTCGGACTTTTCGTGGGCGGAGTTGTGCTTACCCAGTACGCCGCGCAGCCGGCAGCCATTGTTTTTGAGCAGCGGCTAAAAACGCTCGGCATAAAGGTGTACCGCCATTATCCCATTGAGAATTACCCTACGGATATTCCGCTTATAGTCAGCGAAAACGGCTACGGCAAAAACGATTACATAGAAACCTCGCACTCGCTGGTTGTTATAACGGCTCCCGGTCCCGGAAGCGGCAAGATGGCCGTTTGCCTTTCGCAGCTTTATCACGAGCATCAAAGGGGCGTTAAGGCTGGATACGCAAAATTTGAGACTTTCCCTATATGGAACCTGCCCTTAAAGCACCCGGTAAACCTTGCTTATGAAGCGGCGACCGCCGACCTTAACGATGTAAATATGATTGACCCCTTCCATCTGGAAGCGTACGGCAAAACAACGGTGAATTACAACAGAGATGTTGAAATTTTCCCGGTTTTAAATACGATATTTGAGAGAATTTACGGTCAGTCGCCCTATAAATCGCCCACCGATATGGGCGTCAATATGGCGGGCAACTGCATTTTTGACAACGAGGCGGTATGTCACGCCTCAAAAATGGAGATAATCCGCCGTTACTGCAACTATTTGGTTCAGCAAAAGGACAACAAGAATGTTTCCGCCGAGCTTTACAAAATCGGGCTTATTATGAAACAGCTTAACATAACCGTCAACGACAGAAAGATTATTCCCGCTTCGCTTGAACTTTCAAAGAAAACCAACTCGCCCGTCACAACGCTGGAGCTCAACGACGGCAGGATTATTTCGGGCAAGACTTCGCAGCTTCTGTCGGCGTCATCGGCAGTTCTGCTGAACGCCCTTAAAGCTCTTGCCAACATAAACGAAGACATACTTCTGATTACTCCGACGGTTATTGAGCCTATTAAAAAGCTCAAATCCGTTTCGCTTCACGAGCGGGACACAAGCCTTCATCCCGACGAGATTCTTATTGCTCTGTCAATATGCGCTACTATGAATCCGCTGGCGCAGAAGGCTGTTGAAGCCATAAAATACTTAAAGGGCTGTGACGCGCACTCAACGGTTGTGCTTTCTGACGCCGACGCCGAGGTTTTCAGAAAGCTGGGAATCAGCGTTACCTTTGAGCCTTACAGAAACAACGACCATCTTTTTTACAATGACTGATTAAACGAACACTACACGAGGAGCTGATATTATGGCAACTAAATACATTTTCGTCACGGGAGGAGTAGTTTCGGGACTCGGCAAGGGAATTACCGCCGCGTCTCTTGGCCGCCTGCTTAAAGACAGAGGCGTAAAGGTTACGGTTATCAAGCTGGACCCCTACCTTAACATTGACCCGGGTACAATGAATCCCATTCAGCACGGTGAAGTTTTTGTTACCGATGACGGAGCCGAAACCGACCTTGACTTAGGTCACTACGAAAGATTTATTGACGAAAAGCTGACAAAGAACAGTTCCTGCACCTCCGGCAGCGTTTATAACACGGTTCTCACCAACGAGAGAAAAGGCGTTTACGGCGGTCAGACCATTCAGGTTATTCCGCACATAACAAACGAGATAAAAAGAAGAATCGAGCTTAACGCCGTGCCGGGAATTGATGTTGTGCTTGTTGAAATAGGCGGCACGGTAGGCGACATTGAAAGTCAGCCGTTTCTGGAAGCTATCCGTCAGTTCGCGCAGGAAAGGCCCGGCGACTGCGTGTTTATTCATGTTACGCTTGTCCCCTATCTGGGCGCTTCAATGGAGCTTAAAACAAAGCCCACTCAGCACAGCGTCAAGGAGCTTCTGGGAATAGGCATACGCCCGGATGTTATTGTACTTCGCACCGAACATCATATTGACGATTCCATCAAAAACAAAATCGCGCTTTTCTGTAATGTTCCCGCAAGCCATGTTATTGAAAACATTGATATGCCCACTCTTTACGAGATACCCATGGCGCTTGAAAAAGAAGGTCTGGCTGACATTGTTATTGACACTTTGAACCTTAAATGCAAAAAGCCCGACCACAGCGCGTGGCTTTCTATGACCGAGGCTAACAAAAATCTTAAAAAGTCCGTAAAAATAGCGCTGGTAGGCAAATATGTTGAGCTTCACGACTCATATCTCAGCGTTAACGAGGCGTTAAAGCACGGCGGACTTGACCATGACGCGAAAGTTCAGATAGACTGGGTTGACTCGGAGACCGTAACCGATGAAAACGCCGCGGAAATTTTGGGAGACGCGGACGGAATACTTGTTCCCGGCGGATTCGGTACAAGAGGAATAGACGGCAAAATTGCCGCCGCAAAATACGCGAGGGAAAACAATGTGCCGTATCTCGGAATATGCCTGGGACTGCAAATAGCCATTATCGAGTTCGCTCGTGATGTGCTGGGGCTTAAAGACGCAAACACAACCGAAATTGACCCCAACACAAAAAATCCCGTTATTTACCTTATGCCCGAACAGTATTCGGTAACGGATATGGGCGGCACAATGAGGCTCGGCCAGTACCCCTGTGTTCTTGACAAAAATTCAAAGGTTTACAAGGCGTACGGTCAGCAGCTTATAACCGAGCGTCACCGTCACCGCTACGAGGTAAACAACGATTACCGCGAGACTCTTGAAGCGCACGGTATGCACATCTGCGGCGAGTCGCCCGACAGATACATTGTGGAGATGATTGAGTTAAAGGACCACCCGTGGTTTGTGGCTACTCAGGCTCACCCGGAATTCAATTCCCGTCCCACAAGACCACACCCGCTTTTCTCAGGTCTTATAAAGGCGGCTGTTGAGTATAAAGAGAGCAAAAACAAATAATCAGGTCTGAATATCAGAAATTTAAAAAGCCGCTCCGCAGGCAATCTGCCGGGGCGGCTCTTGCTTTTTGGCTTTTATCAAGAAAAAAGCGGAGTTTTAAAGATTTTTCGCTTTAAAACTCCGCTTATAATGTGTAATGCTGTTTTACTTTACACCAAATCCCGTATTACCGCTGATTTGCTTATTTATCAAGCGTTCAGGCGTTTGCTTCACTGTATTTTGGCACTTTGACTGTAAAGGTAGTCCCCTTTCCGACTTCGCTTTCCACACTTATTCTGCAATTTGTGTGAACTGCAACCGATTTTACCAGCGCAAGTCCCAAACCGTTGCCCTGACGCCGGCGGGAAGAGTCGCCCTGATAAAATTTTTCAAATATATGTTTTTTGACTTCTTCGCTCATTCCTATTCCGTTGTCGGAAATTTTAACAACGATATAGTATTTGCCCGTATCTTCTATTTTTACGCCGATTTTTCCGCCCTTATCGGTAAACTTGACGGCGTTGCCTATAAGATTTACCCAAATCTGATTTAAAAGCTCCTCGTTGCCGGTGCACTCGCACCCGGGCAGGTCAAGCTCCAGATCAATTTCCTTTGCCGACCATTCGTTTTCAAACATAATTACCGCACGCCTCAGCTGCTCGTCAAGGCTGAATTTTACGGGTTTTGATATAATGTTCTGCGTTTCAAGCCTTGACAGCTTCAAAATACTGTCAACAAGTCCCGAAAGCTGGCCGGTTGACTCGGCTAAAAGCGTATAGTACTCCTTTCGCTGGCTTTCGGTTGTACTGTCATCGCCCAAAAGCGCCACATAGCCCTGAATAGCGGCAAGGGGCGCGCGAAACTCGTGGGAAACATTGGAAACAAAGTCCGAGCGCATTACCTCAATGCTCCTTAATTCCTCAGCCATTTTATTGATATTTTCGGCGAGGGCTTTTATTTCGTCCTTGAATTTTGAGTCGTCTATATTCACTTCAAAATTGCCCTCGGCAATTTCGTCAACCGCCCGTGAAATTGTGCTTATGGGCTTTGTTATGCGCTTGCTCCAAAAAATCGCCATACTCTGGGTTACGAGCAGAATGGAAATTACAGCGCAGATTACTATCAGCGAAGCGTTTTCACTGATAGTTGTAATATCAAAAAGGCTTGTTCTGAAAAGCAAAAACAAAAGGAAGAGCAGCAAGGCAACCAGCAGCCCGAAAACAAAGCAGACTAAAAAAAGCATTCGGCGGTAAAGCCTGTTAAACACCTTTAATCGCATTTTTTAACACCTCTGTACCCCAAGCCCCTTATAGTGTCAATCTCAATATCGGGGCAGTCTTTAAGACGCTCGCGCAGTCTGTTTATATGGACATCTACCGTACGCTCCTCGGAATCGGTATCATATCCCCAGAACTCGTCCATAAGCTGGCGCCTTGTGAATGTTCTTGAAGGATAGGACATCAGTTTATACAGCACTAAAAATTCCTTTTGCGGAATTTCAACCGCCCTGCCGTTATATTCGGCGGTGTATGTATCATAATTAAGCACCGTGGAGCCTATTGTCAGCTTCCGCTCGGTCACGATTTTCGCGCGCCTCAGCAGGGCGTTTACCCTTAAAAGCATCTCGTTTAAATCGACCGGCTTTACCATATAATCGTCTATTCCCGCCAAAAAGCCGTGACGCTTATCCTCAAACGCCTCTTTCGCGGATATCATAAGTATGGGTGTTTCGGGATAATTCGCCCTGATTTCACGGGTCAGCTCGTAGCCGTCCACACCGGGCATCATAATATCGGAAATTACAAGGTCAATCTTTTTTTCCGCCAGTATTTCAAGCGCTTCACCGCCGTCGGCGGCCTGATAAGCGTTAAAGGAAGCGGAACGAAGCGCCGCGCAGTAAATTCTGTTGAGCTTTACATCGTCCTCCGCAACAAGAATATCAAACACGCTTTTACCCCCTTTAAATCAACTATATACAAATTGTACCATATTAAATCTGTTTTGAAAATAAATATATTTTAAAACTATTGATTTAGCAAAGGTTATATATTACAATAAGAAAAACTTTTGCAGGTGAAAATTATGAAAATTGATTTTAACAAAGCCGAAAAAATGCAGAAATTAAAGGGCTGGGGCACCTCGTCCTGCTGGTGGAGCCAATACTGCACAGGCGCCGCCGCAGATGAAATATCCGAGCTTCTGTACGGAAAAGACGGGCTCAACCTCAACATATACCGCTACAACATGGGCGGCGGAACGGACAGCGGCAACTGCCGGGTGCTCAACCCCTGGCGCAGAACGGAGAGCATGTATGTTTTTGACCGTGAAAAGGAAGAGGGTTTTTATGATTTTTCCCTTGACAAAAACGCCGTGGACTTTATGCAAAAATGCCTTGACAAAGGGAGCATTGACACCCTTATACTTTTTGCAAACTCGCCGCACTACTCGCTTACCTCGACAGGTCAGGCTTCGGGAAGTCTGCTTTATCACACCTGCAACCTGCCCTATTCAAATTACAGAAAATTCGCCGACAATTTTTTGACCGTGACTCAGGCTTTGATTGACCGCGGTTTTCCCGTAAAATACATAAGCCCCATCAACGAGCCTCAGTGGAAATGGGGCGGCTCTTATGTATGGCAGGAGGGCTGTCACTATGAGCCGGAGGAAATGGCGGCAGTTTATCACATCTTCGCAGAGGAAATAATAAAACGGGGTATGAATGTAAAGCTGTACGGTCCTGAAAGCGGAGAGATGAAAGGTCTTACGGGAGAATACGCCGAGATACTCAGCAAAGACGAAACAGTAATGAAAGTCCTTGAAGTGTTCGCCTATCACTCCTACCACAGCGACGACTCGGTTGCCGACCGGATAGAATTTAAAGAGAAAACCGTAAAGCGCTACCCCTGCTTCCGCTTTGATATGAGCGAATGGTGCGAGCTTCCCAACAAAAGCCATACGAAAGACTTTAAGGGCGCTCTTATTACGGCAAGAGTTATGGGGCAGGATTTGATTTACGGCGGCGCTGAAAGCTGGACTTCGTGGGTTGCGGTCAATCAGTTTTCCATAAAAGAGGACGGCAGCGATTATTCCGACGGGCTGATGTCCGCCTCAGATAATTTTGAAAAATACAGCCTTGCTATGCGCTACTACGGTTTCGCCCATTTTTCAAAATATGTTCCGAAAGGCTCGGTTTGCCTTGACATTGAATTTATGCCTGACGAAAAAAATGAGTTCAATGTTTTCGCCTTTGAAACTCCCGAAGGAGCCGCCGCAGTCATAGTCAACGAGGGCGGCAAGAGAAAAATAAACATTGAGGGCGGTTTTGAAAAAATGACCGTTATTGCTTCAAACGGCAAAGAACAGCTTAAAACCGTTTATGACGGCGAGTTCTTAAACGAGGTTGAAATAGAAAAAGAAAGCATAGTCACCGTTATTTTAAAGTAAAGACGCATAAAAAAGCCGCCGGGTAAATGCCCGGCGGCTGTCTTTTTTTCGTTTTATCAGGTGTTTTTCATTACCACCATACCCACGCAGTCGCCCACATGCTCGCAGGCGTCGGCGCAGTCTTCCATTTTAACATAAATCTCGCGCCATGAAACAATGTCGAGCACATCGGTAAAATGCTGAGGAATTTTAACAGTAGCTTCCAGATACATTCTGTCGCACTCCTCCTCGTAATGGTTGAGTCCGACTATCATTTCGTGAAGCTTGGCGGGCTTTTTAAAGTTCATAAACTCGCCGAGCATTTCTTTCATAAGCTCGCAGGCTTTTACGAGCTTTTTGGCAAATTCCACAGCCTCAGGAGTTACGGTTTTTATTCCGTCAACATAGAACTTCTGCATAATCTCCTCAATGGAGTCGGTTACCTCGTCAATATTCTGGCTGATTAAGATTAAATCCTCACGCTCAATGGGCGTTACAAACGCTTTGGCGAGAGCCTCCGACATAGCGTGCTTTTTTCTGTCGCCCTGATGCTCGTACTCGTGAATTTTGGCGAGCATTTCGCCTATTTTGGAGCTGTCGTAATCAGTAAGACATTCTACAAGATAATTTGCCGCCTTGCAGGAAAAATCCGCGGCTTCAACAAAATTCTCAAAATAAAAACGGTCTGCCTTGCTTTTCATAATATCCTTTTCCTTTCACCTGTTAAAAAATCCAAATAAACAGCTTGGTCATCAAAAATCCTATAAATCCGCAGCCGGGGAAGGTAAGAATCCAGGTCAGCATCATTTCCTTTACAACCGAAAAATTGATTGCCGAAAGCCTGTTGACCGCTCCTACGCCCATTATCGCCGTTGTTTTAGCGTGGGTTGTAGATACCGGAATACCGAACACGGAGCTGATAAGCAGAGAAATTGAAGCGGCAATATCCGCTGAAAAGCCCTGATATTTTTCGAGCTTTACCATATCCATTCCGACAGATTTAATAATCTTTTTGCCGCCTATTGAGGTGCCCAGTCCCATTATAATTGAGCAAAGGAGCATAAGCCATATCGGCATCTGCACCGCCTGCTCTGAGCTTTGCCCGTTGACTAAAAACAGGCACAGCAGAATAACGCCCATAAACTTCTGGCCGTCCTGAGCGCCGTGCATAAAGCTCATACACGCCGCGCCGAAAATCTGCGCCCAGCGGAAAACCACTTCGGTTTTCCTGCGCTCAACTCTTCTGAAAAGAAGCACAACTGTTTTACAGGCAATCCAGCCGAGCGCAAAGCCGAGCACCACCGAAATAACAAGTCCGTAAAGCACCTTTACCCATTCGCTGCCGTTAACTCCGTCAAGACCGCCGTGAAGCGCTATCGCTCCGCCGGTGAGTCCCGCTATCAGAGCGTGGCTCTCACTTGTGGGTATTCCAAAACGCCACGCGAGCACAGCCCACACCACAATCGCGAAAAGCGCTCCGCTAAGAGCGACAATCGCCTCGTGCGTGTTGCTGCCGAAATCCACCATTTTTGTAATTGTTTCGGCAACCGTAGCGTTTAAAAGGCTCATTATGAACACGCCGAAAAAATTGAACACGGCTGCCATAAGTATGGCCCCTCTCGCCGATATGCACCTTGTCACCACGCAGGTGGCAATAGCGTTGGGCGCGTCGGTCCAGCCGTTGACGAGAATTACGCCCAAGGTCAGCACAACGGCAATTATAAGCAGCGGATTTGCCGAAAGCTGCCCCATGAAATACTGCAAAGATAAATCCATCTTTTCCCTCCGAACCGCTATGTAGTTTTGTCAGATTTTAACAATTCTATAAAATTATATAAAATTACTCAACCGCGGTCAATAGAAAACGCTTATTCTGTTTTAAATATTTTTAACGCCTCTCGCGCATTTTTGCCTTTTTCAAGGGAATACATAAGTTTTACCACCGCGTGTTCAAGCGTCATTTCGCCCGTCTGGACTACTCCCGTTTCTTCTTTTGAGCTTCTGCCCGCGCGGTATAAATCCAAATCCGTACCGCCGAAAACGCACTGAGTCGCCAGCGCTACCGCTTTGCCTGATTTTACGGCGGCTTTTACGGTTTCGATATATTTACGGGGTATTGAGCCGCAGCCGTAGCTTTCTATAACCGCGCCGTCGCAGTTTTCAAGCGCCGCGGCGAGAGCCTTTTCGGGCATTGACGGAGTAAGCGTTACCGCGATAACCTTAGTGTTAAGACTGCGGCAGAATTTTGTTTTGCCTTTTTTCGGCGGCGGGCAGACCGTTTTAAGCTTTCCGCCCGAAAACTCGGCTGCAAGGGGAAAATTCACGCTTTCAAACGCGGTCAGGCTCTTTGTGCTGAGCTTTTTGGCGCGCGCGCCTGAAATCACCCTGCCGCCGAAAACTACATTAACGGAGCCTATACCGCAAGCGGCAGTTTCCACAGCGTCCCTTAAATTTGCCGGAGCGTCACTGTTTTCGGCAGAAAACGGACGCTGCGAGCCGGTTATGGCTATTGTTTTTTCGGAGTCTTTTACAAGATATGAAAGTGCCGCCGCCGTATAAGCGAGAGTATCCGTACCGTGGGTTATCACGAAGCCGTCAAAGCTGTCATAATTTTTTTCAATACATTCTTCGAGCTTTAACCAGTGGCCGGCGTCTATATCCGAGCTGTCCTCATTAAAAAGGCTTACACAGCTTATGCCGTAACTTCCGGAGTCAATTTTTGCGGCTTTCAGCATTTGTTCGGGGGTTAAATCGGGTTCAAGCCCCCTGCCCTTTTCACGGCAGGCTATTGTTCCGCCGGTAGCGATAAGCAGAATTTTTTTCATAAAATCACCTTTTAAATTATATCCTACTTCGCTCCTCTTTGCAACAAGGCGTAACAGAGCTGTCAGCCGTCGCCTTGGTAAACCGCTTCGCCCTCTTTAAAGGTTGCGGTGACCTTGATATTCAGACTTTTTTCGCCGCCTGTATCAAGGGGATTTCCTGAAAGTACCGCAAAATCCGCCTTTTTGCCTTTTTCTATTGTTCCCCTTTGCGCTTCCTCAAAATACTGATACGCCGCGTTTGCGGTTACGGCTTTGAGCGCTTCATAAGCGGAAAGGCGCTCGTTTTCGGAAAGCTGAACGCCGTTTTTTGTAACGCGGTTTACGGCGCATTTCAAGGTTTCAATCATATCGGGCGGCACTACCGGCGTATCCTGATGGAATGTTACGGGAATACCTGCTTTTACGGCTGACGCCGCCGGACTAATCATTGAGGCTCTTTCAAAACCGAGATTTTTAATATGCACATCGCCCCAATGATAGATATGCGCCGCGAAAAAGGATATGACCGCTTTAAGACGAGCCGCTTTTTGAAGCTGGTCAACGCCCATAAGCTGTCCGTGAATTATAACCGGTCTCAGAGTTTTAAGGCAGGGATACTGATTTTCGGCTGTTTCAAGGCAGTTTAAGAACTGCTCTGCCGCCGCATCACCGTTGCAGTGGGCGATAATCTGCGTTCTGAACTTTGCCGCCGCCGATACTGCGCCGAGCACCGCCGAATCGCTCATGGTGCTGATTCCGCGCTCCTGCGAATCTTTATATGGCTGGCGCAGCCACGCTGTACGGCTTTGCGGAGAGCCGTCAAGGAATATTTTTATGCCTGCGGTTTTAAAGCGTGGGTTATTCGCGTTTTTTTCAAACTCCTTAGCCTGTTCATATAGGGAAGGCTCGCTGTAAAGCCTTATATCGGCTTTAAGACAGTTGTTTTTAAAAAGCGAGCCGTATATTTTTAAGGTTTCCTCAACCGCCATACCCTCCTGTACAAGGGTTATACCGTTGGAAAAATACAGATTTTCCGCTTTTTTTGCCGCTGAGGCAAACTCCTTTTCACCGGGCAGAGGAATTTTTTTGAGGTACTCGAAAAAAGCGTTTTCCTCAAAAAGCCCTGTCAGCGAGCCGTTGAGCTTTTCGATTTTTCCGCCCTCCGGCTCGGGTGTGGACAAAGTTACCGAAAACATTTCCATCGCCTTGGTATTCATCAGTCCCACATGGCCCGACTTATGCTTTATCACAAGCGGATTATGAGGGCACGCCTCGTCAAGAATATGAAGCGGCAGGTGTTGGGCCCCTTTTAAAGAATTGTTGTCATAATCGCGCGCCGTAACCCACTCGCCTTTTTTTATATCTTTTTCCTTTATGAAATCTTGTATTTTTCTCTTTATACCGTCAAATGACGCTTCGTTTTGAAGAGATACCTGCAAAAAAGATTGCGCTGTTTCAAGAAAATGGCTGTGAGAATCAATAAACGCCGGTATAAGCGTTTTGCCCTTTAATTCGATTTTTTCATCAAAGCGTGAATTTTCAAGCTCCTTTAAATCACCGACTGCGGCGATTATTCCATCCTCGACCGCAACGGCTTCGGCAAAACCGGGTTTTGCCATTGTTATGATATTTCCTCCGAAAAAAAGTTTTTTCAAAATAATCCCTCCCATTGCAGTTTTCCCTGTCAACGCCGTTTTAAGCGGCGGTAAAAATTTAAAAACCGCAAAACATTTTTAAGCCGCGGGAACGAATTTGCCCGAACACAGAAAAACGCCCGCGGCGCAAACTGCCGCGGGCGCTGTATGGCGCGCCTGACTGGATTCGAACCAGCGGCCTTCAGAGTCGGAGTCTGACGCTCTATCCGGCTGAGCTACAAGCGCGTATGAGCCGGCGGCAAAGCCGCCGATTTTAAACATTAAACCTAAACAGAACAATATCGCCGTCGTTCATTACATATTCCTTGCCCTCGCTGCGGACAAGGCCTTTTTCCTTTGCCGCCTGCATTGAGCCGCAGGCAATAAGGTCGTCATACGATATAACCTCGGCTCGGATAAAGCCGCGCTCAAAATCGGAATGTATTTTGCCTGCCGCCTGAGGCGCTTTTGTGCCTTTTTTGATAGTCCACGCCCTTACCTCGGGCTGACCGGCAGTGAGATATGAGATAAGTCCCAAAAGGCTGTACGAGCGCTGAATAAGCAAATCAAGCCCGCCCTTTTCAATTCCGAGGTCGCTCAAAAACAGCTCTTTTTCCTCTTTTGACAAAGATGAAATCTCCGCTTCAAGCTCTGCGCAGATGGGCAACACCTCGGCTCCCTCCGCCTCGGCTATGGCGCGCACTGCCTTATAGCGTTCGTTTTCCTCAATGCCCGAAGCGAAATCCTCTTCGCTCATATTGCAGGCGTATATAACCGGCTTTGACGAAAGCAGAGCCACGCTCTGCATTATCTCGCGCTCTTCCTCGTCCGTCTCAACGGCTCTGGCGTTTACTCCGTTTTCAAGCTGGGAACGCAGTCTTTTTAAAAACTCAACCTCTTTGGCGAGGGATTTGTCGCCCTTTAACGCCTTTGAGCTTCGGTCAATTCTTCTGTCGAGAATCTCAATATCAGACAAAATAAGTTCAAGATTGATGGTTTCAATATCGCGCTGAGGGTTTACGCTGCCCTCGACATGAATTATATCGTCATTGTCAAAACAGCGCACAACATGAATTATGGCGTCCACCTCGCGTATATGGGAAAGGAACTTGTTGCCGAGCCCCTCGCCCTTGGAAGCGCCTTTTACAAGCCCGGCAATATCCACAAACTCTATTGTAGCCGGCGTTGTTTTAACCGGGTTATACATTTCCGTAAGCTTATCAAGCCTGTAATCGGGCACGGCTACAACGCCTACATTCGGCTCGATTGTGCAGAAAGCGTAGTTCGCCGACTGAGCGCCCGCGTTTGTAATTGCGTTAAACAGCGTGCTTTTACCCACATTGGGAAGCCCAACTATTCCTAACTTCATTAAAAATCTCCTTTGCAACACAATTCTAAATGAGTATTATACACTATTGCCTTAAATAATTCAATATGTTAAAATCAAAACAGGTGATTATTATGCTTGAATTTTCAAGAATGGACAGGCTCATAGGCGAGGACGCGGCAAAGCGTATTGCCCGCTCCTCGGTCATTATTTTCGGCTTGGGCGGAGTGGGCTCATACATTGCCGAAGCGCTGGCAAGATGCGGCACGGGAGCGATAACGCTTGTTGACGGCGACAAGGTTGACATAACAAACATCAACCGTCAGCTTTACGCTCTGCACTCAACGGTCGGTCTTATGAAAACCGCCGTGGCAAAGGACAGGATAACGGACATAAACCCCGCCTGCCGGGTTGAGCGCATTGACAAGATGTATCTGCCCGAAAACAGCGGCGAATTTGACCTTTCCGGCTATGACTGCATTATTGACGCCGTGGACTGTGTGAGCGCTAAAATAGACTTGGCGCAGAAAGCCGAGCAGCTCGGTATTCACATAATTTCGGTTATGGGCACGGGCAACAAGCTGAATCCCGCCGGGTTTGAGGTGAGTGACATTTACAAAACCTCGGTCTGTCCCCTTTGCCGGGTTATGCGAAGAGAGCTTAAAAAGCGCGGTGTAAAGTCGCTTAAAACGGTATATTCGAGAGAAGAGCCTAAAACAGACGGAGAGCGCTCGCCGGCGAGCATAGCTTTTGTTCCGGCGGCGGCAGGGCTTTTAGCGGCAAGCGAAGCAATAAAGTATCTTGCCGGATATTAAAAAATCAGCGCACAAAAAAGGCGGCGGAAATTTCCGCCGCCTTTTCGGTTTTTGTTTATTCTCCGCAGAATTGGGCGATTCCGTCCTTTTCCCTTGCGCCTACAAAGCGGTCGGTTTCCTTTCCGTCCTTAAAGAGGATTACGGTGGGAATACTTAAAACGCCGAAGGTCATGGCAAGGTCCTGCGCCTCGTCAACATCGATTTTGCATACCTTTACGGCGTCGGTTTCCTCTGCGAACGCTTCCATTTCGGGAGCCATCATTTTGCAGGGGCCGCACCAATCCGCGTAAAAATCAACAAGCACGGGCTTTTCGGATTTAAGCACCTCCTGCGCGAAATTATTGAGATTTACTTTTACAACTGACATTTATCTCACCCTCCAATACAATTTTTTGGCGTTATCAATATCCGTTTTGTCAACTCCGCATTTATCCGTATTTCTCGCGAGCATTGAGCCTTTAAGCTCGATATTGAGAACGGTAAAAGCCTGCATAAGCTGGTGCTTTATAACCTCAAAGCCGACTTCGCCGTCGCTGCCGGAAGTTACAATCAGCACCGCTTTGCGCTTTTTCTCAACGGGAGTTTTCACATTTCGCCTGAAACGCGCTTCGTAATACCGCTGAAAACGGTCGATAAGCGCTTTAAAAGGAGCCGGCACGCCCATAAAATAAACCGGAGTGGCGAACACGAGAATGTCGGCGTTCTCAAATTTTTTGAAGAACTCCTCCAAATCCTTTTTGGAACAGCCGTCAACCGCCTTGCAGTACCCGCAGGCGTTGCAAGGCACGGGGTTGAGCTCATACAGATTTACAATCTCAATATCCGTTCCTTTGGGAAACTCGCGCAGCATTGTTCCGAGCAGCTTCGCGGTATAGCCGGTTTTTCTCGGAGACGCCGTAAGCGCCAGCACCTTTATTCCGTTTGAAAATTCCTCGGTATTGTTATAGCCTAAAATCATTTTATTATTCCTCTGTGTTTTTCTCCTCTTGACCGTCCTTGGCGGCGTTTTTATCGTCAAGGTTCGCGTAGCGCTTTATCTTCTGCGTTGTGGTCTTGATAAAGGCGTTTTCACGAATGTCAAATTTCATTACCTTTTTATATTTTGGAAGCTTTTTGTTGACTTCTTTTATAGCTTCGGCTATGGAGGCTCTTATCTCCTCCTGAGTCAGCTCCTGGCGTTTGAGATTTTTCTTAATCTGGTCATAGTTGGGATAAATCTTGGCGCTGACAAGAGTTTCGTCATCAACATCGTCGCCGAAAACAAGGCTTTCCTCAATTACGGGAGAGTTGTTAAGGTACAGCTCAACCTCCTCGGGGAAGATGTTTTTGCCGTTTTTGGTAACGATTACATTTTTGCTTCTACCGGTGATTTTATAGCAGTTATTGCGGTCCACCGTTCCCAAATCGCCCGTTCTGAACCAGCCGTCCTCGGTGAGCACCTCGTCTGTGGCTTTCTGGTTCTTATAGTAACCGAGCATTACCATGGGAGCTTTTATCCAGATTTCGCCCACGCCCAAATCGTCGGGGTCGTGAATACACGCCTCGACCGCGGGCAGAGGAGTTCCGACTGAGTCGCTGAGCATAAGCCGGTCATGGTTGCCGATTACAAGGGGCGCGCACTCGGTAAGCCCGTAGCCTATATAAATATCAACGCCCATTCTTATAAAGTCCTCGGCAACGCGCGGGTCAAGCGCCGCGGCTCCCGTTATGAGCAGACGCAGTCTTCCGCCGAAATTCTCTATAACCTCCGCGAAAATTCTGCGGTCAATATCCTTAATACCTACGGCTTTACCGAGCATGGCGGCGGTTTTGCCTACGCTGAAAATCAGCTTGCCGCCTTTTTTCTCGTCAAGCTTTTTCATTATCCTGTCATGGATTTTTTCAATCATCAGCGGCACGGTTATGAATATTGTGGGTTTAACCTCCTGCATATTCTTGGTGATATAGCGAAGTCCCTGACAGAAGGCTATGCAGGCGCCCGAATAGATAATAAACAAAAATCCGAGCGTACATTCGTAAGTATGATGAATGGGGAGCACCGAAAGAAGCTGGTCGTCGGGATTGACCTTCACAACGCCCGCGAGGTTGTTTATTACGGCGCATATATTCGCCTGACTTAAACAAACTCCCTTTGAAACGCCGGTTGTGCCCGAAGTGAACAGCAGCGAAGTCATAACATTTTCGTCAAGGGTTACATCGTTCAAGAGCTTTTTGCCCTGCTTGTAAAGCTGCCGTCCGCTTTCAAAATACTCGTCATAAGAAAGCACGCCGGGTTTTTCACACTCCTCGAAGCTGTAAAGCCTGAAGCCTTCGGGAAGCTTGTCAAGATGCTCGCTTACCATATTTATATACTTTTCGTCACCGAAAAGGGCTGTGGAATCGGAGTCCCTTAAAACATCTATGATGTTCTCAGCCATAAGCTCCTTGTCAATGGGAACGACAACATTGTTACTGCATGTTACCGCGAGATATGTTACCGACCATTTATAGGAATTAGCGCCGATTACGGCTATATGGCTGCGCGAATAGCCGTCGGTTATAAGGCTGTTGCCGAGATAGTAAATATCATGACGGAATTTTTTATAGGAAACATCATAGTAAACTCCGTCTTTGTTTTTGAGTTTATAAGCCGGACGGTCGGAATAGAGCTGCTCGCTCCGGTCGATAAGTTCTTTAAAGTTTTTGATTTTACGCACCTCGTAAAAGGGCTCGTTTATGGGGAATATGCTTTCAGCTTTCATCTTTTTTACCTCATAAAAATTTTTTTGCCGTAAAAAGGCAGTTTAAAGTATATCACACAACAGAATTATTTTAAAGTGTATTGAAAATTTTTACAGTTCGTACATATTTTCGCTTTCATTTACCGCCTCCTTATATTCCTCATAAGTCATATATGAGTTGATTATTTTAAGCAGCGAGGAAGAACTTATTTTCTCGGGCAGAGAAAGTTTCTTCGCAAGTTTTCTGCGCTTTTCGGCGCTGTTTTCGCCGCCGCTTATTCCGTCTTCAAAAAAATCGGTATGCGTTATGGGACGGCTTTCGGTTTTGTCGTTTTCGCCGCAAAGCACGCCCGCCTTTGTAAGCGCTTCGAGAATAACCTCGGTTTTCATTCCCTCAACGCCGATTTTACCTTCGCTGGAACGCTCGGTTTTGCGTTTTTCTTTTCCGTAAATATCGGGAATATAGACATTCTTTATATTGTCGGTATCGGTTATGCCGTTTAAAAACGCCCTTATTTTAAAACCGGAGGAGTCGGAATCGGTCATTATCACTATTCCGCGCTTTTCGGCTAAAAATCTAATCATTTTCTGCTTTTGCTTATCCTTGAAAATACCGAAGCCGCCGGTTTCTATTATGACGGTATCAAGCAATGAGGAAAGCCTTATTTTATCGTATTTGCCCTCGACTATTACAGCCTCTTTTATTTTAATCATATTATTACCTTGCAAGTATCAGCGAAAGGCGCACTATGAGCCTTTCAAGAATCAGTTCGCCGCTCTGCGCCGTGCTTTTTAAGCGCCTGTCGGCGTCGGCAAAGCAGTCAAAGCACTCCCTTAAGCTTTCGCCGCTGATTTTAGAAGCGCTGCGCGCGGCGTTTTTAAGGCGGAACTCGCGGTTTTTATAGTCATAGAATTTTGCGGGATAAACGGCGTTCTCACCCGACGATACCGCGATTTTAACACGGTAAATATCGGTAAAGGACATTAAAATCACGCCGAAAATATCAATGGGGTCGGCTTTCTGCACAACGAGGTTATGCAGAAGCTCCAAAGCGCCTTTCGCGTCGCCCGAAAGCACAAGGCGCGACAAATCAAAAATCTTGGCTTCCAGAGAGGGGGAAACAATCCCGTCAATATGCCAGCGGGTTATCTCGGCGCCCTCGCCCGCATAGGCAGCGGCTTTTTTTACCTCGTTAAAGAGCGCGCTGAGGCTGTCGCCCGCAACGCTTACAAGATATTCCGCCGTGTCGCCGCTCATTGTGCAGCCGCATTTTGCCGCGTAAGCCGGAAGCATTCTGCGAAGCTGGGCTATGGAAGGCTTTTGAAGCTCCGCCGCGTCGCCGTATTTTGAAAACTCGTCTATAACCTTTTTCCATTTGGGATTTTTTGCGCTTACCTGCGCGCTGTCCATCCAGAACACGGTAACGGAAGTGTCGCAGGGATTTTTAAGATATTGGGAAAGCTGTTCCTTTTGACCGGCAGGCAAGGAATCAAGCGGAAAATCACGGGCGATTACCACCGTATATTCGCCCATAAAGGGCATGGAAAGCGCGCCCTCCAAAACCTCGTCAAGAGAATTTTCCTTACCGTCATACCTGCGAAGGCAGAAAGTTTCGCTTCCCGAAGCTACATAAGACGAGCAGACCGCCGTAACATAAAACTGCTTTAAATAGTCCTCGTCGCCGTAAACCAGACAGCAGTTTGCCAGACTGCGCTCTTTTATTTTCTTTTTAAGTTCGTTTTCGGTAATAAGCGCCATACTGCTCTCCTATCAGAAATACAGCGAAAGCCTTTGCTCTTCGTCCGGCGTTAAAAGCTGTGAAAGAGAATCCCTCAAAGCCGCCTTCGCGTATTCATAATCATTACTGTCAAAATTCCCATACAAAATAATTATATCATATTTTCTGTTATTTTCAAATGCCTTTTGCGCGTTTTCGCCGTTAACCAAAGCTACGCATTTTTCCCGGCAGTCAAAAGTGATAAGCGAGGGCGCTTCGTCCGTATTGATTTTAAGCATCTGCCCTATGGTAACAGAAGCCGCTGTATCCCTGTAATCTTCCGAAGTTTCCTCCCCCACATAAACGGTTCTTTTCTTTCCCGCAAGTTCATGCAGCGTCATCAGAAACGAGGGCGTGCGGGTAGTTTCCTGTATTACGCATACGCAGTCTATTTCTTTAATATTATGAAGGCTCATTGATTCCTCAATAAACTCTAAATCCGTCTTATCCTGACCGCCTATAAGCGCGCTTTCAAATCCGGCTTTTATCACTGCCGTGGGTTTATTTCCGGAAAACCTGAATTCCAGCGAGGGAGTGTTAAGCTCGTAAGCCGTACAGAACACAAAGGTCATAAGCAGGGCGAGCGATAGAATTTTCGCGATAGCTTTTACCGCCGCTTTTCTGCCTTTTCTGAAAAGCAGGTACATAACGGGGACTGCCGCCGCGGCTGCCGCCAGACAAACCAGATAAGCCTTATGATTAACGGTTACGGTGGAAATATTGCTCATTCCTATTTTTTCGGCCGCAAAGCGAAGCAGTTTTGCCGCAAGTCCAGCCGCGGTAAAAAATCCCTCTGCCGCAAAGGTAAGCCCGACGGCGTGCATAAAAAGAGCTGCCGCCGAGATAATCATAAGCAGCATGCCCAGCTGCACCATAAAGAAGTTTGAAATAAAGGACAGCACGGGGAGCATATCAAATTTTAATATGAACACCGGCAGAGTCATAAGAGTTGCCGCCGCTGAGACCGAAAAGGTTTCGGCAAAATAATGAAAGAAGGGCAGATGTGAGATTGACTTGTTGTTCTCCTCAATATAATCGTTGATTTTTTCAGAAAACAGCACAATGCCGGAAGTTGACAGAACGGTAAGCCACATTGCCGCGGAAAACGCGCTGAAAGGATTGATAATAAAAATTATTATTACCGACAGCCCGATTGAGTTAAGGCTGTCGCTTTCACGCCCCAGCGCTCTGCCCAGCAGCATACAGCCGGTCATTATCCCCGCTCTTACAATAGACACGCTGAATCCCGTTAAAGCGCAGTAAAACAGCACGCACAGTCCGCCCAAATACGGAGCGTATTTACGGGTTCTGCGGCTTTTTGAAAGCAGGCGCATTACCGCCATTGCCCAGACTGTAAGGTGCAGTCCCGAAACCACAAGCAGATGAGCCGTACCCGAATAGTTAAAATAGTTAAGGGTTTTATCGCTTATGCCGCTTTTGTCGCCTATTGTCATGGCTTTTGCGACAGCTCCGTTTTCGCCGGGAATATACCTGTCAACTGTGTCGGACAGATATTTTCTTACGCTGCCCATTGTTTTATAGTAAAGACTTTCCTCGCCGGTCGCCTCAAAATGGCTGCCGTCGCTTTCAAAGCAGGCAAAATACACCTTTGAGGCAAGGCTGTATTCAAGGTAGTCTATATCGTCGGAAAAAAGTTTTGCGCTGACTGTTCCGCTGACTTTGTCGCCGGCGGCAAATCCGGCTTTTTCCGTTGTTATATACCTCAGCTTAAAGCCGCCCTTAATTTCGCCGCCGCTTTCGACCTTTATTATGTAAGAAAAAGCGTAATCGGATGAGGCCGGAACAGAAACCACGGTGCCCTTTACGCTGACGCTGCCGCCGTCAAACACGGCTGAGTTTTTAAAAATCGAATACTGTTCAAGCAATAAACCTGCGGCAAATATTAAAACCGCGGCAAGGGCGAAAAGAGCGGTTTTCCTGAATCCGGACTCTTTAAAAAACAGCAGAACGCAAAAAATGACCGCCGCCGCTGAAAAAACGGCAGCAGTCATTTTTACGCTTATCATATACATAGGGAGAGATATTAAAAGCATTGTGAAGCCCATAACCGCAAAAGGTCTTTTCACCGCTTTTCACCCCCAAAGAATATTAAACCAGCTTTCCCGACAGCTCTTTTCCGCTTAAAACATGGAAATGAATGTGCATTACGCTCTGCCCGGCTTTTTCGCCGCAGTTGTTTATTATGCGGTAGCCGTCGGCGCCCATAGCTTTGGCTATTTCGGGTATTTTTTCAAATATATAAGCTACATCGGCGCTGTTTTCGGGAGTTATTTCATCGGCGCAGGAGGCTATATGCTTTTTCGGAATTACCACAGCGTGTTTTTCAGCTTGCGGAGCGATGTCGTAAAACGCTAAAATTCTATCGTCCTCATACACCTTGTTTGACGGGATTTCGCCCGCCGCTATTTTACAGAACAGACAATCCATAACAGCACCTCATTTAAGCATAGCTTTTAATATTTCGGCGGCTTTTGAAAGGGCTTCGTCCGCCATTTCGGGGTTTTTGCCGCCCGCCATGGCTATATCGGGCTTTCCGCCGCCGCTGCCGCCGGCGAGCTTTGCGATTTCACGCACGATATTGCCCGCGTGCGCGCCTTTCGCCACAGCTTCGCCTCCGCAGGCGCAGGCAAAGGAAACCGTGCCTTTTTCTTTATTTATTCCGGCTACCGCCGCGACAGCGTTTCCGTCTGCCGCCGCGCTCTGTGCCATAGCGCGGATTGCGTCGGCGCTCTCCTCGCCCGCGTTGAACACTATGAGTTTAAGCCCGCCGACCTGCTGAGCCTTTGACATAAGCCCTTCGGTCTTATAGGAATTTATTTCGCTTTGCAGCTTCGCGATTTCGCGGTCCTTTTCCTTGATTTCCGCCGTAACTGCCGCCGCGCGGTGCGCCACATCGTGAACATTTGCCACTTTTAACGCCGCCGCGGTTTTATTCAAAAGGCTGTCGGTGTTCTTGATATAGCCGAGCACACCCGTACCCGTTACCGCTGTAATTCTTCTGACTCCGGCGGCTACGGAAGTCTCTGAAATTATTTTGAAAAGTCCGAGCATTGAGGTGTTCGCCACATGGGTACCGCCGCAAAGCTCCATTGAATAATCGCCGATTTTTACAACGCGCACTATATCGCCGTACTTTTCGCTGAACAGAGCCATAGCGCCCGACTTTTTAGCCTCGTCCACGGACATTTCGGAGGTTTCGACCGCCGCTGAGCTGAAAATAACGCTGTTTACTCCGTCCTCAACGGCTTTGAGCTCCTCCTCGGTCAGAGCCGAAAAATGCGAGAAGTCAAAGCGCATTTCCTCGGAATTTACAAGCTGACCTGCCTGCTCGACATGAGTTCCCAGAATCTTACGCAGGGTAGCCTGCAAAATATGCGCCGCCGTATGGTTACGCATTGTTGAAAGTCTTTTTTCTGTATCGACCGCCGCCGTTACATTCTGACCTACCGCGATACTCTCGCCGTCGCTTACAAAGCCGTGGTGAAGATACACGCCCTCGGCGGTTTTGGTGGTTCCCGTAACGGTAAATTCAAATCCGTTGCCGGAGATAACGCCGGTGTCGCCCGCCTGTCCGCCGCCTTCGCCGTAAAACACGGTTTTATCAAGCACAACGGTCACCTTTTCGCCGTTTTCGGCGAAGTCAACCGCTTTGTCGCCGCTGATAACAGCCGTCACCTGCGCTTCGCACGAAAAGCTGCCGTAACCTGAAAACTCAGTAGCTTTCATATCCTTTGTGGCGTCAACGGAGCCTTTCCACGCGTCCTGCCCGGCGTCCTCTCTGGCGTTTCTCGCGCGGTCGCGCTGCTCTTTTACAAGCTCGCGGAATTTTTCCTCGTCAACGGTCATCTTACGCTCTTCGAGCAGTTCCTTGGTAAGGTCGATGGGAAATCCGAAAGTGTCGGAAAGCTTGAACGCGTCCTCGCCGCTGAACACAGAGCCGTCGGTGGACTCTATCATTTTTTCAAGAATCTGAAGTCCCGAATCAATCGTCTTTGAGAAGTTTTCCTCCTCGTTGGCGATAACCTTTAAAATAAAGTCTTTCTTTTCAACAAGGTTGGGATAAGCCGAGGCGTTTTCCTTTATTACGGTTTCGGCAACCTCGGAAAGGAAGGGACGCTGTACGCCCAGCAGCCTGCCGTGGCGCGCGGCTCTTCTGAGCAGTCTGCGCAGAACATATCCCCTGCCCTCGTTTGAGGGCATTACACCGTCGCCTATCATAAAGGTGGTGCTCCTGATATGGTCGGTTATAACGCGCAGGGAAACATCTTTCTTCTCGTCCTTATGATATTCCACGCCCGAAATTTTCATAATGTGTTTCATTATATTCTGAACGGTGTCAACCTCAAAGAGATTGTCCACATCCTGCGCTATGCAGGCAAGGCGTTCAAGCCCCATACCCGTATCAATATTCGGGTGAGCAAGGCGCGTATAGTTATTGCTGCCGTCATTGTCAAACTGGGTAAACACAAGGTTCCAGAACTCAATATATCTGTCGCAGTCGCAGCCGACCTTGCAGTCAGGCCTGCCGCAGCCGTATTTTTCGCCGCGGTCATAGTAAATCTCGGAACAGGGGCCGCAGGGACCGGCTCCGTGCTCCCAGAAATTATCCTCTTTGCCGAAACGCACCATGTGGTCCTCGGCTACGCCGATTTTTTTAGTCCATATATCATAAGCCTCGTCATCGTCCTGATAAACGCTGATATAAAGGCGCTCGGGGTCCATTTTTATAACCTCGGTGCAGAATTCCCATGCCCAGGGAATAACCTCTTCCTTAAAATAATCGCCGAAAGAGAAGTTGCCGAGCATTTCAAAATAAGTGCCGTGGCGCGCGGTTTTGCCCACATTCTCAATATCCGGAGTGCGGATACATTTCTGGCAGGTTGTAACCCTTTTGCGCGGGGGAGTAACCTCGCCCGTAAAGTATTTTTTCATGGGCGCCATGCCCGAATTTATAAGCAGAAGGCTCTTGTCGCCCTGAGGCACCAGCGAAAAGCTGGGCAGACGCAGATGCCCCTTGCTTTCAAAAAAACTGAGATATTTTTCTCTTAACTCGTTAAGTCCTGTCCATTCCATACAGACTGCTCCTATACCTAAAAATAATTACAATAAATTATACATTTCCCCGTTAAATATGTCAATAAAAACTCTTGTTTTATAAGTATATTTCATTTATAATGAAAATGTTTAAGCGTTAAGAGAGGACGGGTGCGGCTATGAAAATACGGACTAAATCCAATATATATCTTGTTTTGTCGGTACTTCTGTGTCTGCTGCTTATTCTGCTCCCCTTTTGCGCGGCTTTTATAAACAAAACCGTTACAAATTACCCGAAAGTAATTTCGGGCAGAGCCGATTTTTCGGATTCCTCGCCGAAACACGCGGGATACCTTTATCTTTCGGGAGAATGGGAGTACTTTGAGGGGCATATAATTTCAGGCGAGGCGCTCAGCGAAAAGTCCTACAAGAGTATTCCCCTTTCGTTTTTTGTGGATTTAAGTCACTTTTTGCAGCCAAAAGGCTCATACGCCTCTTACAGGCTCACAATAAGCAATCTGGAATTTCAAAACGCCGTGCTGTATATTCCGCATTTTGCCGGCTCTTACAGCGTCTATATAAACGGCGAGCTGACCGGTCAGAACACCGACTCTTTTTCTTCGGGAGGGTACAGCGACAAAAGCGCTCAGCTGACTGCCGTAAATTTTGAGAAAGACCGGGAATACACGGTGGTTATTGAGGTTTCGTGCGATATGATGCCCGGAATATACATGACGCCGGTTATTTCGGACGGCGGCTATGATAACCTTTACACAGACATTGCCATGACTTTCAGAAGCCTTATTGTGGGCGTGGTTCTGTTCTGCGCAGCGTTCACCCTTATTTACTCGGTAAGGCGCGCCGCGTTTTTCGCTTCAAAATGGCTTCCCCTGCTGTTTGTTTTAATCGCGGTAAGAATGATGATTTCAACCGAGGGATTTACCGCTTTCGGCTTTCTGTTTTCCTCGGTCAGCTACGAGTTTATTACCCTTGTTATATGTATTTCCACTTTTATTATAAAGCTTGTGGCTTTACTGTTTTACACGGAAACGCTTGATTTGAAAATAGGAAAGAACACATTTATAGCTTTCTGCACAACATTTATGCTGTGCGCGCTGATTACATCGTTTTTCCCGTACACCGTATTCAATCCGTATTTTTACACCGTACTTCAGGCGGCTACGCTTCCGCTTGACATAATACTTTTAAGCCGCCTGACCGACTGCGCCGCGCGGAAAGTCCCCTACGCCACCACCTACACGCTCGGATATATCGCGATTTTTTCGGGAATTATGGTGGACTGCCTTTACACAAACGGACTTATTCCCATGGTGATGTCCTCGTTTATGCCCGTTGTTTTCGGAATTTTTGTTATTACATTTACAATTATCTTTTCAAGGAAGCTCACTTCTCTTTACTCAGCGGCTCTGAAAGCCGCCGAGCTTGACAAGGAGCTGACAGCCGCGAACACGGCGATTATGATTTCGCAGATTCAGCCGCATTTTCTTTACAACGCGCTCAACACCATAAAAATCCTGATTAAGCGCAATCCGCAGAAAGCCGAAAAGGCTGTTGTGGCTTTCTCAAAATATTTAAGGGGAAATATGGATTCCATATCCCAGAAAACTCCCATTCCCTTTAAAACGGAGCTTGAGCACATCAAAAACTACTGCGATATTGAGCTTATGCGGTTTGAGGACAAGCTGAAAATAGTATATGACACAGAGTACACAAACTTTTATGTTCCCGCCCTCTCGGTACAGCCGATAGTTGAAAACGCCATAAAGCACGGCGTCACAAAAAAAGCCGAGGGCGGTCAGGTTACGATTTCCTCCTTTGAAAAGGACGGCTTTGACTGCGTTGTTATCAAAGATGACGGAGTAGGCTTTGACATGGGCGCGGGATTTGAAAATACCGGCTCGCAGAGCTCGCACATAGGAATCAAGAATGTTTCGGGCAGACTTAAAACGATGATGAACGCTCAGCTTATTATCGAGAGCGTCATAGGAGAAGGCACTACCGTTACAATTAAAATACCGAAAGGGGAAAAAGATGAAGGTCTTAATCGTTGACGATGAAAAAATGGCGGCTCAGGAGCTTTACGACATCTGTCTTTCGCACCGGCTGACCGATGAGGCAATCGCTTTCGGCAACCCGGCTGACGCGCTGGTTTTTATGGCGCAGAAAAATCAGGTGGATCTGGCTTTTCTTGATATTGAAATGCCGGTTATGACGGGAATTGAGCTTGCCCGCAGGATAAACGCCGTCAATCCCGAAACAAAAATTGTTTTTGTGACCGGGTTTAAGGAATACGCCTATGACGCTTTCTGCGTAAACGCAATAGGATATATTTTAAAGCCCTATGAGGAGGAGGCGGTTTTTGCCGCCATTGAAAAGGCCGCCCGTTTTTCGGACGCTCAGCCGCACAACGAGATAACCGTTAAGACCTTCGGGCATTTTGACATTTTTGTAAACGGCCGTCCGGTCTATTTTTCCAGCGCAAAAGCGAAGGAATTTTCGGCGCTGCTTATAGAGCGGCAGGGCGGCTCGGTAAGCACCGAGCAGGCGATTTCCGCGCTGTGGCCTGACCGCAGCTATGACGAAGCCGTGCAGGCGCTTTTCAGAAAAGTTCTGAAAAGCCTGAGAGTTTCCCTTTCAGACGCGGGAATTTCGGAAATTTTTATTGATGTAAGAAATCAGCGGAGCGTTGACACCTCTAAGTTTACCTGCGACTTGTACGAATACCTTAAAAATCCGTATGAAAACGGCGGTATGTTCTCAGGCGAATATATGGAGGGTTACGCTTTTGCCCTTGATATGAAAAACAGACTTCTAAAACTCAGTAATGAAACAAAAGGAGAAAAATAATGCTGACCGATATTGAAATTGCGCAGCAGGCTGTGTGCCTGCCCATTGCCGAAATTGCCGAAAAGCTCGGAATTGAGGCTGACGATCTGGAGCTTTACGGAAAGTACAAAGCGAAGCTGCCTTTGTCGTTAGGCGAAAAATACAAAGACCGTCCCAACGGAAAGCTGATACTTGTTACTGCCATCAATCCCACCCCTGCCGGAGAGGGAAAAACCACCGTCACCGTAGGTCTGGGACAGGCTATGAACAAAATAGGCAAAAACGCCGTTATAGCTTTGCGCGAGCCGTCAATGGGCCCTGTTTTCGGAATCAAGGGCGGAGCCGCCGGAGGAGGATACTCGCAGGTTATCCCCATGGAGGACATAAACCTGCACTTTACGGGCGACATGCACGCCATTACAGCCGCCAACAATCTGCTCTGCGCGGTAATTGACAATCACCTTCAACAGGGAAACGAGCTGAACATTGACCCGCGCAGGATACTTTTCAAGCGCTGTCTTGATATGAACGACCGCGCGCTCAGAAATGTTGTTGTGGGCTTAGGCGGCAAGGTAAACGGCGTACCGCGCGAGGACGGGTTCATGATTACGGTCGCCAGCGAAATAATGGCGATACTGTGCTTAGCCCGCGACATTGAGGATTTAAAGGAAAGGCTCGGCAATATTCTGACGGCTTATACCTATGACGGCAAGCCGGTATATGCCCGGGAGCTTAAAGCCGTGGGAGCCATGGCGGCTCTCTTGAAAGACGCCATTAAGCCGAATCTGGTACAGACGCTTGAAAACACTCCCGCGCTCATGCACGGCGGTCCTTTCGCCAACATAGCGCACGGCTGCAACTCGGTAACCGCCACAAAACTCGCGTTGAAGCTGGGCGATTACTGCATTACGGAAGCGGGATTCGGTGCGGATTTGGGCGCCGAAAAATTCCTTGACATAAAATGCCGCTATGCCGGTCTGCGTCCCGACTGTATTGTGATAGTCGCTACAATAAGGGCGTTGAAATACAACGGCGGCGTTGAAAAATCACAGCTTTCGGCTGAAAACACGGAGGCTTTGAAAAAAGGTCTTGTGAATCTTCAAACCCATATTGAGAATATGAAAAAATACCGCGTTCCCGTTGTTGTGGCTATTAACCGCTTCGGCACCGACACCGAAGCTGAGATTGAGATAATTGAGAATTTCTGCGGAGGCATGGGAGTTTCGGTATCCCTGACCGAGGTTTTCGCAAAAGGCTCCGAGGGCGGAAAAGACCTTGCCCAAAAGGTCTGCGCCGTCATTGACAAAGGCGAAGCGGACTTTGCGCCGATTTATGACGAGAAGCTGCCAATTAAAGAAAAGCTCGGCGTACTCGCAAGGGAAATATACCGCGCAGACGGCGTGATTTTCAGCGCGGCCGCCGAAAAATCCATAAAGGAAATTGAAGCGCTCGGCAAGGACAAGCTGCCCGTATGCGTTGCGAAAACCCAGTACTCGCTATCCGACGACCCGAAAAAGCTCGGCCGTCCCGAAGGCTTTAAGCTGAATGTAAGGGAAATAAAGCTCTCTTCCGGCGCAGGGTTCATTGTAGCTCTTACGGGCGACATTATGACTATGCCGGGGCTGCCGAAAGAGCCGGCGGCGTACAGAATAGATGTTGACAAAGACGGAAAAATAGAGGGGCTTTTCTGATTTTCCGGGGAGGACATTATGAACAACACTACCGTAAGCAAAAACAAAATTCTGTTTTCAAGAAAGGGCGAACTGGTTGAGATTACGCCCTGCGGGGAAAACGCGATTCGTTTCCGCGCCTTTCCCGGCTGTAAAGTTACCGACCGCAATTTTACGCTTATGCCGCAGGAGGAGCAGGCGGAAATTTATGAGGATGAAAAATCCGTCACCATGGTCAACGGCAGTCTTACGCTTAAAATGTACCATGACGGAAAGGTTTTCTTTTTCCGTGACGGGGTTAAAATTTTAGAAGAGCAGCCGGAACTGGCTTTCGGCAATCACATAAGAAATTACAAAAACTTAAGCAGCGGTATATGGGAAGCGAGAGTGACCTTTATGCCCTGCGAGGGCGAGCGCTTTTACGGGCTGGGGCATGAGGCTACGGGCAGGCTTGACTTAAAGGGCTGCTCCTTTGACATAGTAAATGTAAACGCCAAATGCACAATCCCCTATGTTTACTCCTCGCTGGGTTACGGTTTTCTGTGGAACAACCCGTCTCTGGGAAGGGCGGAGCTTTCCGCAAACAGAACCCGCTGGACAAGCTACGCTACCCGTCAGATTGACTATGTTGTAATAGCCGGCACGCCGAAAGAGGTAACCGGCACGCTCGCCGACCTTACCGGGCACGCTCCCGTTATGCCCCACTGGGCGACAGGCTTCTGGCAGAGCCGCCTGCGCTACGAAACGCAGGAGGAACTGCTTGAAACGGCAAGGCGTTATCACAGAGAGGGTATTCCCCTTTCGGTTATAATAGCCGACTATTTTCACTGGACGGAACAGGGCGATTACCGCTTTGACCCCAAATACTGGCCCGATGTTAAGGCTATGACCGAGGAACTTGACAAAATGGGCACGAAGCTTGTGGTTTCGGTGTGGCCCACCGTGAACGAGAACAGCGAAAACTACCGTCCTATGTCGGACGGCAATATGCTGGTCAGGACAGCAAAGAGCAGCGACCGGGTATTCAACTTCTACGGCTGGCAGGCGGTTATTGACGCCACCAATCCCGAAACACGCAGATATGTTTTCGGCAGGCTGAAAGAAAACTACATTGACAACGGCGTTTACGCCTTATGGTTCGACGAGGCGGAGCCGGAAATATACCCGGTTGATTTTGACAATCTTCTGTTCTATGAGGGCAGGGGCGATGAGGTTGCCCTGCTTTATCCCTATTACTACTCGCAGATGGCATACGACGGCTTTAAGGCTATGGGGCGCGACGATATTGTTACGCTTACGAGGTGCGCCTACACGGGCAGCCAGAAATTCGGCGCTCTTGTATGGTCGGGAGATATTCCCTCGACCTTTGAGAGCCTTGCTCAGCAGGTCAAGGCGGGACTTAATATGTCGATGTGCGGCATACCCTGGTGGAACACGGACATAGGCGGTTTTTACGGCGGCGACACCCAAAGCGAGGATTTCCGCGAGCTGATTGTGCGCTGGTTCCAGTACGGAGTGTTCTGCCCCGTTATGCGTGTTCACGGCAACCGCTGCCGTCACGGTAAACAGACCGAGGGAATAAAAGAGCCTTCCGGCGACCCCAACGAGATATGGAGCTTCGGCGAGGAAAACTATAAAATTCTCAAAGACCTTGTTATGCTGCGCGAAAGGCTGCGCCCGTATATTGAAGAGCAGATGAAAATCGCCTCTCAAAAGGGATACCCCGTTATGCGCCCGATGTTTTTTGACTTTCCCGAGGACGAAAAATGCTACACTCTCGGCGAGCAGTATATGTTCGGCGGCGACATTCTTTTTGCCCCCGTTGTGAACAAGGGGCAGACCGAAAAGACCGTTTATCTTCCGGAAGGCGAATGGATACGCGCCACAGACGGCAGGGAGTATCAGGGCGGAGAATTTGAGTTTGAAGTGCCCAAAGACGAGTTCCTTGCTTTTGTAAGAAAGGGCGCAAAAGTAATTTCGGCTTTTTTACCTCAAATTTAAAATATAGGATGATTGTTTATGGAAAACATTATTGAAATTGACGGCCTTAACAAGAGTTTCGGCAGTTTAAAGGCTGTGCATAATCTGAACTTCCGCGTCAAGGAGGGCGAGCTTTTCGCCTTTTTAGGCATAAACGGAGCCGGAAAATCGACAACCATCAACATAATGTGCGGTCAGCTTTCAAAAAACAGCGGCAAGGTGAAAATCGACGGCGCCGACCTTGACAAAAACGCCAACCGTATTAAAAGGTCTCTCGGCGTTGTCTTTCAGAACTCGGTGCTTGACTCGCCTTTGAGCGTGTATGACAACCTTGAAAGCCGTGCCGCGCTTTACGGCATTACCGGCAGAGCTTTTAAAAACAGACTTTCGGAGCTTTCAAAGCTGCTTGATTTGGAAGACCTTTTGAAAAGACCTGTGGGCAAGCTGTCCGGCGGTCAGAGAAGACGGGCGGACATAGCGAGGGCCTTGCTGCACCGTCCGAAAATCCTTATTCTTGACGAGCCTACCACAGGGCTTGACCCGCAGACAAGGAAAAATATCTGGGACATTATCTCAAAACTCAGAAAAGAGGAAAATATGACGGTTTTCCTTACAACTCACTATATGGAGGAAGCCGCCGAAGCCGACTATGTGGTAATTATCGACAGGGGCGAGATTTCAGCCGAGGGAACTCCCTTGCAGCTTAAAAACGCTTATACGGGCGACTTTATTACCCTGTACGGCATAAGCGAGGACACGGTAAAGGAACTGGGGCTTTCCTATGAGCCTCTGCGTGACGCTTTCCGGGTTTCGGTGCCCGACACCGCCGCCGCTACCGCTCTTATAACAAAACGCCCGGATATTTTTAAGGACTATGAAATTACAAAGGGAAAAATGGACGATGTTTTTCTTGCGGTTACAGGCAAAAAGCTCTCCGGAGGTGAAAACAGATGATGACGGTGTTTATTCTTATCAAGCGCAATATCAAGCTGTTCTTCAAGGACAAGGGAATGTTTTTCACCTCGCTTGTCACACCCGCGATACTGCTTGTGCTTTATACCACATTTTTGGGAAATGTTTACCGCGACACATTCACCTCGGCTATACCCGAAATGTTTATGCCCGATGAGAAGCTTATTGACGCTCTTGTAGGCGGTCAGCTTATCTCGTCAATTCTCGCGGTTTCAGGTATAACGGTCGCTTTTTGTTCGGGTTTTCTTTCGGTGCAGGACAAGGTTAACTCCTCTGTAAAAGACCTTTTGATTTCGCCTGTCGGCAAATCCGTTCTGGCGCTCAGCTATTTTGCCGCGAACCTTATTTCCACGCTGCTGGTATGCTTCACGGCGCTTCTTATATGTCTTGCCTATATCGGCGCGGTCGGTTTTTATATGTCCGTTTCAGATGTGCTGTTTTTAGCGCTTGATATTTTTATACTGGTTCTTTTCGGGACCGCGCTCTCGTCAATAATAAACTTCTTTTTGTCAACTCAGGGGCAGATTTCGGCGGTCGGAGCGATTATCAGCGCAGGCTACGGATTTATATGCGGAGCCTATATGCCGATTTCGTCTTTCAGCGACTCGCTTCAAAAGGTTATCTCGTTTATGCCCGGAACCTACGGCACATCTCTTGTGCGCAACCACTCGCTTGCGGGCGTGCTGTCTAAAATGCAGAATGAAGGAGTGCCGGAACAGGTTATAGAGTCGCTCAAAGACTCCCTTGACTGCAACCTTTATTTCTTCGGCGAAGCGGTCGATACAGGCGTAATGTACGCAATACTTGCGGGGTCGGCGGCGGTTTTAATCGCCGTTTACATCATTCTCAACGCCCTTAAAAAGAAAGCTGTGTAAATTAAGGCAAAGCCGCCGGCTGTGTTTACAGCCGGCGGCTTTTTCGTTTATACGTCAGGATTTCAGCCGCCGTTTTTCAGAGCGTAAACATAAGGCTCGTCAAAATCCTCAAACTCCTTATACTCCCCGTTTTCGTTGAAGGCTTCTTCGTCATAATCGGGAATAAACCACAGGTAGATATTGCCGTCTCTGTCAATAAACTCGGTGACCTTGTTTTCGTTAAAATACTGCTCGGTTTTGGAATATCCCTCTATTCTGGCGTCTGTCCAGATTTCTATGCCCGCCTTTTTGTTTAAAACCGTATAGGGCGGAAGCTCTTTAATCCTCACATATTCCTCGCGGTAATACTCAATTTTTGAATAATCCGCTGAAACGAGCACGGGCTTTTCGGCTTCAACATTTAAAATTCCGAAGCCTGTCTCGGCGGCAATCCACATTATTACAAAAAGCGTAAAAATTCCGACTGTTTTTAAAACGGGGTGCCTGCCCCCGGATTTTGAGCGTTCGGCGTCCTTTTTTACATAATAGTCCGCGCGCGACAGATATTTCATAAGCCCTTTCGGCTCTGTCGCCTTTTTGAAATATCTTTTCCTGAAAGGATAAGCTATCAGCATTAAAGGTATTGAAATGCCCAGCTCGCTTGTGAGCGCCTGCTTTTTAAAGCTTAGAAAAGCGTCGGTCCTGTTTAAACATTCAGCGTTTACAAGCTCAGACGGGCACCCGCATATCAGCTTAGGGTACGAAAAAAGCATATCCTTGCATATCCACATCTTGTCGCCCGCCGAAAACATTTCGTTCTCAACGGTTACTGCCTGCCCGTTTTCAACGCCTTTGAGCGTATAATAGCATTTTGTGTATATAACCTGCCTTTTATCTGCTTGTCAGCCCATTTGGAAAAGCGCTTTATAAACCCGTACTGTATTTTCTCTTTTAAATTCTCCGGCGGCTCGCAAAGCTCCATAAGATTCCCCAGACTCAGCGGCTCGGCATATACGCAGACGCTGTATGAACTTTTGTCCGCGTCCAGCCGCACACTTTTTTCTTCGCCGATGTCAAGGCTTACTATCTGATTGTCTATATGAAAATGAAGCACGGCGCCGAAATCGTTTTTTACGGTAATACTCTTAAAATTATCGGAACAGACGGCAATCAGCTCCTCGGCGGTTGTTCCCAACAGCTCTGCAAGCCTTTGCAGAGTATCCATTCTCGGAATTGACTGCCCCGTTTTCCCACTTGGATACCGCCTTGTCCGACACTTCAAGAATTTCGGCAAGCTCCCTCTGAGTCAGATTTTTCGCTTCTCTTAAAGAACATATTTTATTGCCGAATTTGTAGTTGTCCATGTAATCACCCCGCAGAGATTATAGCAAAAAGCCTGCCCGCAAGCAACAAAGTCGGGGTAGAATAAAAGTAGAAATTGCCAAAGGCCGCAAAATCATATCAAAACAGTAGTTTACACTTATACATTTGATAGGCTACACCTTAAATTAAGCGTCAGGAATACGAATGAGGCATTAAATCTTTAAGCTTTACAACGGTTCCTTTATTATCAACAAGCACTTCGGTTTCCTGCGAATTTTTAAGCTGCATCATAAATTCACGGCAGGCGCCGCAGGGCGGCAGAACATTGCCTTTTTTATCCACGGCAACCACCATCTTAACCTCAATTTCTCCGTTAGTTATCATTGTTGAAACGGCGTTTCTTTCGGCACACATTCCAAGTGAACAGTCAGTATCAATACATACGCCTGTATAAATATTTCCCGTATTTGAAACAACGGCTGCGCCTACTCCGCCGGAACATATCTGTTCGCTGATTTTCTTTGGATTAACAGCTTTTTTAGCGCAATTATACAATGTTTCCCAATCCGTATTTTTCATAATATCACCTATTTATATACCAAACATCCATTTCGCTTTTGCTTGGTTTTTCAAATTCGGACAACAGTTTATCCATTAAACCTTGATCTATATAAAAATCCGAACCACTGTTTTCTTCTTTGATTTTAATATTTCTTTTTTCAATTAACTGATGCCATCTCTCATCATCAATATCAATATAATGCCACTGGACATCAATACCTTGTTCAGAGAAATAATCAGTAATTTCACGGCGCTCTTGTTCAGTCCAAAAGCCCCAGTCTAAAATAACATTACATCCTGCTTTGACAATTTCAACAGCTTTTTTGGCAAGATAAATTTTTACTCTTTTTGCAAAAATGTTGTAAAATTCACCTTGCTCATTATTTATTAAATCAAAAGTCGCTTCGTCCGTTGACAATATAACAGCATTAATTTTTTCTTTAAGTTGTTTTGCATAGTAGGATTTTCCACTGCAAATCTTACCACAAACTGCAATTACTTTTGCCATAAATACTACCTTTTCACTATTTTAAATATTTATTATCTATTAACCAGTCTAATATTACTTTTGCTCTGCTTTCGAGAGCCGGCAATTCGTCCTTTGAAAAACAGCCGAGTTTAAAGCTCTCGCCGTCTGTGATTTTTAAATCACCCGAAACATCATTTGCCATATACAGCGCAACAACACAATAGAGTTCATCGTCATTAGGATATTTAAAATAAAAATCTTCCCCCGAAAACACATTCAGCAAAGCAAAAGATTCTGCGTCTAAATTTGTTTCTTCCTTTAATTCTCTTTTTGCTGTTTCCTCTAAGGTTTCCCCCAGCTCCAAAGCTCCGCCGGGTATTCCCCAAGTATTTGTATCAGACCTTAAATTCAATAGTATTTTATTGTCTTTTATAACAGCTATTGTTGCGCCTGCCGACAGAATCGGCGCGTGGCCGATATGCTTTCTCATTTCTGAAATATAACTCATAAGCTGCCCTCCGGCTCCTCAATTTTCTTTATTTCAATTCCTAAAACGCCGTACTTTTTAATGTCGGCGGCAGAATAATATTCTTCCATATCGGTATAACTTGCAGTTGATACATTATTTTTATCATATCCGCATTTAAGCAAGTCCGAATTATCATACAGTTCTTTAAAGCCGGCGAACCTATGTAAATCCGTGACGATTACCGGCAATGTATTTCCATTACTGTTTGAAAAAGCAATTTTATCGCCGGTATTTATCCTTTGGCGCTTTTCGTCATAAAGTCTTAACTCTATTGTTTTGGTGCCGTTTGCTATTTTCGCAAAGGAAGAATCGTTAAGTTTAGAATAATGCGTCATAATCCTTTACCGCCGTTTACCGAGGCTTAATTATTTTAATTTTAACATATATCATACAAAAAACAAGAAAAATATCATTTTCCGCAAAAGCTGAAAAAGTGATATTACAAATACAAATATAAAAATAAAAAGGGCAGTTAATTGAACTGTCCTTTTTATTGGCAGAGGTATGAGGATTCGAACCTCAAATAACGGAGTCAGAGTCCGGTGTGTTACCGTTACACTATACCTCTGTATTTACTTGCGCTTTTCGTAACGAGCAAGAGTCATTATACATCAATAAAGCGAGCTTGTCAAGCCTTTTATCATTCATTTTCACGGCTTTTTTGCGCAAGGCAAAAAGAAGAACGGAGAGCTACTCCCCGTTCATTTCTTTTAAGGTCATTTCTATGCCGTCGGCAATCGCGAGGGCGTAGCTGTCGATTTTTTCGTCAAAATCGGCGTTGTCCTCTTTACTTGTTATAAACCCAATCTCCGCAAGGCAGGAGGGCATTTTTGTATTGCGGTTTATGTAATAATTGAGGTTGGCGCCGTCACGGTAGCCCGAATGTATGCCCCTGTTTGCGGAAATTCCCGCCTTTTCAAGGCAGGCGAGCAGATTTTCGGCAAGGAGCAAATCGTCGGTCGGGCGCGAGCTGTGCACCCACATCTCCATACCCTTTCCGTTGGCGGTACTGCTGTTGCGGTGAATGGAAACAAACAGTGAGGCGCGCTCCTTGTTGGCGAGTTTACAGCGGTCTTCAAGCGAAATATCGCTGTCGTCGTCGCGCGTCATTACAACGGTATATCCCCGTTCTGTCAGAATATCGCGCACTTTAAGCGAAATTCTTAAATTATCGTCCTTTTCAAGCCGCTTGCCGCCCTCGCCGGTGGCGCCCGAGCTTGTGCCGCCGTGGCCTGGGTCAATGCAGACAACCTTTTCATCCGGCACAAAATTAAGCTGGCTTAAATAATATACCGTTTCCTCGCCTCCGACAAGTATCAGCGTTATAACGGCGCAGAAAGTTATTGAAAAAAGGGCTATTATGGGAAATATAAAATTTTTGCGTTTCTTATCTTTTTTTAGCGTTTTCATATTTTACCTTAAATTCAGGCAGCCGAAAACCTTTACAGCGCTTTAAATTGCTCCTTGACCTGAGCAGCCTTTCCGCAGGTCAGCCTGCCCTCCGGGCAGGAGGAAACATAGCAGTTGGGGCCGTAATAGCAGAATATTTCCGGCTCTGCCCCGCGCAGCAGCTTTAACGCCTCCACGGCGTAATTGCGGATTTCCCACTGAGCGCGGTTGCAGGAACGAAGCCGCATAAACAAAAGCAGCTGCCTTGCGTTCATAGTCGTTACAATATCAAGTGTATTTCCGCTGAGCTGATAATATACCAGCAGCTCCCCGGGCACTCCCGCTTTTTTGAGCCTTTCGTACTCCTCGGCGGTCTTTTCAAAAGCCGCCTTGTATTTTTCCAAAAGCTCCGGCTTATCAAGAAGTACGGGAGGTATTATATAGCTTCTGCGGTCGGTTTTCGTAAGCTGGGGAATTTCAATGGACTGTATTCTGTGGCGCGCGAAATGGGTTATGCACGAAAGCGACACATTGTTGAAACGAAGAGTATAATTCACGCTTTCGAGCGCTCTCGGGCGGCGGCTTTTGACTACCGCTCTGATTATTTTTGACGCTGTTTCCTTATCGGAAGCTATTTTCACAGCCTGAGCGGTGGAATAATTCTTATATTCAATAAGAGCGTTCCTCGCAACGCACAGGGCTCCGTTTTCGGTATGAGATAAAAGCTCCACCGGCTCCTTTGAATGTTCGGGGATTTCCCCGATAAACGAGAGGTCCGCAAAGTCGGCGGCTCTGGCCTCAGAGCGGGCATTAAACTCCGCCGTTATTCCCGGAGCCTTCTCCTGAGCCTGCTTTAAAAGCTGTTCGCCGAGGGTTTTAATTTCGGGAAAGCGCGCTCCCCTGCCGTAAAGCATAGCGCCGAGCATATTTAAAAATTCCCTGCCGTTTACGCTGCAATAAAAATTGCTGAAAAGGCAGTAAGGAAGCACAAAGCGCGCGTCCTCCCTTGCTATGCCCGCGTCGCACAGCTCGCCGTAAAGGGCGAACATTTCGCTCATGTGTTTTTCGTAGGAGTCCTTTATCTCTCCGCTGCCGAAATCGGGAACATAAAACCCCGCGTCGCTGAAATTCACATAACGCCGGGATTTAACGGTAAAGGAAGCGAGCCTGAACTCGATTATAAACTGCTCCACAAACGCGGAAACATTCTGAAACGCTATGTTGAAATATGTATGCTCAACGGTGCTTGTGTGTCCCGAAGCGGTAACCTTTTCAATCAGCTTTTTGTTTTTTTCGGCGTCCTGGGATTTATCCCATATCGAAAGAGCCGTGCCCTCCTGAGTGGAAATTCTGCCGGAAGCGGCGGTCACCTTTTCGTCGGTATCGGTCATTCCGATTATCAAAGCCATACTTTTGCCGTAATCATAGCCCATATTGCAATCCTCGCTTTATAAGTCATCGTTTTAAGTTATTTTAACACACATTGAGCAAGCGCGCAACACAATAAGGCGCTAAAATCCCGTTATTCTTTTAATTAAATTACAATTCCCTTGTAAAAAGAAAAGGTATTTGATATAATATAGTCTGTATAATTATGAACTGATTCAAAAGCTGTAAAGAGGATATAATATGAACGGAAAACTTATTGTTATTGAAGGGCTTGACGGCAGCGGCAAATCCACTCAGGTGGAGCTTTTAAAGAACCGTCTTGCCGCGCTCGGCGTAAAATTAAAGCAAATCAAGCTGCCCGATTACGACAGCAAATCAAGCGAGCTTGTCAAGATGTATTTAAACGGCGAATTCGGCTCGGACCCTTCGGATGTGAATATTTTTTCCGCTTCGCTTTTTTACGCGGTTGACCGTTACGCCAGTTTTAAAAAAGGCTGGGGAGAGGATTACAAAAACGGGACTCTTATTTTATCCGACCGCTACACCACCTCAAACGCGGTGCACCAGACGGTAAAGCTTGAAAAGGACAAGTGGGACTCTTACCTTGACTGGCTTTTTAAAACCGAATACGAGCTTATGGGTATTCCCGCTCCCGACGCGGTGATTTATCTTGATATGGATGTGGACATCTCGCAGCGGCTTATGACAAAGCGTTACAACGGCGCCGAGGCTAAAAAAGATGTGCACGAGGCAAATGTGGAATATCTTAAAAAATGCCGTGAGGCCGCCCTTTACGCCGCGGAGCGTTTCGGCTGGCACGCGGTCAAGTGCTTTGAGGGAAACGAGCCGCTGCCCATTGAGGAAATCGGAAATAAAATTTTTAATATTGTTAAGGAGTTAATCTGAATGGATTTTCACTATCCCTCGCTGAATGACAGGCAGAGGATTGAGGAAATTTTTAACGGCTGTCAGCCGTTCTGCTGCGAATACTGTTTCGGAAACATTATGATGTGGTCTGAATTTTACAACAATAAAATTTGCCTGAAAGACGGGCTTTTTGTTTCGGGCGATTTTACGGACGAGCCTTATTTTTGCTATCCCATAGGCGAGGGCGACAAAAAAGCTCTTATTGAGGAGCTTATTGAAGCTACCAAAAATCACTCTGAGCCCCTGAGGTTTTACGGACTTACCGAAAAAGAACGAGACGAGCTTAACTCGCTTTTCGGCGGCAGGTTTGAGATACGCGAGGAGCGCGACCGTTTTGACTATCTTTACCGAACCGAGGATTTGGCGCTTTTAGCAGGCAGAAAATATCACGGCAAAAGAAATCACATTTCATTTTTTGAAAACAGCTTTAACTGGAATTTTGAGCCTATAACACGCGGCAACATAAAGGACTGCATACTGCTCAACGAGCACTGGTACTCCTTAAACCGGCACAAAAATCCCGAGGAAATCGCCGGCGAGTACACAGCCGTTCAGAACGGACTTAAAAATTACTTTGATTTGGATTTTGAGGGCGGAATACTGACTGTTGAGAATGAGATTGTGGCTTTCAGCTTCGGTGAAAAGCTGAACGACCGCACCTTCTGCACACATATTGAAAAGGCTTATTCGGACATTCGCGGAGCTTATCAGATGATAAACCGCGAGCTTGCAAAGAGCCTTTTGGGGAAATACGAGTTTATCAACCGCGAGGAGGACACGGGCAGCGAGGGGCTGAGAAGCGCTAAGCTCTCTTATCACCCTTACCGCCTTGTGGTGAAGTACTCCGCGGTGTTCAAGGGATAGTTTATGGTTGAGTTTGCGACTGAGAATGACATAGGCGCCATAGGCGCGCTCTGGCAGAGAGTTTTTGACGAGGACAAAGCGGTAACCGACGATTTTTTTGAAAGCATTTATAGAAGCTGTCACAACCCCGTCATAAAATCCGGCGGTGAGATTGTATCGTCGCTTTTTCTTATCCCCTGCCGAGTAAAAGAACACAGAGGTTTCTGCGTTTACTGCGCTATGACCGATAATAATCACAGGGGAAAAGGATATATGCGCTCCCTGCTTGATTTTTCCTATAACAGTTTGTCCGGTTTAAACGGAGAGTTTTTGGTGCTTGTCCCTGCGGAAAAATCGTTGTTCGGATACTATGAAAAATGCGGGTTTTCGCCTTTCGGTCAAAGAAATTCTGCCGCGCTCGGCAAAGACCGACCCGTTCTTACGGGTTTTTCAAAATCCGACTGCGAACTGACTTTTGACAGCGCTGTAACAGAATACTGGAAAAGGGCCTGCGTTCATTACGGCGGCGAGCTTATAAATGGTGAGTTTTCCGCGCTCGCCTTTAAAAGCGAAAAAACCGTGCTTAAAAACGCCCGCGGCGGCTATGTGAACATTCCCGAAAAATACAGAAAACCCGGAGTTATTATTGAGGGTGATGTCGATTTCGGCAGCCGTCAGACTCCGGCTATGATAAAAACAGCCGACAAAAGATTGGCCTCTTTGAGGTGCTTTGTTGGCGTGACATTGGAGTGAAATTTATGGTATATTTTTTCCTTGCCGACGGTTTTGAAGAGGTTGAGGCTCTCGCGCCTGCTGATATTTTAAGGCGCGCCGGCGTTGATGTAAGATTAGTCGGGGTTAACGGCGATTTTGCCACCGGCTCGCACTCGGTTTCGGTTGCCTGCGACTTGCAGTGCCGCGATCTGGTACTTGACGACAGCGTTGAGGCGATTTTTCTGCCCGGAGGAATGCCCGGCACATTAAACCTTGAAAAAAGTCCCGCCGTTCAGAAGGCGATAGATTTTGCCGCAGAAAAAGGCAAGCTTATATGCGCTATATGCGCGGCCCCCTCCATTCTCGGTCACAAGGGGCTTTTAAAGGACAAAGAGGCTATTTGTTTTCCCGGTTTTGAAAGCGAGCTTGACGGAGCGAGAATTTCAGAAAGCTTTGTCTGCCGCGACGGCAATATAGTAACGGCAAAGGGTATGGGCAGCGCCGTTGAAATGGGACTTAAAATTACCGAAATTCTGAAAGGAAGCGAAGCCGCCGATAAGCTGCGCGGCTCGCTGCAAATATACCGTGGATAAATCCGAGCTCAGGCGTTATTTTATTTTTAAGCGAAAAAGCATTGATATTGAGCAGAAAATATTATATGATTATAAGATAAGCCGCGGAATTGCCGCCCTGCCCTGCTTTGAACAGGCAAAACAGGTACTTTTGTTTTCGCCGACAGGCAGCGAATTTGACGCCTCTGCTCTTTTAAAATTATGCGCCGGGCAGTCAAAGGCGGTGTTTTTTCCGAGATGTCTTGACAAAGACGGAAAAATGGAATTTCTTAAAGTTACCTGCCAAAACGACCTTGAAAGCGGTATGTACGGCATTAAAGAGCCGAAAGAAAGCTGTGAGAAGTACATTGAAAAGCCGGGCGATGTTTGCATAGTCCCCGCTCTGTCTGTGGATTCGCGGTTTTACCGTCTGGGTTACGGCAAAGGCTATTATGACAGATTTTTAAAAAACTTCGGCGGCGTGGGAATCTGCCCGTGCTATGACGAGCTGTTAAGCGAGGAGCTGCCCGCCGGCGATTTTGACATAAAGGTTGATATTCTGGTTACGCAAAGCGTTGTAAGGAGGACATACTGTGGATAAATTCAACGACGGTTTTTCCGACAACAGTTATGAAGAACTTTTAAATGAATATGCCGGCGAAAGTCTGGGCAACAAGAGCGTTCGCCGTCCGCAGGAAAAAGAGAACGCCTCTTCCCAGAAACGCGCGGCGGCCTCACCAAAGCGCAAAACGGACGCCGATTTAAAGCCTTCCGCTCCCGTCAGAAGAAACGCGGCGTACCCCAAAAACACCGCTGACGGTGCTTCCCGCAGAAGAACAGGCGAAGCTGTGACCGAAGCTCCCGCCCGCCGCCATCTCTCGCCGGAGCAGAGCGCTCCCGCAAGGAAAAGCGGCGCCTCACACTCGCTGGATTTAAGCAAAATAGGGCAGGTTGACGAGGTTTCCGACAGAACAGCTCGTCAGGACACGGCGCAGTTTAATATTCGCTCTTCAATGAAGGCGGAAAGCTTTGACTGGGATATTTACAGTTCGCCGGTTATAGAAAAGAAATACTCCGCAAACGCCGGGCAGGAAAGTCAAAGGCGTTCGGGACAAGCCGACAGCAGTCCCCGGCACTCAATAAGCAAAAAGAACATAGCTTCCGCTTTTTCACGCATATCGCGCAGAAAACAGGACGCAGGGGAAAACGCGGATAACTATTATCCCCAACAGCCAAAAAAGAAGCTGACGGCAAAGGAATTGTGGAAATTCATTCTTATAACCGTCAAGACCAATAAAAAGGAATTTATTATTTTCGGCTGCTGCTTTATAGTTGCCGGAATACTCTCCGCCATAGCTTTAAGCTGTATTAACGATGTGCTCGCGATTAACAGAACCGACGAAACCGTTGTGGAGGTTGTTCTTCCCAATGACGCCGACACAGCGGACGCCGTGAGGGTGCTTGACGAAGCGGGGCTTATCAAGAACCGCATATTCTGCACGATATTTATAAAGGCTATGGAATCCCTTGACGGCAGCCAGCAGAAATATCTGCCGGGAGTTTACTATTTTACCGAGTCGATGGGCGTTGAAAAAATGATAAAGCGCTTTAAGACAAGCAGTACAAGAGGCGCGACAATCAGCGTTACCATACCCGAGGGTTATACCATCGACCAGATAATCGCCCGTCTTGAAAAAAATGAGATATGTACCGCTGACGCTCTTTACACCACCATTGACGAGGTTGATTTCAGCTCCGAATACGATTTTATTGACGCGCTGGAATATAAGGAAAACCGCTACCATGTACTGGAAGGCTACCTTTTCCCCGCCACATACGAGTTTGAGCAGGGCGCGGACCCGGCGACCGTTATAAGAACATTCTTAAACCAGTTCCAGAAACGCTGGACGGAGGAATACTCAGAGCGCGCTGCCGAGCTTTCAATGAGCACCGACGATATTATAAGAATAGCGTCTATTATTGAAAAAGAGGCGTACGGCGAGGACCAGTTCACTCTTGTTTCCTCGGTACTTCACAATCGCCTTAACCGCTCCCTTCTGTACCCCACGCTTGACTGCGACTCCACAAAGGTTTATGTTACCTCGACCATAGCCGAGCGTGTGACCTCGGCGGCCGACCTTAACGATTATATACTGAATTACAGCACCTACGAGTGCGCGGGACTGCCGGCAAGCGCCATTTGCAATCCCGGAGCGGCTGCCATAGAGGCCGCGCTTTATCCCGACACGACACAGTACTACTTCTTCGCTCACGACAAAAACAAGAAAATCTATATGGCGCAGACCATAGAGGAGCAGGAAGCAAATCTCAGAACCATCGCAACGGTAAATGCCGAAAGCGAATAACGGAAAAAAATTATGATTAAACCCGAATTACTATCCCCCGCCGGCGACAGGGAGCGTCTTGAAGCCGCTTTAATGTTCGGAGCAGACGCGGTTTATTTAGGCTCTGACGCTTTTTCAATGCGAGCCGCTGTAAAAAATTTTGACGCCGGCAGCCTGACAGACGCAATAAATCTGTGCAAAAGCCGCGGCGTTAAGGTTTACCTTACCGTAAACACCCTGCCGAGGAACAGCGAAATAAACAGGTTGCCGGAGCTGTTTGAATTCTGGCAGGAAGCGGGAGTTGACGGCTTTATTATCGCCGATATAGGCGTAATGGCGCTTTCAAAGAAATACGCTCCCGCCGTACCCGTTCACATATCCACCCAAGCCGGAATTGTAAACTATGTAACGGCAAACGAGTTTTACAGCATGGGCGCTTCAAGAATTGTTACCGCCCGTGAGCTTTCGCTTTCGGAAATCGCCGAAATACGCGCTAAAACTCCGAAAGAGCTTGAAATTGAGTGCTTTGTTCACGGCGCTATGTGCGTTTCGTTTTCGGGCCGCTGTCTTTTATCCAATTACCTTGTAAACCGTGACGCAAACCGCGGCGAGTGCGCTCAGCCCTGCCGATGGGAATACGCTTTAATGGAAAAGAAGCGGGACGGAATGTATTTTCCGATAAGCGACTCAAAAGAGGGCACATATATACTCAACTCAAAGGATATGTGCATGATTGAGCATATTCCGGAGCTTATCTCCGCCGGAATTTCCAGTTTCAAAATTGAGGGGCGGGCAAAATCGGCATATTACGCCGCCGTTATTACAAACGCCTACCGGGTGGTTATTGACGAATATATGAAAAATCCCTCGCCCGACTTTAAGGCGCCGCAGTGGGCGGTTGACGAGTGCTGCAAGGTCAGTTACCGCGACTACTGCACCGGATTTTACTTCGGCGCGCCCTCTGATGACGCTCAGATTTCCTTTGAGGGCGGCTACAAGCGGCATTATGATGTTATGGCTGTGGTGAAAGAATGTAAAAACGGCTTTATAATTGCCGAACAGCGCAACAAGTTTTCGGCGGGCGACACTCTTGACGCTCTTTCACCCAAAACCGAGCCGGTGGTATTTAAGGCGGAACAGCTTTTTGATGAAAACGGCTGTGAAATTACGAGCGCTCCTCACCCGATGATGACCGTAAAGATAAAAAGCGACCTGATTTTCCCGAAAGGCGCGCTTTTAAGAAAGCAAAAATGAGAAAAAACTTAAACGCGGAACGGAAAAATGTTTTCCGTTCCGCGTTTTTTCAGGTTAATTTTATAAACCGTTGTCAAATCGTTTGTAAAGTTATTATACTTTACAAACGCGCTGTTTTTTAAAGCGCAGGCGAAAAGCGCAAAAATCCTGCAAAAGCCTTTATTTAAGGCGGTTTTTTTATTTTACCGCCTCGTCAATCAGGCGGATTTCCTCATCTGTAAAGTCTGCCACCTTTACAACTTTTACATTCTCTTTTATCTGCTGAGGCTTGGACGCGCCGATTAAAACTCCGGTGCACGCCTTATCACGGAGCACCCACGCAAGCGCCGTCTGCGCCAGAGTTTCGCCTCTTGCGTCGGAAATCTTTTTAAGCCTGCGAATTTTCTCGATATTTTCAAGAACTTTCTGCTCGTTTAAAAATCTACCGCTGCGTTTTGCTCTGCTGTCCTCGGGAATGGACTCGATATAGCGGTCGGTCAGAAGTCCCTGAGCCAAGGGGCTGAACACGATTATGCCCTTGCCCTCGCTTTCGGCGGCGGCTTTAAGCCCGTTGTTTTCAATGGCGCGGTCAAGAATTGAATATCTGTTCTGATTAAGCACAAAGGGGCAGTTTAATTCACGCAGGATAGCTGCCGCTTTTTTCATGGTTTCGCCGTCATAATTTGAAAGTCCGGCGTAAAGCGCCTTTCCGCTTTTTACGGCAGAGGCGAGCGCTCCCATAGTTTCTTCAAGGGGCGTGTTCGGGTCCATTCTGTGATGATAGAAAATATCCACATAATCGGTTTTAAGCCTTTTAAGGCTCGCGTCAAGGCTCGCGAGCAGATATTTGCGGCTTCCCCAGTCGCCGTAGGGGCCCTCCCACATATAATAGCCCGCCTTGGTGCTTATAATAAGCTGGTCGCGGTAAGGGGCAAGCTCCCCGTTTAATATTTTTCCGAAATTTTCCTCGGCGCTGCCCGGCTGAGGCCCGTAGTTATTTGCAATATCAAAATGAGTAATTCCGCAGTCAAAAGCGGTAAAGCACAAATCTTTCATATTCTGAAAGCTGTCATAAGTGCCGAAATTGTGCCACAGTCCCAGAGAAACAGCGGGAATAAGCAGTCCGCTTTTGCCGCAGCGATTATATTTCATAGCTTCATATCTTTTTTCATAAGCCGTATAGCTCATATTATTCACCTCGTTAATATTGTAAATGTTTTTACTTGAAAAGGCAACAGCAATTATGATAAAATAGCCGTTGTGACTAACGGATTATAAAGAGCTGAAAAGAGTGATATTTTGCGTCCCAGAAAAATAAGCAATATGAATACGCGCCGTGACGCCTGCCGGCATCTTCGCATTGACTACCGGCTTGACTCCTTTGACTACCGGCTTGACGGCGCAAAAAAGAAGCCGATTGACACAGCGGTAATTTTCGGCATGGAGGCTCCCCTTGTTATGGAAATAGGCTGCGGCAAGGGGCAATTTATCTGCGAATACGCGCGCCGTCACCCTGAAAAGAACATAATCGCCGTGGAATGCGTTGCGGGAATACTTGTGGAAGCCTGCGAAAGAGTTATGGAAAACGGTCTTGAAAACATAAGGTTTATGGAAATGAAAGCCGAATATCTGCCGCTTTTCATTAAGGAAAACAGCGTTGAGAAAATATTTTTAAATTTCAGCACCCCCTACCCTAAGTCAAAGCACGAAAGCCACCGGCTGACAAGTCCGGGATTTCTTGAAATATACCGTTCGCTTTTGCGCTCGGGCGGCTCGGTTATACAGAAAACCGACAGCGAGCTGTTTTTTGATTACTCCCTTGAAAGCTTTAAAAACGGAGGATTTGAAATACAAAGCGTATGCCGGGATTTAAAAAGCGGCGACTATGACAACATAGTTACCGAATACGAACAGAAATTCAGGGATCTGGGAATGCCGATTTTCCGCCTTGAAGCGATAAAAAGAGATTAAAAAAAGCCGCTTTAAGCGGCTTTTAATTTTGAGGCGTTATGAAAGCTCGTGGATAAAGAGTCCCGAAAGGAGTTTCGGCTCAAACCAAGTGGATTTAGGGGGCATTACCTCGCCCGCGTCAGCAATATCCATAAGCTCCTCCAATGAGGTGGGGTACATTGAAAACGCAACCTTCATACCGCCTTCAACCCGGCGTTCAAGCTCCTTTAAGCCTCTGATTCCGCCCACAAAGTCAATTCTTTTATCCGTTCTGGGGTCGGAAATTCCGAGCACGGGCGCTATAAGGCTGTTTTGAAGTATGGAAACATCAAGCCTTGCGACAGGGTCGCTCTCGTTGATAATTTCAGGCTTTGCCGTCAGCTTATACCAGACGGAGCCGAGATACATTCCGAAGGTGTGGCGGCACGAGGGCGAATAGGGGCTTTCATCGGCCTTTTCAACCGTAAAATTCTCGCTTATCCTGTTTAAAAACTCTTCCTCCGACATTGAGTTAAGGTCGGAAATTACACGGTTATAGTCCATTATTTTAAGGTCGCCGCAGGGGAAAATTACCGAGAGAAAGTAGTTGAACTCCCCGTCGGCTCCGGCTTTTTCCGCCTTGCGCCTTGCGCCTACTCTGACCGCCGAAGCCGCCCGGTGGTGACCGTCGGCAATATAGAGCGAGGGAATTTTCGCAAATTCGCTTTCAAGCTCGGAAATTGCGCTGTCGCTGTCAATCACCCACACGGTCTGCGCTACATTGTCGCCGCTTACGAAGTCATAGACGGGTTCGTGGCTGTTTTTCCAGTTTTCCACTATGCTTCTTACCTTTTCGTTTTCACGGTATGTAAGGAAAATAGGGCCTGTGTTAGCGTCGCACGCCTCAATGTGGCGGATTCTGTCCTCCTCCTTGTCGGCTCTTGTATGCTCGTGCTTTTTAATTACATTATTGACATAATCGTCAACCGCCGTACAGCCTACAATGCCCGTCTGCTCCCTGCCGTTCATTATCTGACGGTAAATATAGAGCATGGGTTTTTCGTCCTGAACGCAGACGCCGTTTGTTTTTAAGCCGTCCAGATTTTCGCGCGCCTTACTGTAAACCTGTTCACAGTAGAGGTCTGTTCCTATCGGCAAATCAATTTCCGCCTTGTCAACATGCAAAAAAGAAAAGGGGTTGCCCTTTACCATTTCACGAGCTTCATCAGAATCCATTACATCATAAGGAAGCGCGCCCACCCGCGAAGCGTATTCGGGTTTCGGACGAACCGCCTTAAAGGCTTTGAGTACTGCCAAGTTTATTCCTTCTTTCACTGATCTTTTTTATCACCGCATAAATTACAAGAGCCGCCGCTGTTCCTGCCGCCGCTCCCGCGCTGTCGATAAGCATATCCGTTATTCTGCACGCTCTGCCGGCTACGAAAAGCTGATGAATTTCATCGCTCACCGCGTAAAGCACAGCCGCCGCGAAAGCCGCCGCAGCGTTAAACCGGCTTTTAAAGGTTGCATACACCGCGTTGTTTAAAAGCAGGGCAAGACCGGCAAATTCAAGGGCGTGAGCCGTTTTGCGTATTACAAGCGACGACGGCTCGATATTAAATACGCGGGTTACAAACTCCATAATCGCTCCGCTCATTGCCGCCGAATCGTCGCCGGGCTGAGCGGACATATAGAAAATTACTCCCATACAGGCGGCAGCCGCCGCCCACGAAAAGACAGCGTAAACTTTTTTACCCGCGCTCATTGTTTTTGTCCTTTATAAAAATACAGATTTGATGTAGCCGAGCTGAAATAAATTCCCGAAACGCCCTCAGCTAAGGCAAACACCGTAGTTTTTTCAAACAGCGGAAGCACAACGGCGTTTTTCATAAGATAGCTCTGGCAGTCAAGGGATTTTTCCTCGTCGGGGGAAAGCTTTAACTCCTCAAAGATACGGTCATATTCATCGGAAGAATAGCCGAAAAAGTTTTCTTCGCTGTCGCTTGTGAACATTTCAAGAAAATCCACGGCGCTTCCCGAATCAACCGTAAGAGGATAAATTACGGCGTCATATTCGCCGGAGTTAAGAAGCGATACAAAGTCCTCGTCGCTGACGGCGTTTACCGTTCCGTTTAATTCAACTCCTATATTCTTCTGCCAATAGCTTACAATGCGCTTGGCGGTGCTCTCGTCACTCTCGGTACACAAAAGGTTTACCGTAAGATTATCTATCCCCAGTTCCTCATAAGCGCTTATCATATCCGCGCGCGCCGATTCAATATTATAGGAAATTCCCTCGGCGCTGCCGCCGGAAAGGCTGAAATAAGAGGGAACCGCTGTTTTAAGCGGCGTTTCGGTTACGCCCGAAAGCTGAACAGCCGCCGCGAGTCCTCTTCTTAGCGTATTGTTCTGCATGGTTTTGCTGTTAAGGTTAAACAACAGCGAACAGGCTATATTTTTAAGCTCGGTTTCAGTTACCTTTCTGCCGAGCTGAGAACACGCCTCGCTGTCCGAGAAAAATCCGCAGTCATAAGTTCCGCTGTCAACTTTTTTTGCCGCGTCAACGGAATCGGTATTAAGGTAAAGCCTTACAGACGAGGGACTTGCCGGAAAATCGCCCTTATATTCGGGATTTTTTGAAAACGCCGCCGACTGACCGTCGCTGACGGAAGAGAGATAAAAGGCGCCGTTGCTGATTATGTATTGTTCTTCAAGTCCGTATCTTCCGGCGGTAAGCTCAAAAAAGCTCTCGCAGCAGGGATAGGAAACAGGCTGTGTAAGCGCGTACAGGAAATTGTCGTATTTCCTTTCAAGCGTTATTTCAAGCGTAAAGCTGTCCACTGCGCGCACGCCGAGAGTATCTGAACTTACCGAGCCGCCGTGCACCTTTTCGGCGTTTTTGATAACGCTTAAAAGCTCGTAATCCGCCGCCTGAGTTTCTGGCAGTACTGCCCTTGTTATTCCGAAAACAAAATCCTCAGCCGTTACCGAGGTATCCACCGAGCCGCCGCGCTCCTCAATAAAATCCGCCGCGGCAGAGGAAATGTAATAATTCATATCCTCGCGAAGTTTAAAGGTATAAACAAGCCCGTCTGAGGAAACGGAATAGTCGGTTACGGCGCACTTTACCGCCTCGCCGTTTTCGCCGAGTTTAAAAAGACCGTCAAAAATATTGACTGCCACCGTTTTTTCCGATGTGAGCTGCGCTATCTGCGGGTCAAAATGCCGGGGCATTTCGCTGACGGCGCAGGCAAAAGAAGTACTGCCGGAGCTGCCGCCGCACGCGGTAAGTCCGGTTACCAAAAGCGCCGAGATAAGTATAAGAGCCGTAATTTTTTTTAACATTTCGCTCACCCGACTTACAGTATATCAAAAAAATACTCTCAGTTCCACATTTTGATAAAAAATTTTATAAAATTCTCGCTTTTGCTATATATTTTTGGTATAATAAAATATATATTTGTATTAAAAGGAGACAGTTATGGATTTACCCGTAATAATCGGCGCGGTTTCGGCGGTATTTTCGGCAGGCGCCTGCGCAGCCGCGGTATTCGCCGCTTCAAAAGCCGGCAGCAGCAAAGACGACGGCCGCTTAAACGCTCTGGAACAGCGGCTCGACTACATATCAAAGACCACAGGCGATGAATTTCAGCGAGTAAGGGGAGATATACGCGAGGGCAACCGCGAAATGCGCGAGGAGGTCAAGACAAGCCTTAACGAAATGGCGGTGCGCTTTGACAATATGAACAAGGGCAACGCCGAGCACCGCGAAAAGGTTTCGGCTCTGCTGATAAACATGCGCGACAAAAACGCCGAGCAGAGCGAGCGGCAGAACAAGGTGCTGGAATCCTCGATTACCCGTATGCAGGAATCCAACGAAAAGAAGCTTGAACAAATGCGCCTTACCGTTGACGAAAAGCTCAACGAAACGCTTTCAAAAAGGCTTGACGGCTCGTTTAAAACTGTTGCCGACCAGCTTGAAAGCCTCAACAAATCCCTGGGCGAAATGCAGAGCCTTTCCACAGGCGTTACCGAAAATGTAACCGCTCTTAACCGTGTGCTTACCAATGTCAAGGCGAGGGGCACATGGGCGGAGGTTCAGCTTGAAGGAATACTCGACCAGACCATTCCCAACATGTACGAAAAGAACATAGCTACGGTTCCCGGTTCGTCCGAAAGGGTTGAGTTCGCCATAAAAATACCCTCTTCGGAAAAAGGCGGCAAGGATATTCTGCTGCCGGTGGATTCAAAATTCCCTATGGAGGACTATGTGCGCCTGTGTGACGCCGCCGACCGTGCCGACCCGGAGGCGCTTAAAGCGGCAAGGGCCGACCTTGAAAAGAAAGTCCTGAGCGAAGCCAGGATGATTACAAAATACATTCACCTTCCCGAGACAACGCCCTTCGCTATTATGTATCTCGCGACAGAGGGCCTGTATGCCGAAATAGCCTCGTCAAAAACCGGACTGCCGGAAAAAATACAGAACGACTATAACATAATGATTTCAGGGCCGTCCACGATTACCGCGCTTTTGAACTCGCTTTCAATGGGCTTTAAAACCATAGCCATTAACGAAAAGGCAAACGAAGTGCGTGAAATTCTGGGAGCGGCAAAGGCTCAGTACCAGAAATTCGGCGACCTGCTCGGAAAAGCCCGCAAAAAAGTTGAGGAGGCCGGCAAAACTCTTGACGAGGCGGAGCGGAAAAATGTGTTTATTCAGCGCAAGCTGAAAAACATTGAAGCGCTCGACCAGAATCAGGCTTCTCAGCTTTTGTTTGAGGAATCCGCGGACGAATAAAATGCTTGCAAGTTTCAGGCATTTGATTTATTATATTAAATGGAATTTATTTAAGCTTTATGAGGAGGAAAACAAATGTCACTCAAACACGCAGACATTATCTCACAAATGACGCTTGAGGAAAAAGCGAGCATGTGCGACGGTCTTGACTACTGGCACAGTCAGCCCGTTGAGCGGCTCTCTGTTCCCTCGGTAGGCCTTAACGACGGCCCTCACGGAATCCGTAAAAAAGGCGACCCCAACGACAAGAGAAACGGCGACACAAACCTGTTAAAAGGCGTGCCCGCTATCTGTTTCCCCACAGCTTCGGCTACCGCCTGCTCATGGGACCCGGAACTTATTGAGCAAATGGGCGAAGCTCTCGGCGAAGAGTGCCTTAAAGAAAAGGTTTCGGTACTCTTAGGCCCCGGCACGAACATCAAGCGTTCTCCCCTTTGCGGAAGAAACTTTGAGTATTTCTCGGAGGACCCGCTCCTTGCCGGAGAAATGGCGGCTTCCTTTATCAACGGCGTGCAGAGCAAGGGCGTAGGCACCTCGCTTAAACACTATGCCGCCAACAATCAGGAAACACGCAGAATGACGGTCAACACCGTTGCCGACGAGCGCACTCTCAGGGAGATTTACTTAACCCCCTTTGAGATAGCGGTTAAAAAGGCTCAGCCCTGGACCGTTATGTGCTCCTACAACAGAGTAAACGGCACATACGCCGCGGAAAACAAATGGCTTCTTACCGATGTTCTCAGAAACGATTTCGGTTTTAAGGGAATTGTTGTGACCGACTGGGGCGCGGAAAACGAGCGCGTTGCCGGACTTAAAGCCGGTCAGGAGCTTGAAATGCCCACTTCCAGCGGAGAGGGCACAAAGCTCATAATTGACGCCGTTAAAAACGGAAGCCTTGACGAAGCGGTGCTTGACGAAGCGGTTGACAGGCTCATTGATATGGTTAAAAGAGCCGAGAAAGTTCTCGGAAAAGAATATACATACAACGCCGAGGAGCATCACGCTCTGGCAAGAAAAATTGCCTCGCAGTGCATGGTGCTTATGAAAAATGACGGCGGACTTCTTCCCCTTAAAAAGGACGCCCGCCTTGCCGTTATAGGCGAAATGGCGATGAAGCCGCGCTATCAGGGCGCCGGTTCTTCGCTTATCAACCCGATTCAGCTTGATTCGGCTTATGACACTATGAAAAAGATGGGCGTTGCTTTTGACTACGCTCCCGGTTACTCGACCGCCAAAAAGAACAAGAGAAGCGACGACGACTTTATAGCCGAAGCCGTAAACAAAGCTAAGGGCGTTGACGCCGCAGTGCTCTTTATAGGTCTCACCGACGAGTTTGAGACCGAGGGCAACGACCGCAAGCACTTAGGCATTCCTCCCCTTCATGTACGCCTTGTCAACGAGGTGCTGAAAGTCAACAAAAATGTTGTTGTTGTTCTGTCGGGCGGAGCGGCGATTGAAATGCCGTGGGCAGAAGGCGTGCCGGCAATTCTCAACGCCTTCCTTACCGGTCAGGCTTCGGGCAGCGCGGTATGCGATGTTCTTTTCGGCGATGTTAACCCCAGCGGCAAGCTTTCGGAAACATATCCCGTTTCGCTTGCGGAAACACCCAGCGCCAACTACTTCCCCGGCACTCCCGTTTCGGTTGAGTACAGAGAGGGAATTTATGTGGGATACAGATATTATGACACGGCGAACAAGCCCGTCAGCTTCCCCTTCGGCTACGGTCTTTCATACACCACATTTGAATACAGCGACTTGAAACTGAGCGCGGACAGCATCAAGGACACGGACACTCTTAAAGTCAGCTTCAAGATTAAGAACACCGGCGGTGTTGACGGCGCGGAAGTAGCTCAGCTTTATGTAAGCGATATGGAAAGCACCGTTTTCCGTCCCGTTAAAGAGCTTAAAGGCTTTAAGAAAGTATTTTTAAAGGCGGGCGAAGAAAAAGAGGTAGAGATAGAGCTTTCAAGACGCGCTTTCGCCTATTACAACACGGGGCTGGGCGACTGGCATGTTGAAAGCGGAGAGTTCAGAATACTTGTAGGCGCTTCAAGCCGCGACATTAAGCTGGAAGCTGCGGTAAATGTTGAATCGACGGTTGAAGCCGCTGTTCCCGATTACAGAAAGAGCGCTCCCTCCTACTACGGCGCTGACATTATGCACATCGGCGACGAGGAATTCAAAGCCGTACTCGGTCACGAAATACCGCCGTCACAGAGAGATAAGTCAAAGCCGCTGACCGTTCTTAACACTCTTGAGGACGCGGCTGACGGAAAATGGGGCGGAAGATTCAACAGAATGCTCTCAAAGATGCTGGGCACTGAAACAATGGCAGGCGCCGTTGCTCTTCAAACGCCCATCAAGAACTTTATTTCCATGAGCTTCGGTCTTTTCAGCCCCGCCATGGCTGAGGGACTGCTTATAATCCTCAACGAGGACAAATTCGCCAAGGGCATGGGAATTATACTTAAAGGTATTCCCAACCTTATTAAGAATATCGGCAAGCTCAAATCTATTTAAGCCGCAAATATCAATAAAAAACAGCCGCGCAAAACGCGGCTGTTTTTTTATGCCTTTTTTCTTTTATGAGAGTTTTAAAGAAGCGAGGTTTGCCTCAGGCAGGTAATAATTCATCATTGTTCCGTCCTCATAGATTACATAAATATATCTGCCGTTGTCGCCCGCCGTGAAGTACATGGGTACAGACGCTTCGAGTACATTTTTGCCTTCCGCGGCGCTGAGCTTTTTAAGCGGGTGCTGAACTTCGTTGTAAACCTTTATGAGCATATCGTATTTGCTGATATCGCTACCCGTAAACATTCCCACACCGTCCATTGATATAAGCTGGCTGGAGCTTGCGGAGAATATGCTTTGGTCTGACCACAGCCAATAAATATAATCTATTCCGCCGTCATAATTGTCCTGATTTTTTTCGGCGAAAGCGTTTATAGCTCCTGTAAGCGAAAGAGGCGAATCGGTATAGAGAATCTCCTTTACGCTTCCCTCATAGGAAGGCTCTTTTTCAAGGCCGGCTGTTTCAATATAGGCTACGGTTGCTTTCATCTGAGGATATACGGGAATTTCAAACGAAGCAATATACGCTGTCGGATTGACTTCTTCAATCGGCTGTTCGGTATAATAGCCCGTTACTGTAAGCATTTCACCGGCATCTGCATATCCTGCGCAGATTTTTGACAGCACCGCTACGGGGCGGCTGTTGTTTTCAAAAAGCTCTTCAAAGGTCATTTTTGAAAGGTCCTCGTACAGGCAGTCGGTGAGTTTTGAATCCTCTATACCCTCGGTTGCAAAGGCATACGCACTTTCCCCGGCGGCGTACAGAAGCGACGGGTCCACAATATGCCAGAGGCTGTCTGAAACTACGCTGTCCACATATATGCCGCTGCCGTAGTACCCGGAAGAAACATCAGAATTATAAAGCACTGTTTTAAGCACTTTGTCAAAATAGTCTGAGTTATACACGGTTTTCATATATTCGCGCAGAACTTCTTTTGAATATATTTTGTACTCTCTTATTTTTTTGCTGCCGTCTTTTAACTCAATAATTAAATTTACATTGGTATAAGGCGTCTCAGAATTGACATTGGTATAGGGTGTGTCGCTGTCGCCGTTTTCGTCTTTGAGGATATTCATTACAGAAGCAACTGTGTCAAAGTCCTTTGATTCACTGCTCATAATGGGATTGTAAGCGGTTCCCGAAGCGTAATTTAGATAGGGATGTCCCCAGACATCAACGGCAACGCTTTTTATGTCTTCCTTATCGGGCGCCTTGTTATAAGTTCCGAAGCAGTCTGTGGAAAAGAAAACGGTCAGGCACGCCATAAACAGAACCATTGCGCCGAAAAGCGGCAGAGACCTTAACACGGTTTTGAATTTCCTTGCGGAAACGAATTGAACGAACAGGAAAACCGCCAGAACCGCAACGGTCATTATTACGAAAGCGAGAGCCGTTCTGCCCGCAGTTTGCCTTTGGGAAGAGCTTAATATATTGCCGGCGATTATAACTGCCGCTCCCATTATTGCAAGGCAGTAAACTGTTCTTGAAACAGTGAATTTGCCGAAAGAATTTGAATTTTCCGCTTTGCGCTTTTTCAAAAGCAGCCAGCCTGCGGCAATCAAAAGCGCCGACAGTACGAACCAGACGAGAACGGGAACCACAAAGCCCGCGTCAACCGCCAGTTCTTTCGGAACTTTAAAGGTTTCGGCAGAGCCTTCACGGGTTAAAGTCCTGAACAGGCTCGCGGCGGTCACATCCATAGCTTCCGCGTCAACTTCGCTGTTGAAATTGCAGACGAAGGTCCACGGCGAAACAACGGCTTTCCAGTTGTTTGCGCCCGTAAACGAGGCTGACGAGGAATAATAGCTGTATCCGGTCAAAAACGATGTTTTGAACACCGTAACTATATTAAAGAAAATCATTGACAGGAAGCTGAGCGAAACGCTTGTTACAACGGCTTCGGGTACGCTGCCGGATACCGCCGATGACGCCGCGCCCACGGCGAGTCCTATGAGTCCGCTGACCGTAAGGGAAGCCACGGCGTAAAGGAAAACTTTTGTAATATGAGCCGACATACCGAAAGACGCGATATTTACGATATATGTTACGCCGAGGGGTATAAGCACCGCAATAAAAATTGCCGCCGCTGACGCCGCAATACGGTTAAAATACAGCCTTGTTCTGGAAATGCCCATACTCAGATAAACATTTACCTTTTTCTTGCTCATCAGTATGCCGAACTGATGCACGGCTGTCAGCATTCCGCAGCACACCATACCGGCATATATAAATGTCAGAGGGAAGAAATATTCGGCGGTCTGAGCCACAAACATTGAAACCTCGCTGTGTACAAGTGTAGTTTTAAAGGATTCTTCCGTAACATATCCGATTACCGGAAAAGCGAAGTACAGAAAAAGCACGCACAGCGCAACCGCAGGATAAATACAGCCCGACAAGAAGCTGCTGCGAAAGTCATAGCCTTTTATATTATTTTTCAAAGATTTTTGTGACATCATATTTCTTATCCTCCATTTCGTTTAAGAATACCTCTTCCATAGTAAGCTGATATTCATCAATGGCTATGGGAAGAAGCGCGTTGAGCTTTGCTTTTTCCTCTTTATTATCCTTATCGAATATTACCGTGGCTACCTTGCCGTCAATTTCGAGCGACTTATAGGAAATATCCTTGAAATCGGCTTCGGTAATATCACGGCTGAATATCAGGCGGACTTTGCTGTAATTGCTGGAAATGTCATATACCGAGCAGTCCATTGTGAGATTTTTGCCGTTGATAAGCCCCACATTATCGCACAAGTCCGAAAGCTCGGGGAGATTGTGCGAGGAGATTATAAGTGAGCACTCGGTTTCAGCCACATACTCAACAAAGAGCTTTTTTGTGATTTCCTTTTTCTGGGGGTCAAGTCCGTCAAAGGTTTCGTCAAGCAGCATAAAGCGCGGGCGCGAGGCAAGCGCGAGGATTATTTCTGTCTGACGCTGCATACCTTTTGAAAATCCCCTTATCTTCTTTTTTGTATCAAGCGAAAAAACCTCGGCGAGATTTTCAAGCGTTTTCATACTGAAATTCGGATAATATCCGCTGTAAAATTTCGCCATGCTTTTAATTGAAGAGTTCATGGGGAAATACAGGTCGTCGGGTATATAGAACATATCCTTTCTTATATGCGGATTGTCAAAGGTGTTCTGCCCGTCCATTTCAACTGAGCCTTCCTCGGCTCTGTAAATGCCTGCCGCCGTTTTTAAAAGGGTTGTTTTTCCGGCTCCGTTATAGCCTATCAATCCGTAAATTGACGACGGCTCAACCTTAAAGGAAATATTATTTACCGCGGTGAAATCGCCGAATTTTTTGGTTACATTCTTAAATTCAATCATTTGTTTCAGCTCCTTCGTATATCTGATTCGTTATTTCTTCGATTTTCTCTTTCGCGACACCCAGCCGGCAGGCGCCGCCTATCGCATCTTTGACATTGTCGATGACCTGTTGCAGATACGCGTTATCCGTAACATCTCCGGGACTTATGAAAATTCCTTTTCCGGCGACAGAGTAAGTTACTCCCTGAGCTTCCAGCTCGGAAAGCGCGCGCTTTACCGTGTTGATATTCAGCCCCAGCTGCGAGGAAAGCTGCCTTAATGAGGGAAGCTGCTCGTTGGGTTTTAATATGCCGCGCCCGATGTCACGGATTATCTGTTCCTTTATCTGCTCATAGACGGGAACCCGGCTGTGATAATCCAAAAAGATGTTCAAGCTGCACCACCTCTCTAACTGTGCTAATCGTGCTATCACAGTTATTACAATCATATAATAACATTTTTTACCCGTTTGTCAATAGGTTTTAAGAAAAATTTTTCACAAAAAAAGCGGAACGGTGAAAATCCGTTCCGCTTAGTTACCTCTTATATTTTTTACTCAGTTTTGCCGCTTTCGCTTTCGCTCTTTTTCACACGGCGCTTACGCTTTGAAATCAATACCGCGGCAGCCGAAACAACGATAATCAGCGCGAGTGTACAGGGCACGGCAATCTCGATAACTATATGCACATAGGGCATAATTATTCCCATATCGGGCAGCTCGTAAAGCGAGGAGCCGTCATTATCGCCGTAAGGAATACGGATAACGCTTACCGAAAGGGAGCCGGCGTCATATTCGAGCGTACCGTTTTGGATTTCAAGCTCCTTTTCACGGGGAGCTACTTTAAGCGGCTCGCCCACCTCGTTGCACGCCGCCTTGAATATCTCGGACATATACTGAACCGAGGCGCTGCCGGCGTTTTCAAATCCCGAAAGGTTTATGGTGATTTTTTCGCCCTTTGTGTTGCTGTTTACCAGCTTTACATACAGCACCTGCTCGTCGGTATCCACCGTAACGGAATGGTATATACCCTCCTCTTCCATATTGAAGTCGGTAGTTACATATTTTGTTCCCATATTGTTGGAAAACAGCATTTGGGCATAGTAGTCTGGCGAACAGGCAACCTCTTGAGAGTCAAACCAGATAAGGTTTACATCCCAGCTCTGCGCGTTCAGCTTGGCAAAGGCGGGAGCGTAAGCCACCATCTCGACCACATCGGCGTTCCTTTCAATTCCGGTCATATAAGCCGCGCTCTCAACCGCCGCCCAGATATTGCTCTTTGTCATAAGAGTTCCGTAGCCGTCGCTCTTGGGAGCGTACTCGCCTATAAACGCCTTTGCTCCGCTGCGCTCGTAGCTGTCATAACGGTGGGTATTGTCAAAAAGATATCCGCCTATCGTATAGTAATGCTCATCTACAACCGTATCGGGATATTTGCTGTTGGCAGTTTCCCACGCATAGTCAAAGTCCTCCCCTTCAAGCCATGTTCCGGCGGTAGTCACCACCGTTATGCCGGGATACCGCTCTTTTACAGCGTTGTATATAGGCTCAAAGTTGCGCCAGTAAACCTCTCCCCAGTTTTCGTTGCCGACAGCGATATACTTCATATTAAAAGGCTCGCTGTGTCCGCTTTCGGCTCTTGCTTTGCCCCATTCGCTGTCAGCCGCTCCGTTGGCGAACTCGATTAAGTCCAGTATATCCTGAACATAGCTTTCAAACTCCTTGGTTCCGGGTCTTAACGCTATTGTGTCAAGATACGCCTGCCACTCCTCTTCGTTAATCTCGCCGTTGGCGTACTTTGAGGACATATCGCCGTAGCCGTTTCTTGCCTGACAGGTTATTCCGGCGTTGAGTACGGGTATAGGCTCCGCGCCCAGATCGTCACAGAGCATAAAGTACTCGTAATATCCCATGGAGTTTGTATTTATATACTGACGGCTGTATGCGTCGTCACGCCACAGGTTATAAGTCTGCACGCGCTGCTCTAAGGGGCCAATGGTATCTTTCCAGTTATAAAGATTTTCCAAAGAGTCGCCCTCGGCAAGGCAGCCGCCGGGAAAACGGATAAATTTCGGCGAAAGCTGTTCAAGCGTTTCATAAAGGTCTGCGCGCAGGCTGACATATTTCCACCCGCTGTCGTTTAAGCCGTGGCTGTCAGCCGGAATAAGCGAAACAAAGTCCATTAAAAATGTTCCGTTTCCGTCGGCGGTAATCGTAAACGCGCCGTCGGCAGTCACCTCGGAAGTAAGAGTCAGCTCAACCTTTTTCCAGTCCTCAAAGCCGTCGATATTAAAGCTGTATGTACCGCTGTTTCCCTTAGCGTCAAGGCAGGCGGTCAGCGTACCCTTAAAATCAATATTTTTAAAATAGGCGGAAAAAAGGTACTCGCCGCCTTTTTTATAGCCTATGTCAGGAGTAGAAACCTTTTTCTCGTTTACATCCCAAGTTTTATAATCGTAAATTTCGTGAAAGCCGTTATTGGTAATTTCAGCGCTGCCGCTGACCTTAACCGAAAGGTATGTTGAATTATTCTCATTCATACCCTCCCCTGAGGCGGCCTTATACTCCCCGGCGGTTATATGCCATGCCGTAAGATTATCAGAGGGGTATTCAAAGGAATTGTTGTTGATAAGATTTGACACAAGTCCGCCGTCGCAGGCGTAGTTTATATCCTCAATAAAAAGTCCGTAAAGATTTTCGCTTATATCATACGCTATATTGTCCGCCGAAATATCAAGAGTGTTTTCGCCGTTCTGCGCTCCTGACGCGCCTATAAGTGAAAACGCGGTAACCACCGCTAAAAATATTGCCGCCGCCTTTTTCATTAAGCCCTCATCTCCTTTTTTCTCCTTAAAAACATATTAACAGCAAAATTAAACTTTGTCGAGCGTATATGCAAATATTTTTTAATTTGCGGTTGCTTTTTTTAGCGTAAATAATATAATATAATTGTATTAAAATAAGACAAACCGGCGTGGGGAGCTTTTTATGAAAAAGAAAACTGTTTACACCATCGCAACCGCTCATCTTGACACTGTTTGGAGCTGGGATTTTGAAACTACGGTCAGGGAATACCTGCCCAGAACGCTGAAAGACAATTTCGCGCTTTTTCAAAAATATCCCGAATACAAATTTAACTTTGAGGGCGCGTACCGTTACGAGCTTATGAGGGAGTACTATCCCGATTTGTGGGAGAAAATGAAAGAGTACATAGCGCTGGGGCGCTGGAATGTCTGCGGAAGCGCCTTTGAAAACGGCGATGTGAACATTCCCTCGCCTGAGGCTCTTTTCAGAAACATACTGCTGGGAAATCAGTATTTTTACAAAAATTTCGGCGTGCGTTCGTGCGATATTTTTCTGCCCGACTGCTTCGGCTTCGGCTACGCTCTGCCGTCGGTTATGCGCCACGCGAACCTTAAAGGCTTCACAACTCAAAAGCTGTCGTGGGGGTCCGCTTACGGCGTTCCCTTTGACACCGGAAAGTGGTACGGCGTTGACGGCAATTATGTTTACGCCTCAATAAAGTTAGGGCCGTATGACGCTTCGCTTGACAAGGTGCGCTCCAACAAATTTATTGAGGAAAAGCTCGCAGAAAACGAAGGCTTCTCGCTGCCGCTGACGGCTGTATTCCACGGCACGGGCGACCGGGGCGGCTCGCCGAAAGAGGCTTCGGTAAAAGCCGTCTGCAACGAAGTCAGGAAAAACTCCGAAAGCGATATTCAGGTGATTAGCGCTCCTGCCGACCGGATATATAAGGATATTGACTCGCTGAGCGACGATATTAAGCAAAAGCTGCCCGTGTGGAACAACGAGCTTGTTATGAGCAATCACGCGGTAGGCGGCTACACCTCGCGCGCTGTGGGAAAACGCTGGAACAGGCGAAACGAGGAGCTTGCCGACATGGCTGAGCGCGCCTGCTCGGCGGCGTTTATTTTAAACGACAGGGAATACCCGACCGACACCCTTAACCGCGCGTGGAAGCGGGTTATAGCTCATCAGTTCCACGACGATTTGCCCGGCACTTCGGTACAGAGGGCTTACCGCCGTTCATGGAACGATTACGCCATGTCGATGAATCAGTTTGCCGGCGAATATGAGGCGGCGGTAAAGAGCATAGTTTCGCGGCTTGACACATCGTTCGCGAAGGGCATAGCCGTTGCCGTATGCAATCCCATGGAATATGAGCGCAGCTCGCCTGTTGAAATAAGGATTCCCGCAAGACTGCGCAAAAGCAATATGACCGCCTTTGATTCAGAGGGCAGGGAATGTCCTACGCAGATTATCAAAGTAACTGCCGAATACACGGCGCTGCTGGTTTATGTTACCGTGCCGCCTATGGGCTGCAAAATACTGGATATAAAAAGCGTAAAGCCTAAGCTTACGCAAAAGCTCAAAGCTTCGGTTACGGCGCTTGAAAACGAAAAATACAAAGTCGGCTTTAACAGCAACGGCGATATTTCTTCAATTTTTGACAAGCGTCTGAATAAAGAAATTCTGAAAAAGCCCATAATTACGGGAATTTTTGATTACAAGGGCAGCACCGCCTGGCCCGCGTGGGAGCTTAATTTCAAAGAGCTCAACCGCGAGCCGCAGCACAAGACAAAAGTAAAGTCCGTTGATATTGCCGAAAACGGAGCCTGCCGGGTGGCGCTTAAAATCGTCAAGACTTACGGCGACAGCACCTTTACAAGTTATGTGGCGCTGAGTCTGGGCGGAGAAGTTGTTGAGGTTTATAACGAAACCGAATGGCGCAGCCTTTGCTCCGCCTGCAAGGAAATTTTCAGCTTTACCGCCGAAAATCACAACGCCACCTACGATTTGGGACTGGGCGCAATAAAGCGCGGCAATATGGACGAAAAGCTCTACGAGGTTCCCGCTCAGAAATGGGCTGATATTTCCGACTCTCAAAAAGGATTCGGAGTAAGCGTGATAAGCGAATGCAAATACGGGTGGGACAAATTTGACGACTCAACGCTTCGCCTTACCCTTATGCACACTCCGCTTAAAAACTACCGCATTGACAGTATGCAGTCCATGCTTGAAACAGGACTTAACAGATACTCCTATGCCCTATTCTCGCACAGCGGCGAGGTCGCGCACGAAACGCAGTGCGCCGCGAGGGACTTTATTATGCCCCTTACCTCGTTTATATGCTCCTCTCACTCAGGCGATATGGGGAGCGAATTTTCCTTCGGCAGTCTTTCGGGCGGCGCGGTTTTAAGAGCCGTAAAAAAGGCTGAGGACAGCGGCGAGATTGTTGTAAGAATAGGCGAAAGCGAGAAAAAGAAGCAAAAGGGAGTAAAGCTCTCGTTATTCTGTCCTATTCTGTCGGCGAGGGAGATTTACGCTTCGGAAGAGGAAAAGGGAGCGGCAGATGTTACAGACGGCGAACTTGTTTTTGACCTGGACGAATACGAAATAAAGTCCTTCGCTCTGACGCTCGCCCGGGATAAAGCGCAAAGCGAAAATCAGCTCAGCGTATGCCTGCCCGAAAACATAACGGCTGTTTCGCCCAATATCCGTCCCGAGGGCGCTTTGCTTGTGATAGAAAAAACAATTCCTGCCGAGCTTATGCCGGAGAGCGTTTACACCGGCGGCGTGCGCTTTACAATGCCCAAAAACGGCAAGGCTGTTCTGTGCGGAGGGCAGACGGTTATTCTTCCGCCCGGAACTGACAGGCTGCATTTGCTGGCGGCGTCCCTCAACGGCGACAAAACGGTTAAAATAGGCGCAAGAGCTGTAAAAATCAACGATATAAGAGAGTATTACGCCGGCTGGGACTTATACGATTTCGGCGAAACCGCTTATACAAAAGACGGTAATTTAGGCTTTGAGTTCACCCACTCCCACACCCAGAAAGGCGACGCGCCGTGCGAACAGCTTTTCTTCTGGAAAATTACGGTCAGCACAAAAAATATGACCTCGGTAACGCTGCCTGTTGACCGCGACATAATTATTCTTGCCGCCACCGCCGACGGCGACAGCGACGACTGCCGCGCGGCCTGCGAGATGTACGATAAAATCAAAGACCGCAAATTCACTTATAAAATGAATGTGAAAGATAAAATCGGCTACATTTTCGGCAAAGAATATTTTATGCTCAACGACAAGGGCAGAGCGTTCTCCATGAGAAACGCGGGAAAGAAAAAAAACAAATAATTAAAATACATACAGAGGTGTAAAGATGAACATTCATATTTATGACAACGCAGAGCAGATAGCCAAGGCTGTGGGCACAATGATTATCAACGCCGTAAACGAAAAGCCGGATATTACGCTGGGCTTCGCAACGGGCGCTTCGCCTGTTCCCACATACAATTTTCTGTCGAAAGCGTATGAGGACAAAAAGGTGAGCTTTAAGGACATTACCACCTTTAATCTTGACGAGTACTGCGACCTGCCGAAATCCGACAAAAACAGCTATTACAGCTTTATGCACCAGAATCTTTTTGACCGCATTGATGTCAAAGAGGAAAATGTAAACTTTTTAAACGGCAACGCTGTTGACGCCGAAGAGGAATGCCGCCGGTATGACGCGCTTATTGACAGCAAGAGAATTGACATTCAGCTTCTCGGCGTGGGCAGAAACGGTCACATAGGATTTAACGAGCCTGCCAACAAATTTACAAAAGGCTCCTTTAAGGTAAGGCTTACCCAGAGCACCATTGACGCGAACTCCGTTTATTTTGACGAAAACCCCATGCCGCGCTACGCACTGACAATGGGTACGGTTTCGATTATGAAGTCAAAGCAGATAATAATGATTGCTACGGGCAAATCAAAGCAGGACGCGATTTACGGAATGGTACACGGCGATATTACGCCTTCCTGCCCAGCCTCGGTTTTGCAGCTTCACCCCGATGTGCATATATTCCTTGACAGGGAAGCCGCCCAAAGACTTTAATCTTACATATAAAAGCCGCCTTAATTTAAAGGCGGTTTTTTTGCGCTTGATTTTAGTTATGCTTATTTTCGCGCCGGGAAAGCGTGACGCTTTGCTTTGAATTTCAGTCAGGCGTCAAAAGGCAAGTACGCCGTCGGAAACAATGAATAAACCTTGAAGTACGGCAGAGCAAAGCAAAGCCGCAAAACGAGGGCAAAAAGCTAAAAACTCAGTCAGAGGAAAAAAACAAGCCGTGTGAAAAATTTTCACACGGCTCTTATATATTAAATTTGTCGCGCTGTTTGCGAATAGTGTTTTTGCTTTATATATGCACGCCGAAAACCGATTTTTAACCGATTTTATTTTTCCCGTCCGCCGAATATTTTACCGGTAATTAAACTTTATTTAATTACCGCCGATACATAAGCTCCGTTTTACATTCGTTTTCGCGGTTTTTAACCTAATACTTACTATCGGTAACGGTACTTTGCAGGTCATTTGTTTCCGAAAGGCTTTGGCTTTTGCCTGAGCCTGCGAAACGATCTGTTATTTACCTGCGCCGATTCAATATCACTTAATTTCAAGCCTTTTCAAAGTTAAAATGCTGCGCCTTTGGACTTCACATTCAAACTTTGTCTGCCGAAGGGATTTCCTGCCGGCAAAGGGCTTTACCGCGGGTTTTGCGGTGGGTTTTCGCGGCGGCTTTTACAGCGCTGCGGGAGTTCAAAGCATCAGGTTTTTGCTTTTTTGGGTATTTGCCTTTTAAGGTTTTACATTAAAATTTTTATTTTAAGGATTATCCTTTTGTTTTTGCCTTTTCGCTTCTTTTCGGTTTTCACCTTCCGCCACTGTCATTGGGCTTTAACGAAACTCAGCTATGGACTTTCGCCCTTTCGCTTCTTTTCGGAATTTTCGCCTTTGCGGCACTGACGGCGGTTTTGACGAAACTCTGCTTTTTGGATTTTCCTTAATAAAGAGTTTGCCTTAAAACGGTTTTTGTTCGTACAATGCTTTGTCCGCCCGGAGCTTCAAAATTTTGCCTTTTTCGGCTTAACGGTTTTATTTGCTTTACTGAACCCGCCTTAACAGGAACCGGGTTTGATTACCGCCTTGAACGCCGAAGGCTAAACTTTTCAGCTCAAAGGTCCTCAATAATTTTTTTCACCGTGACTGTACATTGGAATCAGTCCTTTCAAGAAAAACAGAAAGCGCACAAACCGACACACCTTATGCCGTTTACGCGCTTAAAATCAATTTGGCTTTTCTGAACAGTTTGCCGAATGAATTATCACGCATACGGTCAACCTATTTCTTTTTTGCAACTTCAATATATCATATTGTTAAACATTTGTCAAGCGTTTTTTTCAAAAAATTTTGATAAAAACAAAAAATTTTATTAAAATGTTACAAAGCGCCCGAAATTTACGAAAAAACCGAACAGCAAAATACTGTTCGGTTAATATTACGGGTAATTTTGTTTAAATATTCCTTTACTACTTAATTTTTATTTTTCTTAGGCGGAAATTTCGTCCTCTATCGAGTGAATTTCGTCCTTATACTCTTCCCCCGCTTCACCGGTTACCACAAACTGGTCCAGAGGCAGGCTGATGAAAATTTTTTCACCGTCCTTATAGTTGTACGGATGACCGTCCTCGTCCATATAATACTCCACAACGGTGCCGTCGCTGTAAGTATAAGTATAAAGCTCGCCGTCGTTTCTGAACCATTGAGGGCGCAGAAAAACAAGCGCGGCGATTACTGCCGCAACAACAATTACCGCGGCAACTGCCGAAAATATAGCTATTTTCTTTTTAGATTTCATAAATACCACTCCTTTACAAACAATCCTTTTTATAGCCTTAACCGCAAGAAGCTTATATTATTCTCCTGCATTTTCAGTATAGCATATTTTAAAAAAAACGCAAATATTTTCTTTCGCTCCCGGATTTCGGCGGCGCCATAAAAACGGGCGCCCCTGAGGGCGCCCGTCTGATTTTGATACAGCAAATCAGTCTGCCGGTATTCCGATTGTGAGTATCTCAAAGGGCGAATACTCCAAGGTTTCGCTCTCGCCTGTCACATCTTCCAGCATATTCAGGATTTTTACCTTGCCGCCGAGTTTTATACTGCCGCGTTTTCCGTCCTGCTCGCTTAAACGGATAACAATCATACTGCCGTCCTCGGACATTTTCATTGTCTGCATATAAAGCTCGCCGAAGGAATTTTCGCAGGTTAAATCCGCTTTGCAAAGGGGAACATTGTACTCAAAGGCTATATTGTTTATTTCTGCGGAAACAAAGTCGCCCTTGTGCGGCATTATCATATACGCGAACTCATGATGCCCCAAATCGCTTGTGACATCAGGGCGTATGGTGGCGCGCAGAAGGCTTAAACTCATTTTGTTTTCTTCAAGGCTCACGCCGTATTTGCAGTCGTTTATGAGAGCTATGCCGCCGTCGGTTTCAGCCATATCGCACCATTTATGATGGCAGACCTCAAAGCGAGCCTGCTGCCACGAGGTATTGCGGTGAGTTTCGCGCTCGATAAATCCGGCGCTTGTGTCGCAAACGGCCTTTCTTGTAAGCACATTGCAGTCAAACTCCGCTTTCGCGAGCACATGCTTTTCGTTCCAGTCCACAATGTTTTCCACTTCAATACCCCTTGACTGGCGGAAAACATGAATAATTCTTTTCCATGTGCTTTTTTCCGTTCCGAGTACCACCTCAAAAGAGGCTACCTCGGAATTTTTTTCCACGGTTTTAAGCGGAGAGATTATTTTTACCTCAACCTCTCTGTCCTTATAATTGGGCAAAATGTCCCACGCGTCATAAACGCCGGGGTTATCCTTATAAAGTTTGAGCTTATTGAATTCTCCTTTTGTCCACTCGCGGTCAAGCTCGCGGTCATAAAGGCTCTCTATGCTGCCGTCATAGTTAAATTTTATCTTATAGAAAGGCGTTGTAACCACATCGGCAATCTCGCACCAGTCGCCGGCAAAGGTACGCCACGAAATCTCGGCGCTTGACAGAGCGGGAATGTTGGGTATTACCCAGTTGCCCCTTTTGCCGAAGCGCAGGCTTTTTCCGTTTTCGTCCTCAATAAATGTCAGGTGAGAACGGGTGAAATTGAGCGAATTGAAATATTTTTCGCCCGTACCGATAATTTTGTCAAGCCGGCGGTCTACTTCCTCATAATCCGCCATGGCGTCACGGTAAACGGGAGTTATATGGCTTCCCGGCAGAATATCGTGAAACTGATTGAGAAGCAGTTTTTTATAGCAGTCCCTTATCTCCTCATAGGGATATTCCGCGCCCTTTAAGTGCCTGAGCGTAGAGATAATCTCCGCTTCGCGCAGCTTAAATTCAAGGCGCCGGTTATACTTTTTCATCTCGCACTTTGTGGTAAAGGTGCCGCGGTGCATTTCAAGGTACAGCTCGCCGTCCCATTTTTGCAGCGAGGCGTTGTCCTTTAAGTTCTTTTCAAGGAACCCGGCTCCGCTCGTATGCTCGGTTTTCGGCATTATTGAGAGCTTTTCAAAGCGTCTCATCATTTCGAGCATTTCCTCGGTACAGCCGCTGCCGCCGTCTCCGTAGCCGAACATTGACAGAGTCTGGCCGCCGGTGTTTTTATCCTGATACGCCTCCCAGTTTTCCTGAATCTGGCTGGGCATATTCCATGTTATGAAATGAGTGGGGGGAACGCAGGCGAGCACCTCGGAGCCGTCTATTCCGCGCCATATAAAGTTATTGTGCGGAAAACGGTTGGTATCGTTCCATGTGCTCATTTTGTTGGATACAAAGTAATCAACGCCGCTCTTTTTTAATATCTGCGGCAAAATCCAGCTGTTGCCGAAAACATCGGGCAGCCAGCAGTTATTGACGGTTATGCCGAATTTGCGCCTGAAATAGTGCTGACCGTACAGGCACTGCCTTATAAGGCTTTCCGCCGAGGGAATATTGCAGTCCGGCTCCACATACATAGCGCCTACCGGCTCAAATCTGCCCTCGGCAATCCTGAGTTTAAGCTCGGCAAAAACCTCCGGGTAGTACTTTTCAAGGGTTTCGTAGGTATATGCCTGGGTATGGGTATATTTAAACTCGGGGTAGCGGTCCATAAGCCTTAACTGAATAAGCACCGTGCGCAGGTTTTTCTGCACCGTATGAATCCGCCGCCAGTAATACGCCAAGTCAAGATGAGAATGAGCCACAAGCGCCACATCGCCGCTGCCTTTGTAATCGGTATTGGCGTAAATCACATCGTCCACATATTTTTTTGTCGCCGCTGCATCCTCGTTTGTTACATTGTCAAAGTCGATTAAATTAAGTGCCCTGTCAAGCTCCCTGTTTAAAAAGGCGCGGTAGTCCTCGTTAAAGAGGTCGCTTTTGGCGATATCCAGCAAAAGCTCAATATCATAAACCAAGTCGAGCACCGTATGATTTATCACGGCAAGGTACGCTCCCTCAAAAATCTGACGGCAGCCTCTTACGGAAAGGGACTCGGGGTTGCGCTCGTCATCGGGTTTTGAGCGGTTATAGCCCTCCATTTCAAAATGCAGCACGCTCTCGTCGCCGATATAGGGAGTCAGCAGTATTCTGTCGCGGTTGGGATCAACACCGCCTACATACACGCCGTTTACCTTGACGATTATTTCCGCCGCGGTTTTAAGCGAAAACCAAAGTTCTTTTCCTTTGAGCTTTTCGGGTATTACCACATCGGCCTCAAAAAATGCCGTGCCGTCGGGAGTAAAGTACATATCCCCCCTCTTTAACGGCTGCCAGCCCTCGGGATAGTACTCGTATTCCATTTCGGCAGTCTGGCGGGCGTTCCTTACCCTTATATTTTCTATTTCAAATTTTTCGCCGTATATGTATCTTTTAAGCCAGCCGAAGCGTAAATCTGTCCACTCCTCGGGGCGCATACTTCTTCTTACTACCTTTATGTGTGCCATTTTATTCCCTCCTGCGCGCTTATTTGTCCCAGAAATAGGGCTTTTTCCGTATAGCCTTAACGCTTATTTCCACGCCTAAATCCCGCTTTATCTCATAAGCTATCCAGTCAAGACAGCGCTCAACTATCAGGCATTTTGAACACTCGCCCTGCAAAAGCACGGTCAGTACCGAATTTTCATAAGACACATAATCTATCTCTCCGCCGTCGCCTTGCAGCTTGGGTTTAATAACGGTATTTATATAATTTTCCATTTTTACGCCTCCGTTTCCTTTGCAAGCACCGCCCTGAATCCGCTGAGCTTTTCACTCGCCTGCTCCTTGTTTTCACCGCGCACGGAATAATAGGCTTTCAGCTTCGGCTCGGTGCCTGACGGCCGTACCGCTACAAAGCTGCCGTCGTCGAATATGTATTTTAGCACATTTTCCGCCGGCAGGCCGTCAATGCCCTTTGAATAGTCAAGCACCTTTACATTCCCCTCAAAAAGGCTTCCGCCCGCCGCGCGCATTTTTGCCATACAGGCTTTAATCTTTTCGGCTCCGTCCTTGCCCTTTAACACGAAGGTATCAAGGCAGTCAAGATAATACCCGTACTCAGCGTACAGCCTTTCGAGAGCGTCAATGAGCGTTTCGCCGCGGTTCTTGTAATACGCCGCCATTTCGCAGATAAGCATTGAAGCCACTACCGCGTCCTTGTCACGCGCGTGAGTGCCGACAAGATAGCCGTAGGACTCCTCATATCCCATTACAAATTCCTTTTCTTTGCTTTCCTCATATTCTCCGATTTTATCGCCTATATATTTAAAGCCGGTCAGGGTGTTTTCCACATTAAGTCCGCGGCTCTGCGCTATCTTTGCGCCCAATTCGCCGGTAACTATTGTCTTTACAAGCGTTGAACGGCTGTTAAGGCAACCGGCTTTACAGCTGAGAACGAAATCCGCGAGCAGAGCGCCCAACTGATTACCTGTTACAAGAGTATATACGCCGCCGTGAAGCACTGCCGCGCCGACTCTGTCGCAGTCGGGGTCCGTTCCCAGAACTATATCCGCCTTTTCCTTTTCGGCTTTTAATATTCCCAGAGTCAGGGCGTCCTTTTCCTCCGGATTGGGTGAGCGCACCGTACTGAAATTGCCGTCGGGCGCAAGCTGTTCCTCCACGGGCGACACATTCATGCCTTCAAGTATTCTCCTTACGGGAATACTACCCGTGCCGTGAAGCGGTGTATAGACAATTTTAAGGTCGGATTTTTCACGGTACAGCGACTGCTTTTTTACTTCCTTCAAAAAGGCGTTCAGCACCTCTTCGCCTATTATCTCCGCTTTTTTCCCGGACACGGCTTTTAAGAAAGGTTCGGAATCTATGTTTTTAAGGTCTGTTACCCTGCCCACATATTTTATTACCTCTCCGGCCTTTGCGGGAACAAGCTGGCAGCCCTTTTCATCATATATTTTATAGCCGTTATACTCCTTGGGATTGTGGCTGGCGGTTATGACGATTCCGCCGTCGGCACCGAGAAATCTTACGGCAAAAGAAAGCACGGGAGTCGGCATTACGCTGTCAAAAATATATGTCTTTATGCCGTTCGCGCAGAGCACTCCGGCGGCCGCGCGCGCAAATTCAAGGGAATTGTTGCGGGTGTCATAGGCTATTGCCACGCTTAAATCGCCGCCGCGCACGGCTTTGAGGTAATCGGCGTAGCCTTTTGTGGCTTTGGCGACAGTATATATGTTCATACGGTTAGGTCCGGCTCCCATTATTCCCCTTAAACCGCCCGTTCCGAATTCAAGGTCTTTATAAAATCTGTCCTCAATTTCCTTTTCGTCGGTTATTGCTTCAAGCTCCGCTTTTACGGACTCGGAAAAGCCGCACCAATAGTCAAACTGCTCTTTATAAATCATATTTTCCGCTCCTTTGCCGTTTTTAATATGATACAACAATTTTATTTTAATTGTCAATTCAAACCGTCTCGCAAAAGCAAAATATTTACTTATAGAATGTGCATAAAAATACCGTATCTATTTATATATATTGACTATATATTTTGAGCCCGCCAGTTGATATAATAAATTTGTATATATATATGCAAGGAGCGTACTTATGGAAAAATTCAAGATTAACATAGAGTATTTTACCGACGGCACTTATTACAGCACAAATCTTTTTGAAACCGATCATTTCAAGATTGACGCCACCGCTAATACAGACCACATAGCCTTAAAGCTGACGCCTAAGGCCTGCAAGCTTTCAAAGCTGCGTTTTAAAATGACGGTGCCCTTTGACTTCGGGCGGGATTCAAGGGTTTTTGTAAACGGCTATCAGTCGTGGACGGACTGCCGCGAATATTTTACAGACGAGAAGCCGCCCCGTCTTGACTTAAAGCAGGAAATAGTGCTTAAAGCCACGGCGCTGGGGGCTTCCGGCGATTACAAATTTAAAAAATACGACCGCCGCGCAGGTGTGTTTCACGGGTATTCCTACGCCTATTCAAGAAAGGAAAACCGCTATGACCTTTTCGGCTCTTTAAGCGAGCGCGAGGGATTTACAATCATTACCGCCGACTGTCCGCGCGGTGAGTTTGTTTTTGAAAGGGATTTGCAGGGCGTTGAAATCGACGGCGGCTACACCCTTATTGACATCGCGCATTTTTCAGGCGGAGAGGACGAGGTATTTGACCGTTATTTTGCCGCTATGGGCATAAAAAAACCGTCGGCGAAGCGCGCCTGCGGCTACACTACCTGGTACAACTATTACAGCGCTATAAATGAGGACATTGTTTTAAAGGACCTTGAAGCGCTCTCAAAATTGCAGCCGCGCGCGGACTTTTTCCAGATTGACGACGGTTATCAGACCGCTGTGGGCGACTGGCTTTCGATTGACCCGAAAAAATTTCCGCGCGGAATGAAATTCACCGCCGACAAAATTCACGAAAAGGGAATGAAAGCCGGTTTATGGCTGGCTCCGCTGGCGTGTCAGTTCAAAAGCGCGGTCGCTAAAAATCACCCCGACTGGCTCATACGCGACAAGCGCTCAATACCCGTAAGGTGCGGCTTTAACTGGGGCGGTTTTTTCGCTCTGGACATTGAAAATCCCGAAGCTCGCGACTATATACGCAACTTCTTTAATGTGGTTTTAAACGAATGGGGCTACGATATGGTAAAGCTCGATTTTCTGTATGCCGCCTGCATTGTTCCAAACCACGGAAAATCAAGAGGTCAGCTCATGTGCGAGGCTATGGACTTTTTAAGGGAATGCGCCGGCGACAAGCTGATTCTGGGCTGCGGAGTACCGCTCGCCCCGGCTTTCGGCAAGGCGGATTACTGCCGCATAGGAGCGGATATGGACCTGCGCTGGACTAAGGCGAACAAATTTCACCGGGAAGATGTTTCGACTCCGCACGCTCTGGGCAACACGGTATTCCGCAGGCAGCTTGACGGCAGGGCGTTTTTAAACGACCCCGACGTATTTCTCCTGCGCGACAGCAATATGGAATGTACTCCCGCGCAGAGGAAAATAATCGCGACGGTCAACAGCGTTTTCGGCAGTCTTCTGTTCACCTCGGACAATGTTGACGAATACTCGCCGGAACAGACGGAGTTTCTGAGCCGGATTTTCTCAGGCGAAAAGCCGCAGGAGGTTTCCGCCGAATTTGTGACTAACGATATACTTGAAATAAACTACTGCGAGGACGGGATTAAAAACCGGCTTTGCTTTAACCTGAAAAGCGGCGAGCTTTACTGATTCTGACTTTAAATCCGCGGAGGTGATTGCTTTTTGAAAGCGGAAAAAACCGTTGTAAGATATTTGACGCTTGTTTTCCTTTGCGTTCTGGCGGCAGTAACAATTATAGGTTTTCCTGTTTTTCTTACCATGGAGCTTGACGGTCAGACTCAGGGATTTCTGCTTCAGCTTTCCAAAAAGAACGGAGAGTCGGTTGGTTTTAAGCTGAAAGAGCATACGGTATTCCTTGAAAATCTTGTTCTTGACATTGACCCTGATTTGCTTGACAATCCGATGGAAGCTATTGAAGGGGTTGAAAGCTTTAATGTGCATATAGCCTACACTCGTTACGGCATTATTATGCCCGACGGATACGCCTACACCTCCGACGGAAAGACGGAAAGGCTACGCAACACCACCCTTACAAAACGCTGCTTAGAGGAAAAAGAACTGATTATTTCGCGGCTTGACGCGGAAAGCAGCATTGACCGTGAGGACAGCTTTATAATTATGGAGCCGCTTATTGACGAAGGCGAGGCAAAGGCTGTCGTGTTCATAGTCTTTTCAGAGGAAGATGTTCTTAAAAACTTTAATTCCACAGCTTTTTCCAACACGGAGATTTTCTTTATAATTGACGGAGAGGGCAACAGCGTTGTCACCACAAGCAGCAGCGACAAGCTGCAAAATATTGAAAATGTGTTTACCTCCTCTTTGCTGGGCGACACTTATCAGAGCAAGACGGTTGAAGAGATAAAAGCGGATATTAAAGACGGCGCTTCGGGTGTGGTATATCTCGGAATAGGAGCAAAATACTATCTTTACTACTCGCCTCTGGGCTTTAACGACTGGTACATTCTGTCGGTTGTCCCCTCGGATGTGATAAACTCCACAAGGAACACGGTGTTGGTATATGTAATACTGATGTGCTTCTTTTTAGTATGCGTTTTCATTCTTTTCGGCATATACATAGTGCTTTCGGAGAAGCACAAAAAAGAGGACCTGCACAAATTCCTTTATACCGACAGCATTACGGGCGGCTGCTCCTACACCAAATTCTGCATTGACATAGCAAAAGCGCTGTCAAGGGGCAAGCGCAAATACGCCTATGTGGCGATGGATATTGACAGTTTCAGCCTTATTAACAGCCATTTCGGCTACAAGCACGGCAACCGGATTATTAAACATCTTGACGAGCTTCTGAAAAGCGAAACCGGCGACGGCGAATACTCCGCAAGGTTTTACGGCGACACATTCGTAGCGCTTTTGCAGTACAGCGATGAGGCGCAGCTTAAAGAGAGAGTTGAAAAATTCTGCGAAAGCTGCCGCTCTGTTCAGAAATACGGTATGACGGACTACATACTTACCCCCAGCGCCGGAATTTACTGCATTGAGCCTCACGAAAAGAATATTCAGAAAATTCACAACTGCGCCATGATGGCAAAATCCCTTGTAAAAGGCGACGGCGACAGGCTGTACGCCGTTTACAACGAAAAACTGCAACAGAGCATAACCAGCAAAAAAATTCTTGCCGACGAGCTTACAAAAGCCATAAAAGACGGAAGTCTTACGGTTTTCTATCAGCCGCAGTACAGCGCGGGCACGCCGAAGCTGCGCGGAGCGGAAGCGCTTATCCGCTGGCAGAAAAGCGACGGCACAAATATTCCGCCCTCACAGTTTATTCCGCTGGCGGAAGAGAGAAACCTTATAAAAGACATTGACCGTCTTGTTTTTGAAAAGGTGTGCAAAGCGCAGAAAGCCGCAGCTGACGAGGGGCTGCCCGACATTGATTTTTCAGTAAATGTTTCGCAGCAGTCGCTTTACGCCGCCGACTTTGTGGACAAATACATTGAGATAATAGAGAAAACAGGCGCGGATATTTCGCACATTCACCTTGAAATTACCGAGAGTTCCCTTTTTGACAACACCCGTATGTTTATAAAGCTGCTGCGGCGTCTGCACAAAGCCAACTTTAAAATAATGATGGACGATTTCGGAACAGGCTACTCCTCGCTTATGCTTCTCAAATCTCTTCCGTTTGACTACTTGAAGCTTGACAAAAGCTTCATTGACGATTACGCCAATCCGCGCGGAAGCGCCATAATAGAATGTGTTATAATGATGGCGAAAAAGCTGGGCGTTACCCTTGTCGCCGAAGGTATTGAAACCGAGGCGCAGTACGATTACATATCGGAAATGGGCTGCGACCTGGTGCAGGGCTTTTATTTAAGCCGCCCGATAAGTTACGGGGAGCTTAAAAATATGCTTCGCGAAACGCTATAACACTTCAAGATTTTCGTGCCCTACCCTTCTGATTTTTACCGAAACCTCAATGCTGTAACTGCTTTCACTCATTACGGCGCTGAGGTTTTCTTTGTTTTCTCTGTAAAACGAGGGATACTTTTGATAAATCAGCCTTGAATATCCGGGCACATCGCAGACATTTTCGGAATACAGCTTTCCGGTCAGCTCCCCCGCCTGATTTTTTAGATAGTCCTGCGCGCCGTTTTTAAGCTCTTCAAGTCTTTTTAAATCGACTTCCTTTTCTTTTCCGTCATATATTTCAGCCACATCCACGGTCACGCTGATTTTTATGCTGAAACGGAGCGCGCCGTTTACAAGCTTTACCTTTCTTTCGGTTTCGCTCTCAACTATATTCATCGACACTTTTTCGCCCTCTGATGTCTTAAAAGCAAAGGTTCCGTTGTAAACATCATCGCACAGAAAATTCAGCGCGGCAGTTTCGCTTCTTGTCAGCGAGGAATTGTATTTGCCGTCGCAGAAAAGGGCGGTTTCCTTAACCCTAATGCTTTTTTTGTCTCCGGATTCCTCGTTTACATAGAGCACGGGCAGAGCGAAGCAGGAATCCTCGGAATAATACTCCCTTATCACCTCGTAAAGCTCCGGCTTGTAAATTTCCGCCTCATATTCGGACGCCTGCAAAGCCAAATCAATATTTTTAGCCACAATCTCGCCGCCGGAAGTGACCTCCAATATCTCGGCGGCGGTATCTTTCGCCATAGCCACATAAACAGACGGGCCGTTGTCGGCGTCACGGGCAAAGAAGTCGATTACCGAATAAATTCCAGTTTCGGCAATTTTTTTGCCGATTACGATTATACGGTTCTGGGAATACATGGGTATATGTCCCTCGTATTCAAAAATTCTTTTTATGGCGGTCTGAACGGTCATTCCGCTGACCTTATAGATTTTTACGGTATCCTCCACCGTTTCGTTGGTGGAGGCTGACTGTGCGTTTGTATTTATTGCCTGAACGGTTACGGTATAGCTGTTATCCTCCTCCAAATCTATACCTATTCCCTGAATTATCAGGCGGTTTCCTATATCGTTTTTATATATTTCGTTGCCGCCTATTGAAAGCAGCACCGCCAGCGCGAGTATCGCCGTTATTATTGATTTAGGCATATTTTTTTCTCCTTTGCAGTATCAGCGCGGTCACGGGTATTAAAAGCGCGCAGAGAAATATTGAAATTGTTTTTACTGTGCTGCTATCCAAAATTACAAACCGGTTAATTGAGCCGGTTACATAAAAGCAACCAGCCGCCGAAACAGCCGAGAACGCCGCAAGCGCCGCGTTGAAGCTGATTCTTTTGAAATGCAGGCTTAAAAGCCTTGCCGCGCAGTAAAACAGCAGGGCTGTTTTGAAAAAGGCGCACAACAGCCACACAACGGTAATTATTGAGTCGAGCCGTCTGAACATTGAAAAATCGGCGATTGCGGCAAGGGAATGGAACGGGAAAAGCTGAGTGCTTGTAAATTCTCCCATAACTCCCGCTTCAAAAAAGAATATCAGCGCCGCGGCTGCCGCGCTTGTTATTATCCAGATTAAACAGCCCTTTGTTTTTCCGTCCTTTACCTCTCCGGCGGCTGCCGCTATTACGGCAAGCTCAACGGAGCGGGAAGCGGATTTTACAAGCGTCTTTAAAAAAGGCGCTGCGCCGTTGTAAAAAAGCGGAGTGAAATTCAGCGTGTCGATGTCGTCCGTTAAAGTGGCAAGCACAAAAATCACTGTCGCCGCCGCGAGCACAAGCATCAGCACGGCTCCTCTGCCCAGCGCCTCTATTCCGAGATACGCTCCGTAGCCGCAGGAGAGCACCGCGAAAATAAGCGTATAATTTACATTTGTTTCGGAAAATACGATAGTTCCGGCAAAAAGGTCAAGCCGTGAAACGGTTGTCAGGGTAAAATACAAAAACACCGCGCAGTAAATTACAGCCGCCGCCTTTGCCGCCGCCGGCGAGCGTTCGGCAATAATCTCGGTCACGCTCTTGTTTTCGCTTTTTCTGAACAAAAAATACACAGGAAGCAAAAGCAGAATATCGGTCACGCACTGCAAAGCTCCCATAAGCACCATATCCGACAGCAGAATATCCTTGGTGTAAGCCGGAATATAAGTGAAAATTGTCAGCAGTCTTGTTAAAAACAGAAGCGAAAAGAACTGAAATGAACTGAGTTTTGAAGAAGTCATATTCTCACCCCGCTGTTATTTTTTCAGCTTGTCAATTTGCATTCGCCGTCTGCCCATCTGCCGCCAGCTTTCCCTGCCTATCATATCACGCCACGCGCCTGGCTTAGTAGGCGACAGCGGAGAGGTATAGGGCACTCCCATTGATGAGAGCGAAGCGAGATTGACAAGCACGGCGGCAAAGCCGAAAACTATACCGTATAGTCCGGCTATTCCGCCCACAATTATAAACACAAACCTTAAAATCGCCACAGGCTCATAAAGACTCGCGACCACAAAGGAGCTTACGGCGGTTAAACCGACAACTATAAGCATAGGCGCGGCAACAATGCCCGCCATTACGGCCGCCTCGCCTATTACAAGGGCGCCGACAATGGAAATTGCGTTGCCTACGGATTTGGGAATTCTCAGTCCCGCTTCGCGTACGATTTCATAAATAAAATGTATCAGCAGCGCCTCCGCCACAATAGGCAGGGGCGTTTTGCTTTCCTGACTCGTTATGCTGAAAACCATAGCTTCGGGAATCATCTCCTGATGAAAGGTGCAGACCGCCACATAAAATCCCGGCAAAAACACGCTAAGCACGAACGACATAATTTTTAACACCCGCGCAAAAGCCGCGTAATAGGCTCTTTTAAGGTAATCGTCCAGCGAATGAAAGCTCTCGATAAACAGATGGGGCACCACTAGCGCGTCCGGAGTGCCGTCAACAATTATCCCGATTTTTCCTTCACCCAGCTTTGCGCAGAACACATCAGGGCGTTCAGTTGTGGCGTTGCAGCTGAAAATCGAATACTTGTTCCGGTTTAAAAAAGGCTGCAAATATCCTGAGCCGAGCACCACATCAAGCTGCGCGTTTTTAATACTGTTTACCGCCTCGTCCACCATTTTCATATCCGCCCTGTCGGACATATACATTACGCAGACTCTTGTTTTGCTTGTCGCGCCGACTTCAAGGGTTTTGATTTTAAGCACGGGACTTCTCACTCGGCGCCTCACCATTGCCACATTGTCCTTAAAGCTCTCGACAAAGCCCTCTCTTGACCCGCGCTCCTGACTTTCGGTATTCGGCTCGTCGGGCGTTCTTTTCGCGAAATACTGCACTCCGAAAAGCACCGCGAAGCCTCCGCCCTCGGCAAGCATTAAAAGATTGCCCGACAGCATTTCGGCTATTGCCGTTTCCATATCCCTTGTAACGGATTTATCAATACTGCCCGAAACCCTGTCCGCGGCGTGTGAAAGCGCGCCGTCGCCGTCAAAAGAGGAAAAATCCCCCTTTGAAACGGGCAGCATTATCTGTTCGGTTATGAGAAGATTGTCGCACATACCGTCAAGCATAACGAACAAAAACTCTCTGCCGCTGACATTGAGGCTTCTGTATTTAACATCAAAGGAATCGCCGAGGCTCTGCTTTAAATACGCCCTGTCCTTTTGCAGGTCGCCGCTGATTTTTACGCTTTCGGCTGTTTTTTGGGAATCCTCAACGGTTATTTCCTCGACTTTTTTTGTAAACCACCTGTTTTTCATAAATATCACCTGTTTATTTTTTTCCCTTAATTCCAAGTAATATTCCAAACGCAAACAGCAAAAGATAAGGTGAAAGGAGATTTTTTATGTTTGTTACTTTCATAAGAACCGTTCTGCTTTATCTTATCGTTACGGTGACTTTCAGGGTGATGGGCAAGCGGCAGTTAGGCGAGCTTCAGCCTACGGAGCTTGTTATAACTCTGCTGCTTTCCGAAATTGCGGCTCTGCCCATGCAGGACAACGACCTGCCGCTTATCAGCACCGTTATTCCCGTGCTTGTGCTTGTGGGGCTTGAAATAATCATATCCTTTATAAGCCTTAAAAGCGTCAAATTCCGCACCGCGCTTCAAGGCAACTCGATTATAGTAATCCGTGACGGCAAGCTCGACTTAAAGCGGCTCAAACAGATAAGATACACCATTGACGATATTCTGGAAGCGCTGAGGCAAAAAGATGTTTTTGACATTTCAACGGTTCAGTATGCGATTATAGAAACAAACGGCTCAATAAGCGTTATGTTAAAGCCGGAACATCAGGCCGTATCAAGAAAAGACCTGAAAATATCAGCCGAGGACAGCGGCTTGCCCTGTGCGGTCATAGTTGACGGCAGAATAATAGAATCGGACTTTGAGGACTGTGAAATGACAAAATCCGGACTGAAAAATCTGATTAAAAAGAACCGGGTTGATGTAAAAAACACTCTTTTGATGACCGTTGACAAGGGGAAAAACACAAACATTATAAGGAAAGATGAGAAATGAAAAGGCTTTTTTTCGCGATAGGGGCGCTGATACTGGCGCTGATAATATGTTTTTCGGGATATTTTGTTTTAACCTCCTCCTGCGGCAGGCTGATAGAGTCGCTTGAAAAGGTTTCGCAAAGCGCTGCCGCCGAAAACGAGGAAGAGGCTCTTGAAAGAACAGAGGAAGCCTTAAAGCTGTGGGAAAAACTAAATCCCAGAATAAACGCCCTTACCCATCACGAGGAAACCGACGAGCTGGAAGAGATTGTAAAAAGCCTTACGATTTTCGCGGAGCAAAAGGATTTAAAACAGCTTTACGAAAAATCAGAAATCGCCATTAACCGGCTGGAACACATAGAAGAAAACGAAAAGCCGGTTTTCGGCAACATCTTTTAATGCAAAAATCCCCGGGCAAAAACCCGGGGATTTTTATATGCCATATTCAATTTCAGCCGTTAAGCTTTTTGGCGGCAAGATAAGCCGCGCCGAGCATTCCCGCCTTGTTGCGGAGCTTTGCTTTTTCAACGCGCACGCACTGATAGTTGACGCCTATGCTGTTTCTGAGCTTTTCGCGGATATGGTTTACGAGCAGGTCTTCGCTCATAATTCCTCCGCCTAAAATAATAAGCGAGGGATTAAAGATATTGCAAAGGGAAACGAGCCCGCTGACGATTTCGTTTTCCCACTTGTCAAGCTCCTCAATGATAATGGGATTTTTAAGGTTTTCCTCTTTAAAAATCTCTCTGCCCGACATATATCTTCCGAAACGCTCGGAAACCGTATTGGTAAAAGCCCGGCAGGAAGCGTATGCCTCATAGCAGCCTTTTTTGCCGCAGGTACACTGCCTTTCGCCCGCGTGAAGCAGCATATGACCGAACTCGCCCGCCGCGCATTTTGTTCCGCGGTAAACATCTCCGCCCTGGAAAATACAGCCGCCTACTCCCGTGCCGTATGTAAGGCACAGAAAATCGTTTTCACCCACGCCGGCGCCGAAATACGCTTCGCCGAGTCCCGCGCAGTTAACATCGTTATCAACAGCTACGGGAACATTGTATTTCTTTTCAAAAACGCCCTTTAAATCGGAGCCTCTGTAATTGGGAATATTGTCGGTGCCGTCGGTTACTATTCCGTTGGCGAAATCGACCTGACCGGCGGTGCTTATACCTACCGCGTCAAACTCCCCCGCGTATTCGTCAAGCTTTGATTCAAGCGCCTGCATTATGGGATTGCCGGTCTTATATGTATTTGTGGGCATCTCTTCGGAAAAGAGAATGTTGAAGTCGCCGTCCACCATTCCGTATTTAATTGCCGTTCCGCCCACATCAAAAACCATCATTTTCATATTACTCTACCTCAATCGCCTTTACAAATCTTTTTGTTATATCCCTCGGTCTTGTAATCGCCGTACCTACCACCGCGGCAAACACGCCGATATTCATAGCGGTTCTTAACTGTTCCGGGGTCCAGATTCCGCCCTCGGCTATTACAGGGCAGTCAAGCTCGGTTACATACCGCTCCATAAGCTCAAAATCCGGCAGGCTTCTGCCCTTTGTGTACGGAGTATAGCCGCTCATTGTGGTGCCTACAAAGTCAATGCCGAGCCGCGCGGCCTCTTTGCCCTCCTCAAAGCAGGAGGTATCCGCCATAAAAAGCTGATCCGGATATTTTTCCCTGACTTTTCTGAAAAACTCCTCAAAGCTCACGCCGCCGGGACGGGGTCTCGCGGTCGCGTCAACCGCTATAATATCCGCTCCCGAAGAGCACAGCGCGTCAACCTCGCTCATAGTGGGCGTTATGTAAACATCGCTGCCTGGATAAACTTTTTTTATTATTCCTATCACGGGCAAATCAACGGTCTTTTTAATTTCGGCTATATCCTGTACGCTGTTGGCTCTTATGCCCTTAGCTCCTCCCTCAAAAGCCGCGTAAGCCATTCGCGACATTATGTAGGAGCTTTGCAGAGGCTCGTCTTCAAGCGCCTGACAGGAAACTATAAGCCCGCCCTTTAATTTTTCAAAAATGTCCTTTTTCAAGCTGTATACCCCCGTATGTTTATACACTGTTTTTGTATTGTACCACATATTTTTCTTTTTTACAATTACCTATTAAAAAAATAAATAAAATGTTGAATTATTTTATTATAAATGCTAAAATTGAGTCAAGAAAAAATAACGGAGGTATGTTATGAAATTCAGTACCGAAAAATACAGGGGCGTTTTTGTCGCTCTTAACTCCCTTTATGACGCTGACGACAATGTTAATGTGTCCGCCATAAAGGAGCTTGTAAAAAAATACAAGGAGCTGGGCGTCAACGGAATTTACGCCTGCGGCTCCACGGGCGAGGGCTTTCTTTTAAACGCCGCCGAGAGAATGCAGGTTGCCGAGTGCGTTAAAGAGGCGTGCGGCGACGATATGGTTCTGATAGTGCATGTAGGCTCGGCTTCCACAAAGGAATCCATTGAGCTTGCCCGCCACGCGAAAAGCATAGGCGCTGACGCTATTTCAGCCGTGCCCAGCGTTTACTACCATCTGCCCGAAGAGTCGATAGCCCTGCACTGGAACAGCATTACAGAAGCTGTTGACATGCCTTTTATTATCTACAATATTCCTCAGCTTACCGGCTATGACCTCTCTTACAGGCTGTTCGGCGAAATGCTGAAAAACGAAAATGTTATCGGCATCAAAAACTCCTCGGACAGCACCTGCCAGATTGAGCGCTTTGCGACTTTGGGCGGCAAGGACTTTGTTGTTTTCAACGGCCCCGACGAGCAGTTCCTCGCAGGCCGTCTTATGGGCGCAAAGGCGGCGATAGGCGGTACATACGGCACAATGCCCGAGCTTTACCTGCACCTTAATTCGCTCATTGAAAAGGGCGATATTGAAAACGCCAAAATCTGGCAGACAAGAATCAACGACTGCATTTTTGATTTGCTCTCGTGCCCGTCACTTTACGGAGCGAGCAAGGCGGTTATAACAAGGCGTTTCGGCATTGACGCGGGTCTGCCGAGGCTTCCCTTCCTGCCGCTGAGCGCCGACAGTCCGAAAGCCGCGGCGATAGCCGAAAAGATTGACGGATATGTTAAAATGATTAAATAACAAAACCGCAATAATACGGGGCTGCCTTCGGGCAGTCCCTTTATTTTTACAAAGCTTACTCTCAGGCGTTTAAAATTCCGGACGAAAAAGGTTTTATACTGCCCGAGTTTATGTTATTTTTGTTAATTTTTTTATAATTATCTTGTATATTTTCATAAAATAGTGTAAAATGACTGTATTGTTGTAAAACGATTTAAAAAACACATAAAGGACGGTTTTTCCAATGGAAAACAACACAAACAAATCGCAGGCGGAAATTTACCGCGAGGAACGCAAGGCGCGTCTTGCAAAAGCGGCGGCTAAAAAGGCAAAAAAATCGCCTAAATTCTCCAAGGCGAAAAGGGTTGCCGGCAAGGTAATCGCCGTTGTACTCGCCGTTGTACTTGTATTCGGCGCCGTGGGCGGCATACTTAACTTTTTCGGCGTACCGCAGAAAGTAATCAAGATTTCGGCTGACGAAAGCATTAAGTTTTCGCTGGCGGAATACAACTATTATTACTATATCACCTGGTCGAACTATCAGCAGACCGCTTATCAGTATGACTCCTCCTACGGAGCGGGCACGGGTCTTCAGCTTTTGGGATATGACTACACAAAGGCACCCGACGCCCAGGATTATACCGATGATTACAGCGGTATGACCGGCGTTACGGTTGCGGATTTAGGCGTTACAAACCCCAAATGGTCAGACGCTTTCAGATACTCCGCGGTAAACCAGCTTATCCAGATTAAATACGGAGCTATGAAAGCCGCGGAAGCCGATATTACAATGACACAAGAAGAACAAACCGAGCTTGACGACGCTGTTGAGGAGCTTCGTGAAAGCGCCGAGCAGAACGACTACTCGCTTGACAGATATATGCGCGCCACTTTCGGCAACGGTATTTCCGAAAAGATTTACCGTCAGATAATGACAGAGTCTTATCTTGCCACAGCTTATTTTGAGAAGCTTCAGGAGGATATGGACGCCGCCATCACCGACGACCAGATTAACGAAAAATACAATTCCGACAAGAGCAGTTACGATATTGTAAGCGTAAGGCTTTACGAGTTCTCGACAGAAACTCCCGACTATGAGGACGGAGCGACAGAGGACGAAAAGGCTGAAATTCTTCAGGCCGCTCAGGACAAGGTTAAGGCGGAAGCCGACAAGTTTATGGCTGACGCCACCGATGAGGAAAAATTCATCAGCCTTGCGAAAGCCGCTATACTCAGCGAGGATTCCGAAAGCGAAACCGACGCCGACAGCGCAACAGATTATTCCGACTGCACTTACGCCACCTTCACCGCAAAGAGCGAAGACCTTGCCAAGTGGATTTATGACGAGGCGAGAGCCGTAGGCGACAAGACGGTTATTGAAGTAAGCGACGGCGTTTACGATGTGGTTATGATTACCGTTCTTCCTCACAAGGATATGAGCCCCGTAAGCAACGATGTAAGACATATTCTTGTCGCGTTCCCCACCGATGATGACGGAAACACCGTTGAGCTTACCGACGAGGAAAAGGCTGAATACAAAGAAACCGCGCAGGCAATTCTTGACGAATATCTTGAAAACCCCACAGAAGAGCATTTCTCCGAACTGGCAAAGGAAAAATCCGAGGACCCCGGTTCAGCTTCCGAGGGCGGTCTGATTGAGGGTATCACCGAGGAAAGCTCCTATGTTGAGAACTTCCTTAACTGGTCCGTTGACTCTTCAAGAAAAGCCGGTGACACCGGTATTGTTGAAACCGAATACGGCTATCATGTTATGTATTACAAGGGCGCGAACGGCGTAGCCTGGTCGGATACCGTTAAGAACGAGATTCTCAACGAGCAGTACAACGACCTGTTTGAAAAGGAAATCGACCCCAGAATGGAATCCGTTTCCCTTAACTCGGTATTCCTCAGATGGGCTACAAACAGCGAGGACAATCACATATCCAGCATTATTCTTGCTAACTACTGATAACTTAAAAGCCTGCGCGAGCCGCAGGCTTTTTGATTAACGATAAAGAAAGCCGGACTTATTAAGTCCGGCTTTTTGTTATAATTTAATTTAAACTTTAATTAAATGCTTTTTTTCTTTTTCTGCGTTATCAGAGCCGCCGCAGTCACAAACAGAGTGATAAACTCGGCTGCGGGAAAAGCAGCCCACACGCCGTTCATACCGAAAAGGCGCGACATTACAACGGCGCAGACGGTGATTACCGCAAATCCCCTCATAACAGAAGCCGCGAAAGCCCACGAGGGAGAATCTATCGCGCTGAGCGCTCCCGTGCCCACTATGTTTATACCGGCGAACAAAAATCCTATATAGTAAATTTTAAGTCCGCGCGCCGCGTAATTCGTAAGCTCCGAAATGCCGTCGCTGTTAAACACATTTGATATTTCAACGGCGAAAATTTTTACGGTTAAGATTATAACCGCCGAAATAACAACGGAAGCCGCAAGGCTCATAAACAGCACGGATTTAAGACTGCGGCTTTTGCGGTTGGCGTAATACTCGCTTAACAGCGGCTGGGCGCCCTGTGAAATTCCGTTGAAGAAAGACACAGTCACAAGCGCGGTATTCGCCACTACTCCGTACGCCGCCACTCCTATATTGCCGGCAAGTCCCAGAATCAGGGTATTGAAAACCGCTGTGGTAACGCCTGACGAAAACTCGCCCACAAAGGCGGAAACTCCGAGCTGACACGAACGGTACAGCATTTTAAAGGAGGGCTTTACCGCTTTAAATGACACCGTATTCTTTTTTGAAAAGAAGTGAAAGCCGCAAATAGCAACGCCGATTATAGGCGAGCAGGCTGTCGCCAGCGAAGCGCCTACCATACCCATACCCAGCGGAAACATAAGCACATAGTCCATTACTATATTGAAAAGGCTGCTGAACAATGTTGCCGCCATCGCCACAGTCGGCGCTCCGTCATTTCTGACAAAGGCATTGCAGATATGGTTATACATAAAAAAGGGCGTAAACAGCATAAATATGCGCGTATATTCCGTTCCGACCTCCACTATGCGGCTGTCGCCGCCCAGCGCCGCCATAAGCCTGTCCGGAAAAACTCCGCCGACAAACATAAACACAACGGAAACGGCCGTGGCGAAAAAAATCGCGTTGAAAAAATAGTGCGAACTGCCGCCGCCCTGATTTTTTTCAATGGTAAACCTGATGGCGGAGCCTACGCCTATCATGGCGCCTATGGCGAAAATAAGGCTGTAAAGCGGCAGCACCAGATTAAGCGCCGTAATGCCGTCGGCTCCCACAGCTTTCGCTATAAAAAAGGTATCCGCCAGAATATACGCCGACATTCCGACCATACCGAGAATATTCTGCGAAACATATTTCGCGAATCTCTTTTTTACAAGGCTTTTCGCCTGTATTTCAGCCATAAACTTTCTCACCCGCAGTTTTACACATCAAGTAACAGAAAGCGGCTGTCAGCCGCCCATTATATTTTTTATTATGTTGATTTTATCCGGAAAAAATTCCGCGGCGGCTCCGTTGCAGTCGGCAGTCGCTATAATCTCGGAACGGGAGATTTTTTTGAGTTTGAGTTTTACATCAGGATAAACCGCGCTTCCCTTATTGCAGACAACCGCGTATTTGGGCATAAGCGACTTTACCCAATATCCGGAAGTTGAGCCGGCATAGCCGTGGTGCCCCACTTTAAGCAAATCCACCCTGCCGATTTCGCGCGCAAGCCTGAACTCGTCGCCCGCCTTGTAATTAAGGTCGCCGGCAAGCACGGCTCTTTTTTCGCCGAGGGTTACAAGCGTTACAACGGAATTTATGTTTTCGCCGAATTTGCGCCTGTGCTTTTTATAGCTTCCGTTATAAAATTTAATTTTAAAATCGCCCAGCTCGGTTTCGAGAAGGTCAAAGCTCTCGACAAGCTCCACGCCGTTATTTTTTACGGCTTCGAGCATCTGGTCATAAACCTCCTGATTATCCCAGCGCATTCTTTCCATAATGAAAATATCTTTCGCGTGATAAGGCTTTAAATAGGCTTTTTTTACGCTTATCATAGGATGATTTATAACCGTATCAAATCCGCCTATGTGGTCGGAATGGGCATGAGTGCCGAGCACAAACTCAATATTTACCCTGCCGTTTTCATCGGCAAAATGCGAAAAGAGATAACCGAGCACCTCTTTTTCGTAGCCGGGCAGATTAAGGTGCGGCTTATCCGCCGGATACTCGGTATCCTCCGCCGCGTCAATCATGGCTATTTTGCCGCCGCTTTCAAGAATAATGCAGTCGGAATGTCCCGTGTTTAAAAAGTGAATTTTCCCGTACATAAGCTTTTCCTTTCCCCAACGGTTATTTTTTTATGTAGTTTTTATAAACATAATCGGCTACGCCCTCGGTATTGCTGCAAATCACCGCCGAAGCCGCCAGCTTTACCGTTTCGTCCGCGTTGGCGGGAGCCAGCGCGGTTCCTGCCGCCGCATACATTGACAAATCGTTTTTGCTGTCGCCCATACATACGGCGTTTTCGGTTTTGATTCCGATAAGCGAGCAAAGCTCTTTGAGCGCCTCTCCCTTAGAAGCGTCAAAGCTCATAATCTCAATATTATTATCCATTGAGGTGGTAAAGTTTATGCCTTTAATGCTGTTAAGGCGGTCAAGGCACTCCTCCCTCTCCTGCGGAGAGCGGAAAAAGGCGTTGAAAATTTCCACCCGGTGATGAGCGTCAAGGTATTCTTTAAGGTCACCTGTTCCCACCCTTGTTCTGTCCATAGTGGGATGGTAGCTTTCGTCAATGCGGTAGTAGCGGTATGACTCTCTTGAAATTTTGCGTATATCGGTTACCGGCCGACAGTTTTCATAAATCTCAATCATCGCGTCGTAACGGCTAAGCTCGGCAAAAACCGCCTTTGCGGTTTCAGCGTTTATATACCTTGTAAAAATCTGTTCGTTACGCTTTCTGTCAACCGCCGCGGCGCCGTCCGAATATACTATATATCTTATATCCCGGCAGTTAAGCACATCTTCCGGTATTTCGTAAAGGGTGCGGCCGGTACAAACGACAAACTCCGCGCCGGCTCGCCTGATGTTCGCTATCGCTTCGGCGTTTTTTTCGCTCAGGCGCGAATCCCTGTCAAGCAGCGTGCCGTCCAGATCACAGGCAATAAGTTTATATTCCATATTCGAGCCTCTGTTATTCCGCCTCGGGTTTCTTTTTTCTGTGAATTACGAAGCGGTTAAGCGGATAAGTCCAGATAGTGGGAACGGTCATAACCACGAGCTTTGTGAGCATAACAACAAAAACATTGGCGTAGCCGGAATTTTCGATTATCGTGCCCAAAAACGCTCCGAACCATGTGTTAAAGGTTATGGTAAGCACAACCATTATAGTATAGATCACCGTTGAAAGCACGGGGTTGGCGTCCGCCTTAAAAGTGAGCTTACGGTTCATTATATAGGCTGCCGCGTAGCCAATAACCGCCGAGATGAAATAGGAATAGAGATAGCCCTGATACTCAATTCCGAAAAATTCCAGAACGGGGTTATCGGTTACGGGAACCTCGTTAAGCGAACGGAACACCACATACTGCAAAAAGGCGAACACCGCCATTTCAAGCACCGAGGTGCTCGCTCCCGTAAACGCGAATTTGATAAACTTCCAGATTTCTGCGTGCTTTTTCGCAAAGGCTGAGGCTTTTTCCTTAAAGCCTGAGTTCATTTCCTTTGCTTCTTTATTCTGATTTTCCATAGTTTGCTCCTTGCTGTTTTATTTGACAATGAAGCACGCCTTTTGCGGCACGCCCCATAAAATCCACATCAGAGTAAATTTTTTAACCGCCACGGTTTATCCTAACAAAAAATACAGACCGACACCGGCCGCGGCAAGGGCGGCAAGAACGGCAACGCCTTTGGCTATAAGCGGCTTCGCCATATCAAGACTGCTGGGCGCGTAAGTGTAAATTATATATTTAAGCTTATTTCCCTTGTCAAAATCGGGATAGTCGCGCGCGGTTATGGTATAGGTTGTAAAATCTTTCGGGTTCTCCTCGGGAATATCGAACACACGCACTCCCCTGCGGTCGGCCGGGCCGTAAATATTAAAGCCGCAGCCCTGGCAGTAACCCATTTTAATCCCCTTATAGCTGCCGGCAAAGCTGTTGTTATGATCATGGCCGAAAAACATGGCGAAAACATCGCCCTTTTCGCTCATAACATCAAACTGCCCCTTTACATAAGGCGTGCAGGGACGCTCGCCCAAAAATGAGCGGCCGTCCACAGCGCAGTATTCGGGATTGAGAGCCAAAAACTTGCCTTTGTATTCTCCGCGGTAGCCGGGCGTGCTGCCGGGCGTACCCTTTTTTACAGTCATAAGCAGGTTGTAAATTTCCGGCACGGGAATATGCTGAAACAGCATTGACGGAACATAGCCGCCGTTATCATTTTTCAGCTCCTCGCGGGTTTTTCTGTACCATTCGAGCTGACTGTCGGAAACGGGCGGACATGAATTGTCGATATTCATTGAAAGGCTGTCCAGCATATAAAGATTCAGCTTCATTTTGCCGTCTGAGCCGTAAACGGGCAGATTGTGATTGCAGTAACCCTCTATACCGTCATCGGCGTTAAAGGCAAGGCAGTTTTTGTGGGATTTGTAAATTTCGTACTGCTCCTGCTTTGAAATTGAAAAGCTGGTGTCATCATGATTGCCGAAAACAAAGGTAAAGGGTATATTCCTTTCTTCAAGAGGCTTTAAAATATTGCTTATTGCCGCCGCCACATTCTTTTTTCTGTCGCCGAGCAAAAGATTTACGCCGTAGCCCTTAATCTGGTCGCCGGTGAACACCACCAAATCAGGCTTTGCCTTATCAAGCGCGCGGCTGATAAGCTCCACCGTGGCTTTTGAGGTTTTGTTCGTATCCTGTATATCGGCTATCTGCATTATACGGAAATTTCCGTTTTTAAATTGAAGCTTCATCAAAATCACCCATTTTATTCTACAATAAACCTTTGTCAAAATCAATACATTTTTAAAAGCTTAATTTTCCGTTTTTGCCTTTTAAAAGCAAAACGCCCGGCTTAAAAGCCGGGCACGGATTACAGAAAATTTTTACATTTTATATACTTTGCGTATCTCTTTTTATAAAAATAACGCCGAAAATAATATACGCTGTAAATCCCGCGATTCCCGCAAAGAATATAGCTGCCCATACCGCTTCGGGCAGAGGAAAGGGAATTGCCTGAGGAAAAACAACGGGCAGGACGGCAGAAAGTCCGAAGAATATGCGGCTTCTGCGCGTTAATATGTTTTTTGAAATCAAAGGGATAAGTGCCGCCGTTATCCAAAAACCAATTACGGAAATCACGGCAAAGAGCAACAAGCTCTCCTCGAAATACACCAATTTAAAAAGCTCGTTGAACGGTCCGTAATTGTATGCGATATATCCGTTGTTAAAAAGCATCACCCAAAGCGTCAATGAATACCCCGTAAGTCTGTACAGAATATTCAAAAACAGCACTCCTGTAAAAAAGTACAGGAAAATCCTTTGTAAAATCAACTTAATGTTTTTCATTGCAGTTAACCCCTCATTTATTTAACGGAATATCAGCCTCAACTGAAAGTTTATACAATGCCATTACGGTAATTATAACCGCATTACGCGCCGTTATTGAGCCGATAACATCAGTTTGCGGTATGGGTAAGGTATTCTTTACTTGCGGAGCATAACCTTTTGATATTTTAGCAAAATCATGTACCATTATACCAATGCTGCTTGAAAGTGCTGTTGAATATTTCTGCGACTCCAAGGAGTCAAGTCCGTTAAAATACGAATCTATATGCTGATCAACATATTTTTCGAATTCTTTATGTTTTGTAAAACCAGCATAATAATTTGCAGCATGGTGCGGCGCACATGCGTCTTCAACATAGTGCATCATTTTTCCGACCGCTTTAATAAATTCTTCAGAATTTACATCATTAGCATCATAGCTTTCAACCGCTTTATTAAAATACTTTTCCGCATTTGTTCTTGCAGTATTTAGTTTTTTCACATCCGTATCAGGATCATAAAAATGCCCGGCAAACGCTTGCATCACCCCCAATACAGGATCTTTGTCTGGTATAATTGAAGCATACGACAGCATAAGCGCAATAATAATGGAGCCGTTTTCATTTCCACCCCAAAATCCCTTATCGTTCATCAAAATACCGCAAGCCTTAGCTGTTATAATTTCATGAGACCCTGTCAAAATATCGTCGGATTCATCTCCGGATACCCAGTAGGTCTGCACTCCACCATTTATCTTCTTTCTGTTTTCTTCTAAAAGTGGACTTGTTTTGTAATAACCAAACGGATCATAAACTCTTTCAAACTCCGCCAATAACCGCCTGTATTCTACACTATTCATAGACATTATATCATCCCAAGTAATGATGCTTATGTCCAAATCCTTTTCATCTGCAAATGATGTTATTGAAAATACAGAAACCAAGAAGGAAATAACAAGAATAAGAGAAATAATCTTTTTCATACTTATTCCTCCGCTGATAAAAATAATCTTTTTCATACTTATTCCTCCGCTGATAAAAATTTTATTTTAATATAGCAGTTCAATAAATTCTTGTCAATAATCAATACATTTTTAAAAGCTTAATTTTCCGTTTTTACCTTTTAAAAGCAAAACGCCCGGCTTAAAAGCCGGGCGAAAATTTTGGGGATTACGCTTATTTAAGGTTTGCTTTGAGAGTTTCAAGCTCCTCTTTAAGGGTTTCGGGAAGCTTATCGCCGAACTTCTGGTAGAACTCCTCGATTCCCTCGGCTTCCTTTGACCAGAGGGTCTTGTCAACATCAAGAATGCTTTCAAGGGATTCAAGCGAAACCTCGCCCTCAAGTCCCTCAATGTTGATGTCCTTAGCGTAGGGAAGATAGCCGATAGCTGTTTCCTGAGCGTCAACCTCGCCCTCGCAGCGCTTGATAATCCATTCAAGAACACGAAGGTTATCGCCGAATCCGGGCCACATAAAGTTGCCCTCATCATCTTTTCTGAACCAGTTGACATTGAAAATCTTGGGAGCCTTATCGGGGTCAAGAGTTTTTCCGATGTCAATCCAGTGCTGCCAGTAGTCGCCCATATTGTATCCGCAGAAGGGAAGCATAGCCATGGGGTCACGGCGTACAACGCCTACCGCGCCGGCTGCTGCCGCTGTGGTTTCGGAAGCCATAATCGAGCCTACGAACACGCCGTGGTTCCAGTCTCTTGACTGATATACCAGCGGAGCGAGCTTAGCGCGTCTGCCGCCGAATACAAAAGCGGAGATGGGAACACCTGCGGGATTTTCAAATTCGGAGCTGATGCAGGGGCAGTTTACAGCGGGAGCTGTGAAACGGGAGTTGGGATGAGCCAGGTTCTTGCCCTCGGCCTTCCACTCAACGCCGTTTGTCTTAATTCCTGTCCACTCCTCAGCGTTAACGGGCGGGTTCTTGTCAAGACCTTCCCACCAAACGGTGTTATCGTCAAGATTTCTCGCAACATTTGTGAAGATTGTGCCCTTCTTTGTTGAAGCGAGAGCGTTGGGGTTGGATTTATCGTTTGTTCCGGGAGCAACGCCGAAGAAGCCGTTTTCGGGGTTGATGGCGTAAAGTCTGCCGTCCTCGCCCTTGCGAATCCACGAAATATCGTCGCCTACGCACCAAACCTTATAGCCTTTCTTTCTGTATCCCTCGGGAGGAATAAGCATGGCAAGGTTGGTTTTGCCGCAGGCTGACGGGAACGCCGCGCAGATATATTTAACTTCGCCTTTCGGGTTTTCAATGCCGAGAATGAGCATGTGCTCAGCCTGCCAGCCCTCGTTCTTGCCCTGATAGGAAGCGATACGAAGAGCAAAGCATTTTTTGCCGAGAAGAACATTTCCGCCGTAACCGGAGTTTACAGAAATAATGGTGTTATCCTCGGGGAACTGGCAAATCCATCTCTTTTCGGGGTCGATGTCGCATTTGCAGTGAAGTCCGCGAACCCAGTCGTTGCTGTCGCCGAGAACATCAAGAACCTTCTTGCCTATACGGGTCATTATGGCCATATTGAGCACAACATAGATTGAGTCGGTAAGCTCAATGCCGATTTTGGCAAGCGGTGAACCGACAGGACCCATTGAATAGGGAATTACATACATTGTTCTGCCCTTATATGAATCACGGGCAATATCATAAAGCATTTTATAGGCTTTTTCGGGGTCCATCCAGTGATTTGTGGGGCCGGCGTCCTCCTCTTTCTTTGAGCAGATAAGAGTTCTGTCCTCAACGCGGGCAACATCGGTCGGATGTGTTCTGTGATAATAGCAGCCGGGAAGAAGCTCCTCGTTGAGCTTAATGATTTCGCCGGTTGAGCACGCCTCCGCGCGGAGCGCTTCAAGCTGCTCCTCGCTTCCGTCAAGCCATACTACCTTATCGGGCTTGACAAGTTCGATTTTCTCATCAATCCAGTCTAAGATACTCTTGTTTGTTGTGAGTGCCATAATACTAACTCCTTTTATTATTTTTCGGTATTCCGAAAGATTTATGTTTTTACGCATCAACTGCGTTTTGAATAATTATATATCAATTCCTGCAAATTTTCAATAGTTAAAATGTTAACAATTTATCAATTTATTATTATGTTTCCCTGTATATATTAACAAAAGCCTTTAAAAACGCGGATTTTCACAAATATCGGCGGTCGCTTTCGCGTTAAGGGATAAATGAGCGAATCTCCGTTCTAAAAATTCATAATACCCCTGCGCGCCGACCATTGCGGCATTGTCGCCGCAAAGCGCCAAATCGGGCATATACAGCTTATAGCCGCGCTTTTTTGAAAGCTCTGACACTCTTGCGCGCAGAACGGAATTTGCCGAAACTCCGCCCGCGAGCACCAGAGTTTTTTCGCCGTACTGCTCCATAGCCTTTTCGGTATTGCCGCACAGCGAATCGGTGACCGCCTTTATAAACGAGGCTCCCACATCGGCTGTATTTAGCTGTTCCCCTTTCTGAGAGGCGTTATGCACAAGATTTATAACCGAGGTTTTAAGTCCCGAAAAGCTGAAATCCAAAGGGCTTCCCTCAACATGGGGGTGAGGAAAGGCGTATTTTTGGCTGTCGCCGTTTTGAGAAGCCTTATCGAGATTTACTCCGCCGGGATAGGGAAGCCCGAGAGTTCTGGCGGCTTTATCCATAGCTTCGCCTGCCGCGTCGTCACGGGTTTTGCCGACTACCTCAAAGTCGGTATAGCTCTTTACCCGGCAAAGCAGGGTATTGCCGCCGGACACCACAAGGCACATAAAGGGCGGTTTTAAATCCGGGTGAGTTATGTAGTTAGCGGCTATATGGGAGCGCAGATGGTGTACGGGTATGAGCGGCTTGTTTACGGCAAGCGCCGTTCCCTTGGCGTAATTTACGCCCACAAGCAAGGCGCCGATAAGTCCCGGCGCGTAGGTGACCGCCACGGCGTCCACCTCACCGGCGGCGAGTCCCGCGTCGGAAAGAGCTTTTTTGACCACGCCGGAGATATTCTCGGTATGCAGGCGCGAAGCTATTTCGGGAACAACCCCTCCGAATATCTTATGCTTTTCGATTTGCGTTGACACAACATTTGACAAAACACGGCGTCCGTCCTCAACAACAGCCGCCGCCGTTTCATCACACGAACTTTCAATAGCGAGTATTTTCATATTATCTTTCCCTCGGATAAAAGGTATAAATAAGGGCGTCCTCCTTGGGCGAAGTATAAAAATCCTTTCTTTCGCCCATCTGTTTAAATCCGCAGCCCTCATAAAGGCTTACAGCCGCCGAATTGCTCCTGCGCACTTCCAGCGTGACAAAAGCCGCGTTTTCAAAACGGCTTTGAAGTATCAGGCTTTTTAAAAGCCTTCTGCCGAAACCGCGCCTCCGGTGTTTTTCGCTTACCGCCACATTGGTTATATAGACCTCGCCGCAGATATTGTTGGCGCCTATATAGCCGTAAAGCTCGCCGCCGTTTTTAAGCGTATAAAACCGGGCGGTGGGATTTGAAAGCTCTTCTCTGAGGGAATTTTCGCTCCACGGAACAGAAAAGCACTCTTTTTCAAGCGAGGCTACCGCCTCAATATCCTTTTCTCCCATTTTACGCACTACGGGAAGCTCCCCGGCTTTTTTGGCTATGCCGGGAATCTGCTCCTCAATCAAATCGCAGCAGCGCTCGTAAACTTCAAGGCTCTGCATAAAGGGGTCGTTCACCCCGAGCACGGCAAGCTGCGACTCGTCGCAGTATCTTGCGAGAACCTTAGCGTGCGTTTCGCTCATACACACAAACAAATCCCCGTTTAAAAGTATTTCGGGATTGATTACCCGCGCGCGGTGATTTGAAATATCTATTCCTCTTTTTTGCAGCGCGAGCACGGAGTTTATGCTCGCCGGGTCGCCGGTCATAGCCGATGTTCCGCAGCTTGAAACCGACATTCCCTCAATTTTATTATCCTCAATATATTTTCTGAACAGCCCCTCAGCCATCGGGCTTCGGCAGGTATTGCCGCTGCATACAAAAACTATATTTTTCATCGTATCAACCTTTTGCGTCATACCAGGTTTTGCCCGTATTCACATCGGCAAGCAGTTTAACCTTCATAACGCAAGCGTTTTCCATTTCCTCCTTCAAGATTTCCGCGGCGCGCGCGGCTTCCTCCTCCGGCGCCTCCACTATAAGCTCATCGTGCACCTGCAAAATAAGCCTTGAACGCATTTTTTCGGCTCTGAGCCTGTTATAGACGCGCACCATGGCGATTTTTATTATATCCGCCGCCGTACCCTGAATAGGCATATTGCGCGCCACACGCTCGCCGAACGCGCGCAGCATTCCGTTTGAGGAAGTAAGCTCCGGCAGGTATCTGCGGCGTCCCCACAGCGTGCTGACATAGCCGTTTTTCTTGGCTTCGGCGACGACATTTTCCATATACTTCTCGACTCCCCCGTAATGGCGGAGATAGCCTTTTATATACTCGTCCGCCTCCTTGCGGGTAACGCCTATATCCTTTGCGAGTGAAAAAGCGCCTATTCCGTAAACTATTCCGAAGTTGACGGCTTTCGCGCGGCTTCGCATAAGCGGAGTTACCATTTGAACAGGCATATTGAACACCTGCGAGGCGGTGACGGTATGAATATCAACGCCCTCATTGAAAGCCTTTATCATCTCGCCGTCATTCGCTATATGCGCCAGCACCCTAAGCTCAATCTGTGAATAATCGGCGTCCGCAAGCAGACAGCCCTCCCCTGCCACAAAAAAGCGGCGCATTTCCTTGCCTAATTCCTTGCGCACGGGGATATTCTGCAAATTAGGCTCGGTTGACGATATTCTGCCGGTTCTCGTTTCGGTCTGAATAAACGAGGAATGTATTCTGCCGTCCGGCCCTATTACCTTTAATAGCCCCTCGCAGTAAGTGGAATACAGCTTTGAGAGCGTTCTGTACCACAGTATTTTTTCGATTATCGGGTGCTCGTCGCTGAGGCTTTCAAGCACCTCGGCGTTGGTGGAGTAACCGCTTTTTGTTTTTTTGCGCGCGGGAAGCCCGAGCTTTTCAAAAAGCACTGTTCCGAGCTGTTTGGGAGAGTTTATATTGAACTCTCCGCCCGCCATATCATAAATTTCGCTTTGAACGCCTTTAAGCTCTTTGCTTATCTTTTCGGAAAATTCGGCTATGCCCTGCCTGTCCGCCATAAAGCCTATATGCTCCATTGACGCGAGCACCTCAGCAAGGGGCATTTCGACTTCATATAGCAGATACTCCTGAGAGTTTGCCTCAATCATCAAAGCAAGCCGTCTTGCCGCGGCAGAGAGAGCCGCGCACTGTACCGCGGGCGGAAAGTCGGACTTGACCGCCGGCACGGGCACCTTATATTCCTCGCAGAGACGCGCAGGCTCGTAGCTGCCTGCCGAGGGGTTTAAAATATAGCCTGCCAGCGAGGTATCCATAGCCACAGAGTTTACCTCTATATTATTTAAAAAAGCGTATCTGTAAAGCAGTTTTGAATTGTCGGTATATATTTTAACGCCCGGATTTTCCAGCGCCGAAACCGCCATAGCGCGGCAGGCGTCATCGGACAAATCGGCTCGGTAAACAGCCGAATCCTGCAAAAAGCAGAAAACGGGAGCGCCGGCCTCTTTATAATCGGCGGTAATATAGGCTTTGCCAGATTTTTCAATGCTCTTTAAAAGCTCGCCGGGGGAAAACTCGGTTACAAACTCCATTTCTTTTTCCGGTTGCGAACTGTAAACCGCGTTAGCCGAAAAATTCAGCTTTTCAATCAGCTTGAACATTTCAAGGTCGGCAAGCATTGCCCTTGCGGCAGGCTCGTCGGCGGTTTTCGGAACGGTATCTTCAAGAGTACAGCCGAGGGGCGCGTCCCTTACGATTGTTCCGAGCTTGTAGCTTAAAAACGCCTTGTCCTTATCTGCACGCAGCTTATTTTTTACCGTTTCCTTAATTTCAAGGCTGTCGATATTTTCATAGATATACTCAACCGAGCCGTAAGTCTTTATAAGCTCGCCGGCGGTTTTCGGCCCTATTCCGGCAACTCCCGGAATATTGTCGGAGCTGTCGCCCTGAAGCGCTTTGATATCAATCATCTGAGAGGGCGAAACCGAATACTCCTCAAAAAGTCTTACCTTGTCGTACACCTCGGTCTGCGTTCTGCCCATTTTGGTATGGGGAAGCAGCACCGTTACATTGTCGCTTATAAGCTGGAACGAGTCCCTGTCGCCGGTGGCGATATAGCAGAAATCGCCGCTGCCGCACATTGCCGAAACGGTGCCGAGAACATCGTCCGCCTCATAACCCTCGACCTCGATTATTTTATAGCCCAGCGCTGTCAGAAGCTCTTTGAGCACCGGAAGCTGCTCGGCAAGCTCGGGCGGCATTCCCTTGCGGTTAGCCTTATAGCCCTCGTACATCTTATGCCGGAAAGTGGGCGCTTTAAGGTCAAAAGCCACCGCTACACCGTCGGGCGAAAGCTCCTCGCACAGTTTAAGAAAGATATTCATAAATCCGTAGATACCGTTGGTGTATCTGCCGTCCTTGGTGGTGAGCTGTTTAATGCCGTAAAAGGCACGGTTTAAAATGCTGTTTCCGTCAACCGCAAGAATTTTCACACACAAAACTCCAAACACAAATAAAGTCAGATATAAAGATATTTTAACATATCAGGCGGCATATATGCAACTGTTTTTGCCGCTGAAATGAAAAACGGGACCGCCTGTAAAGACGGTCCCGGCGTATCGGTAAAAATTAAACCTCGTGGCGTTTCTGCATTTTCTTTTTGCGCACTACGGTGATAACAATTACCGCAATCACAACGGCTATCACAGCCGCGAAAACCGCGTAGAACATCACCGAATTATCCTCGCTCTTGACTTCCAGGAAAAGTTCGTTCATATACTGAATGGTTTCGTCGGAAACATGGTGGAACTCCTGTGTTGTAAGGTCGGCCGTGGGATAAACCGCCTCGCTGTCGATAAGCGAGTAATCCTCATTTTCACGCACCGCCTTATTGGGTGTGGCGTAATAAATATACTCGGCGTTGGCAAGGGCAACCTCCGGTTCAAGCATAAAGTTTATAAACGCCTCGGCGCCCTTTTTGTTCTCGCTTCCCTTGGGTATGCACATGGCGTCATAGAAAGTGTTGACGCCCTCTTCGGGGAACGCGAAGTCCAGGTCGGGATTGTTGGCTTTCATAAGCTCATAGTCGCCCGCGTAATAGGTGGCAAGGGCATAATCGCCGCTCTCCATCTTATCAAAAACTTCGTCCATTACATATTCGGGTTTGACCGTTTTGCGCTGTTCCTTTAAAAGGTCAGCCGCGGCTTTCCAGTCTTCCTTGTTTTCGGTGTTGAAATCCTGACCGAGAAGCGCCTGAGCGATTGCGAAAGTGTCGCGCGGGTTATTGAACATAAGGACTCTGCCCTCGTACTGCTCGTCCCAGAGCACATCCCAGCTTGTGGGCTTCTCTTTAACATACTTTGTGTTGTATATGAGAATGGTTGTTCCCACATTGTAAATTACGCCGTAATCCTTAATCTGCTCTCCGCCCACCTCGGCGTTTACAAGATAACCGTACTGTTCGGCGTCAAAATATTTTTCATAGTTGGGAATATTGGCATAGTCGAGCTTTTCAAGCATATTCTCGACCATAAGGCGCTCCACCATATAGTCTGACGGCACTATAACATCATAGCTTACGCCGCCGCCGGACAGCTTTGAGTACATATTTTCGTTGGACTCAAAGGTTGTGTAGTTTACATCACAGCCCGTAACTCGCTCAAATTCGAAGATTACATCAAGCTCCTCATCGTCAATATACTCGCCCCAGTTATACACATTCAGAGTTGTTCCCTGAAGCCCGAGTCCGGCATAATAGTCGAGAGTTTCCTGCGAAAAGATTTCCTCCTCGGCAAAAGCGGGCGTTACCGCCGAAAACATAAGCAGCAGTACGGCAACAGCCGCAGCAAAGAATTTTTTCATTTTTTATTCCCCCTATTTTGATTTTTGTCTTTTATCCGATTTTGCCTGAGCTATATTCATAAGTATCAGCAATACGAACATAGCGGCAAAAATAAGAGTTGATAAAGCGTACATATCCGGCTTGACTCTTTTCTTTGTCATTGAGAAAATGTGTATAGGAAGCGTCTGGAAGTCCGGACCGTTGGTAAAGTAGCTTATAATAAAGTCGTCAAGCGAAAGGGTGAACGCCATAATCGCTCCGGCTGCAATACCCGGAAGAATAATGGGAAAAACCACTTTCATAAACGCTTTTACGGGGTGACAGCCCAAATCCTGAGCCGCCTCGTAAACCCGTATATCCATCTGCCGCAGTTTCGGCAGGACGGACAGGATTATATAGGGAAGCTGAAAGCTGACATGAGCTATAAGGATAGTGCCGAAGCCCAGTACATTTTTGCGGTTGAGCAAAGCGCCTGCGAAAACAAACAGCAGCATCATTGAAATACCGGTTACGATTTCCGGATTCATCATAGGTATATTGGTAACCGTCATAACCGAGGTTTTGGCGTATTTGTTTTTCATGGCGTTTATGCCCACAGCCGCGAGCGTGCCCATTACGGTTGAGACTACCGCCGACACAACCGCGAGTATTACCGTATTTTTGAGCGCGTCCATAGTGGCTCTGTCCGAAAACAGGCGCTCGTACCATTGAAGCGAAAATCCGCTGAACACATAGGTGCTCTCGCTCCCGTTAAACGAGAAGACGGTCATTACCGCCATTGGCGCGTAAAGGAACACAAACACCAAAGCCATATATATTTTCGCCGCGGGAGATGTTTTGCTCATATTACAACACCTCCGTCATCGTCGCTGTCGGTAAAGTAATTGAGTACGCCAAGGCATATAAGAATCATCACCATAAGCACAAGCGAAAGAGCCGCGCCGAGATTGTAGTTATACGCCGACTGGAACTGCGCCTCAATAACATCACCGATTAAAGTTATCTGCCCTCCGCCGAGTTTTTGGGTAATATAAAAGGTGCTGACCGACGGCACAAACACCATTGTTATGCCGCTGGCTATACCCGGAACGGAAAGCGGAATTATGACCCTGCGCAGGCAGTGCAGCTTGCTGCTGCCCAAATCCTGAGCCGCCTCCACAAGCGAATTGTCCATTTTAGCCATTACCGTGTAAATGGGCAGAATCATATACGGCAGATAATTGTAAACCATTCCGAGGATTACCGCCGCGCCTGTATTGAGCATGTGGAAGGGTCCTAACCCCACAAGCCCGAAAATGCGGTTGAGCACTCCCGATTCGCCGAGAATGGTAAGCCACGAATAAGTCCTTATAAGGAAGCTCATCCACATAGGCAGCATTACGAGCATTACCGACATTCTCTGAAAGGAAACGCCGCTCTGCGCTAAAAAATAGGCGAAGGGATAAGCTATAATAAGGCAGATAACCGTGGCGACCGCGCCGTAGCTTATGGACAGCATAAAGGTGGAGGCGTAATCGCCTATCTGCATTATATTGTCAAAGGTAGGATTGCCTGCCGAATCGGTAAAGGCATAGTAAATTACCATTATCATCGGCGCTATTATAAACAGAGCCGACCAGAGAAGATAGGGCGCGTTTATGATTTTCTGCAACAAGGTGGTCTTTTTCATGCCGCGCGCCCCCTTATGTTTCGGAAAGCTCGTCGAACTCGTCGCTGAAAGAGCTGTAATCGCCGTAGAGTCCCGAATATTCCGACTTTTTCATTATATGCATTTCATCGGGTTTTATGGAAATTCCTATCACATCGCCGACTTCGCTTTTCTGCGTTGTCTGAATCATCCACTTGAAGCCGTCAATATCCACGATAATCTCATAATGAACGCCCTTAAAGGTGACAGAGGTCACTTCTCCCTTTAACATTCCCATGTCGGGAGCGACGACATCAATATCCTCGGGGCGGATAACCACATCGACAGGCTCATCTTTTTTAAAGCCCTTGTCAACGCACTTGAAGCTGATTGAGGAAAACTCAACTGAGAAATCCTCGTGCATTATTCCGTCAAGGATATTGCTCTCGCCTATAAAATCCGCCACAAAGGCGTTTTTAGGCTCGTTGTAAACATCAAGCGGAGTGCCTATCTGCTGGATTTCGCCGTTGTTCATTACAACAACGGTATCCGACATTGAAAGAGCCTCCTCCTGGTCGTGAGTTACATATATAAAAGTAATTCCCAGTTTCTGCTGAATGTTTTTAAGCTCTACCTGCATATCTTTTCTGAGTTTCAGGTCAAGGGCGCCCAGAGGTTCGTCAAGAAGCACAACTCTCGGCTCCACAGCCAGAGCGCGCGCGATAGCGACTCTCTGCTGCTGACCGCCCGAAAGGGAGTCGATTTTTCTTGAACCGAAGCCGCTTAAATTTACAAGCGCCAGCATTTCCTTTACTTTCTGCTGAATATCCTTCTCCTTCATCTTTTTAAGGCGAAGTCCGAAAGCTATGTTTTCATAAACATTCAGATGAGGAAAAAGCGCATAACGCTGAAAAATGGTGTTAACCTGACGCTTATACGCAGGAACACCATTGATATTTTTACCCTCAAAAATAACATCGCCGCTGTCCTGCTGCAAAAAGCCCGCTATTATCCGCAGGGTAGTTGTTTTACCGCAGCCCGACGGCCCGAGTAAGGTTATAAACTCGCCGTCGCGTATATACAGGTTGATGTTGTTGAGAATTTTCTGATTATCAAAGCTTACGCTGATGTTTTTAAGGTCGATGATAACAGGATTGTTTTTCAATTATGCATCTCCATTCCAACCGATAGGTATAGTTGGGCTAAGCCTTTTGGCTTTCCCTATTTGGTATGAGTTAAATATAATCGCATTTTAACAAAAAGTCAACATTTTTTTACTAAATTTTCAGCGGCTTTCCGCTGTTATTTCGCAGAGCTTTGACGGGCTGCGGGTAGTTATGTTGTCAGGCGAGGCGCTGAGGGCTTTATACATATCGAGTTCACCGTCAACAGTCCATACGGAAACTTTAAGCCCGTTTTCGTGAAACGCCTTTACAAGCTCAGCAGTCAAGCCCTTATAATTCATATTTATTCCTTCCGCTCCCGCGTTTTTCGTCTTTGCAACAAGAGTGTCAAGATACCCGCTGTCGGCGGCAAGAGAGGCGTCAACTTCCAGATTGAGATAGTAATTTATTCCCTGCGCTTTTGATTTTACATCGCCGAGATAATCCTCGCTTACGCCCGTAAAGAAAATCCTTTCCTCTACGCCGTACTCCTCGGCGAGCGGCAGAACTTTTTCAAGCGCCTTTGTTGACTTTATATCCACATTGGCGGCAACCGAATCATATTCGGCAAGGCAGGCGAAAGCCTCGCCGAGAGTCACCTCGCCGCCTTTCGGCTCGTTGTGCGAGAGAACAGGCTCGCCGTTTTCGGTAAAATTAAGGTCGAACTCGACAATATCCGCCCCGCACTCAATTCCCTTTCTTACAGCGTCAAGGGAATTTTCAGCCGTTTTTTCACAGCCGGTATGCGCCGTCACCGTGAAATCCGCCGGCAGGACAAAGCCCGCCTCTTTATAATCGCCGAGCTGTTTTACGCGGTACGCGTAAACCGAGCCGACCGCAGCCGCCGCCACTGCCGCCGCGGCAGTCAGGGAAGCTATAAGAGCTATCGCCGTTTTTTTCTTGTTCATACCCGACGCCTCCGGTTCAGTTTGTTTCAACAGGCTTTGAAACATCAATCCACTCTTTAAATCCCGAATATTTTTCCAGCTCCTCAATCGTCAGCTCAATGGCGCTGTTGGAGCTTCCGCAGGCGGGAAAGACCGTTTGAAAGCGCTTTAAGGACTCGTCAAGATAAACGCTGACGCCCTCCTTTACGGCGAAAGGACAAACGCCGCCTATTTTGTGGCCGACAAGCTCTTCAAGCTCCCCGGGACTCATCATTTTCGCCTTGGTATGGAAAAAAGCCTTGTATTTCGGATTGTCGATTTTTACATCGCCCGCCGTTAAAATCAGCACCGGACCGCCATTCACGATAAAAGAAAGGGTTTTGCAGATTCTTGCGTTCTGAGTACCGAGAGCTCGCGCGGCAAGCTCGACCGTTGCGCTTGAAACAGGAAATTCAAGCACTCTGTTTTCAATTCCGTACTGTTTAAAATATTCCTTTACGGCTTCAACCGACATTTTAACACCCCTTATTTTGCAGTTCGCCCTTTCACAAAAGCGTGTGAAAGAGCGAACCTGATTATTTATTAAGATTACTCGATTTCCGAAAGCTTTACGGGACGGTGCTCGGCTACGCTCTTTTTGGCGGCGAGTCCGATTTTAACCGACTGCATTCCGGCGTGGATTCCCACGGGAACCTCCGTATTGTTTTCACAGGCGTTTACAAACTGACGCATTTCCTCGGAGAACGAGCCCATATAGCGTTCAAGGAAGAAGAACAGGGGCTTTTCGCCGGTTACGCCGTTCTCATCGGCTATTACCGCTGAGGAAAGAGTATCGTTTGAGGTTGCCACCATACCCTTTGAGCCGAAAAGCTCGGCGCGCTGGTCATAGCCGTAAGCCGCGCGGCGGGAGTTGTCGATAACCGCCAAAGCGCCGTTAGCCATTTTCATGGTGATAATCGCCGTATCCACATCGCCCTGCTCGCCGATAGCTGGGTCAACCAAAACCGCTGAGTTTACATAGAGCTCCTCAACATCGCTGTCGGTAAGGAAGCACGCCATATCGAAATCGTGAATGGTCATATCAAGGAATATTCCTCCGGAAACCTTGATATAAGCGGGATTGGGGGGCTCGGGGTCGCGCGAGGTAATTTTGAGAATGTGCGCGTCGCCGATTCTGCCCTCGTCATACGCTTTGCGGATTGCCGCGAAGTTATGGTCAAAGCGGCGGTTAAAGCCCACCTGGAATTTTATTTCGGGGTGTTCTTTCAAGGCGTCGGCGACAGCCTGAATTTTAGCTGTTGTATGGTCAACGGGCTTTTCGCAGAAAACATGCTTGCCGGCGTTGATAGCCTCGACGGAAATATCGGCGTGAGTGTCCGTTGAAGAGCAGACAAGCACCGCGTCAATATCCTTATCCTCAATAATTTTTTTATAGTCGGTATAAATCTTTTTAACGCCGAAGCTCTCGACAAACGCTTTTGTTTCATCGTTCATAAAGGGGTCCGCGACGGCGGTTACCTCAGCGTTTTTAACATGGTATGAAATTGATTCAAGATGAACCTTACCTATGCGGCCTGCGCCGATGATACCTATTTTTAACATAATTTTCCTCCGTATAAAAACCTGTGATTATATTGTTCCGTCCCAGGTGGAAACCTCGGTGGCGGTTTTTTCCTCTTCGTCAAACCAGTGCGTTGTTACCGCCTTGCTCTCGGTAAAGAAGCGGTACGCGTCCTTGCCCAGGCAGTGAAGGTCGCCGAAGAAGGACTGCTTGTGTCCCGAAAACGGGAAGAAGCCTACGGGAACGGGTATTCCCACATTGATGCCGACCTGTCCGCCGTCGGTATAGCGCGCGAACTGACGGGCGAAATATCCGCTCTGGGTATAGATTACGGAGCCGTTGGCATAGGGGCTGTCGTTCATTATTTTGAGTCCCTCTTCAAAATCCTTGCAGCGCTTAACGCAAAGCACGGGGCCGAACACCTCGTCGCGGCCGATTGTCATATCCTCGGTCACCTTATCAAAAATTGTGGGGCCTACGAAATATCCGTTCTCATAGCCCTCAACGGTGCAGTTTCTGCCGTCAAGCACAAGCTCGGCGCCCTCGGCAACGCCCTTGTCGATGTCGGCAAGGACTTCCTTATAGTGCTTTTCATAAGTAATCGGCCCGAGTTTTGAGGTTTTGTCCCATGAAGGGCCTACTTTTATTTTTTCGGCCTGCTTTTTAAGCTCGGCTACGAATTTGTCGGCAATAGCCTCCTCAACTACGCAGCAGGAAAGAGCCATGCAGCGCTGACCCGCGCAGCCGTAAGCCGAGTTGATTACGCCGGCTACCGTTCTTTCAAGAGCGCAGTCAGCCATTACAAGAGCGTGGTTCTTTGCCTGGCAGAGAGCCTGGCAGCGTTTTCCGGCAGCGGCGGCGCGCTGATAAATTTTAAGTCCTACGGGAGTTGAGCCTACAAAGGTAATTCCCTTAACATCGGGGTGGTCAAGAATAGTATTGATTTCGTTTCTTGAACAGGTTACCACATTTATAACTCCGTCGGGCACGCCGGCTTCCTTATAGATTTTCGCGAAAAGCATAGCCGTTTTGGGCGTGAGCGAAGCGGCTTTGAGCACCATGGTATTGCCGGTGGCTATGCAGGTGGGCGCCATCCAGCCGAAAGGTATCATAGCCGGGAAGTTTACGGGCACAATACCGGCGAAAACGCCGATAGGCTCGCGGTATTTAACCGTATCATAGCCGGTTGAGGCGTCCATAAGACTTTCGCCCATCATAAGCGAGGGAACCTGCGTGGCAAGCTCAGTGCCCTCTTTGGCTTTGAGCACATCGCCCTCGGCTTCGCCCCAGACCTTGCCGTTTTCCTTGGCAACGCTCATGGTAAGCTCTTCCATATTCTCAATTATCAAATCGCGGATTTTGTAAAGTATCTGCGCGCGCTTGATTGCGGGAATCGCTCTCCAACCGGGGAACGCCGCCTTGGCCGCCTCGATTGCTTCAAGCACCTCTTCGTTTGTGCAGCAGGGCGCCTGACCGGTGATTTCTCCCGTGCTGGGGTTATGCAGGTCATACCACACATCGGTTTTTGACTCCCTGAACTCGCCGTTCACAAAGTATTTAAGTTTTTCAACTGCCATTTTGCTGACTCCTTTTTTAGGTTTATTGTAAAGTTAATGTGCTTTACACATTATTAAAGTCCTGATACCTCTTTTATGTATTTGCGCGCCTTTATGGCATATTCGAGAGGATTTGCCTTGGCGGGGTCCTGCTCCGCCTCAACCAGCACATATCCCTCGTATCCCGACTTTTCAAGCTCGTCAAAAATCGGCTTGAAATCAATGCAGCCGTCGCCGGGTACTGTAAAGGCTCCCGCCCTTACACCTTGCAGGAAGCTCATTTTTTCTTCCCTGACCCTTTTAACGATTTCGGGGCGGATATCCTTTAAATGGACATGCTTGATTCTGCCCGCGTACTTTTTGAGCACAGCCATATAGTCCTCTCCGCAGTAGGCAAGGTGGCCGCTGTCAAACAGAAGCGAGAAAAGCTCCGGGTCGGTATTCTCCATCATTCTGTCAATCTCGGCGGCAGTCTGGACAACCGTGCCCATGTGGTGGTGGAAGCAAAGGGAAATGCCCATATCCTTGGCGACTTTGCCCAGCTTATTAAGTCCTGTGCAGAGTTTTTCCCACTCCTCGTCATTCATCACATACTTATCGTCAAAAATGGATTTGTCAGTACCCTGAATCGAGTGTCCCTGCTCGGAAACGCCTACGACTTTCGCGCCCATCTCCTTTAAGAAGGTGATATGCTCAATAAAGCCTTTTTCTGTTTCCTCATAGGGTTTTGTTGTCAAAAATGTTGAGAACCATGCGTTGCAAATCTGCATTCCGCGAAGTTCAAGCGCTTTTTTGAGCACCTTTGTATCACGGGGGTACTTATTGCCTACCTCGCAGCCGGTAAATCCGGCGAGCGCCATTTCGGAAACGCACTGCTCAAAGGTGTTTTCCGCGCCCAGGTCGGGCATATCGTCATTTGTCCACGCAATGGGAGCTATACCGAGTTTTACTTTGTTTTTGTCGAGCATATCAATATCTCCTTGCTTTTAATCTGTTGTTTTCTTTATCCTCGAAGGCCTTGTTGACCTTTTCGTTGGCGGAAACAGAGGGCACGCCCACATGCCACCAGGCGTCATAGCCGTCGGTCATGGACTTGGGCAGCACCTTGATGTCAATAAGTGTTGAAACATTCTGTTTAAGGCTGTCGGCAAGGGCAAATCCAAGTTCCTCCATGGTTTTTGCGGTATAGGTCCTGACTCCGTAGCCGGAAGCGCATTTCGCAAAGTCAATCGGGATAAGCGAGCCCAACAGGTCGCCGTTTTCATCACGGAAACGGAACTCGGTGGCGAGATTGCCTATACCGTTTGACATTTGAAGGTTATTGATACAGCCGAAGCCGCTGTTATCAAACAGCAGAACATTGATTTTTTTTTGCTCCTGAACACTGGTGACAAGCTCGGAATGAAGCATAAGGTAGCTTCCGTCGCCGCACATGGCGTAGGACTCGCACTCGGGTTTAGCGAGTTTCGCGCCGAGCGCTCCCGCGATTTCATAACCCATGCAGGAATAGCCGTATTCCATATTATAGGAATATCTGCTGTCGGAAGTCCACATTCTTTGCAGGCAGCCGGGAAGGGAGCCAGCCGCGCCCGTACATGTAGCGTCGGCGGGAATCATCTTTCTGATAAGCGCGATTGCCGCCGTCTGTGTAATTGTGCCGCCGATTTTTTCGACAAATTCGGGAATTGTCTTTTCGTCCCTCGCACAAATGAGCGGCTCAAAGTTTTCGTCATATTTATACGCGGAAAGGCGTTCCATTTCTTTCGCCCAGCCGTCACGGGCAGCTTTAATCTCATCGGTATATGCCGATTTATAGCCCTTTTCGCGCAGAGCTTTCGCGAGCGCCTCAATGCCGAGTTTCGCGTCTGCGACCATTTTTACCGCGTCAAGCTTATAGGCGTCAAAGCGCGAGGTATTTACGGTTACCATTTTCACGCTGTCGCTGAAAAGCGATTTTGAAGCGGTGGTGAAATCGGAAAAACGGGTTCCCACGGCTATTACCGTATCGGCCGCCCTTGCCATAACATTACCGGCGGAATTTCCCGTTACGCCCAAGCCGCCGAGGTTATACTCGTTTGAGGAAAGGCAGGCGGTTTTTCCGCTCTGGGTTTCGGCAAAGGGTATATTAAACTCGCGGCAGAAGCTTTCAAGCGCTTCGCCCGCTTCGGAATAGCGCACACCGCCGCCGCAGATAACCAGCGGCTTTTGGCTTTGAAGTATTACCTCAACCGCGTCGGCAAGCTCTTCCGGGGCTACGGGTTTGCGCACTATTTTATGTACTCTTTTTCGGAAGAAGGAGTCGGGATAGTCATAGCTCTCGCCCTCCACATCCTGACAAAGGCAGATTGCCACGGCGCCTGTTTCGGCGGTATCGGTGAGGACTCTCATGGCGTTAATCATCGCCGACATAAGCTGTTCGGGGCGCTGTATTCTGTCCCAGTATCTTGTGACCGCCTTATAGGCGTCGTTTGTAGTTGTGGTAAGCGAATTAACCTGCTCAAACTGTTGGAGCACCGGGTCGGGCTGACGGGAAGCGAAAGAGTCGGCAGGGAACAAAAGCAGCGGCACATGGTTTACCGTTGCGGTTGCCGCGGCCGTAATCATATTTGCCGCGCCCGGGCCGATTGATGAAGCGCAGGCGATTATTTTGCGCCTGTTGTTCATTTTGGCAAACGCCGTCGCCACATGAGCCATTCCCTGTTCGTTCTTGCCCTGATAAACTTTAAGTGAGCCCTTATCGGAATCAAGAGCCTCGCCCAGTCCCAGCACTATGCCGTGACCGAAAACCGTAAAAATTCCGTCAACGAATTTTGTTTCTTCGCCGTCAAAGGACACATACTGATTATCCAGAAATTTAACCAGAGCCTGAGCCATTGTCATTTTTGCCATAATCTCACCTCATATTATAAATCGAGCAGCCATTTATGCTCGGGAGCGTCTATTCTTGTCTTGCGCCAGGGGTCGCCGGATAAGTGCCTTATCATCCAGACATAGCACATTGAATATCCGGGCGCGGCAACCTGCTGATGGGTGTGCATGGGCGTTATGGCGAGCACTCCCTGATTTTCCACCTTGTAAGCCGCGTCGCCGTTGAAGCCTACTCCGAAGCCCTGTTCCTTGTCGAACTCGTAGTAGTAAACCTCGGGCTGGGGGTGATAGTGAGGGGGATAGCTCGACCAGCAGCCGGGCTTGTGAATAACCTCGCCCAGCACCATATTTGAATAGGGCGCGCTTTCGTAATCGAACAGAGTCAGCACCTGACGGTGCGCCGTTCCGTCCCACTGCTCCTTGCCGAATTCCTGCAAAAGCAAATCCGACGCGCCGTACCATTTATAACCGAAATCGTTGTCGTTATCGGTCTGCTGTATGAGTATTCTGGAATCGCTTTTAGCCGTTACCTTTGCTTTGAGCTTCCTTGAAAAATGCAGGCAGCAGGGTTTATCAAGGAACTGACTGCGGCGTGAGGCGCATTTTCTGACTGAGTCAAACTCAAACTCCACCTCGCCCGCGATAAGCAGAATTGCCGTTTCGTTGGCAGGGTCGCAGAACTCGGCGCTTTCGCCGGCGGACATCAGCTTTATTTTTATGTTCATTAACATATCCGCGTTTACCGAGCCCATCTGGCAGAGAATTTTCTCGCCGTTTTCGTTAAATTCGGGATTTGAATACATTTATATCACTTCTTTATAAAAATTTGAGTATATTCCTTTTTACCGAGAGGTTACGCTCTCGCTATCATTTCACCGTATTCTTCTTTTTCCTTTTTAATAAATTCCTTGACAGCCTCAGCCGAGGGCATATCCTGCGAGCAGGCGTGGGAAGCTACAAGCATGGCCGCGGAAGCCGAGCCGAATTCAAGGCAGTCGATTATATCCCAGTCCTCAAAAAGTCCGTAAAGGAATGCGCTGGCGTAACCGTCGCCGCCGCCGAAAGATTTTAACAGCTTTACGGGGAAAGGCTTAATCGAATAGCTCTCGCCGTCATTGGTATAGGCCGTTGAGCCGTCCTTACCGTGCTTTATTATTACGATTTTGGCGTTTTTGGAATGCCAGAAAGCCGCCGTCTGAGTATCGTTCATACCCGGCTTTATTAGCTTTTCGGTAAGGTCGTATTCCTCCCTTGAACCGAGAATTATATCCGCCTCGCCGGCGACCGCCGAATAGTAAATTGCGATTTCGTCGCTGTTTTTCCAGTTATAGGCGCGGTAGTCGATATCGAAAATTACAGGCACGCCGTTTCTTTTCGCGAGCGCCACAGCCTTTAAAGCCGCCTCACGGGAGGGACTTTCGGCAAGCGCTGTGCCGGAAATCAAGAGCGCTCTGCCCTTTTTTATGTACTCCTCGTCAATATCCTCAACGCTGAGCTTTAAATCGGCCGCCTCGTTGCGGTACATTACTATGGAGCTTTCGGTTTCGGACTTAATCTCGGTAAAGGTAAGCCCTATTTTTTCACCGTTTTCACAGCGTTTAATGTGCGAGGTGTCTATTCCCTCGTTTTTGAAATAATCCGTAACGAAGGTGCCCAGCTGGTCATCGGACACGCGGGCGAAAAATCCGCATTTTTTGCCCAGACGCGCAAGCCCTACCGCAATATTGGCGGGCGAGCCGCCCAGATACCTTTTAAATGTAGTGCTTTCGTTTAACGGGCAATAGTAATCGACAGGGTTTAAATCCACCGCCACTCTTCCCAAAAGTATGAGGTCGTATTCCTTGGAAGCGTCAAATTCAATGTATTTCATAGCTTTCTCCTTTAACTATATATCTGACTGCATATTGAATATTCTTATATGCTTTCTGACATTCTCATAAACGCCCTCGGCTTCGGCCGCGCTGAGTTCAAAATAATTCGCTTTTTCCCTTGACTTGCAGTATTCCGAAGCCCTGAGCGCGAGACTGTCAAAACTGGCTGTGGCGATATTTATTTTGCGTATTCCGAGCATTATAGCCTGACGGAACATCTCGTCGGTGATACCCGTGCCGCCGTGAAGCACCAGCGGAGTTTCAACCATTTTGTTTATATCGTCAAGCACATCAAAACGAAGCTGAGGCAGAACAGGATAATTGCCGTGCGCGTTGCCGATAGCCACCGCGAGAGCGTCAATCCCCGTTTCGTCACAGAACAGCTTTGCGTCGTCAGGCGAAGTGCACAGCACCTCGTGAGCCTTTCCCTCGCCCTCGTTTCCGCCGACAACGCCGAGCTCCGCCTCAACGGTCGCTCCGTAAAGGTCCGCCGCCTTTCTTACCCGGCGCACCGCCTGAATATTCTCTTCAAGCGGCAAAAGGCTGCCGTCAAACATAACGGAAGTAAAGCCCATATCGAGCGCCTTCTGCACGGTTTCAAATTTAAGCCCGTGGTCAAGATGAACGGCAATATCCGTTCTGGCGTTCTTAGCCGCCGAAATCATCATAGGCCCCATAAGTTCAAGAGGAGAATTTTTAAGACGCACCTCGGCAATTTGAAGAATAATCGGGGTATTAAGCTCCTCCGAAGCGGCAAGAGCGCCCATAACCATCTCCATATTGCCGACGCTGAAAGCGCCGACGGCAATGTTGTTTTTTTCCGCGTTTTCAAGCAGAACTTTCATTGGTACCAGAGCCACGGCACACACCTCGTTTCCTTACAAAATTATTCATTATATTTTATCATTACGGCATATCAAAATCAATAACGCCGATAGTAAAAAAAAGCGTTTAAATACTGTGCAATATAACAACACAGAGGGATATTTTGTCGCTTTTTAAAACTGAGGGGAAAAGTAAAAAGTCCGCCTTTTTAAACTTTGACGGACTTTATATTTATTTTACTATTTTCAGTTTATAAAGGGCGAGAGCGCCGCAGACGGAAGCTATGATTGTTACAAAAATCATTGTTCCGGCTTCAAGCCCGGGCACAAAGATATAAACTATCACTCCCGCGAGGATAGGGAATACCGACAGCTTCCAGTGCTTTGTAAAATACGAGGCTCCCAAAGCGCCGAACAACGCGGGAATAACATAGTTAAAGGCGGGCGCGAGCGGCGACTGCGGGTCGGTGATTTTAAGTATTGACGGGCCGAAAGCCAGAACGCCCACCGCAATAACGAGAGTTGTGGTAATCGCGGAAGAAGCTATTGCCACGGTCGAGATAACCTCGCCCTCCTCGCTTGACGCTTTATACCCGGAGCGGTCAAGGGCGCTAAGAGCGCAGGGCAGCTTTAAGTTTGTGATGTTTCCTGTCACGAAAGACAGATATGTTCCGCCCGCGCCGAGCATGGGTGTATATGTTATTACCTCCACTATCGCCGTACCCCAGTAAATGGGAATAATTTTAAGCGCGGCTTTCATAAAAATCTGTAAATCGGGGAAGGCGTTGTATCTTAAAGAAAACACCAGCGGTACGCAGAACAGCACGCAAAGCGCCGTAACAGACCAGATTTTTCCCCAGAAGTGCATACTGTCAATATATGTTCTTTCCTTTTTCATCGGCTGCCTCCCCAGACGAGTTCCCCGTTTTCGTTATAGCTTCTCCACACAAATCCGGTTATTTCAGACGGCACTGTCTGCCACAGCAGCACGGCTATGCCCATAGCGCCGAACATGGCAATAGGAAGCACAAAGGGTTCTAACTTTTTAAGATTTTTCTTCTTGCACAAAAGGTCAAGCGCAACCGTAAACACCATTGCCGAAAGAAGCACGGCGACGGTCATAAATCCGGCTGAGGGACCGTCTTTCTGCACGCCCATTATACTGCGCGAGATAAACGCCGCCATTATTCCTATAAACGCCGCTGCCGCGAGGATATCCCCGAGCGCGCTGTTTTTTTCGCCTGACTTGCCGGAGCTTAGCACACGGTTCATAGTCTTATGTATTTTCTTGCACAGAAACGGCAGAAGCACCAGCGGAAAACACGAGCCGACAGTCATCGCCCACGCCACTGTTGAAAATTCGCGCGCGGTAAGCTGAGTGTCGGAAAGCGAAGTGGAAAGAGCTTCTAAAGCGGCCTCGGCGGCAACGGTTTCATAAGCCAGATTGCCGATTACCGAAAGCCTTATCCACGGAAGCACATATCCGAGCGCAGAGGCAAGAGCCAGCACGGTCGCTAAAATTGAAATTGCCGGAGCGAGTGAAAACAGGGCGCTTGAAATAACCGTCTGTCTGAGCGTTGACGACTCTATTCCCAGCTTTAAACCCCTTTTCCACGCCTTAACCATAAAAAACAGGGACTGAACAACTACAAAAATTACCACCGCGGCGGCAAGAGCGTACATAACGCCGCTGTTTTTAAAATCCATTCTCCGTTTCCCCCTTAATTTATCACTTTACCATATTTAAGCATTTTTCCGGGACAAAATCAATAGATACGGCTCAATTAAGGCGGAAAAACTTGTTTTAGCAAAAAATTTGTGATAACATTTAACAAAAGGTTTACGGAGGTTTTGTTATGAAGGTTTACAGCACGGCTGCCGAGCTTATAGGGCGCACTCCCCTTTTAAGGCTTTCGGCTGTTGAAAAAGAAAAAAATCTCGGCGCGGCGGTTATAGCCAAGCTGGAATTTTTCAACCCTGCCGGCAGCGTTAAGGACAGGGTTGCGAAAAATATGATTGAACAGGCCGAAGCCGAGGGAAAACTCAAAAAAGGTTCGGTCATTATTGAGCCTACCAGCGGCAACACGGGAATAGGTCTTGCGAGCGTAGCCGCCGCGAGAGGCTACCGCGTTATTATAACCATGCCCGAAACCATGTCCGAGGAGCGCAGGAAGCTGATGCTCGCTTACGGCGCGGAGCTTGTGCTGACAGACGGGCAGAAAGGAATGGCGGGCGCCATTGAAAAGGCGCAGCAGCTTTCAAAGGAGATTCCCGGCAGCATTATAGCCGGTCAGTTTACCAATCCGGCAAACCCAAAAGCGCACTACAAAACGACCGGTCCCGAAATATGGGAGGACACCGACGGCAAAACGGATATTTTTGTTGCCGGAGCGGGAACAGGTGGAACAATAACGGGCGCGGGAAAATTTCTTAAAGAAAAAAATCCCGAAATAAAAATAGTTGCCGTTGAGCCTGCCGACTCGCCCGTACTTTCGGGCGGCAAAGCCGGCGCTCACAAATTGCAGGGAATAGGCGCCGGATTTGTGCCGCAGGTGCTTGACACGGCAATTTATGACGAGGTGATACCCGTAACCACCGCCGAAGCCTATGAAGCCGCGCGGCTGCTTGCCAAAAAAGAAGGAATTTTAGCCGGAATATCGTCCGGCGCGGCGCTTGCCGCGGCAGTTATGATTGCCGCAAGGGCGGAAAACAAAGGTAAAAACATTGTGGTACTGCTGCCCGACGCCGGCGACAGATACCTTTCCACCGACCTTTTCGGCTGATTTTCCGTGAGTTTACACACAAAAAATCTCCCCTCGCTCATTTTGACGGGGGGAGATTTTTATTACTGTTTCTGAATTTCAGGCGCATTATGAAAACACACCGTAATCACTGTGCCCTTATTCTCTTCGCTGTCAAGCGTCAGAGTTCCGCCGTGATAAGCCACGGCGTGCTTTACTATTGAAAGCCCCAAACCGGTTCCCCCGGTTTCTCTTGAATGGCTCTTATCAACCCTGTAAAAGCGTTCAAAAATCCTGTTTCTGTGCTCGGCGGGTATTCCTATTCCGGTGTCGCTGACGGAAAGCACAATTTTTTCTTTGTCTTTTTTAAGGGCGACTTTTACCTCTCCGCCTTCTTTATTATATCTTATCGCATTATCACAGAGATTATATATAATTTCTTGGAGATAACTTTTAACGCCCGTAATAAAGCAGTCGCGCTCGCCGTCTAAAAAAATGCGTACACGCTTTTTCTCAGCCAGGACTTTAAGGCTTTCCACCGTATCGGCGGCAACAGCGTACAGGTTTACCCTGCCCGCGGGAGGACAGCTGCCCTCGTCAAGCCGGGAAAGGCGGATGATTTCTTCTATCATATTAACCAGTCTTACCGCTTCGTTTTTAATATTTCCGATAAACCTATTTGTATCTTCCGGTTCTACGAGTCCGTTTTCAAGCAATTCCGCGCTGCCTATTATTGATTGCAGGGGTGTTTTCAGTTCATGAGAAACATTTGCCGTAAATTCTCTGCGGTTCCTTTCGGCAAACGCCGTTTCGGTAACATCAATACACAAAATAACAGCTCCGGCTGTTGTTCCCTCGTATTCGTTGCAGCTTACAATAAATCTGTATTCCCTGCCGTTTCTTGTTTCCGTCAGGTTACTGCGTTTTCCCTGCAAGGCTTTTTCAACGGCTCGCGTCACATTAACGCTCCGGTCAACAGAAAGAAAGCTGCAACCTTTGATCGTATCATCTACGCAGAACAGCTTTTCAGCGGCCGTGTTCATACTCAAAACATTGCCGTTTTTATCCAGAAGCACCAATCCCTCGTTCATAGAACCGGTTATTTTCTCAAACTCGTCTGTCCTGCGTTTTAATTCAAGCATCTGCACCGAAATTTGTCTGTGCTGGGTGCTGATTTTTTCAAGCATGGGAGCAAGCTCGTCGTATGTTTCATTTTTTTCGGGATTTTCCAGGTCTATTTCGTTAAACGGCTTAACAATACTCTTGGACATTTTGTGTGAAAGGAAAAGCGCCAGCGCAACCGAAACAAGTACAATTCCAGTTATTGCCGGAAACAGATTTAAAATAAGGGTGCCGACCGTTGCCTGATTAACGGAAGCCCTTAGAACTCCTCCGTTTTCTAACCGCACGGCCTCATAGACGGTTCTTTGGGTTAAGGTAGCCGAATACCTTTTACTGCTGCCGCGTCCCGTTTTCAACGCTTCGGCAATTTCTTCACGGTCTGTATGGTTATCCATTTCATCAAGATCCGCCATCGAGTCATATAAAACAGAACCGTCCGGTGAAACCAATGTGAATCTGCAAAGCGAAAAATTAAGGCTTTCGAGAAATTCTACTCCTTCTTTTTCAACCATTTCCGCCGCGAAATCCAATTCCTCTTTTAGCTGATTTTCCTGCGACTTACTGTAATATTCATACAAAAAGCCGCTTGTTATTAAAAGACTTGCAGCCATTACCGCCATAGCTACCGCGACGATAGAACGAAATATTTTTTTTACCATTCTTTTTCAACCATCCGATAACCAACGCCTATCACCGTTTCAATATACGCTCCCGCGCTGCCGAGTTTACGGCGAAGAGTTTTTATATGCATATCAACCGTTCTTGAACCGCCGAGATAATCCACTCCCCATACTGATGAAAGCAGCCTTTCGCGGGTAAAGACTATTCCCGGGTTTGACATAAACAGTTTTAATATTTCAAATTCCTTATAGGTTAGTTCAGTCTTAACGCCGTCAACGCTTACAGAATGCTTTGAATTATTAAGAATAATTTTACCGGTTATTATTTCATCGCCGCCGTCATTCGAGCAGCGCCTGAGCACAGCCTTAACGCGCGACACCATTTCCATCATTCCGAAAGGCTTTACAAGGTAATCGTCCGCTCCTGTATCCAGCCCCTGTATTTTATCCGTTTCGGCGCCTTTGGCTGTTGCCATGATAATCGGGATACCGCAGGTATTGGAATCCTTTCGTATTTCCCTCAATACTTCAATTCCGTCTTTCCCGGGCAGCATTATATCAAGCAATATCAATTCCGGCTTTTCAGTTTTCAGAGCGTTCAGCAGCGTTATTCCGTCGGCAAACCCTCTCGCTTCAAAGCCTGTCCGATTGAGTGTGTAAACTTCAATTTCCCGAATAGTATCATCGTCGTCAACGCACCAAATCATACTAATCTCCTTTATGAACTCCCGTTACTGAAAATTCTACCCATTCCGCAATATTGACGGCATGGTCACCTATTCTCTCAAAATATTTTGCAATCATCAGCAACTCCAACGCATATTCCCCGTCGGCAGTATTTTCGGCAATCATGGAAATCAATGCGCTTTTTACCCTCCGGAACGCGTTGTCGATAACATCGTCATAATCATACAATGCCTTTGCGAGCTGCACATCATGTTTTACATAGGCGTCTATACTGTCTGTTACCATTTTTGCCGCGGCATGCGCCATAAGAGGTATATCGCGGCTTTCCCCGCCTGTCCGGCCGTCAAGGTGTGAAATTATGTCGGCAATATCCTCCGCCTGGTCGCCGATTCTTTCCATATCCGTAATCATTTTCAAAGCCGCTGAAATTATGCGGAGATCTTTTGCTACCGGCTGCTGTTGAAGCAGAAGTTTAAGACAGATTGATTCAATTTCCCGTTCAAGGCGGTCAATAGTCTGCCCCTGCGCCTCAACCATTTTTGCCTGTCCGGCGTCTCCGCGCAGCAAGGCATTTACGGACAAATTTATAACATTTTCACACTCAGCGCCCATTTCAATCATTTTTTTATTAAGCAGGCTGAGCTGTTCGTCAAATCTACTTCTCATAATCATCCAAACCTTCCGGTAATATAATCTTCCGTACGCTTGTCGGCAGGCGCTGAAAACAGCCTTTCTGTTTCACCGAATTCAACAAGCTCGCCCATCAGGAAAAACGCTGTATTATCAGAAATACGCACAGCCTGCTGCATATTATGAGTTACTATAATGATAGCATATTTTTCCTTGAGCTGCAATATCAATTCCTCTATACGCAGAGTCGAGATAGGGTCAAGCGCAGATGTAGGCTCGTCCATAAGTAAAATCTTCGGTTCAACCGCCAAAGCCCGCGCTATACAAAGTCTCTGCTGCTGACCTCCCGAAAGTGAAAGGGCGTTCTTTTTAAGCCTGTCTTTGACCTCGTCGAAAATAGCCGCGTCACTAAGGGCTTTTTCCACAATCTCATCAAGTATTACCCTGTTTCTTATACCATGAGTACGCGGCCCGTAAGCCACATTGTCATAAATGCTCATGGGAAACGGGTTTGGCTTTTGGAACACCATGCCGATTTCCTTTCTGAGGGAATTGACATCTACATCTTTATCGTATATATTCCTTCCGTTATAGCACACTCTGCCCGTAATTTTCACATCGGCAATCAGATCATTCATTCGGTTTAAGGTTTTTAAAAATGTAGATTTTCCGCATCCGGAAGGGCCTATCAGCGCAGAAATGCTTTTAGGGGGAATATCTATGCTTATATCTTTGAGCGCCTGATTATCCCCGTACCACAGGCACAAATTTTTTGCTGTAATTATCGGGCTCATATACTTCTCCTTTTTGCAAAGCGTTTTCCGACTAAGGCCGCCGACATATTTATAAGCAAAGTCATCACCATAAGAATTGCAGCTATGGCAAAAGCTACGCCGAACTCCCCTTCTTCCTTTGCATATACATAAAGAGCGACTGTCAGCGTAGCTCCCGGACTTGAAAGACCTTCAAATATATTGTTAAGGGCGTGAGCAAATCCCGCAGTAAACAACAGCGCCGCTGATTCTCCGAGTATTCTTCCAACTGAGAGAATGCACCCGGTAATAATTCCGTCCACGCAGCCGGGAAGCACAACCGTATAAATTGTACGCCATTTCCCGGCGCCCAGCGCAAAAGCGCCCTCCCTGTATCCGGCAGGAACTGTTTTTAAGCTTTCCTGCGCCGTGCGCATAACGGTCGGCAAATTCATTATTACCAGAGTCAGCGCTCCGGCAAGCAGACTTGTGCCGAAATTGTTTGAGAAAAGAAGCATTCCCACAAGCCCGTATATTATTGACGGTATTCCCGAAAGTGTTTCGGAGGCATACTCGATAACCGCCGTCACTTTTTTGTTGCGGGCATATTCGGTCAGGTAAATCGCCGCGCCCACCCCCAGAGGAAGGACTATAAAGAGTGTTGCTGTTACAATATACACCGTATTCAAAATATCCGGCAGTATGCCGATTCTGTTTTCAAGATAACTCGGTTTTGTTGTCAACAGTTCCCATGTTATATGCGGCACGCCCTTTATCATTACATATCCCAATAAAAACGCCGTGAGCGACGCGGTCAGGACTGTGCATACTATCATTAAAACTCTCATTAACAAGATATATATTTTTCTTCTGCCGCTCATATTATTTACCCTTTTTTTCCTTTAAGACAAAATTCAGCACCGCGTTTATCATCATTATAAATATAAACAGTACTAACGCTATTGAAAACAGCGCTTTTCTTTGCAGGCTTCCGGGACTTGAATATGCCATTTCACTGGCAACGGCTGTTGTAAGAAAGCGAACGCTCTCAAAAAGAGACGGCATATTGGCCGCGTTTCCCGCCACCATCATAACAGCCATTGCCTCACCTATGGCTCTTCCGACTCCGAGCACTACCGCCGCAGCGATTCCGCTTTTCGCGGCAGGCACCGATATTTTAAAAAATGTTTCCACCGGCGTGGCTCCCAAAGCCAGCGAAGCGTCTTCATACTCCTTTTGCACCGCGTCAAGAGCCGTTACGGAAACCTTTATTATATTTGGCAGTATCATTACCGTAAGCACGATAACCGCGGCAAGAAAGCTTGCCCCGTCAGGAACATTAAACACCAACCGAATGCCTTTTACAAGCACCAGCATTCCTACAAGTCCGTAAACTACCGAGGGTATCCCCGCAAGTAAATTTACAGCCGTTTCAACAATATTCCTGATTTTTTTGCCTGCTATCTTTGAAAGATAAACAGCGGTAAAAAATCCTATAGGAACACCTATGACAATCGCCGCGCAAGTGCCGTAAACGCTTGTAAGAATGAATGGCAGAATCCCGTATTTCGGTTCATCAGCCGTTGACGCCCACTCCTTGCCGAACAGGAAATTGATAAGTCCGATTTCCTTGATTGCCGGAATACCCGATATAACAAGGTACAGCGAAATAACCAGAACAGAGCCAACCGTTATCAGCCCCAGTATCAAAAATATTCCGTGTATAATATTTTCAAACAGTTTTTTCTTCATAATTAAACTAAATCTAAAAAAGAGCGACAGCAAAACAGCCGTCGCTCTGAAAACAATCAGTTTGCGGGCACTACGCCTGCGCTGCTTATAATCTCTCTTGCCGCTTCAGATGTACTGTAATCAAAGAACTCCTGCGCGCTTTCCGAAATAGGAGTGTCTTTTTTTGTTACAAACACAAAGGGCCGCTGTACTTTATAGCTTCCGTCTTTTATAGTTTCTTCGCTCGGAGCAATTCCGCCTACCGACAAGGCTTTAACGCTGTCTTTTACCGAAGCGAGCGAGGCGTATCCGATAGCGTTGGGATTTCCGGCAACCGCAGTAATAACATCGCCCGTAGAAGTAAGCTCCTGACGGTATTTGCATTTATCTTCCGTGCCGGTAATCGATTCAAATCCGTCGCGCGTTCCGCTGCCTGATTCACGGCCGATAATTACTATTGCGCTGTCGTTACCGCCTACTTCTTTCCAGTTCGTTATTTCGCCGGTATATATTTTAGCGATTGTCTCTAAATCCAGATCGTTTATCGGGTTTTCGGGATTTACAATAACGGCAATCCCGTCATAAGCTATAACCGTTTCTTTCAGACCGCTTTCTATTTCTTCCTCTTTAAGGCTGCGGCTTGCAAGTCCTATTTCGCAGCGTCCCTCCTGCACAGCCTGTATTCCGGCGCCTGAGCCGGTAGCGTTGTAAGTAACTGTAATTCCTTTTTCAGCTTCAAACGCCTCGCCTAACGCGCCAATAACCTGGCTCATTGATGTTGAACCGTCAGTCGAAACCGTTTCGCTGTTTTTTCCGCAGCCGGCAAGCGTTAACCCGATTGTAAGGGCAACCAACACCGCAATAACCGATAAGCATATTGTTTTTTTCATTTTTTATCCTCCAAAAATAATTTGCAGTTTTTTACCACAGTTATATTTTAAAGGCGGTCGGTAAAATTCATAATATATTTTTTGTAAAATCAAAGTAAAATATTCCTTTTACCTGTTTAACAATACGGCTGTGTTAAATAAAGCCAATAACGCAATCGGGCGGCAGCGTTTCAACGGTTTAGAAATTCTCAGGCGGGCGCTTTTATCCGCCGTTCTGGATTTTTCTTACTTCTTTCGGCGACATACCGAAAGTCTTTTTAAATTCGTTTGTAAAATGATACGGCGAGCTGAACGCGAGAATTTCCGCGATTTTGTTAACGGGAGTCGAAGTACTCACAAGTATTTTATACCCTTCCTCCATTTTCTTTTTCAGTATATACTGTTTCGGGGAAAGATTAAGCTCTTTGGTGAAAATCTGATGAAGTCTGCGCGGGGATATCTGAAAAAACGCCGCGGTTTCCTCTACCGAAATTCTTGAATATATCTTTTGACTGATATAAGAGCACATTTCGTCTATCAGCTTGTTCTGCGCGGCGGGCAAGGCGCTGTCTTTAATATCCCTTTGCCGCATTACCGAGTAAAAATACACCGTAAACAGGGCGTTTAGGTAGCTGCTGTTCAGAGGATATGTTTTGCCGCAGCTGAGCATTTGACCGAACGCGCTGTTTTCCTGTTCGCTGAAAGGCACGCTGTATATTTTTCCTGTCTGCAACCCGAAAGGCGCGTTTTTTATTTTAAAGTTCACCCATCTGTATCCCCAAAGTTCTGATTTGCTCGCGTATTTTTGTATATCGCTGATTTTCAAAAGCACGCACTCGTTTTCTTTAAGAATAAATTCGCCGCCGCAAGTGCAAAATTTCCCCTGCCCCTCCGTACAGCGAATAAAGGCGTATGCTCCATCGCCGTAGTTTTCCTTTTCGGTTTCATCACAGTAATGAAAATATAAACTGTCGGCAAAAACCTTATAGGCGCTGATTACGGACGGACAGAATTCCTCCTGCCGTTCCAGCTCTTTTATCTGAAAAGATTCGCTTTGATACATACAACCGCCTGCCGTTTCCGATTTTTGTATTTATTATACTGTATTTTGAATTTATTTACAAACATATTTGTATTATAATTTTGTCATAATCTTCGGGGGTGAAATTATGAAAAAGTATGTAACAGCTATTATCTGCGCTGCCGCTGCGGCCGCTGTCGCAGGTACGGCTTTGGGGATTCACTTCGGGTACGCCGAAACTACCGCGCCGACTCAGTCCTTTGATACCGGCAACGGCTCTTTGCCGCTTCGGGTAGCGGTGATAAGCGACTTGCAGCTTCCCGACTCACAGGACAAAACCTCTCATCAGTATATTTCTTTTGAAAAAACCCTGACAATGCTGAAAGAAAAGGGAATGGACGCTCTCATAATAGCGGGTGATTTTACCGACCTTTCAACAAAGGACGCCTGGGGAACCTTCAAAGAAATCTACGACAAGGTTATGGGGCAGGAGGAACAGCCCGTTCCTCTTTACATAATGGGAAACCACGATTACTGGCTTGATTATTTTCTTGCCGCCGGGGAAATCGGCACTCCCGCAAAACTCCAAAAAAGGTTTACACGCTACACCGGCGAATATCCTTTCAGCCACAAGGTAATTAACGGCTATCACTTTATCTGCTGGAGCTCTTCAAACGGAACATACGATACTTCATACGCCGATAAGGAATGGATTAGAGCCGAGCTTGACCAAGCGGCGGCGGACAGTCCCGGCAAGCCGATTTTTGTTATAACCCATATAAACCCCTCGAACACCGCTTACGGCTCGGACGAATGGGGAAACAGCGACATTACCGATGTGCTGAAAGATTACAGTCAGGTTATCTCGATTTCCGGGCACTCCCATTACTCCCTTATAGACGAGCGTTCAATATGGCAGGGCTCGTTTACGGCTTTTACAACGCAGAGCCTTGACTATATTGAACTTGAAAGCGGCAAATTCAACGGCAGTATTCCCAAAGACGCTTACGGCAACACGACAGCCGAAGCTCTGCCCGCGTGTCTGTATATGGAAATAAGCGAAGAACAAGTTACGGTAAACCGGCTCGAAGCGAATACGGGCAAAGAGCTTAAAGAGCCGTGGGTAATCAGCGCGCCTTTCGGCAGTGAGGAGAGCCTCAGCAAATACACCGGTAAAAGAGCCGAAAGCAACAGCGCGCCTGTTCTTGACGGCAATCTTAAAGCGGCATACTCAACTATAACCGATATAAACTCAAATGAGCAAAAGGCAATTTCGTTTGCGGCAGGCGCGGACGATGACTTTGTTCACTCATACAAGCTTCAATTTCTTGATGAAAACAAAAATGTTCTTGAATTTGAGGAAACGGATTATGACGGAAATGTTGTCCGTTATGACGAAGATGGATATAAAATAAGACCGGACAACGAAAATTACAAAAACGGCAAATCAAAGCTAATTTCCGAAGTACTGTATTTCAGCGATTTTGTTCTGGGTATAAACAATATGTCCGACACGGTTATGCTCAGACTTCCCGGCAATATTCCGCAAAACGCCGCGTATGTTCTTATAACCGCGGTTGACAGCTGGGGAGCTGAAAGCAACGCGGTAATGTGCGGATTTGAACGGTGAGGGTGCGGCAATGAAAAAGTACATAATAGCGGCAGTAGCAGCGGCGGCAATAATTATTGCGGTTACAGCGATAGCCCTTTTCAGCCGTTCAAAGCGTCAGGACGAAAGCTGGAAAAACAACGAAAAATATGACCTTTCGCTTCCCGTTTTAAACAGTGACGGCTGGTATCTGGTATTTGAGGACGATTTCAGCGGCAATTCGTTAAACGAGGGCATAGTCTTCGGTGAAAGATATACCGGCAATAAGGAAATATGGACTACCTCTCCGCACGCTGTGAGATGGGAGAGCAACGACGCCGATAAGCCTGAGCAGGCGTGCTGGTGGTGTCCCGAAATGGTGGAGGTAAAAGACTCGAATTTAATTGTTCATTCCCGTTATGAGGAAAACCACACTTGCAGCGGAAGCTGCCCGTCAAAAGGAAGATTCACCGGCGGAATTGAAACGAGGATTATTTCGGGCGACAACAACAATAACAAGGGTACCGAGGACACTCTGCTTTTTTCACAGGCTTTCGGCTACTTTGAATGCCGTGTAAAATTTCCGGACGCTGACGGAATGTGGTCGGCTTTCTGGCTGCAATCGTCAAATATGCGAAAGGTCGGCAACGAGGGCGAGGACGGTACCGAAATAGATATTTACGAAAGCGCTTTCCGCAAAAGCAAATCCTCAAAAATGGGGCACGCTCTTTTATGGGACGGTTACGGAAAAGACGCGAAAAGCTCGCCCTATATAACGGCTCTTGAACAGGATTTGTATGACGGTTATCACACCTTCGCGCTGAAATGGACTCCCGAATACTATGTTTTCTACATTGACGGAAAAGCGACATGGGCAACTGATGACGGAGATGTGTCAAAAGTCAGGGAATTTCTGCGCCTTACCGTTGAAATTGACGCCGGAGACGGCTGGGGTCCGCACGGGCAGAAAATCGGTCAGTTTGACGACGGCAATTCCCAGAACACCGATTTTATGGTGGATTATGTAAAGGTCTGGCAGAACGAAAACTATGAACAGTATATAAAAGACGACAGCGAGTTTTCAGGCTCGGTGGATTTATCTTAACAACAAAACTACGCAAAAAAAGAACACCTTTCGGTGTTCTTTTTTATTTCGGTTACTGTTTTTTGTATATTCCGTAGTGTTCTGTCAGTTCTTCATAAATTTTATCGGGTACGGCAATAACTCCGCCGTGCCTTTTTTTGCGGATACCCATATCGTATGAGCTTTCGGGCAGTTCTTCAAAATTTCCCTTTGAAATATCGTCGGCAATAAGGGGCATATATCCTCCCTGCGTTCTGTAACGGTCAACAATCAGGCACCACTTTTTTTCTTTTTCAAGATAATATGCCTGTGGCCCCTCAACGCCTTCAAGGCTGTCTAACAAAGGCGAGGGTATTCTCTCATACGGGCTGTCCGATATAAGCTTTTCCGAACATTCGGCAATTATCCTTTTATGGGTTTCATCTTTTGAAAAGCGGTAGTACCTGCCGGACGCATAAACAATATCGGTGTCTATTATATCCGTTTTCCCTTCCAGATATTTAAACGCGGGGGTAAAGCTTTTGAAATCGTTTGTAAACGCGCCGTAAATTCTTTGCTTTGCCGTTTTATCCGCGCTTTCCTTAACGCAGGACGCCCAATATACAAACCAGCTGTTGTTTTCCTTGCAGTAAACCGCTTCGGGCGCCCAGACGCAGCCCGCGTTTTTTACTCCGACTTCGACAAGGCGCGGCTCTGACCAGTCAATTAAATTTTCCGATTCCCACACAAGAATCGAACGGCTGCCCTTTGTTACGGCGTCCCCCCAGCTGCAAATACGGGTGTTCAAGTCGGTGGCAATTACAAAATACTTTTTCAGTTTTTCATCAAAAACAATGAACGGGTCGCGTATTCCATTTGTGCCGATACGGGATTTAAGCGCAGGCTCCTCTCCGCCTATATCCTGCCAATGCAAACCGTCGCGGCTGACGGAAAGCCATATATTTTCATCGTCATCATTTTCTTTCATACTGAAATGGATAAATAAATAAGCAGACATCTAAGCGCTCCTTAAACCGTATTTTTCCCGTATTATAACCTTACGCAGTAAAAATGTCAACTTCCGGCGGCTGAGTCTAAAATAAAAGGCGCTCTCCCGAAAGAAAGCGCCTTAAAATAATTTGCTTTTAAAATTCTTTTACGCTTTGCCCGCGCAGCCGAGTACGGTTTCGATTTTGTGCGATACAACGCCCTCGATAGCGTCTCTCGCGGGGGTGAGGTACTGTCTGGGGTCAAAATGAGTGGGATTCTCGGCAAAGTGCTTGCGGATAGCGGCAGTCATAGCTATACGGATATCCGAGTCAACATTGATTTTGCACACAGCCATTGAAGCGGCTTCCCTTAACATATCCTCGGGAATGCCGATAGCGTCGGGCATCTGTCCGCCGAACTCGTTGATTGTCTTTACATCGTCCTGATTAACGGAGCTTGCGCCGTGAAGAACTATCGGGAAGCCGGGGAGCTTCTCCTCAACCTCTTTAAGAATATCAAAGCGGAGCTGGGGTTTCTGACCGGGCTTGAATTTATAAGCGCCGTGGCTTGTTCCTATTGCGATAGCGAGCGAGTCAACGCCTGTTCTTGTAACGAAGTCATAAACCTGCTCGGGTTTTGTAAAGCTGGCGTCCTCGGCGCTGACATTGACATCGTCCTCAATACCGGCAAGCTGGCCGAGCTCGCCCTCAACTACTACGCCGTGAGCGTGAGCGTATTCCACAACCTTCTTTGTAAGGGCGACATTCTCCTCATAGGGAAGATGGCTGCCGTCAATCATAACCGATGTAAATCCGCCGTCAATGCAGGATTTGCAGGTTTCAAAGTCGGGGCCGTGGTCAAGATGAAGGGCTATGGGAAGGCCTGTTTCCTCAGCGGCGGCCTTTACCATTGCCACAAGATAGTCGTGCGACGCATATTTTCTGGCTCCTGCGGAGCACTGAAGAATAACGGGCGCGTTGAGCTTTTTAGCGGCTCTTGTGATGCCCTGGATAATCTCCATATTGTTTACATTGAAGGCGCCTATGGCATAACCGCCCTCATACGCCTTTTTGAACATTTCGGTTGTTGTTACTAATGGCATAATATACACTCCTTGTATTTTTTTCCGCTTGTATTATATATCACCTCAAAATAAATGTCAACAAATTAACATAATTAACCTTTGAGAATAGAATATGATGAGGTGATGATATGAACAAGTTTTTTTCCTGCGCCGTGGAAAGCTTCGGCTACTGCTGCGCTTTCGGCAGTATATACAGGCGCAGTCCAGACTGCGAGGTATTTATAGCTTCCGACGGCGACGATTATGAAAGAGCCGTTTTCTTTGACCGGCTTATAAAGAATTTAAAGGGCTTCTCGCTTGATGTTTTCAATCCCTTTTTTGACGAGTCGCCCGACGGAATATACATAGAAAACACGGACACCTACATTCTTTCCGACAGCGGATTTAACCGCTGCGCTCCCGTAATGGCTGGCGCGTGGGAAAAATATTTTTCGGTTACCGGTGAAAAGGAATATCCGAAAAGCGTAAAAGAGGAAATAACGGCGCGCAGAAATTCGGAAAGCGCCTTTTATAAAGACGCGGGCGAAAACCTGAAAAAAGCCGAAAGGGTGCGCGAAAGGCTGCACTCGGAGCTTGCCGGCAGTTTTAACGACGAAAAAGCCGTGAACTTTATTCGCCGTTTCTGCTCAAAAAACCTCAAATCTCCGCCGGCAGGTACAGACAGCGGGCTTCGTCTGCTCAGCGCGGTCACTCCCCTCGGCGTTCACACGCACTACGACACAATATTCAGTATGTGCGACAAAACGGTGGATATTCAAGACCCGACCGGCTTTGCGGGCGCTGTCATAACCTCGGTCATAAAAGACTATGCAAAAAAAAGGAATATTCCCTTTATTATGAGCCCCTGTTACTTTTCAGCCGGTTTCGCTCAGTTTTTGATATTCCCCGGCGAAAGGCTTTGCCTGTCCGTTTCGGACGAAAACCACATTCTGCCCTTTAAGGCGCGCGAAAGCGTGGGTATTCCGAGATTTTTCGCCAACGAGGCGTTAAGCGGAAAAGCAGCCGAAAAGACGAGAATACTGCTGGACGCGGAAAACAGCTTTATTGAAAAAGCGGTTATGTCGGTTTACAAGGGACGCGACGAGCGTTTTGCCGCCGGATACGCCGCGGCCGAATTTTCCGACGCGAAGAAAGCCGAGGAATCCGCCGACCGTCTGTGCGAGCGGATTTTATCATAAAACATAAAAAAGCAGGCGTTCATAAGAACGCCTGCGTATTTTTGGCTGGTATCAGTCGTTTGTGTAGGGAAGCAGAGCTATCTGCCTTGCTCTTTTAATGGCAGTTGTAAGCTCTCTCTGATGATAGGCGCAGGTACCGGTAACACGACGGGGCAGAATCTTTGCTCTGTCCGAAGTGTAACGGCGAAGCTTTGCCGTATCCTTATAGTCGATTTTCTCAACCTTATCTACACAGAAAGCGCAAACTTTTTTGCGGCTTTTTCTGTTAGGTCTTGCACTCTTATCGTAAGCCATTGCTTATATTCCTCCTGTTTCAGAATAATTAGAACGGAAGTCCCTCATCGTCATCGGCGCTGAAAGGAAATCCCTGTGAATTGTCGTCGGGCAATACCGAAAAGCTGCCTGCGTCGCCGCTCTGATAGGAAACCGCCGGAGCCGCCTCCTGCCTTGCGGCCGCGTAGCCGCTGTTTTCGTTTTTGCTGCCGCAGAAAGAAACATTATCCGCAACGATTTCAACCGCTGTTCTTCTGTTGCCGTTTTTATCCTCATAATTGCGGGTCTGAATTGAACCCTGCACGGCAATCATCTGTCCCTTTTTGAAAAAGCGGGACACAAAATCAGCCGTACCTCTCCACGCAACAACATTGATAAAATCGGTCTGCCTTTCGTCGCCGCTCTTATAAGCGCGGTCAACGGCAACGGTAAATGATGTTACGGAAAGTCCGCTCTGCGTTGTACGAAGCTCGGGGTCGGCGGTGAGCCTTCCCATAATAACTGCACAGTTTAACATCGCTTTACCTCCGATTACTGCTTCACAATAAGTGTGCGAAGTACGCCGTCGGTAATTTTTGCAACACGGTCAAGCTCTGCGGGGAACTGAGGAGCCGCCTCGTAATTATAGAGAACATAATAGCCCTCAGCCTCGTCATTGATAAGGTAAGCGAGCTTTCTTCTGCCCCACTCATCAACGCTTTCAAGAGTGCCGTTTGATTCAACAAGAGCCTTGAATTTTTCCATGAGCTCTTTCGCGGCTTCCTCGCCCTTGGTAAGTGAGAAAACCATTACTGTTTCGTATTTTGACATTCTTTACACCTCCTTATGGACTTTGCCCTCCGCCCCTGCGGCGAAAGGAAGGATTGCTATAATTTAAAAATTATTCCATAGCAAATATGAATTATACCAATATTCAAAGCCAAAGTCAAGACTTAATTTTAAGCGCTTCGGCTTTTTCTTCCTCGGCGTTGTTTTTTTCGACCGCGACAAAAAACAGCGTAACCATTAAAAGGTACGGCAGCGGACAGAAAATGCCGGGATTTACCAGCGACATCATTTCAAGGCTTATGTATGAAAGGAATACGGTAATATTAAAAAGATTTGTTCTTCTCCACAAAAGCACATTACGGCGTATAAACTGATACACATAGGCTGCAATTCCGACTATGCCGAAGCTTGCCGCAATCTGTATGGGCTCGCAGTGATACCAGCAGAGGGCGAACTCCTTAGAGGCGTGAACATCACGGTTGCCCATATAGCCGAGCCCCGTGCCGAAAATGGGATTATTGAGAAAATCGTTTATTCCCCTCGCGAAATGAATTGTGCGCACCTCGTTCTGGTCGCCCATTAAAAAGCCGTTGACCGCCGAAAGAAGCCGGTCGGCGGTAGAGCCGAGGAAGGTTATGAATTTGCCGGAAAATATTAAGAGCCCCACGGCAAAGCAGCCGCATATTATCACATAGGCAAGGCGCCTGCGCTTGTCATAAAGTATATACATTACAACGCACATTACCATTTCAATGGAGCCGAAAACCATTCCTCCGCGCGAGCCGGTCAGCAAAATGGCGAAATAGAATATAAACCCGAGCACCGAGGCGTAGGGCTTTCTGTTTGCCAGAAGAAAAGCGAAAGGTATAATCAGCATTAAAATCGTGGAGCAGTTGTTGCGCCACTGAATATAGAGCGTTGTGCCCTCGTCAAGCACGGTATTGATGTTTATTATATAATAGGAAAACACCATAAACGAGGCGAAACAGCCTGCCATAACCATTATTTTGGTAATCAGCTCGGTAAGGGAATACTCCTCCCTTTTCCTTATGTGGGCGTGGAACATCTCATAAACGAAAAGCATTCCGAAGCCCAGCCCCGCCATGTGGTAAATTGAGGTAAGGGCAAAATATTCCTTTAATGTTATAAAGCCTATTCCGCCCAGCAGAATTACAACCGAAACGAACACCGACGGCTTGAACAGCTCGCCCGTGATTTTCCACTTTGCCCGATAGACGATAAAGTGAAACAGAATACAGAACAAAAGCGGCACGACAATCCAGATATAGCCTATAAACACGCTGTAAGAATCATAGCATTTAATGGCAACCAGCGCGGCAAGCATAAAGGGAGCGAGTCCCGCCATAATATCATCGCTTATCACAAGACAGACCCCGATTATCAGCGCGAACAAAAGGGTACCCTTAATTTCAATCCGGCTGTCGGGAAAAACGGCGCTGAGCGTTGTTATTATTCCCGCAACGCAGAACAAAACCGCCATCCACTCGGTACTGAGCAGGAAGGCGCGCAGTTTTTTTATTCTTAACGCGGATTTTTCCGACTTGAAAAACAGTTCCATAATATACCCCTATAATTTATCATTATAATTATATATAAAAAATCCCCTTTTTCAAGAGTTGTTACAACAATTTAATAATTATTACAATTTTCTTACATAAAAAATGTAAAATAAACTTGACATATATATTCCGCCGGCATATAATAAAGTAAAGTTAACTTTACACAGAGGAGGGACGCGGCATGGAGAACAGGCTGGAACAGCTCAGAAAAAGCCGCAGCCTTAAACAGGACGAGCTTGCAGACGCGGTGGGCGTTTCACGGCAGACCATAATATCCATTGAAAGGGGCAGATACAACCCGTCAATTTTGCTGGCGTTCAGGATAGCCGAATATTTCGGTATGAAAATTGAGGATATTTTTATTTACGGGAGTGATAAAAATGAAATGTAACTCGGTTAAACAGAGTGTCACGGCGCTTATAATATGTATTTTGCTCGCGCTGTGCGCCGTATGTATGGGCGTGTATTTCGGTTCTGCGGAAAACAGCGGGCGCAGCGACTACTTTTTCGGCGCGGCGGCAGGACTTGCGGCTGTTGCGGCAGGGCTGGGAATCAAGACTGTCGTTATGCTCGCGAACCCAAAATACAGAAAAAAGCAGGAAAACTCCGCCGGTGACGAGAGAATAGCGGACATTCGCAACCGCGCGCTCGCTTTTACCTGCTTAGCCATGATTTTAATTACGGCAGGCTTCGGTATTTTCTGCGCCGCGTCGGGCAATATGCCGGCAGCGGCTGCCGCCTCGGCTCTTGTCAGCGCGGCTCTGATAATTTTTACGGCGGCTTATATATTCCTTTCTTTCAGGAGGTAAAATATGGACTTATCGGTATATGAAATCACAAAAAGCTTCGGCGAAAAGCAGGTTTTAAACGGCATTTCGCTGGAAGCGCGCGCCGGAGAGGCTCTTGGGCTTTTAGGCAGGAACGGCGCCGGCAAAACAACGCTTATGCGTATTATTATGGGAATTTTTCCGCCTGACAGCGGCAGGGTGCTGGCAAACGGTCAGCCTATAAACCGGCGTTCGCTGAACATTGGCTACCTGCCCGAAGAACGCGGTCTTTACCCGAAAAAGAAAGTGACCGAACAGCTTTTGTATTTTGCCGCGCTTCACGGACTTAGCAAAAAAACGGCTTTAAAGAACGCCGACGCCCTTTTTGAAAAGCTGGACGCCGCCGCGTACAAAAACGCGAGGCTTGAAACTCTTTCAAAAGGCAATCAGCAGAAAATTCAGCTTATAGCGGCGCTTATTACCGACCCGGACATAGTAATTCTGGACGAGCCTTTTTCGGGACTTGACCCTGTAAACGCCTCGCTGTTCAAAAACATTGTAAAAGAGCTTATACAAAACGGCAAAACGGTGTTCTTTTCAAGTCACCAGATGAACTATGTTGAGGAGTTCTGCGACAACATAGCTATTTTGAACGGCGGAAAAATAGTGCTCGGCGGCAACATAAAAAAGATTAAACGAAGCTATCCGAGAAACACGCTTCTTATAAGGTGCGAAAATCCCGAAAATTTAAGCTTGCGGCTTAAAGACGCCCTCGGCGGCATAATTGAGTCGGCAGACGCTCAGAATGACGCCGCTTGCATTACTCTTGTCAGCGAAAAGGATAAAAAACGGCTGATTGAAACGGCGCTGAGCTTTGAAAGCGAAATTGACGAAATAAAGGTTATGGAACCTTCGTTGAACGAGATATTCATAAGCTATACGGAGGAACAAATATGAAACGGTTTTTACAGGTTTTCCGCTTTGAATTTGCCAATACGGCAAAGAACAAAATTTTTATAGGTCTTACCGCGGTACTGCTGGCGGTAATAACCGGCGTGCTGTTTTTTCCGGCGGTAAAGGGCGAAAGCGACACGGAAAAGCCGGCGGAAGTCACCTCGCTGACGGTAATTGACAACACGCAGGCAGGCTGCGCCGAGTTTTTAAAAGCGGCTATGACCGGGTACGATATAACCGTGATTGACGGCGACAGGGACTCAGCCGAAAAGCTTGTTGAGAGCGGCGAGCTGGACTCGGCAATCGTTATAAACTCCCCTCTTGAATACACATATATCGTCAACAATCTCGGGCTTTATGACACAACCTCCTCGGTTATCAGCGACCTACTGCTTACGAAATACAAAAACGATTATCTTGTTTCGGCAGGACTTTCACAGCAGGAGCTGTCCGAGCTTAACGCCTCGGCAGTAAGCGCTCAATCGGTGGTGGTAGGTCAGGACCTTACAAAGAGCTTTTTCTACACCTATATTATAATTCTTCTTTTATATATGGCGGTTATGATTTACGGTCAGACGGTGGCGCAGAGCATTGTTACCGAAAAAAGCTCAAAGGCTATGGAGCTGTTGATTACCGGCGCGGGCGAGAAAAATCTTATCTTCGGCAAAATTCTGGGCAACGGACTCGCGGGGCTTTCGCAGCTTGTTATACTGCTTGTATGGTCGGCGGTATGCTATCGCATCAACCTTGAATACTGGGAAGACAATATGGTAATAAGCTCGCTTTTCGGTATGGACGCCGAAACAATCGCCCTGGCGGTACTGTTCTTTATACCCGGATTTTTGCTGTACGCCTTTCTTTACGGCGCGGCGAGCTCGCTCGCCTCAAAAGCCGAAGAGGTAGGCACGCTTACCATGCCGATTACATTTATTATGATATTGGCGTTTTTGGGGACTTTCGCCGGAATCAGCATGAACGACCCGGAAAACACGCTTTTGAAAGCGCTTTCCTATGTTCCCTTTTCAGCGCCTATGGCTATGTTCGCGCGGCTGTCGATGAATCTCGCCACACCGTTACAGGCCGCGGTTTCGCTTGTTATTTTAATCGCTTCGGTGGTGCTCATAGGCTATGCCGCGGTTGCGATTTACAAAATAGGAATACTTATGTACGGCAAACCGCCCAAATTCAACGAGCTTATACGCGCCTTAAAAAACCGCTGAAATGTTAACAGAATATTCAATATTTATCTATTGTTAATCAATATTTTAATGATATATTTTAGACAGTGGTTCACATCATAAGATGATGAATCAAACCCTTTCATTTTCATTCTCCTTTTTAAATCAGCCGTGAAAACCGGCAAGAAAAAGCTCCCGCCGTAAGGCGGGAGCTTTTTCTTATATTCTAATACATTTTTGGTATTATGCCCGGGGTTCGCAGATAACGCTTACCACGCGGAACTCAATGTCTGACATATCGTCAGCCGTCAGGTCTTCCGTAAAATCCCCAAGCATATACGCCGAGGCAACATCGCCCGGAATTAAGGCGACTACCGCGGTGCTGTCCGCAGCGAGAGTACGGCCATTGCCGTCAACCGCCTCGATTGTAACAACAAAGTCGGCGGTATAATCCGTTTTGTTGGTTACAAGTATATTCACTCCGCCGTTTTCGTCGGTGAAACAGCCCTCTATAACGACATCGGCAAACTCGTTGCCGTAGTACCATTCGTCATTAAAGTCAGTATATTCACCGTCATAGTACCACTCATCGGCGTCAGTATTATAGCTGTAATCGTAAGTATGCTCAGATCCGCCGCTTTCAAAAACAAAGCTGTTGACAAATCTCATCATGCCGGCGATATACAAAGCGGTCAGAATAAACGAAACAACGCACCACACGGCAAAGCCGGCTATTGCGCCCTTGCCCGCGGATTTTGCTTTTTTGGGCGTTTTATCGTTTTCGACAAGGTAAAGTATAAGCCCCACTATCGGAAAAAAGAACCCGAGCGCCGCGTACAGCTTTGAAGGCGCGTCCTCCTTTATTTCATTAAGCGGCTTAACCTGATTGCCGCACCAGACGCACATTACCGCCTTATCGTCAATTTCACGGCCGCACTTAGGACAAAACACGGCTGTCCCCTCCTCTTTATATTATAATATATATTATGCCTTTAAGATTTTTTCCTGTCCCTTGCGCGCTGTACGGCTTTGACCGTTTCGACTATCGGAACTACCATAAACGCAAGAAGCAGGGAAATCGTATAGGCTTTCGCGTCAAGATGCGCGAAGCTGAAAAGCTCGGACAGGAACGGTACCTCCACAAGCGCCGTGGTAAGCGCAAGCGAAGCCGCCATTGCAAGGTAAAGAGCCATATTGTGCCTGCCCTTGAAAATCATAGCCACGGAGGAACTTCTCTGCGAGCGCATATTGAACGAGTGGAAAATCTCCGCCATAGACATTGTGAAGAACGCCATTGTCATACCCTCGTTGCTGTCGGCGATATTTCTCCATATAAGCTCGCCGGTTTCAAGAAATTCGCCCACATAGAAGGCGATAACCGTCAAAACCGTAACAAGTACGCCCTGATAGAAGCAGTCAATTCCCATTCCTCCGGCGAAAACTCCGTCGTCCTTATTTCTGGGACGGCGTTTCATTATGTTTTCCTCCGGTCTTTCAAGCCCGAGGGCAAGGGCGGGGAAGCTGTCGGTTACAAGGTTGATAAACAAAAGGTGCTTGGGCATTAAAATAGTGAAATTCATAATGGAAGCGAAGAAAACACAAAGCACCTCGGCAAGGTTTGAGCCGAGCAGGAACTGAATGGCTTTTCTGATATTGTCATAAATTCTTCTGCCCTCGCCTACCGCCGAAACGATTGTGGCGAAATTATCGTCGGCAAGCACCATATCGGCTACATTCTTTGTAACATCGGTGCCGGTAATGCCCATTCCCACGCCTATATCCGCGCTCTTTAAGGAAGGGGCGTCATTTACGCCGTCGCCGGTCATAGCCGTTACATAGCCCTTGTTTCTCCACGCGTTCACTATCCTTGTTTTATGCTCCGGCTGAACTCGGGCATAAACGCATATATTCTCGACTATATTTTCAAACTCCTCGTCGGTGTATTTATCAATATCGGCGCCCATCATGGCCTGCGAATCGTCAGTTAAAATTCCCAAATAGCGCGCTATTGCCTTTGCGGTATTTATATGGTCGCCGGTTATCATAATCGGCTTGATTCCGGCGCTTCTGCACTCGGCAATCGAGGCTTTTACCTCCGGGCGCACCGGGTCAATCATTCCGGTAAGGCCTATGAAAATCATATCGTTTTCAAGGGACTGGGAATCGTATTCGGCAGGCGCCGCGTCATACTCCTTATATGCCGCCGCGAAAACCCTGAGCGCCTTATCGCCCATTTCCTTATTTTTAAGCGCGATTTTTTCTTTTATTTCATCGGTCAGCGGGACTATCTCGCCGTTTTCTACGGCCCGGCTGCATTTTTTAAGAATCTCATCGGGAGCGCCTTTGGTAAACTGGATAACGCTGCCGCCGGCGCTGTGCACGGTTGACATCATTTTTCTGCCCGAATCAAAAGGCACCTCGCCTATTCTGGGATAAGCCGCCGACAGTTTTTCTTTCGGCAGACCTGTTTCCCTGGCGAAATTGATAAGCGCCACCTCGTCCGGCTCGCCGGTGCTTTTGCCGGTCTGCTCGTCTATTTCGGCATTGGTGCAAAGCGCCATAGCCGTTGCGAGCTGTTTTTTGTCACAGGCGAAGCTGTCAACAACCGTCATTACATTCTGTGTGAGAGTTCCGGTTTTGTCCGAACAGATTATCTGCGTACAGCCCAGCGTTTCAACGGCGGTCATTTTTCTTATAATCGCGTTTTTCTTAGACATATTTGTAACGCCTATTGAAAGCACGATTGTCATTACAGCCACGAGTCCCTCGGGAATAGCGGCTACCGCCAGCGCAATCGCCGTAATAAACGAGTCGAGCGCTATGTCGAAAAAGGCGTTTCCGCCTAAAATCACCTTTGTTACAATATCAAATCCTAATATGAACACGCAAACCCCCAGCACCAGCTTTGTGAGCACTTTTGAAAGCTGTTCGAGCTTGATTTCAAGAGGCGTTTTGCCGTCCTCGGCAAGCGTTATGGCGTTAGCTATTTTGCCCATTTCGGTATCCATACCGGTAGCGGTTACAACCGCGCGCCCTCTGCCGTAAACGAGAGTTGAGCCCATATACGCCATATTTTTGCGGTCGCCCAACGAAACCTCGCCGCTGTCAGAGCCCACAAGCGCTTTAATGAGCTTTTTGACGGGTACGGATTCGCCGGTCAGAGCCGCTTCCTCGATTTTCATTCCCGCGCACTCAAATATGCGGCAGTCGGCAGGTATTGCGTCTCCCGCTTCAAGAAGTATTACATCGCCCGTCACAAGGTCTTCGCTCTTAATGCTCTCCACCTTGCCGTCGCGCAGGGTTTTGGTAGTGGCGGCTGACATTTTTTGCAGCGCCTCGACCGCCTTTTCCGCCTTGCTCTCCTGAACGACTCCGAGCACGGCGTTGATAAGCACGACTACCAGAATAATTAAAGAGTCGGTCGGCACGGTAAAATGCCCGGCCTCAATAATATCGGTTACAGCCGAAATCACCGCGGCTACAATCAATATTATTATCATGGGGTCTTTGAGCTGGTCAAAAAATCTCGCGGCAAGGGATTCTTTTTTTGCCTCAGCCAGCTTGTTTTTACCGTTTTCCGAAAGCCTTTGCGCGGCCTGCTCCGAGGAGAGGCCCTTTTCGCTGCTTTTAAGCTCCGAAAAGACCTGCGGCACCTCTTCAAGATAATACTTCATTATATAACACCTCTGTTTTTAAAAGCGGAAATACCGCTTAAATAAGCAAACAACCGCCGGCAGCCTAAACTGCCGACGGTCCTGCTGCCCGCTCAGGCGAAAGAATCAGCCGGCTTTTTCGGCCTGCCGGCTGTTCTTTAATCGCCGTTCCCCTATGGTTTCTCTTTCAAATATAACCATATTTATTATTCACGGGTTTATCATAACATATTCGCCGTTTAATGTCAACGATTTAACAATCCGCTTTTCAGTCGTTTCCGCGCTTTTTTGAGGCGCGCTTTTTCATTTTCTGCTCATACATAAAAATCGTAAGAAGCATAAAGATTCCCGTTATTACGGTTTTAAGCTCAGCGAGATTTACCATGTTCTCAGCCGAGTAAAGCTCGCCTGCCGAAACAATGTCAATCGGGAAAAACAGAAAGCTCAGCAGAAGCCAGCTGACAACGGCGCACGCGCACGATAAAAGGATTTTACGGATTTTGTCTGCCAACATAAAGACCTCCCTTGGGTATTGCCTGACGGCGGACGCTGCCGCCGTGTAACAGGACTTTTAATGTGTCCGGGTTTCTTCCTGCAATGAAAGATTAGCAGATTTCATTTAAAGTTTCAATATTTATTAAAAAAGTGAGATAATTTGTAACCGTTTTTGTAATATATTTTAAAAATCTGACGCCGTTTTACGCGCGCTTATCACCGCTACCGGACGATTTCAAGTTAATATTAGAGTGTAAAATGATGTTATCATTTAATAAAATTTATGGAGGTACACTTATGCGATACTACGATTTTCTGAATCCGTCCGTTAACTTTATGGGTCCCGGCTGCGTTAAGGAATTAGGGCACAGATGCCGGCTTCTCAATATGAAAAAGCCGCTGATTGTCACCGACGATTTTCTTGCGAAGGTTGAAAACGGTCCCGTTGCCCAGTGCCTTGAAGTGCTTAAAGAAGCCGGTATTGACAGCGTAATTTTTACCGGTGTTGAGCCTAACCCGAAAATTGAAAACTGCTATGACGGCCTTAAAATTTACAAGGACAACGGCTGTGACTCCATTATCACCGTAGGCGGCGGCTCCTCGCACGACTGCGGCAAGGGAATAGGAATTGCCGCCACTCACGAGAAGCCCTTGGGAGAATACGCGGGAATTGAAACTCTTGACAATCCCCTGCCCCCGGTTATTGCGGTTGACACCACCGCCGGCACCGCCAGCGAGGTTACCCGTCACTGCGTACTTACCGACCGCGCCACAAAGCTCAAATTCGTTATAGTGAGCTGGCGTAATGTTCCGCTTGTTTCCTTTAACGACCCGCTTATGATGCTCACCGTACCCAGAGGCCTTACCGCCGCGACAGGTATGGACGCTCTTACGCACGCCATTGAATCCTATGTTTCGGTTGACGCCAACCCCGTAACCGACGCCCTGAAGGACGGAAACGCTTTCTCCAACCCGCGCAAGGGCACGAAGCAGGATATTATCGATCTGTTCCGCAAGGCTATGTAATCAAATTACAGGCAAAACTTTATACACAGCGCTGTGCCGCCGGGAAACCGGCGGCATTTTTTATGCTTATAATCATTCCGGACTTATTAAGTTAATACCGGTTCAGCCTTCAAGTAAAAAATTCCCCGTATCAGCCGTTTTAGCGGCAGAGGGGGATTTTTGTTATGCAGAATTTATTTTGCAAGCGCCTGCAAAAGCGCCGCGCAGCCCTCGGCAATGTCGCGGTACGCCACATCAAACCGGCGCGAATACCACGGGTCGGCAACATCTCCGCCGCGGGCGGTATAGTCCATCAGCTTATGTACTTTGCCGCAGGGGTCGCCGCCGAAAATGCGGAGCATATTGCCAATATTGGCGCTGTCCATACCTATGAACAAATCATACTTACCGTAATCGCTTTTTTGAAGCTGTACCGCTCGCTTCCCCTCGCAGGAAAGCCCGTGCTTTCTTAATTCTTCCTTTGCGGGCGGATAAACGGGATTTCCCGTACCATTCCAAATCTCCTCGGAGCTGGTAGCCGAGGAAGCGGCAAAAAATTTTTCGGACATTCCCCGCTTTGCCGCAAGGTCTTTAAATATAAATTCCGCCATCGGACTGCGGCATATATTTCCGTGGCAGACGAACATAATTTTCATATCGCTTAAAACTTAATTACAACCGGCTCGGCTGTGAAGGAGCTTATGGTTGCCGTGGCGTTTTTCATATAGAACACCTGCGTGTTGCCGTCGTTTTCATCATACATGGCGCGGAGATTCGGGTACGCGTCCAGCATGGCTTTTTTCGCTTCCGTGCGGTCGTCCTCGACAAGCTCGCAGGAAATACGAATCCACTCGCCGCCGCTGAAAGCGCAAATTTCCGCCCTGGGGTTGGCGGCAAGCTGACGGCTGACGGGTTTTGCTTTGCCGGTCTGTATATATAGCCTGCCCTCAAATTCGTTTACAGTCCCGAAAGGGCGCACCCTCGGCCGGTCGCCCTCTATTGTCGCGAGATAATAAGTCTCCGCTTTTTTCAAAAAATCATATACGCGCTTCATAATACGCACTCCTTTCAAGAGTTAAATTTCATCAAAAATACGCTTTTGATTTTTATATAAGCTCCGCGTTTATATCCCTTGTAAAATATTGCCGTAAATGTTCCTGAGAAGTCTGTGTTTGGGTGACCAAACGCGATGCTTGCTGGTATGATTAATTACCGCGCCTCAACTTAATGAATTGCCAAATGACAACTGCGACAGCAACAAAAACAAATACACAAATAAGGCTGATGGTTACTATTGTTTTCGTAAGTTGCATTGAATTCACATCATATATAATAGATTCCGAACCTGTAGCATCAATGGTGACAATTTGAGAATAAGACGTAGCAATCCAGTTAAATATTCCCATATCATTTCTAATTAGATATGTAGTATTACCAACTGTCCGAGTTGTTGAATACAGTAGCGAATTTCTGTATGAGTTGTTATCAATCGTATCTTGTACTGCCTTAATATCTAATATATTGCCGTCTGAATCAAGCGATATTATCACATCGCTACGAATGAAATAAATATTAACGTGTTGCTCATCCCATTCAACACAAAAACTTTGAGTACAATTGAACGTATATCCATACAAGAACTCTCCTTGAGACGTATATACGCAAATCTCTTTGTCTTGGGAACCCGTTTGTCCAATCGCAATCAATCCCTGTTCATTTACATCGAAGCATAGGACTCCTCTTTTTTCAGGTTCGGCACTTAATGGTGATACATTGATACTTGCCACAAATGTAGTTTTTGTCTCATCAGAAAGATCTTCTGTAAAAAATCCTGTATTCATTGCATTTACCTTTATTGCATTTGTAGAAATAACAATCAATAATACAAATGATAGAAGCAGATAAATTCGTTTTAATTTCATATCTACCACTCCATAATTTTAATGTACACAGATCTCGCAACCTCATAAACATTAAATTGGGTGTACGGTAGCGTAACCGTTGTTCCCCATTCAACATGAAACTCCTTTCCAGGTGTACCAAATCCAACATTTCCAGTTAATCCGAAGTATCCGGTGTTTAATGCTGGGTCTGGCATAAACATTACGTCTCCACCAGCCGCGACAGGAACACCCTCAATAGGCACAGCTATTGAGCCACCTACTTGATAATAGGCATCATTCAATTTGTCAATGTTGGGAGCATTTGTTACACTTTGATAGCGCGTTATAGATATACCAGGATCGCCTCCGGTAATACCCCCTCCGCCAGAAGCTTGGATCGCAACATTTCCCTTAGTATCCATAGATACGCCAATTTGACCATTGAAAATCCATGCACTGGGTGTTCCACTCACATTGACACCAGTAGAATATGTTAAGTCAACCTTTGAAAGAGTCTTTTGAACAGTTTTTACGACTGGCTTAACAATATTCTTTGCTACCCATTTAACAGTATTCTTTATCCACTTAGGCCATTCTCCGCTGTAATCATCCATATTTACAGGGTTATTGAAACAGTACGCAAATAGATTGTAGCCTTGTATCGATTCCCCCACTCCAGCTATAACACTATCCGCATTTATCCACCGACCAACCTCAGGATCGTAATAACGGCTGGATACATAATAGAATCCTGTCTCGCTGTCATAATAGTATCCGCGGTAGCGCATGGGGTTTGCCTGTCCCTGTGCGCCGGTGTCCTAAGACGCGGTACCGTCCCCTGTATTTACTGTATTTTCCGTCCGATTTTTTGTTTTCCGTACCATCAATCCTATAAACATTATAACAAACGGAATCGCAGCAAATAAGGCGTTTAACAAATTTGATGTTGCCAGTTCAAAGGCGAGCCTGTGTCTGTCCGATACTTCATTATACCAAATCCAAAATTCCGCTTCGGACAGCGGCGGTGTAAGATCCTGATATTTCATATATACCGCGTGAAATAATATGTCTAAATAGGAGCGTGTAAAAGCAAGAAGGGTATTTGAACGCAATATCTTATCCGCAATTACAGCATAGGACGAAAAGCAGGAAAGAAATGTAAGTATCGGATTTTTATATTTAAACAGCACTTTTTTGCCGGCAAAGAAAAACCCGATAAAAAACAGGATTTCCAGAATTGAAAAAATGACCAACAATATTCTGTAGCTTTTAATATCGGTTATTGTCAGTTCCCCACTTCCGGAGTAACTTTTGACTGCGAGAAATAAAACGAATATGCAAAAAAAGAAAGTATTATATATCAGCCAGAATATTCCGGTAATAAAAAAATTCGCAAAAAACTTTTTCATATTAACTCTTCTTATTTAAAAAGCGGTTTATAAAGCTGCTTTGTATTTTTTTTATACACTTTTTCCACTGAATACAAAGCAAGATCGTTACAGGTGCAACCCAATGGGGACAGTTTTCTATTGCAAGTATCAATATTACAAATAAAATATAATAAACGTTTATCAACACCGAAGGAATTTTAGTAAAGAAGTTATTTTTTAAATCAGGTTGAATTTTTTTAGCTAATAGTACCGATATTGTAAAAACAATATATAATGGAATCCAAAACATCGAACCTGATACAAAATAATATATAAGAAATCCTATACAAATAATTTCACATAAAATTTCACAAACCCATAAAATGACTGTATGTCGGTTCATTATTTCTATTTCTCCTTTAAAATGTAATAAAACTTTATCAAATTCTGTTAAATTATCTTTTTCACAAACAAGCCTGATAATGTCATCCGTTTGTTCGTTAATATCTGTCAGCAAGCCGTCAAGATACTCTACTGCCATAAATTTTATATATTAAAAATATCAAAACCGGGTTTTTGCGTTTTTATGTTTTGATAATTTAAGCCGACTCCTGAAATTGCGCATAATTCCCTAAAACTATTATACATATATATAATCGTATGTAAATGCAGTTTTGTTACACTTTTGCAGAAAATATTTTTTTATTTTTAAAAATTCGTCAAATATATACAAATTTCCTCTGCTGAAACAGGGCATAATGATAGGCTGAATTTGAAAAAATCACGCCGGACACCGCGGCAAAACCCGACAGGCGACATAGATATTAAATTTCTCATAAACATACAACATTTTAAAACGCCAAAATGTGACAAAAATAAAATTTTGCAGAATCTGACAAATTTCCCGTGGAATAAAATTCAACGCCTTACAGATACTACTATTACAAAAATCTGCGAAACCGTGATGGAGGAATCAAATAAATGAAAGCCACTGGCATTGTAAGAAGAATCGACGACCTGGGCAGAGTCGTTATTCCGAAAGAAATCAGAAGAACCATGCGCATAAGAGAAGGCGACCCGCTTGAAATATATACGGCGGCGGACGGTGAGGTTATTTTTAAGAAATATTCACCCATAGGCGAATTGTCGGAATTTGCCGGGCAATATACCGATGTTCTTAACCGCGCCACAAATCTGCCGGTAATAATAACCGACCGCGACCATGTTATTGCCGCTTCCGGCATAGGGCGCAAAGAGGCTATGGACAAGCGCATTTCCGCCGCTCTTGAAGAAATGATTGAGGACCGGGGCAGCTATACCGCCGCGCCGGACAAAAAGGCTCTTTATCCGCTGGCGGACAGCACAATGGAAGCCGGAATTGCTTTCCCCATAATCGGCGGAGGCGATGTTGCCGGCGCGGTTGTGCTGATGCTTAACCCAAACGGCTCCATGCCCACTCAAACGGAAATTAAGCTGGTATCGGTCGCCGCCTCATTTCTCGGAAAACAGACCGAGGAATAAAACGCAAAAACGCGCAAAAAAAGAACCCGTAAAAAGCGAAAAAGCGCAAAAAAAAGAACCCGTTTTCACGGGTTCTTTTTCATTGTTTTAAAATCAATATTCTACCGACCAGCGCTCTTCAAATTTAAGTCCTATTCTATAATCCTTGCTGCTGCTGCTCATTGTAAGAATAAGAGGAAGGTCAACATAGTAATCTACCATATTGCCTGTTGCCTTTTCAATCTTCGCCTCGCATTTAACATTTTCATAAGCGCAGGAAGGTTCAAGGCTGTTAAGTATGGGAATATTGGCTATGGGCTCTTCGATAGACTGTCTTGTGATAATTGAGCCTACCGAGCCTACGCCGCTGCCCGCTGTGGGGTCAACCTCATTTTTAAGGGTGATGCTGATTATGTAATAATCGCCCTCTTCTTTGCAGCTGATGGCTTTGATGTCGCTTGTTTTAAGATTGCAGGTTGCGCCGGCAGGCGGGAAATATGTTTTGATGTCAGCGCCCGAATAAACGGCGTCGGTGGGTTCTTCCTCTTTAAGAAGAGAACTCATAAGTCCTCTGCCCGCGCTCTCGATAAGCGCATTTCCGCCCGCGTCAACAATGCTCTGATAGTTAGAACCCTTTTTCCAGTAATTGTTAACGCTCTTAGCCTTTGTTTTAACATTGTTGAACGATTTTACAAAATAATCGTACTGCGCTTTGGGAGTGGTAAGCCCCTTGTCGCTTGAATCGGTATTGGCTGAGCCGGAGCCTTCGCCCGAACCTTCGCCGGAACCGTTATTGCCGGCTTCCTCGCCGGAACCGCTGCCGTCGTCGGCGTCGGCGCTGTCGGAGCTGCCGTCGTCGCCCCAGTCGATGTCAACTTCTTCCTCGGTAGTTGAAGTTACGCCCGCGGGAGTCTCGGTCGCTTCCGAGCCGGTGCCGACTTTTTTATAAGCAATAACCGTTGAAGTATAAACCATGGCGCAGCCTAACGCAAGCGCGAAAACTTTGAAGAATACAGCGTAAAACCTTTTTCTTTTCTCGGCTTTTTTATCAAGCTTCGCCTGATATTCTTCAGGTGTATATGTTTTTTTTGCCATATCGGTAAAACCCCTTTCAATCTCCGATGCCTACTGACACCAATAAGACTAATAATAAATTTACAACAAAATTGTCCAAAAGTCAATACAGTTATAAATTATTATTCTTCTTTTTTTGATTTTTTCCTTCTGACGGCGATAATGACTGCGGCGGCAAGAGCCAGGGGAACTACCGAAACCGCTGCCGCTGACGCCGAGGTGTCAGGTATGGGTATTATCTCTCCGCTCTGTGAAGAGTCGCCGGAATTTCCGGTCTGTCCCTGCGAGTCATTGCCAGAGTTCTGGCCATCGCCGGGAACGCTTGCCGGAGTGTTGTCGATTGTAAACGAAATCTCAAACTCTTCGCTTTCTATTCCGGAATTTGAAATCGCCCGGAACCGGTAAGAATATGCGCCGTCCTCTTCTACCGTAAGAGTAGAGGAATCCATATCAATCCACTCGCCGCCGTTGAGGCTGTACTGATATTTTTCAATATCCGAGGCTGCCTGCGCGTCAAGGTTGATTACAACGCTTCCGCTAACGGTGTCGCCGTCTTTAACATTCGTACTGCCGGCGGCAATATCGGCGTCAATGACGGGGGCGGTCGCGTCAACTATAAGCATACCGCTTGTGAATATTTCGGAAACATTGCCCGCCTTATCGGTTACTCTGACCTCGATATAACCCATAAAGCCGTCGCCGATAACGGGTTTGTTTTCCGCGTCATAATCTCTCCACAAGCCGTCAAATCCGACTTTCGCGAGTATGCCCTCGGTATTGACTGCGCGGTACTCGATTTTTTCAATGCCGGAAACTCCGCTGTCCGCCGCCGATATGGCAACCGCAACTTCGCTGCCGTAAACGGACACGCCGTCAATTACTCCGGCGGGGACGGGAAGCTCCACCTTAATATTCGCCGGCGCTTCGCGGTCGATGGTGGTGACCTTGAACACCTTGCGGGCGCTGTTGCCGTTGTTTAAGGTTATCTCGAACTCATAGTCGCCGTTCTCGGCTGCCGTGAAGCTGTCGCCTTCAAGAGCTTCTCCGTTTACCGTTACGCTCTTTACGCCCGATATGCCGGTACTGCCGGTTGTTACGCTGAGAATTACATTTTCGTTTGTGTATTCTTCGCTCTCGGCGGTTACCTCGATTGTCGGCACCGCTTTGTCTACCATTATCTTTACGCTTTCGCTCTCAGCGCTCTCGCTGCCTGCCGCGTTGACCGCCTTGAACCTGTACTCCGCGTTTACGGCTTCGCTTACCGTGAGCGTGTTGCCGTTCATCTCTGTCCAGCCGTCGCCGTTATCGTAATAGTAAGTTACTCCCGACTCGCAGTTTACTGCCGAAAGCACGATTACCACATCGTTTACCGTCCATTCGCCGGTTACTCCTATTACCTGAGTCTTAACTTCGGGCACGCCTTTTTCGCACTTGGTAATTACTGCCGCTGTGCCGCTTTCAAGTCCCGAATTGGACTGAGCCTTGAACTCGTATTTATGAAGTCCCTCTTCGGCGGTTATGCTCTCGCCTGTCATCTTTATCCAGTCGCCGCCGTCAACACGGTACATATACGCGTATATATCCGAGAAAGCTGTGGCGCCCGGTGTAAGAACTATATCTTCCGACACATAGCTGCCGTCATATTCTTTTCCGTTCACTTCGGCTGTTACCTTAATATCCTCGGGAGCTTTTGTATCCACTACAAAGCCCTTGGAGCTTACAGCCGCCGAAACATTGCCCGCTTCGTCGGTGGCTCTGGCTTCAACATAACCCTTGAATTCTGTTTCGATACAGGGTTTGTTATCCTCGTCATACTGAGCCCAGTCGCTTACCGCATTTGAGTTTTCGTCAAGAAGCCTGTACTCTATATTTTTAAGTCCTGAGGCTCCCGTATCATTGGCGGTTATGGTTATCTCGGTCTTTTCGTTAAAGAACAGTCCGAAAGTTATGGTATTGATAAATCTTGCGAAGCCGCCCGTGTTTTTGTGCTCCATTGAAATATCGGTTATCTGCGGAGCGCTGTAATCAAAGCTTTCTACTGTCAGCACCTGTGTTGTGCTCTTTGAGTTATTGGCTGTTACGGTTACGGTATATTTGCCGTTTTGAGTCACCTTGAAGCTCATGCTGTCGGTTATATCCTCGCCGTTTACGGTTACGCTCTTTATTCCCGATATGCCCGCCTGAGCGTTTACGGTTGCCGTGCGCGC
>CALWIO010000002.1 GCA_944380765.1 uncultured Clostridia bacterium
AGCATCCGCAAGGTGGGCGCAATCACTCCGGCACTTGCAAGACCTCTGCCTGACGGCGGCTATGAGTTAATCTCAGGACATAGACGGCTTGCGGCGTGTCAGGTGCTCGGGATCGAAACAATGCCGGTCATCGTCCGTGAAATGTCAGATGACGAAGCGGTGATTGCAATGGTGGACGCTAATCTGCAGAGGGAAACAATTTTGCCCAGCGAAAAAGCGTTTGCCTATAAGATGAAGCTGGAAGCGATAAAACATCAAGGTATTGCTTCTTCCCAAGTTGGGAAGAAGTTGCTGAGCATTGAAAAAGTCGGAGAGGATAGCGGCGAAAGCCGTAATCAAGTACACAGATATATCCGCTTAACTTACTTAATCCCCGAACTGCTTTCCATGGTAGACGAAAATAAAATTGCTTTCAACCCTGCGGTGGAAATCTCGTACTTAGAGCAATCGGAACAACGGGTACTGCTGGACGCTATGGAACTGAACGACTGCACGCCTTCCCACGCACAAAGCATACGGCTTAAAAAGCTGTCGCAAGATGGTGTGCTGGACGACCAGATGATTTATACGGTGATGTCGGAGGAAAAGCCGAATCAGCAGGAACAGATAAAGTTCAAGCGCGAGGATTTGAAAAAGTATTTTCCGGCAGGTTATACCGATGAGCAAATACGCCGTGACATAATTAAAGGTTTGGAACTGTTAAAGCGGCAGAGAGAACGAAGCCGTGATGCACGCTGATTCGTATTGATACGAATACGGCGAAACAAATCGCACAGTAGAGAGAACCCCAAACCGATGGTATACTGGTGCTGTCGGTTTGGAGTTCTGTTCTGCAAATTAAAATTATTGGAGGAATTATAAATGGTAGCAGGACACTTATCCGTAAAGAACGGCAACTATTATGCCGTACTCAATTACAAAAATGCCGAGGGCAAACGAAAAACAAAATGGATTTCATTGGGATTGCCCGAAAAGGGCAACAAGCGCAAAGCCGAAGCCGAGCTTGCTAAACTGCGGGCGGAATTTGAAGTCCCCGAGGAGGTGGGCGATTTAAGCAGCGATATGCTGTTCGCCAATTATCTTCTTGAATGGCTGGAAATTGCCAAAGGGCGGCTGGCTGTTGCGACCTATTGTTCTTATACAGCAATGATTAAAAATCCTATCGCCCCATATTTTCGCAAAAAGAAGCTGACGCTTCGTGAACTTGAAGCAAGGCATTTGCAGATGTTTTATTCCGATCAACTCAAAAAGGTTAAAGCAAACACCGTCATTCATTATCACGCTGTCATCCATTCGGCACTCAAATATGCGGTGAAAACCGATATGCTATTGCAGAATGTGGCGGACAAGGTTGACCGACCGAAGAAAAACGACTTTCAGCCGGTATTTCTTTCAGCAGAGGAAATGCAGAAGATGTTTGAAGCACTCCGTGGAACAAGGCTGGAGCTTCCTGTACTGGTCGCCGCCTTTTACGGCTTTCGCCGTGGCGAGGTGCTGGGGCTGAAATGGGACGCTATCGACTTTGAGCGTGGTACAATTTCGGTTAAGCGCACGGTAACGACAGTTTCTGTTGACGGAAAGCATAAGGAAATTGAACAGCAGTCGGCTAAGACAAAATCAAGCTTACGCACCTTGCCGCTTATTGGTAGCTTCCGTGACTACTTTATGCAGGTGAAAGAGGCGCAGGAGCTGAACAAGAAAATCTGCGGGAACTGTTATAACTACCAATATGATGGATTTGTATTTGTGGATGAAATGGGCGAACGTATGAAATCAAATTATTTAACCTGCTCATTCCCTAAGTTCTTGGAAAGGCACGGACTGAAAAGAATGCGCTTTCACGATCTTCGGCATAGCTGTGCGAGTCTACTTCTTGCAAACGGCGTGCCCCTCAAGCACATTCAGGAGTGGCTCGGGCACAGCGATTTTACCACGACGGCAAATATCTATGCGCACCTTGATTACAGCTCTAAAATTACTTCGGCGCAGGCAATGGAAACAGGGCTTGCTTTGCCCGAAAGCGGCGATTTCGGGAGCCGATGGGAGGATGGCGAAGCACAAATTTAGGAGAGCAAAAATGCGGTATGCTCTGACCACTTGTTTTCGGAAAAAGACATAAGAAAAAAGCCTGCAATCGGCTTGATTACAGGCTTTTCGGTGGCGGAGAGTGTGGGATTCGAACCCACGGTACCGTGAGGTACAACTGATTTCGAGTCAGTCCCGTTATGACCACTTCGATAACTCTCCGGGTTTATTTCAATCCGCTTTTTCTTCGCTCAAATTTCACTGGGAAAATTTTTGGAGAGAAAAGCAGGAGAGAACACTGAAAAATATTCGATTTTTATTTTTGAAAACCCTTATAAATGGGGGTTTTCCGGTGGACGAAACGACCAAGTCGCCGTAAAATTTCGAGTCAGGCCCGTTATGACCACTTCGATACGCTTCCGGATTCAATTTTTTAGCGCCTATGTATTATAGCAAACCGTTGGGACTTTGTCAATAAAAAGCTAATGTATATTTAATCGCGCGGTTAAATTGACAATTAAAAATTTGTATGATAATTTAATATATATTAAAATTTTCTCTAAGGGGTGTTAATATGCCGGGGAGTGATTTTGCAGCCGGAGCCGGCTCGGTAAATATTGATTTGCTTTATTACGGCATAGATTCGCTTCCTGTTGAGGGCGAAGAGGTATACAGCAAGAACTTTTCTGTACAGCTCGGCGGAGGAATACCGGCGACTCTCATTAACGCCGGGCGTCTCGGAGTGCCCGCGAGAATCGCCACAGAACTCGGTGAGGATATGTTCTCAGAGTTTGCGAAGGGCGAGTTTATCAAAAACCGGGTTGAGCCGATAAATGTGTATAAGGGTAACGGCGGTAATTTTCCGCTTAATATTACCAGCGCTATGATTACCGAAAGGGACAGAACCTTTATTTCTTACGGCTGCGGGAGCATTACGGCTGACGACAGGACTCTCGAAGAAATATACGGTATATTGAAAGGCGCAAAAATCGTGCTTATGGATAACGGCAATCTTTTTCCGGTTTACGAAAAGCTGAAAAAAGAGGGTTCGATTCTTTTGTTTGACTGCGGTTGGGACAGCGGCATGAGCCTTGAAAAGTATGAAAAACAGCTCGCTCTTGCCGATTATTTTATGCCTAATCAGAAAGAGGCAAAAGCAATCACCAAAACGGATTCACCCTATAAAGCGCTCGAAATTTTGTCGCGGTATATAGAGAAACCGGTAGTAAAGCTTGACAAAGCCGGCTGCATAGGGCTTGAAAACGGGCGGATTGTGACCGTGCCGCAGATTGACGAGTACAGGTGCGTTGACTCAACAGGCGCGGGAGACGCCTTTCTTTCCGGATTTGTTTACGGTCTGTTTTACGGATATTCTTTTGCGGACTGCCTTTTGTTCGGCAACATAACCGGAGGGAAATGCGTGACCGAGGTCGGCTGCTTAGCCGCCAAAATCAGCGAAAACGAGCTTAAAACGATGTATTCAAAATACAGGCGGAATATTCAGTATAGTGAGGCGTAATTATGAAAATTACAGTAATAGGGGGCGGAGGAGTCCGCTCAATGTTCCTTGCAAAAAGTATAGCGCAAAAGGCGAAAGAGCTTTCTGTTGACGAGCTTTGCTTTATGGACAACAATCCGCAGAAACTCAGAATTTACGGCGGAATGGCGAAAAAAGTGGCAAATATGATTTGCCCCGAACTGAAATTTATATTGACTGAGGACCCGGTAACAGCGGTAACCGACGCCGATTATGTAATTACCACCATAAGAGTCGGGGAGGATAAAATGCGCGCCGAGGACGAGAGAATAGCCTTAAATTTGGGCGTGCTCGGGCAGGAAACCACTGGAGCGGCAGGACTTTCTTTCGCAATGCGCAGCGTGCCGGCGCTTGCTTTTTACTGCGAGCTTATTAAAAAATACTCAAAAAAAAATGCGAAAGTCTTTAATTTTACCAATCCGGCAGGCGTTGTTTCCCAGACGCTGCGGGATATGGGATATGACTTTACTTACGGTATATGCGACGCGCCTTCGGGAATGCTCAGAACTTTCGCGTCGCTTCTGGGGGCAGACCCGGACGAAGTGAGGGGAGAGGTTTACGGACTTAATCATCTCTCGTATTTTGAAAAGATTTATATAAAAGGCCGTGATGTTGTAGACGAACTGATTGAAAATGACGAAGCCTATGAGAAAACCGATATGCGTTATTTTGAGAAAGATTTGCTTCGCGACCGCAAATGTATTTTAAACGAGTATCTGTATTATTTTTATTACCGCGAGCAGGCGGTGGCGAACATACTCAAAGCCGACAAAACGAGAGGGGAGCAGATAGCGCAAATTAACGAGGGAATGACAATGGAACTCTCCTCTATGGATATTGAAAACGATTTTGACTCCTGCCTTAAAGTTTTTGAAAAATGGTACGGTATGCGCGAGAGCAGCTATATGGCGAGCGAAACGGGAGTAAAAAGAAAACAGCAGTGGAAATTTGATGTGTTCAGCCGTGATGACAGCGGCTACGCGGGGGTTGCGCTCAATTTTATAAAGATAGCAAGGAGCGGAAAAACCGACAGTATGATTCTTTGCGTGCCCAATAACGGAGCGATTCCCGGACTTTATGACAGCGATGTGGTTGAGATTACCTGCGATATTAAAAACGGCGAATGTGTGCCGCATAAATTTGCTAAGATTGACGAACAGAATTTTGAACTTATCCGCAGAGTAAAGAATTACGAGCGTTTGGCTTCCCTCGCTATCCGCACTAAAAGCAAAAGCGCGGCCGTTCAGGCGCTCGCTTTGCACCCGCTTGTAAACTCATACTCGCTTGCGAAAGAGCTTGCAGAAAAGTATTCCGAGCACAACAGGGAGTACTGCGGCGACTGGAAATAACCCGTAAATAAGATAAAAAAACTGCCGGTATCAGCCGGCAGTTTTTCAGTTGTTGTATTTTTCCGCTTGCAGATTGAACATATAAGCGTATGTTCCGCCCTTTTCCATAAGCTCCCGGTGACTTCCGCTTTCAACAATTCTGCCGTTTTCCATTACATATATTTTGTCGGCGTTTACGGTGGTTGAAAGCCTGTGCGAGATAAATATTACCGTTTTGTGACCGGCGGCTTCCATCATAGCCTGGTTCAGGTTGTATTCCGCAATCGGGTCAAGGTTAGCCGACGGCTCGTCAAGAATAACATAGGGGCAGTCCTTGTAAAAAGCTCTCGCGACGGCGACTTTCTGCGATTCTCCGCCCGAAAGCATTACGCCATCATCGTCAAATTCCCTTAAAAGCTCCGTTTCGGTGCCGTTTTTAAGTTCTTTTTCAAAACCGCTGTGCTTTAAGGCGTTTTTTACTCTTTCCCTGTCGGGCGAATCGTCAAGGGCGACATTTTCGGCAAGAGTGCACGCAAAGGTCTGAAAGTCCTGAAAAACTGCGGCAAAACGGCCGCGGTGAGAGGAGGGGGTAACCGCTTTTATGTTTTCGCCGTCAATCAGTATTTCGCCCTCGGTCGCGTCATAAAGCCGCAGCAAAAGATTTGTCAGCGTGGTTTTGCCTGCTCCGTTGTAGCCTACAAGCGCTATTTTCTGATAAGGCTCAATGGTTAAATTGATGTCCTGCAAGGTGGGCTTTTCGTTTCCGGGGTAGGTAAACGAAAGATTTTTTATCTCAATTTTTTTAGGCTTAGTTAAAGCCGCGGTTTTTCCCGTTTCCTTTATTTTGAAGCCGGCGCTTAAAAATTCCCTGTATTTTTCAATCATTTTAGCGCGCTCCGAAAAGTTCGCTATCGCCCATACTGTCAAAAAGTTTATTGACATGGCTATTGAATAGGCGCCGTTGAATGTGGCTACAAAATCGCCGGCGCCGAGGCTTTTTCTGACAATTACCGCGTAGCCGAGGTACAAGGGCAGTATAAACAGAAATCCGAGACACTGTATGCCCACATTCTGGATACTGTAAAGAAGCGCGATTTTGGAGTGGTATTTTTTCTGGTTTGCTATAACATCGTCTGCGGCGTCATTGTAGCGCTCAATAAGCAGAGGCTTAATGCCGTTCATTCTGACTTCTTTCGCGTAGTCCTGTAAATAGAATATACGCTGGAAATAGTCGGACCTGCGGTGATAGCGGGTGTTTTCAATACGCCTGCCCATCTGCAAATCGCCGACTTTCAGGCTCAGCGGCATAAAAATAACAATTATAACAAGTATTATCGCAAGGCATACGGGGTCAATAGCCAAAAGCACCGACGATACGGTAAACAGCGCAATCAGGTTGCCCATATAGTTGCGCACAAGACCTAAAAGGTTTTGTATGTTATCCGAGGACGATTCAATGGTAAATATAAAGCTGTTGTAAAATTCGGGATTGTCATAGGATTCAAGGTCAAGGCTCTTTGCCTTTTCGTACAGCTTTTTGTTCAGCCCGTAATAGACCTTTTCGCGTTTGGCGTTCCAGAAAAATTCCCTGAAAAGCCACGAAATCGTTGTGCTCAGAATCAGCACCGCCGCGATTGCTATAACAGCGTAAATTATCCTTTCCAGATTTTCGCCCGAGGATACCGTGTCAATTATGTATTTAACGCCTATAACGCTTATCAGCTTTGAAGGCAGAATCATCAGCACGCCCCATATCATTTCACCTATAACCAGAAGGGGAGAAATGCTGAAAAGCAGGCGTATAAAGTAGAAAATATTAGAGGGCATTGAGTGTGCCGTTTTTTCTTTTTTGTTTTTCATTAAATCTCCTCCTTTCCGGCGCTTTTGTAGCTTGAAGCCTGTAACGCAAACATTTTGCTGTATTCGCCGCCGCTGTTCATAAGTTCGCGGTGCGTTCCGCTCTCAATGATTTTTCCGGCTCCCAGTACAATAATTCTGTCGGAAAGCACGGCGCTTGACAGCCGGTGCGATATGTAAATTACTGTTTTGCCGCGGGTAATTCCGATAAGATTTTTATACATACGGTATTCCGCGATAGGGTCAAGGGCTGAGCTCGGCTCGTCAAGAACGGCTATTTCAAAATCTTTCGCGAACAGCCTTGCCGTTGAAACTTTTTGATTTTCACCGCCGGAAAGTCCTGCTCCGTTTTCGTCAAATTCCCTTGTAAGCACCGTGTCGCCTTTTTGGGGCAGGGAATCAATTTTTTCCCATACTCCGCTTTGAATAAGGGCTGTTCTCGCGGCGGCTTTGTCCTTTTCGTCACATTCGCGGCAGATAATGTTCTCAAAAACGGAAACGGCAAAGTTCCTGTAATCCTGAAATACCGTGCCGTATGCGTTCCTGAGCGATTCAAGATTATACTCCTTTATGTTGACTCCGTTATAGAGTATTTCACCCTCGTTCGGGTCATAAAAGCGCAGCAGCAATTTCACAAGCGTTGATTTTCCTGCGCCGTTGACGCCGACTATCGCTACCGTTTCGCTCTTTGTGATTTTAAAGGAAAGATTGTCAAGCGCTTTTTTTGAGGCGTTGGGATATGTAAACGAAACCGAGCGAAATTCAAGGCTCTCAAATTTGCCGGCGTTTTTATCTCCGTCCTTTATGTGAGGCTCATATTCAAAAAAGTCGCGCAGATTCTGAAAATATAACGCCATCTGCGTAAGCTCGTCAAATCCCTGCGCTATTTCAAGGGTGGATTCCCTGACGGAATTTATAGAAGAGAGCACTACCGAAAAGCCCGATACTGTAAGCGTCTTTTTAAATACAAATTCGTATCCTGCGTAGGCGTATGTGCCTATAACTGGTATAAAATCGCTGAAAAGCGAGCTTACCATACTGTAAATAAACAGCTTGACGCCGTATTTTTTCAGTATTTTCACATTGGCGTCAATCGCCGCCTTAAAGCGTTTCATAAGCACCGCGAAAATGTTTGAAGTGCGCATATCCTTTGAGTATTCCTTTAAGAACATAGTGCGCTGTATGTACGCTTTTACGCGGTTGTTCTTTGTCATTTTAAGGTCCCGCCGGTAAACCTCCTTGCTTTTGAAGGTCTCTATAATAAAAACAAGCGTTACGGGCAGCAAAAATAATATGTAAACCGGATTTATAACGGTAACGGTGGTAATAACGCAGATAAATGTGATTATGCCGGCTATAATTGCCGAAACATTGTAGCAAAGAAGGTCAAAATATCCTGCCGAAAGCACAAGAGTAGCCCTCTGGTAACTGTCGTAAAAAGCCGGGTCCTCGTAGCAGCCCACATCAAGGGACGCCGCTTTCTTGAATACCATATTGTTGAGCACCTTCAACGCTCTTTTTACGGCTACGCAGCGGTAATAGTTAAACCGGAAATAAAGAATTGTCAGCGCCGCCGAAATTAAAAGAAACAAAACAAGATATTTAACATATTCAGAAAAACTGCTGCCGCCGTCTATTAACGAGAGCAGTACCTTTAAAAACAGAATATTCTGAATAAACAGCGAAAGCACCCGGTCGCTGATAATTGAAACAAGATAACCTATAAGTATCATTTTGTCCGCTTTACATATAAGGCACAGAGCGTAAAAAATATTTTTGAAAACAGGCACTTTTACCTGTTCGTGCAGTTTAATATACCTCAAAACAAATCACCCCTAAAAAAATAAACCGCAGACTGTCCGCCTGCGGTTAAAAATCTATATTTATCGCGCTTAAAAATCAATAAATATAAAAATCCACCCACGGAGGAACAGAACAAAACGCACCGGCGCTGTCCATATCGGAATACGGTCTGCGTGACATCATATCAACTGCGTAAAGCATTGTGTTTTTCATTAACTTTTCCTCCTTTCGTCAATTTAAAAAATAAATTGATTTAAAGAATAGCACAGCTTTTTTTACAAGTCAAGAAAAATTATAAAATTTATATAAATAAATTTATTTTGGTATATTATTTGTTGTTTATTGATTATGCTTGTGCTATAATCCAAAGGAAATTTCAAAAGAGGTGCGCCTATGATACTTCTTCTTGCGGTAATTTATATTGTTTTTATATCTCTGGGACTTCCCGACTCGCTTTTCGGAGTTGCTTGGCCGGTAGTGCATACCGAGTTCGGTATAAACGAGGGCTTCGCCTCGGTTTACAGCGTTGTAACGGGCGTGTGTACGGGCGGAGTCAGCTTTTTTGCCGGCAGACTGCTGAGAAAATTCGGAACCGGGCCGGTTACTTTTGTATCAATAATTTTAACCGTAATCGGCATTGTCGGAATGAGCTTTTCGCCTAATATTGCGGTGATGATGCTTTTTGCCGTGATTTTAGGCTACGGAGCCGGAGCCATTGATACCGGACTTAATAACTTTGTTTCGCTTCATTACAAAGCGCACCACATGAACTGGCTTCATTGTTTCTGGGGAGTGGGCGTTACGGCGAGTCCCCTTATAATGTCGGCGTTTTTAAGCGATGAGTCAGGCTCGTGGAGGGCGGGCTACCGTGTTATTGCCGTAATTCAGCTTAGTATTGCCGCGCTTGTGCTTTTTTTGCTTAAACGCTGGAAGAAGGTTGAAAACGAGGCCGAAGAAAAGTCCGAAACCGAAGAAAAGGGGAAGGACAAAACATTTTTTGAGATACTTAAAATCAAAGGCGCAATTACGGGTATTCTCGCCCTCGGGTTTTACTGCGCTATGGAATTTTTGCTCGGGACATGGGGCGCGAGCTATCTTGTAAATGTCTATTCATTAACGCCGGACGCAGCGGCAAAATGGGTGTCGCTTTATTACGGAGGAATAATGCTCGGGCGGTTTGTTTCCGGTTTCGCGGCGTTAAAGCTGTCGGATAAAGCGCTTATAAGAGGCGGAATAGGCTTTGCTCTCGCGGGAATTGCCGTGCTCGCTCTGCCGCTGGGCAAAGCGTCAATTTGCGGATTTTTGCTTATAGGTATGGGCTTCGGCCCGATTTTTCCGAGCGTTCTTCACAGCGTGCCCGACAGGTTCGGGCATAAGTATTCGGCGGACCTCACAGGCTTTCACATGGGCGGCGCCTACGCCGTAGGATTCGGCGCCCAGCTTCTGTTCGGCTATACCGCCTCAGCCACAACCTTTAAAATTACGCCCTATGTTTTAATGGCGTTTTGTATTCTGCTGATTGCCGCCAATGAGATAACCGTTACTCTGACCTCAAAGAGCAAAAGCGGCAGGTAAATTTAATATGTAAGTTTAAAAGTCCCGGTGTTGTCCGGGACTTTTTATATCAGTCAAACATATCTCTTAATCCGTCTGTAACATCTCTCGCAGCGTCTGAAACGCCGTCTGTAACGCCGCTCACAGCGTCTGACGCCATATCGCCGGCGTCGCTCAGCCCTTCGCTTACATCGCTTGCCGCGTCGCTTAAACCTTCGCTTATATCGTCTTTGGCGTCTGACGCGTCCTCTTTGATGCTGTTTGTATCAGAACTGCTGTTTTCAGTAGCGTTTTCTGTTATCTTTCCGTCATCGGTATTTGCGCAGCCGGCAAAGAACAGACATATTATTACTGAAACAGCCGCCAGGGCAAGAAGAACTTTTTTCATTTTTTACACCTCCGTTTGTTTTTAATATTATCTGCTGTTTTTTCCTTTTTATGCGGCTATTTGGTCAGAACTCCGCCGTCGCTGTATAAAAGCAGCAAAAGGTCGGCTTCTTCTCCGCTTTCACGGTCAATATAAACCAGAATTTCCTGTCCGTTGTCGGTTTTGCAGTGAATTTCATAGCAGTACTTTTCTGTTCCGTAATCCGTGGGGATAAGGCAGGGGCGGCTGTCAACTATTTCAAGCGAAGAGTTTATTATTTCTCTGGCTTCACTCTCGCTTAAAGCGGTTTTTGGCGCTTCTCTTTCATAGTGATTTGAAAGGTATCCGGCGGCGTCAAAGGACATAATCTCGCCGTTTTCAAGGTTTACGCTGACCTTTATCAGGTCGGGGTAATATATGATGCCGTCGCGGTAAGCCGCGAAATTGACCGTGCAAACGCCGTCCTGCGTGTAGTAGTAACTCTCTTTAAGAGAGGAATAGCCGATTTTTTCAAGGTACTGAGCCGCCGCTTTAACCGCCTCGTCATACTCTGTCTGTATTTCGCCGGCATAACCGGAGTTGAGCATATAAAGAGGGTATCCTCCCTGTTTTGTAATCGCAACGGTGCAGTTTTCGTTTTGAAATACATAAGCCGGAATGTTTCCGCCTTCCTCAAACGAGTATTCAAGCTCGCCGCCGTCTTTGCATATTTCCTTAGCCTTTTCGAGAGCCTGTTTTCTTGTGATTTCGCTTTCTCCTTTGAGCATTTTAGGCTGTGCGTTTTCAAGATGGTCCGAAAAAGGACCGTCATAGATAAGCGAGGGAAAATCCGAAAGGGACTGCTCAACATCGTCAAACGATTCGCCGAGAGTCGATATATCCCGTCCGTCGTCAAGCAGGTCTGTGTCGGTGCTCTCGAACGAAAAACTTCCGTTCTGCAAATCAAAACACATAGCCTCAACCTTTTCGGTTACGGTGTTGCAGTATTCAAGCAGGTCTTTAAGCTGTTCCCTTTCCGAATCGGTTATAGTTTTGCCGGCTGCGCTTTTGCGTTCAAGCGCCATAACAAATTCGCCGGTCTGCGACAGGAATTTATATGTGCTGTCAATGGCTTCTTCGCCTGCGGGCAGGGCGGCAAGACTGTTTTTGGCGCCCGAAGTTTCTTTCCAGAGCTCGGTTGACAGCTTCGAGAGCATTGTCGGTGTGCTGGCATAGGCGGTCTTTTCAAGATTGACCGAAATGTTGTTCATATATTCGTCAAGCGCTATTAAAGCTCTTTGCTTTATCAGGTCGGACTCCCTTTGGTATCTGTTCGCGCGTACCGTCTGAACGGTACAAAAAACGGCAAGCGATAAAATAATCGCCGTTAAATATAAAATTATTCTGATTTTTCCGCGCCGTGAAATTGTTTTGCTGCTCATTTTTACACTCCTTTGACGGTTTGACCTTATTGTTTACAAAAATTTTAAAAATATACCTGTATTTAGGTCAATTTATATTTGCCAAAAAACTTTTTTTGTAGTATAATTTACGGTGATTAAGTATGTGAAAGGGGGCGGACGCCGTGAGCGTTTATCTTGACAACAGCGCGACAACAAAACCTTGCGCCGCGGCGGTTAAAAAAGCCGTTGAAATGATGAACGAAAACTACGGCAACGCCTCGTCTTTGCATAACTGCGGTTACAGCGCCAAAAAAGAGCTTGACGCGGCACGCTCTGCGCTGGCTTCTTTTTTGTCCTGCCGTGAAAATGAAATATATTTCACTTCCAGCGGCACCTCGGCAAACAATACCGCGATTTTCGGCACCGCGCTTTCCAAAAAGCGCGAGGGCAGAAAAATCATCACCACAAAGCTTGAACACCCAAGCGTGTTAAAAAGCTTTGAGCTTTTAGAGCACGAAGGGTTTGAGGCTGTCTATCTGAGCCCCGGCAAAAACGGCAAGATTAACCTTGACGAGCTTTACAACGCCGTTGACGGCGGCACGGTGCTCGTCAGCGTAATGGCGGTCAACAACGAAATAGGCTCAATACAGGAAATCTCAAAAATCAAGGATATAATAAAAGCCAAAAAATCGGGAGCGTACTTTCACTGTGACGCTGTGCAGGCTTTCGGCAAAATTCCTTTAACCCCCAAAAAGTACGGTATTGACCTTATGAGCGTCAGCGCTCATAAAATCCACGGCGTAAAGGGAGCGGGAGCGCTGTTTGTCAGCAGCGGAGTGAAAATAACGCCCGTTACCGTCGGCGGCGGTCAGGAAAACGGTATTTTTTCGGGAACGGAGCCAATGCCCGCTATCTGCGCTTTTGCGGCGGCTGTGGGCGATTTAGGCAGTATTGACAAGAATCTTGAAAAGGCAGGGGAGCTTAAATCCCTGTTTCTTGAAAAGCTTAAAAACCTTGATAAGGTTTATGTAAACTCGCCCGGTGACGCTCTGCCGTATATAATCAATATTTCGGTTGAGGGCGTTCCCTCTCAGGTTATGCTGAATTCTCTTTCAGCCGAGGGAATATATGTTTCCGCAGGTTCGGCCTGCTCAAAAGGGCACAGAAGCTCCGTGCTCGCCGCTGTCGGAGTCGCGCCAAAGCTTATTGACTGCGCGTTGAGAATCAGCCTGTCAAAAAATACCACTGAAAATGATATGGATTTGCTGTATAATGGAATTGTAAACGCCGTAAAGCGTATCAGGAGATAAAATGAAAGAGATAATACTTATTAAAAACGGCGAGCTGGCTTTAAAAGGCTTGAACCGTTCAACATTTGAAGATATACTTATAAAAAATATCCGTAGGCGCTTAAAGCCTCTGGGAGAGTTTGAGTACAGAAAAGAGCAGTCCACGGTCTGCGTTATTCCTGCCGACAGCTCCGTTGATATGGACGAAGCGAGCGCGCGTGTGGGCAGAGTTTTCGGAATTGCCTGCTATTCAAGAGCGCTGATGGTTGAAAAGAATATGGAGGAGATTTTAAAATATACTCCCGAATATTTATCCTCACAGCTTAAAAACGCCTCAACATTTAAAGTCGAGGGCAAAAGAGCGGATAAAAAATTCCCGCTTACTTCACCTGAGCTTTCCGCGCTGACGGGGGCGGCCGTTCTGGAAAAATTCCCCCATTTGAAAGTTGATGTAAAAAATCCCGAAGTTTTGATTACAATAGAGATACGGGAGAAAAACGCTTTTATCCGCGGCAATCAGACCAAGGGCGCCGGCGGTATGCCCACGGGTACGGCAGGTAAAGCCGCCGTGCTGATTTCAGGGGGAATCGACAGTCCGGTTGCGGCTTATATGATGGCAAAAAGAGGACTTTCGCTGATCGCCGTGCATTTCGCCTCACCGCCTTATACCTCTCCTCAGGCTGAGGAAAAGGTGCATAAGCTTTTGCGCGAGGTGTCAAAATACAGCGGCAATATAACACTGTTTACGGTAGGCTTTACCGAAATACAGGAGCAGATAAGGGGTAACTGCCCGGAGGATTTGTTCACTCTTGTAATGCGCAGGTTTATGATGCGTATCGCGCAGCGTATAGCCTGTAAAGAGGACTGCCACGCGCTGATAACGGGCGAGAGTCTGGGGCAGGTAGCAAGCCAGACGCTTCTTGCGCTCGGCTGCACCGATTCCGTTGTCGATATGCCCGTTTTCAGACCGCTTATAGGTCTTGATAAGGACGAAATCATTTCTGTTTCAAGAAAGATTGATACTTTTGATATTTCAATAGAGCCTTTCGAGGATTGCTGTACGGTGTTCACACCAAAGCACCCCAAGACAAAGCCTCAGCAGTCGGTGCTTGAAAACGCCGAAAAACTGCTTGATGTTGACGCCCTTGTTGAAAAAGCTCTTGAAAATACAAAAGTGATGAATATTTGTTTTTAGGAGAATTTGATGTTACCTGAGGAAGAAGCAGTCAGACTTTTAAAGGAGAAAAAACTTGTAGCGGCTTTTGCCGAGTCCTGCACGGGAGGGCTCATTTCCAAAAGGCTTACCGATGTCAGCGGCTGTTCGGAGGTTTTTAACTGCGGTATTGTAAGTTACGGCAACGAAATTAAAACGAGCGTGCTGGGCGTTAAAAAGGAAACGCTTGATAAATTCGGAGCCGTAAGCGAGCAAACCGTCAGGGAAATGGTCAGCGGCGTGCTTAAACTTTCACGAGCCGATGTGGCGGCTGCCGTTTCGGGAATAGCCGGGCCGTCTTCCGACGATACTTTAAAGCCTGTCGGGCTTATTTATATAGCCGTTTCCGACGGTAAAAACACAAAGGTTGAGTGCCTTCACAACAATTTTTCCGAAAAGGTCCGCGAGAACAACAGAAAATCCGCGGCGGACAAAGCTCTTTTAATGCTTATTGAAATGGTTGGTGAAAAAGCTTGAAAAAGAATAAAATGGGGACGGGCAAAAAAGTAATACTCGCGGTCTGCATTATTGTTTTTTTGGTGTCCTTGTCTTTTCTTGCGAAGGATCTGCTTGACATCAGCGGCAATAAAAACGAGTATGAAAGCATTTCCGAGCTGGTGGAAGAACCTTCTGACGAAACCTCAGCGCCCGATTTTTCCGAAGTAATCGCGAAAAATTCCGATTTTGTCGGCTGGCTTAAAGTACCGAATACATCTATTAACCACCCCGTTGTTCAGACTGACGATAACGATTATTATCTCAACCGTAATTTTGATAAAGAGGTTGACAGGCGCGGCGCGATTTATATGGATTACCGCAATAATCCCGTGGATTTGGACGCTAACACCATAATATACGGGCATAACTGCTATGACACAACAATGTTTTCGCAGTTAACCGAGTATGAGGATATAGAGTTTTATAAAAAAACGCCCGTCTTTGAATACAGCACCACCGAAAGAACTTATAAATTCAAGATTTACGCCGTGTTTATCACAAACGCGAAAGAGAGCGAAGATAACGGGTATGTGTTTTATTACAACACGCCCGATATTGATACAAACAATTTTGAAGGCTTTATTGAAGAGGTAAACAAGCGCAGGCTTTATGTAACCGATGTTGACATAAACGAAAACGATAAGATAATGATACTGTCAACCTGCGTCAGAGCGCTCGATTTGTATGACAGGCTCGGTCGCACTACATACAGAGCCGACGCGCGCATTGCCATTCTCGCCCGCGCGGTCAGGGACGGCGAGAGTGAAACCGTAAATACCGAAAAAGCCTATGTTAACGAAAATCCCAAATATCCGCAGCTTTGGTATGATAAGCACGGACTTGACAATCCTTATAAAAACGATAAAGGCTGGTCGCCGGGGGAGGCAGAGTAATAATGAACGGCAACGAAAAAAATTATGAAGTGCTTTCCTTTGAGGAACTCAGAAAAAAACTCGGAATGGACGAACCGGACGCCGGCGCTTCAAAGGCGCGCGGTGCGGACGAAGCCGAGAAAGAACTGAACGATATGCTTGCCGGTTCCGAAAAAGCGAGCAGGGATTTTGCAGCTGAGGTCGAAAAAGAGCTTGAAAAACAGGCTCAGAGCGAAAACGAGGATACCGGCGAGAAAATAATAACGCAGAACGGCAAAACTTTTGTCGATATAACCGCTCAGTATGTAAAGAAAAAACCCGAGGAGGCAAAAACCGAGGAAGAACCTCAAAAAGCCCCTCAAAAAAAGCAGGTCAGAACCTTTAACGAGATTTTTTCCGATTTCTTCAAGAATTTTATTCTTCTTAAAAAAGACAGCGTGCGTGAAAGAATAAGAAAAGTAGTAATGGACATTTCCATTATCGCCATAATCGGCTGCGCTGTCGCGTTCGGCGAGCTTTACCGCCAGAGGCAGGTTGAGTTAAACCTGGAGGAGGATTTGAAAAATCAGATAGTCGATACCGTTGATACTGACGCGCAGCAGTACGCGGAAGCGTGGGAAGAGGTTTTCGCCCAGTATCCCGATATGGAATTTCCCGAGGGAATGAACTTGAAATATTCATATCTCTACGCTTTGAATCAGGATTTGGTCGGCTGGATAAAAATCGCAAATACAAACCTTGATGTTCAGGTTGTCCAGAGTGACGATAACGATTATTATTTAAGAAGAAATTTCTATAAGGAAAACAGCCGTTACGGCTGTCCGTATATGGATTTCAGAAATGACGCTAAATATCTGTCCGATAACACCGTTATCTACGGTCACCATATGACAGACGGCCTAATGTTCTCGAATCTTGACAAATATAAAACCCTTGAAGGCTACAAGGATTCGCCGGTTATTCAGTTCGACACCCTTTACGAAACATATTACTTCAAGGTTTTCGCGGCGTTCATAACCAACGCCGAGGCCGCCGAGGACGACGGCTACATATTCAATTTCACGGTTTCGGAATTTTCTTCCGATGAAAAATTCTCGTCATTTATTGACGAGGCGGAAAAACGCAGTATTTTCCATACGGGCGTAAATGTTCAGAGCGACGATAAAATTCTTACGCTTGTAACCTGTTCTTATGAATTTAACGAGGCAAGACTTGTTGTAATGGGAAGGCTTGTCCGTGAAAACGAGGATATAACGGTCGATGTAAGCGCGGCTTCGCTCAATACGGCGCCTAAATATCCTCAGGCGTGGTATGACGCTAAAAATATGGCAAATCCCTATGAGGACGACGAGGACTGGACTCCGTAATATAACAGTATCTGTTAATTATATATTTTGGGTTAGCAAAGAGAGGTAAATTCAATGAAAGTAAGACTGCTTTCGCTTAATGTTGATAAAAATATGCCCTTTGCCAGATTTCAGGCGAGGGTTACAAGCAGCATTAAGATTTATTCCGATGAAATCAAATCATTTGAGCATTATGAAAATATGCGCGACTTTTTCGGCGCCTTGCAGGACGCTCTCGAAAACGACGAGCTGATTGTCGCCGCCGTTGACACCAAGCATTACTTGAAGATGAAAAACGCGCTTACACAGGCTCTTGAAGCCGATGTGCAGTATGACGCTTCCGTGCTTAATATGCTTGAATCAAACGAGGATATTGACGATGACAAGAGAAGGGATTTCTCTTCATTCCCGAAACCCGCGACCGTATTCCTTTCTAAGGACGGTATGTATTCCGGCTTCGGAGTTGAAAACGGCAGTCAGTACCTTATAATGGTGCCTATTGATAACGAGCGCATAAACTTGATACTCAGAAACGGCGTTGTGCCCTTCCTCTCAAAGCATATTCCAACCGAGCAGTCGGCTTCATTCCTTGCGGAGGATAAGCTGTTTGACAATGAAAAGGTAAAAAAAGCCGTTGAAAGGCTTATTGATAGCGGCTCTGTCGCGGCTGTTAACGGTACGCAGAACGCCGAGGTTCTCAAAAGCTGCGGCGATAGTGTAGAGCATTTTGACGATGTGTTTATTTTCACGCCCCATGTCGAGGATAAGGGCGATGTTAACGCCACCGAATACGCGGCTCAGCTTGCGAAAGTGAGCCTTGATTTGTCCGCCGCAAATATAGGCGCGTCAATAAGCGATATTTATGAGTCGGGCGATACAAAATATGTATGTATTGCAGTCGCAAGCGATGAGTCCGCCACCGTCAGAAAACTTTATATGGATAATGACGAATCCGAGGACGCCTTTGTTGAAAGCGCGGCAGTTGAGCTTATCGAGCTTATAGGCGAAAGAGCCTCGGGTATGAAAAGCGTGGGAATCGAGATTTCCGAAGCGCCTGCTTCAGCGGAAAACGCTATGAAAAAAAGCGGCGGCAAAAAGCCGTTGATAATTTTAGCTTCGGTTCTCGGCGTAATCATAATACTTTGCGCAGCCCTCGGAATCACCTATAAAATTCAGGGCGAAAACGGGTATGTGGCAAACGCCGTGCGCAGTATTTTCGGAATAACCACAACAGCGCCCGAAACCTCAACGGAACCCGAGCAAACCGAAGCGCCGACCGAAGCGCCTACTCAGGCTCAGGCGGCAAATATGAAAATTTCCGACTTTATGGTTTATGACCTCATTACTCTTGAAAAAACCAGAGCCGAGGAGTCTGAAACAGTCGCGCCTACCGAGGAAGCCGAAGCCGAAAACGGCGAGCAGACTTCCGAGCCGGCTCAGGAGGAACCGCAGGGAGCGCCCGAAACAATCACGGTTAACGGCGAGGCTATTCCCGCAAAAGAGGCTCTGGCAAGACTTGTAATGACCGAAATGGGCGACGGCTACAATGTTGAAGCCGTTAAAGCGCAGACAGTAGTTATTTATACTTATCTCAAATACCGTGACAACGGCTTTGTAATTGACGGAGTGGAAATAAGCGACAGCTACAATGACGAGGTTATGGAAGCAGTTGACGCCGTGTTCGGCGAGTATCTTACATACAACGGCGAGGTCGCGCTGACTCCGTTCTTTGAAACAGCGGCAAGAAAAACCGCCGGCTCAGAGGGTATTTTCTCAAAATCCTACCCTTATCTCAGAGCTGTTGAACTGACCGGTAATCCCGATACAGCCGCAGAGAATTACAAGGTTGAAAAAGAATATACCCTCGGTGAAATGAAAGGAATTTTACTTGACTATAACAGCAATTTGCAGCTTTCCGACAGTCCCGAGGCATGGATAGTGATTTCCCGCCATGACGCCGCGGTTTCTTCCAGTATCGGCTATGTTTCCGACCTGACCGTAGGCTCAACCGAAATGACCGGCATTGATTTCAGAAAAAATGTTTTGGGACTTGACGCTCTCGCGTCTCACTGCTTTACCGTTTCCTTTGACGAAGCTACAGCCGTGTTTACGGTAACTTCATACGGAAGCGGACTCGGCGTAGGAATGAGCAAAACCGGCGCTGCTTCCCTCGCTTTGCAGGGTACTAAGTACACCCGGATTTTGTCAACATATTACAGCGGAACAACTTTGGAAAAGGAGACAAAAGTATGAAAATTTTGGTAACAGGCGGAGCGGGCTTCATAGGCTCTCACACCTGCGTGGAGCTTCTTAATTCCGGCTATGAAATCGTGGTAGTGGATAATCTTTACAATTCAAGCAAAAAATCGCTTGAAAGAGTCCGTGAACTGACCGGCAAGGATTTTGATTTTTATGAGTGCGATATCCGTGATAAAGAGGGTATGCGCAAGGTGTTTTCCGAGCACAAAATCGACGCCTGCATTCATTTTGCGGGACTCAAAGCCGTCGGCGAAAGCTGTAAAAAGCCCCTCGAATATTATGATAATAACATCGGCGGAACTCTTGCTCTGTGCGAGGTTATGCGTGAATTCGGCTGCAAAAAAATTGTTTTCAGCTCATCGGCGACCGTTTACGGTATGAATAATGTTTCTCCTTTGAAGGAAACTATGAAAACGGGAGGAACAACCAACCCTTACGGCACAACAAAATATATGATTGAGATTATACTTGAAGATTTCCATAAGGCTGACAGCGAGTGGGGAGTTACGCTTCTGCGTTACTTTAACCCGATAGGCGCTCACAAGAGCGGCAGAATCGGCGAAAACCCCAGCGGAATCCCCAACAACCTTATGCCCTATATCACTCAGGTGGCAATCGGAAAGCTGCCCTGCCTTACGGTTTTCGGCAGCGATTACGATACGCACGACGGAACGGGAGTGCGCGATTATATCCATGTTGTGGATTTGGCCGACGGCCATGTAAAGGCTGTCAATAAGCTGCTAAATTCTGAGCCTGCCGTAAATATTTATAATCTCGGCACCGGCAAGGGATACAGCGTTCTCGATATCGTAAACGCTTTTGAACAGGCTTCCGGCAAAAAAATTGAGTATAAAATATCCGAACGCCGTCCGGGCGATATTGCCACATGCTATGCCGACGCGTCAAAAGCTTATGAGGAGCTTGGCTGGAAAGCGCAGCGCGGACTTCTCGAAATGTGCGAGGATTCATGGCGCTGGCAGAGCATGAATCCCAACGGATACGACGACTGACGGCGTTTGCCGAAAAAAGGAAAGGAGCGGCGCTTGAAATACGCGCCGGGAAATAATGCTATGAAGAAAAAAGGCTTGCTTATCGGAATAGGCGCGGTTGTGCTTGTTATAGTAGTGCTGATAGCCGCCGTGGCTTCAACCTACAACGGTCTTGTTTCAAAGCGCGAGAGCGTTGACAATGCGGGCGCTCAGATTCAGACTTATCTGCAAAGAAGAGCCGACCTTATTCCCAATCTTGTTGAAACAGTAAAGGGGTACGCTTCGCATGAGGAGGATATTTATACCGACCTTGCCGAAGCGCGCGCTAAACTCAATTCCGCTTCAAACGCGCAGGAATATACTGAGGCCGACCAGAGCTTCGAGTCGGCTCTTTCAAGGCTGCTCGTTGTAGTCGAAAATTACCCCGACCTTAAAGCTAACGAGAATTTTATCTATCTGCAAGACGAACTTGCGGGCACGGAAAACAGAATCGCTACCGCCCGTAAGGATTACAATGACGCGGTAGCCGAATACAACAAAGCTATTAAAAAGTTTCCGGCGGTAATTTTTGCCGGAATGTTCGGATTTGAGCAGGCGGATTACTTTGAGGCGGCTGACGGCGCCGAGGAAGTACCGACTGTAAGCTTTGAATAATATACTGCGTTATGAAAAAAATAATCAGTATGATAGTGTTACTCGCGGCAGCTGTCTGGCTTGCCGCGGGCAGCGTGGTTTGTTCTTTCGCCGCGGATTTTCCAAAGCCTCAAACAGGCTTTTTCGTCAATGACTTTGCTGATGTAATTGACGCCGGAACAGAGGACGAGCTTATGTCAATCGGAGCAAGTCTTTATAAACAGACAACAGCGCAGGTCGCGGTTGTCACCGTCGATACCATCGGTGACTATTCGGTCGAGGAATACGCTCTTGAACTCGGAAGAAGCTGGGGAGTCGGCACAGAGAAAAGCAACAACGGCGTTGTTATTCTGCTTGCCGTTTCCGAGCGGCAGGTAACAATTCAGGTAGGCTACGGGCTTGAAGGCTGTCTGCCCGACGGAAAAACTGGCAGAATACTTGACGAATTCGCCGTGCCTTATCTTTCCGAGGACGATTTTTCCACAGGACTTGCCGAGGCGTATAAGGCGGTTGTAACCGTTATATATGAGGAATACGGAGTTACTCCGGAGATTGAGTACGGAGCCGAAAATTATGCCCAAAGCAGTCAGAGCGATTATCTGGGCATGGCGGCGCCTGTTATAATAATTCTGATACTTATCCTGCTGTTCGGCGGCGGCCGCCGGCGGGGAAGACATATATTTATAGGTCCGTTTTTCGGCGGAGGTTTTCACGGCGGCTCGTTCAGGGGCGGCGGCGGAGGATTTTCCGGCGGCGGAGGTTCTTTCGGCGGAGGAGGAGCGTCACGGGGCTTTTAACGGGGAGGATTGGCGTTGAGAGTTTTTGATTTTGACAATACAATTTATGACGGCGAAAGCGGTATGGATTTGTTCCTCTATTTCTTAAAGAAAGATTTTAAGGGGCTTATAAAATACGCGCCTAAATTCTTTGAGGGCTTTGTGAAATACAAACGAGGCATAATTACCATTCAGGAAGTAATGGAGGATTACGGAACAATACTCAGGGATTATTCCGGTAAAGTCAGCGACATTTACGCTGAGTTTGAAACCTTCTGGGATAAAAATCAGGGCAAATTAAAGGATTTTTATTTTAAAATGCAGCAGGAAAACGATGTAATCGTTTCCGCCTGTCCCGTCTGCCTGTTAAAAGTCGTATGCGAAAGGGTTAAAATCAGGAATTACATCGGGTCCGATGTTGACCCCGTAAACGGAATAATAAATTCAATATGCTATAAAGAAAAAAAGGTGGAAGCTTTCAGAAATGCGTACGGCGATGTTAAAATCGACGAGTTCTATACCGATTCTTTCAGCGACAAGCCTTTAATGGATATTTCCGAAAATGTCTTTATGGTAAAGGGAGAAAAAATCAGGCAAATAAAAAAAGACGGAGCGTATATTCAATAATTCAGTTAATATTTTGAGCAGGTTGGGCAGTTGCGCAGATTTAATCTGTGAGGAAAGTCCGAGCATCACACAGCAGGGTAACGGCTAACAGCCGCCGAGGGCGACCTTAGGGAAAGTGCATAGAAAATTACCGCCGCTTTATGCGGTAAGGGTGGAAAGGCGAGGTAAGAGCTCACCGGCGTTGCAGAGATGCAGCGGCCGAGCAAACCCTACCCGATGCAACATCGACGGGAGTTGTCAGCTGGGCAGATACTCCGAGGGATGGCTTCAGGTGCGCGGCAACGCGCATCGCAGATAGATAATTGCCTTAAACGACAGAACTCGGCTTATAGACCTGCTCAAAATTATTATAGATGGGGTAAAACCCATCTTTTTTGATTTAACGCTTTTTATCTCACGGCATATAATGCCATGAGGTGATAATTTATGTTAGACGCGCTTGCGGGAACGGTATTTGTATTTTTAATTATTTTGGGAACTGTTGCAGTCTGCTATGTTTTTATGTTAAAATTACTTTTGCCGAAATCTTCCGGCAGATATTACATAGTAATTCCTTTTGACAGCGGCTGCTCCGATGTGCGCAAAAACGCCTACGGTATGCGTATTAAACTCAATCTTTTGGGTGATGAAAACCGCGCGCAGATTGTGGTGCTTGACAAAGGGATAGGCGAAGATGAGAAAAAAGATGTTTCGGAAATCTGTACCGAGAAAAACGGTATTTTTATTGTTGAAAACGAAAAAATCGGGGAATTTTTGAATGGAAGAATTTGAAACAAAAATCAAGCTTACCGGCTGTGTCAGCGACATAACTTTTTATAATGATACAAACGGCTATACTGTATTTCTGCTCGATACGGGCGAGGAAGAAATAACGGTTGTGGGAACGGCTTTTGACTTAAAACGCGGCGATAAGGTCGAGGTTGTCGGCGACTATACATATCACAGCGTGTACGGGCGGCAGTTCAAGGCGGATATGTGCACGGCTTCGCTTCCGGAAACCGCCGACGAGCTTTACCGCTATCTTGCAAGCGGAGCGCTCAAAGGCGTGCGCGAGTCCACGGCGCGTAAAATAATCGAGCGTTTTAAGGAAAATTCTTTTGATGTGCTTGAAAACGAGCCCGAGCGCCTCGCCGAAATCAAAGGTATTTCCCCGAAAAAAGCCCTTGAAATCGGCGCGGAGTATAAAAAACAGTGCTCCACCCGGCGGCTGATTCTTGACTTGTCAAGGCTCGGTATGACAACGGGCGAAGCCCTTGTTGCTTATGAAAAATTCGGAGCGGCCGCGGCGGATATTATCGTCGAAAATCCCTATTCTCTCTGCGAGGGGGAAAAAAGGCTTTCCTTTGAACGAGCCGAGCAGATAGCTTCTATGCTTCCTGAGCCTCCCCGAGGCGAATACAGAACTCAGGCGGGCGTTTTGTATGTGGTAACGCATAATTTTTATAACGGACACACCTGCGTGCCGCTTGATAAACTCTTTGAACCCAGCGGCAGACTGCTGGAAGCTTCTCGTGACGATTTGGAAATCGCCGTTGACAACCTCTGCGAAAGCGGCAAAATAAAAATAGAAAAACTCGGCGGCAGGGATTTTGTGTTTCTGCGTGAAGCGTATTCAGCCGAAGCCTCAATAGCAAAGAGAATTAAGGTGCTTTTAAAATATCCGCCCGAAAATCCCATGGATGTGGAGTCATATATTGAAAAGCTCGAAAAAAAGCACAACATTTCCTACGCTCAAAAGCAAAAAGAGGCTATTGTTACAGCGGTTAACCGGGGAATTTTAATTCTGACCGGCGGGCCGGGCACAGGCAAAACAACAACCTTAAACGGCATTATCAGTATGTTCGAAAAAGAAAATCTTAAAATTTCCCTGTGCGCGCCGACAGGCAGAGCGGCTCAGCGAATGACCGAGGCGACAGGGCGAAAAGCCGCTACAATTCACCGCCTTTTGGAGGTGGAGTGGGACAGCCGCGACAAGCCGGTTTTCAGGCGCAATCTGCGCAACCCTCTTGACTGCGAGGCGCTTATTGTCGATGAGATGTCAATGGCGGACATCTTTCTTTTTTCCAGTTTGCTTGACGCGGTTCCCTTCGGCTGCCGCCTTATAATGGTAGGCGACAGCGACCAGCTTCCGTCAGTCAGCGCAGGAAATGTTTTAAAGGATTTGATAGACAGCGGACTTCTGCCGGTTGTAAAGCTTACGGAAATTTTCCGTCAGGCTATGGAAAGCCATATTGTATGCACGGCTCACGCCATAGTAAACGGCGAAAAAATTAAAACCGATTATAAAGACGGCGACTTTTTCCTGTTGCAGCGCACTACTGGAGCCGCCGCGGCAAAAACTATCGTTGACCTTTATTGCTCCCGTCTGCCGGAAGCGTATTCTATTGACAGTGTTTCGCAGATACAGGTGCTTTGCCCTTCAAAAAAGGGGGACGCGGGCAGCGAAAACCTTAACCGCTTGCTGCAAAACGCCGTTAACCCGAAAACTCCGGACAAAACAGAATATAATACCGGGTACCGTGTTTTCAGAACCGGCGACAAGGTTATGCAGATAAAAAATAACTATAACATTGTCTGGGAGTCTGAGTTTGAAGAGGGCGAGGGAATTTTCAACGGCGACATAGGATTTATCGAGAGCATTGATTTAAGAAATGACGCCGTTGTAATTGATTTTTCGGGTAAAAGAGCCGCGTATTCAAGGGAACAGCTATCCGAAATAGAGCTTGCCTATGCGGTAACGGTTCATAAAAGCCAGGGCAGCGAGTTTGACGCGGTAATAATGCCTGCCGTCGGCATAAACAGCAGGCTGTGTTACCGAAATCTCCTTTACACCGCTGTTACAAGAGCAAAAAAGCTTATGATAATTGTGGGAACTCCCGCGTGCGTTGAGAATATGGTAAATAACTGCAAAGCGCAGCTTAGATATTCCGCGCTGAGGTATTTCCTGCTTGACAACTGCGAAAAAGAGAGTATAATGTAGAAAGCCAAGTAAATAGTGCGTGGGGGCTGACGGCAGTCGGCTGAGATTAAGGCTGTTCCGCCTTTGACCATTGAACCTGATACGGATAATGCCGTCGTAGGAAAGTTTAATCAGCCTTGCGGTATTCCCTTGGCTGATTTTTTACATTTGGAGGAAAATTATGAAAAAAGAAAAACTCTATTGGCTTGTTGAAAGCGCCTTGATGATTGCTTTGGCGGTCGTTTTGGAGCTCGTTTCAAAAATGTTTGTGCCCGAAATGCCTTTCGGCGGACAGGTTACAATAGTCAGTATGCTTCCCGTAATTCTGGTAGCGTGGAAATACGGCATAGGCAGGGGACTCGTAACCGGTTTTGTATATTCTCTTGTGGAGATGATGCTCGGCACAAAAACAATTTCCGCGGCGTTTCTTCCCGTTGAGGACGACGGACTCGGCGTGTGGGGCGCAATACTTATGATGATTCTTGACTACATACTCGCATTTACCGTTCTCGGACTTGCGGCTATGTATAAAAAAGCCGTTAAAAAGAACTGGCTCTCGCTAATGCTCGGCGCTTTCACGGTACTTGTAATGCGCTATCTCTGCCACATAGCTTCCGGCTATATCCTTTACGGCGCGTGGGCTGAGTGGTTCTTCTCGCAGGAGGGCTTCTATTCGTGGGGACAGACAATTCTTAATAAATACAGCGGAAAAGCCCTTTCGCTTGTTTATTCTGTAATTTACAACGGATTCTATATGGTGCCTGAAATCGTAATCACAACAATAGTTGCCGGCGTAATAGGCAGAATACCTCAGATAACAAGAAAAAAAGCCGGCTGATTTCTGCCTGACAGATTATATGGAATAATTACGGGATTGCAAAAAATGCGGTCCCGTTAAATTTTTTACAGATTTATATTGAAATTATTTAATATATTTGTTAAAATTTAATAAAAAGGATTGTGAGGTATGAATAATGATTTGTAAAAATTGCGGCGCGTTAAATAATGATAACGCAAAATTTTGCGCTGTGTGTGGCTCTTTGGTATCCGCAGGCCCGGCAGAACCTGCCGTTCCTCAGCCGGAACAGCCCGTTTTTCAGCCTTATGCTCAGCCGGATGCACAGCCGTTTGCTCATGCTCCCAAGAAAAAGCCCTCGAAAAAGAAAATTATAATCGGGGTTGTTGCGGCGGTTGCGGCTATAGTACTCATTGTTGTTGCCGGAACGCTTGCGGTATATTTCAGCGGAGCAGAACAGCGTAAATTTATCGGAACATGGCGCGCTACCGTCGATATGACCGACCTTGTTCAGGAAGAAATGCAGGATATGCCCTATATTTCCGATTACATAACGGTTACGGATTTCTCATGCGATTTGATTTTTACATGCAACGAAAACGGCACATATTCACTGGCCTTTGATGATGACAGCATTGATAAAGCGACAGACAATCTTTTGCTGGATATTAAAGACGCCTTTTATGATTATTTTGAAAATGAATTGCGCGAGGAATACGGCGCGGATATTTCATTGGAGGATGTCATGGCATATGCCGGAACAAGTATTGACGATCTCATGGACGAGGATTTCTCCAATGCTTTCAGCGAAGCCCTACGCGAGGAATTGTCTGAAGAGGTGTTAGCAGGTAATTATTCGGTAAGAAGCGGTAAGCTTTACTTGACCGATGATTACGATGACGACATTGACCTTGACGATTATGATACTTACCGCTTTGACGGTGAAAAATTGGTGCTTACAGGTTCTTCGGATTCGGATCCGGACGATATGTTAGGCTATCCTATTGAGTTTGAAAAAGTAGGCTGACAACTAATTATAAATATAAAAGCCTTTTTCCCGAATTACCGGGAAAAAGGCTTTTATCGTTTATTCTTCAAACCGTCTGTCAAAGCTGCGGTACTGAATCGCTTCGGTAATATGGGGCAAATCAATTACCGGCGCCGAGTCAAGGTCGGCTATCGTCCTCGCGATTCGCAGTATTTTGTCATACGCTCTTGCCGAAAGGGAAAGGCGTTCAAAAGATAATTTCAATATTCTTTGCGCGCTTTCGGTCATCACGCAGAACTGTTTAGTAGCGGCGGAGTCCATTTTAGCGTTGCAGGTAATCTTTGTGCCTTTAAACCTCTCCGCCTGAATTGCTCTCGCTTTTTCCACTCTCGCTCTTATGTCGGCGGATTTTTCACCCGCCTGCTTACCCGAAAGCTCCTCAAATTCCACGGGAGGCACTGAAATATGTATGTCCAGTCTGTCAAGCAGGGGGCCGCTGACCTTGGATAAATACCGTTTTGCCGCGCTCTCGGTGCAGGTGCATTCCCTGGTCGGGTGACCGTAATATCCGCAGGGGCAGGGATTCATAGCGCATACCACCATAAGACTGCAAGGATATGTAAACTTTGCCGCCGCTCGTGATATGCTTATAACTCCGTCCTCAATAGGCTGGCGCAGAGATTCAAGAGTGCTTCTTGAAAATTCCGGAAGCTCGTCTAAAAACAGCACTCCGTTGTGCGCCAATGACACTTCTCCGGGTCTCGGCACAGCGCCTCCGCCCGTAAGTCCTGCCGAGGAAACGGTATGGTGCGGCGAACGGAACGGCCTTGAACGCATAAGCGAAATATCTTTCGGCAATTCTCCGGCTATTGAGTATATATTTGTGGTTTCAATGGATTCTTCAAAGGACATCTGCGGCAAAATTGACGGAAGGCGTTTCGCAAGCATACTTTTGCCGGAACCGGGAGGGCCTGACATTAGCACATTGTGACCGCCCGCCGCGGCAACCTCTAAGGCTCTTTTAGCCTCGGTCTGACCTTTTACATCGGCAAAATCGGGCAGATTTTCATAGCCGTAAAGCTCTTTGTAGCTGCTTTCGCTGACAGGGCTTATCAGCGCTTTGCTGTTAAGATGGTCTATAAGCGAAGAAACATTTTTTACGGGAAAAACATCAATACCCTTAACTACCGCGCCTTCCCCCGCGTTATCCTCCGGTATGAAAATCCTTTTTATCCCTGAGTTTTTAGCGCAGAGAATCATCGGCAAAACGCCCCTGATTCTTCGCAGCTCACCGTCCAGAGAAAGCTCGCCTAAAAATGCCGTGTCCTCATTTACACCGCTTAACTGCCCGTTAGCGCACAAAAGCGATATTAAAATCGGTAAATCGTAAATAGCGCCTTCTTTTTTTAACCCGGCGGGCGCAAGATTAACCGTAATCCTGCTGACGGGATATTGCAGACCGGAATTTTTAATAGCGGCTCTTACTCTTTCTTTGCTTTCCGAAACCGCCGTGTCGGGCAGCCCCACAACATCAAATCTCGGAAGTCCGCCTGAAATATCGGCTTCAACAATAACTTTGTACGCTTCGATTCCGAAAAGACCGAAGCTGATAATCTTTGAAAACAACTTTAATCCTCCAAACATTACTTATAGTTTATAATATATAATAAATTCAGAGGAATTTCAAATAATTTTTTGTTTACATTTAGGAAAAATTGGAGTAAAATATTTGTGAAAAATTTTCTGGAGGGTATTTTATGAACGATATCAACGCGCTGTATAAGCAGTGGCTTGAATGTGCTTCTGCCGATAAGGATTTAATTGAGGAGCTTAAAGGTATTGAGGGCGATAACGACGCCATACTTGACAGGTTTTATAAAAATCTTGAATTCGGCACCGCCGGACTTCGCGGAGTAATCGGCGCCGGCACTAACCGAATGAATGTATATACGGTCAATCAGGCTACGCAGGGACTTGCCGACTATCTTAACGCCAACTTTAAAGAGCCGTCGGTTGCCGTTGCCTATGATTCAAGAATCAAATCTGATGTTTTCGCAAAAAGCGCGGCAGGCGTTCTTGCCGCTAACGGAATAAAGGTATATATTTACCCCGAGCTTGTTCCTACTCCCATGCTTTCCTTTGCCGTCAGAAGACTGAACTGCGCTTCGGGTATTATCATAACAGCCAGCCATAACCCTTCCAAGTACAACGGCTACAAATGCTATGACCCGAACGGTTATCAGATGACCGATGAAGCCGCCGCGGCTACTTACAGCTATATTCTCAAAACCGATATGTTTACCGGCGTAAAAACAATGGATTTTGACGAAGCCGTTAAATGCGGAAAAATCGAGTATATTGAAGAGTGGCTCATAAATGAATTCTATGAAAAAGTTTTGGCCTGCCGCGTAAATCCCGACGCCGTCAAAAAAGCCGGTTTAAAGGTGATTTATACGCCTCTTAACGGTACGGGCAACAAGCCTGTCCGCAAAATTCTTGAACTTGCCGGCGTGGGTGAGGTTACGGTTGTAAAAGAGCAGGAACTGCCCGACGGCAATTTCCCAACCTGCCCGTATCCCAATCCCGAAATCCGTCAGGCGTTTGAGTGCGCCATAAAAACAGCCGAGGGGACTGAAGCCGACCTGCTGCTCGCTACCGACCCGGACTGCGACCGTGTAGGTATAGCCGTGCGTGACGGCGGCGATTTCGTGCTTATGACCGGCAACGAAGTGGGCGCTATGTTCTGCGAGTATCTTCTCAGCGCTCTCAAAGAGAAAAACGAGCTTCCCGAAAATCCCGTAGTAGTGAAAACTATCGTTACTACGCCTTTGATTGAAGCTATTGCCTCAGCGTATAACGCCGAGGTTGCCGATTTGCTCACAGGCTTTAAATATATAGGTGAGCTTGTAACAAACCTTGAAAAGAAAGGCGAGGAAAACCGCTTTATAGTCGGTATGGAGGAGTCTTACGGATATTTAAGAGGTACTCACGCCCGTGATAAAGACGCAGTTGTGGCTTCGCTGCTTATATGCGAAATGGCGTCCTATTATAAGCTTAAAGGTATGTCCTTAAAGCAGTTTATGGACAGTATTTATGAAAAATACGGTATGTATCTCAACACCGTTCTCAATTTTGCCTTTGAGGGCGCCAGCGGTATGCAGAAAATGAGCGAGATTATGACAACTCTCCGCGCTAACGCGCCTGAGGAATTCGCGGGTATGGAAGTCGTTAAAATTTCGGATTACAGTTTAAGCGTCAGCCGTGACCTTAAAAACAATACCGAAACCGAAATTACTCTGCCCAAGTCAAATGTGCTTTCTTATGTGCTTACCGATTCAAGCAAGGTCATTGTCCGCCCGTCGGGAACCGAGCCCAAGATTAAAGCGTATATAACCGCCTGCGGCGCTACCCGCGCTGAATCCGAGAAAAAGGAAAAGATAATAGGCGAGTCTGTTTCAAAAATTTTGGGAGTGTAACCGATGAAGAGAGATAAGTTTGTTAAAGGTATGGCTATTTTTCTTGCCGCCATTATGATTTTGAGCACCGCAACCGTACTTGTTCAGATCTTTTTATAATCGCTTAACCGCCGTGTACCGCGGCGGTTTTTTCTTTTTTGCTTTAAAATAAGAAATTTTATATATTTTATACAAAATTTTCTGTTGACAATAATATTATTTTGTGATATGATTTTTAAGAATTACGGGAATAATATTATATTGTTGTTTTTTACCGTATTTGAGGTGCCGCTTTGAACAGTAATGCTGATGAAAATAAACTTGTCGCTCTTGCGAAAGACGGCAGCAGCGAAGCGTTAGCTGAGCTTATAGGCAGGTATTCAAAAGCGATATTTAAAAAGGCAAATTCTTTTTGCAGTCTGAGCGGCATTGAAAATGAGGACCTGTATCAGGAGGGTATGCTCGGTTTTTTAAACGCCGTAAAAACCTATGATGAGGCGCGCGGCGTTAAATTTTCAGCTTACGCTTTAACCTTGGCTTCAAGGGGTATCCTATCGGCCGTTAAAAAAGCCAACGGCAAGGGTAATATTCCACTCAGGTCATATACTTCACTCGACGGCGAAACGCAGCTTTACTCTTTGGCGCCCACTCCAGAGGAAACCCTGCTTTACAGCGAGGAGCTTAACGCTGTCAGCAGCTTTGTTGAGAATAACCTTTCAAAAACCGAGAAAAAGGTGTTTAAGCTCAGCGTGCTCGGAATGTCATATAATGAAATTGCGGAGATTCTTGAATGCAGCGAAAAATCGGTTGACAACGCTGTTCAGCGTATTCGCAGGAAACTGCGCAATATCAAATAAAAATGCCCTTTTAGTAAAACATTGTTTCAATGCTTGCGGTGCAAATCCGTATGGGGTAAATAATTTAAGCGAGGTAGCAAAATAATGTACGAAGACAAAACACTTACCTGCAAAGATTGCGGAAAAGAGTTCGTTTTTACGGCAGGTGAACAGGAATTTTACGCAGAGAAAGGATTAGTAAACGAGCCGCAGAGATGCAAAGAGTGCCGTGTCGCGCGTAAAAACGCAATCCGCGGCGCGAGAGAGTATCATACTGCCGTGTGCGCTGCTTGCGGCGGCGAGGCAAAGGTTCCTTTTACACCCAAGGACGACAGACCGATTTATTGCAGCGAGTGCTACGCAAAAATGAAGGGCGAATAAGAAATCAAATATTAAGCCGGGTTTTACCCGGCTTTTTTGTATATATATTCCTCCCGGCGGCAAACTATACAAAGGGAGGAGTGCAAATGATTTTTCTTAAAGCGTTTTTGGTGGGCGGTTTGATTTGCGTAATCGGTCAGCTTCTTATTGATTACACTAAACTAACGCCTGCGAGGATATTGGTTATCTTTGTAGTGACGGGCGTAATTCTCGGCGGACTGGGCGTTTATCAGCCGCTTGTTGAGTGGGCGGGGGCGGGAGCTACCGTACCGCTTACAGGCTTCGGCAACGCTCTCGCTCAGGGTACCAAGGAGATAATTCGCGAAGAAGGCGCTCTCGGAATAATAACCGGGCCGCTTTCATCTTCGGCGGCAGGCATAACCGTAGCGCTTGTCTGCGGACTTATTGCTTCATTTATTGCAAGACCTAAATCAAAATAAATCAAAGAGAGCATAAAAAAAGCAGGACAAAAGTCCTGCTTTAAAATTATATTGTCTTTTTACGCAACTGTTTCCGAAACAAAGCTGTCGTCACAGCAAGAGCAGGAAATATAATTTTCAGCGTCATTGCCGATTACAACCTTTTTGCTGTCAACATATTTTTTAACAATGATATAACCCGCAACCATAGCGCCTGCAACTGCCGCGAGAATTGCGATAACTTTCAATGCCTTTTTCATAAAAAACCTCCCGAATTACTTTTGAATTTAGCTTAATTATACACAAAAACATTTAAAAAGTCAATGTAAAGTTAAAATAAAATGCCGCGGACTTTGTCAGCGGCAAAATACTTTGTACTGTTACGCCTTGTTAAGCTTTGTAACGAGGGCGGACTTTTTACGGGCTGCATTGTTTTTATGAAGCAGACCTTTTGCGGAAGCCTGGTCAATCTTTTTAACAGCAACCTTTACAAGCTCCTCTTTATCCGCGGCGTTAGCCTCAATAGCAGCGTTAGCCTTTTTAATGGCGGTTTTAAGCGCAGAATTTGTTGATTTGTTGCGCTGTGCCTTTGTCTTGTTAACAAGAACACGCTTTTTAGCTGATTTAATATTTGGCATTCGTCACACCTCCTTCGCATTACAGATACATATATTATCACGAAACAAAATAAAAATCAAGTTATTTTTTTAAAATGACTATTATTTTTTGCGCTGTCAATAATATAAAAGAAAATACGGGCGAAAAGAGTGAAAATATGAGTTTAAGAACTGATTTAGCGGTTGAAATGCGCGAAATTTTAACCGAAAGCGAAAGAAGCGGCGTAGAGGTAAAAAAATGGAAGATTGAAAACGCCGAAGTAACTCAGGTTGAGATATTGACCCCTGAGGGGGAAAAGGCTATGGGCAAGCCGAAAGGCAAATATATAACCGTTGATCTGCCGGAGTTTTCCCACGAAAGCGAGTTGCTTGACGGCAGACTGACCGCTCTTACAAAAACTCTCAGGGAACTTTTGCCGCAAAATTGCAAAAGCGTGCTCGTAGCGGGTCTCGGAAACGAAAACATAACGCCGGACGCGCTCGGTCCTATGTGCGCAAAACAGATATTCGCTACCCGCCATATTGAAGAAACCGCGAAAGATGAACTGGGAATAGCCTTTCTGCGGCCTGTCTGCGCCGTGTCAACCGGCGTTTTGGGACAGACCGGAATAGAAACCGCCGAATATATCGCCTCAATGGTAAAACTTGTAAAGCCCGACGCGGTGATTGTAGTTGACGCGCTCGCTTCAAGAAAGCTGTCAAGAGTCGGCAAAACGGTTCAGCTTTCGGACACTGGAATATCGCCCGGCTCGGGAGTCGGCAACGCCAGAGCAAAAATAAACGCGGAGAGCGCAGGCGCTCCGGTTATAGCGGTAGGCGTTCCGACCGTTGTTGACGCGGCGACAATAGTAAGCGAGCTGACAGACGGCAATGATAATTCCGTAAAAGGCGAGGCGTCAGAAATGATGGTAACCCCGCGCGATATTGATACAGTAATTTCAAGAGCGGCAAGGCTTTTGTCGCTGAGTATTAACTGCGCTTTGCAGCCGGAAGCCGAACCGCAGCTTTTTTTGGAGATTATGTAATGTTCTTTTTTTTGGAATATCTGCATAAATTTAAGCAGTATTCCATTGAAAAGAGCTGATATTTTGAAAAAAGGGACAAACACCGATTCCGCAGTTAAACAAATTATTTTCAATAAACTTGTGCCGCTCGCGGCGGTAATTTGTCTCTTATTTTCCGGCGGCGCTGGCGCGCTGCCGCTTCGGGCTGTTTACGCGGGAACGGCGCTTGCCTTTCCTTCTGATTTTATATCCTCATTTCTTAAAACAGACGAGGCAAAACCTGCCGTCTCTTCTGAAAAAACACAGGGAGAGGTGCAAAACCAGAACACGCCCGTTCAGACCGAAAGCACAGGCGGTAATTCAGAGCCTTTCAGCGTTCCCGAAGATGTAGCACAGCTTATGGTGGAAGCCGAAAGGAAATACGCGGATTCCGCGCATGACGGAGATATTACCGAGGCGGATTACTCAAAACAGAACGCCACAGCAATGCTCGGCGGTATTTATATTAAAAACGCCACATCAAAGACCGATTTGGATTTTTCGGATTACGCCGACAGGCAGGCTCAGCTATGTGTGGATAAATCAAAGCCGGCTGTACTCATTTATCACACCCACACAAGCGAATCTTATGAGCTGCTTGATAAGGGATACTATACAAACGAGCGCTCGGTCAGAAGCGGCAGCGAATCCGAAAATATGATAAGAATAGGCGAGGAGGTGTGCCGCGTTCTGACTGCCGCTGGATATACCGTGATTCACGATAAGACCGTATATGATTCGCAGTACAGCGGCGCGTATGAGCGTTCAAGGGAAAATGTAATAAAAATTTTAAAGGAAAATCCTTCAATACAGCTTGCGCTGGATATTCACCGGGGTTCAATTTACTTAAAAGACGGGTCAAGAATCAAGCAGGTATTCAATTACAACTCCCAGAAAATCTCACAGATAACCGTTATAACCGGCTGTGAGGACGGCAATGTTACCGATTTTCCTAACTGGGAAAAAAATCTTACAATAGCCTTAAAGCTGCAAAGCAGGCTCGCGGCGGATTGCCCCGGCTCGGTTACTCCTTTGCTTTTTTGCAGCCGAAAATATAATCTCGATATAATGCCGGGCGCCTTGCAGATTGAAATAGGAACGGACGCGAACACTCTGCTTGAATCGGTGTTCTCGGCAAGGATTTTTGGCGAATCAATAGTAAAACTCTTAAATGAGTCGGAGGTATAAAATGAGCGAATTAACAAAAATCGTCAAAAACTTTTTGCTGACTTCAATTTTGATTTTGCTGGCGACAGCGGTTTTGTGCGGAGTTTTTATCGCAAAAACGGGAACCGAAAATATGCTTTTCGGCTAAAAGCTTGTTGCAATAAGTCCTTTTGCGTTGTATAATTTTTTTATAATAAGCGAAAGGACATTTTTTATGAATTTTACTGAAATAGGTCACAACGGGCAGGTCGAGGCTTTTGCCGTAATAAAACAGTGCGACAGAAAGACCGCTAAAAACGGCAATTTTTATCTTGATATGATTTTAAGCGACAAGCAGGGCGAAATTTCCGCGAAACTGTGGGATTACAACGAGGTTTCCCACGGCAGGTACGAGGCGGATATGTTTGTAAAGGTGAGGGGAACTCTCTTAAAATATAACGGAAGCGACCAGCTCAGAGTCGAGCGAATTCGTCCCGTCTGCGACAGCGACAATGTAAATATTGCCGACTATGTTAAATCCGCCCAGTACAGCGGTGAAGATATGTACTCGGCGCTTTACGGTAAAATCCGGAATTTCAGCGATGAGGAGCTTAAAAAGCTCGTCTTGTATCTGCTTGACGAAAATAAGGAACAGCTTTTGTATTTTCCTGCCGCTTACCGGCTGCACCACGCTATCAGAGGCGGATTATTGATGCATACTTCCGCTATTGTGAAGCTGTGCGAGGGCGTTTGCAAAGTGTATCCCTTTGTTGACAGGGAATTGCTGATTTCCGGCGCTGTTCTGCATGACATAGCTAAAACCAAGGAGTTCAGCGTCAGCGCTTCCGGTATTGCTTCCGGCTATACGGTTGAGGGCAATCTCATAGGACATCTTGTAAAAGGCGCTATGATGATTGAAAAGGCTGCGCAGTCACTTTCGGTAAGTGAAGAAAAATCCATGCTTTTGCAGCACATGGTGCTTTCCCACCACGGGGAGCCGGATTTCGGCGCGGCGGTAAGACCTCTTTTTCTTGAAGCGGAGCTTCTTTCGGAACTTGACCTTATGGACGCGCGCGTTTATGAGATTATGAACGCTGTTGACGGGCTCGAAAAAGGCTCGTTTTCACAAAGACAGTGGGAGCTCGATAACAGAAAGATTTATAAGCATAACGACGCTTCGCTCGAAGTTGATATTCTTGACTGAAAAGGCTGTACAGCGTCATTTTAACCGGCAGTAAATATTGAAACACTTATAAAATAATAAAGACAAACACCCTCTATGGTAAACGAGTTACCGCAGAGGGTGTTTTTTGTAAAAAATCGAAACGCAAAATCAGAAACTCTGTAACAGATATGTAAATAAAAAGCGTAATAAAAACCTCATCGTTTTTAAGTGCGTTTGTCGCGGAATTATTTTATTTTATTCCTATTCCTTTCAAAACCTCGTTGGTAGTAATGCCGTTATATGTGTACGGAATATCTTTCAAGGTAAACGGGAGTGATACTGTTCCTTTAAGTTTTATTAGCTTATAATTTGTTTTCAGTTTGTCGGTATTTCTGATTATGGACTCTCGTATAGATGGTTTCCTGATTGATTTTGCATTCAGAAGCACATTTTCAAGATTTTCAAATTCGCAGAGAAGCATAGCCGCTGTTTTCGGACCAACCTTATCGGCGCCTTTAATGTTATCTGAAGCATCACCGGTAAGGGATTTAAGGTCTGCATACTGACTCGGGTTAATGCCGAATTTCTCAATAATGAAATCAGGAGTACAGATAACGCTATTATTACCTCGGTATCTTAGAATAGATACATTCTCGGAAATAAGCTGAAAAAAGTCGCTGTCTAAGGATGACACTGTAATTTTGGTGTTTTCTCCGTATGTATGAGCATATCCGGCAATCCAGTCATCTGTTTCACAGGCTGTTGTTTCAGCATGCTTGATTCCCATATAATCGAGCGCAGCATACACATCGTTAAGCTGTGAAAAAGGTGAGTCTTCCTCAGGAACCAGACTGTAATCAATGCGGTTGGCTTTGTAGTCGGCGTCAATTTCCATTCGCTCATTCTCATGCTTACCATCAAACAAAACCACAATGTGTGTTGGCCCTGTTATGAGGATAATCTTGATAAGCGCACCAACAAATCCGAGGGTGCCTTGGATTGCTTTGCCATCTGAATTTGTTATTCTCGACGGCATTCCGAAAAACATTTGGAACAGCAAATTGCTGCCGTCAACTATAAGTAGCCGATTCATATAACTTACCTGCTTAAAATATTTGAGTTATAAGATTTTCTAAAATCTTCTTAGTTTTTCATTTACAGAAAAGTCTTTTTGCCATTGTTTTACTGGTCTCCCCAGTGATAGCTCCTTAATTCTCCGCTTTCCAAAAGCTTCGGGAAATCCCATTGTCTGAGCGCCTCGTAAACGCCTATCGCCACAGCGTTTGACAAATTAAGGCTTCTCGCCTCGTCAATCATGGGTATTCTTACGCATCTTTCCTCGTTTTCAAAAAGCAGCTTTTCGGGAAGCCCCGCGGTTTCTTTCCCGAAAACCAGATAGCAGTTGTCCGGGTATTCGATATCCGTGTGCCTGCGCGGCGCTTTTGTCGAAAAATAAAAGAAATTTCCGCCTTGATTTTTCATAAAAAATTCTTCAAGCGAGTCATAATAGGTAATGTCGAGAAGATACCAGTAATCAAGACCGGCTCTTTTCAGCTTTTTATCGTCGGGAGTAAACCCCATAGGCCCTACAAGGTGCAGCCTCGCTCCGGTAGCGGCGCAGGTGCGGGCTACATTACCCGTGTTCTGGGGAATTTCAGGCTCAACCATTACTATGTTCAGCGTCATTTTATCACCTGTTTTTGTTTTTTTAAAGTATAACATTTTTTACAATAATTTTAAATAGCGTTTTATAATTTTTCACTTCTTTTTTCAAAAAATATTATTGCTCTTTTCAGAGTAATTTGAAAAAAAGGAGGAAAAAACATGAACTCAAATATGTATAAAATGGTAGGCGCCGGCATGCTCGCCGGAACAGCCGCACTTGCCATAACGGGGGCTGTAAGCAAAAATTCGACCAAGAGAAAAATGAAAAAGACGGTAAAAAAAGCGGTCAATACTTTTTCCAACGCGGTTGACAACATGAGCCAGATGATGAAATAAGGTGCGGTGAATGAAAAAAGCAGTTAAAGCGCTGTGCCTTGTGCTGTCAGTCTGTACGCTTTGTTCGTGCGCAAAAAATGACTACGAAAAAGCACCTGAAAACAGCTCCGGTACAAGCCCCGAAACAAGCGTTTCACCTGAACCTGTTGCCGAAAACAGTTCAGCCGCAAGTCAAAACGGCAAACAATTGTCCACCGAAAAAATCGCTCACAGCTACGGAGTAGCAAAAAACGGAGAAGCGCACGATATTTCCAAAAACGCCCAAAGCTTTTTTGAAACTAACGGCTTTAACGCCTTCTGCCTTGACACAAAGAGCGAAAAAAAGGTGCTATACCTTACCTTTGACTGCGGTTATGAAAACGGTTATACCTCAAAAATTCTTGATGTGCTTAAAGAAAAAGATGTAAACGCCGCGTTTTTCTGCACTCTGCCCGAGGTCAGGCAAAATCCCGAGCTTATCAGGCGCATGATTGACGAGGGGCATATAGTTGGCAATCACTCGGTAACGCATCCGTCTTTTGCCGAAATCAGCGAAAGCAGTATGAAAGAGGAAATAACCGGAATGGCGGATTATCTCAAAGAAAATTTCGGTTACAGCGAGCCGTATTTCAGGTTTCCTAAGGGCGAATACAGCGAAAAAGCCCTTTCGGTGGTGGGCTCTATGGGATATACCAGCGTTTTCTGGTCGCTGGCTTATGAGGACTGGGATTTAAACAATCAAAAGGGCGCGCAGTACGCTTATGAAACGGTTATGTCAAGGCTTCATCCGGGAGCGGTTATTCTGCTTCATTCCGTTTCACCCGACAACGCCGAAGCGCTGCCGAGGATAATTGATAAGGCACGAAAAGAGGGCTATACCTTTTTGTCGCTTCGGGATTACCCGAAAAATTAGCAAATTTTTTCAATAATAAAAAAGCCGCAAAGCGATAACACTATTACTGCAAACGCAATCAGATATTAAATTGATAAGGGGTGTATTAAGATGTCAAGAAATTCTAAGAGCGTAGTGCCCGAAGCACGCGAGGCTCTCAATAAGTTCAAGATGGAAGCCGCTAACGAAGTCGGCGTAAATCTTAAACAGGGCTATAACGGCGACCTTACCTCTAAGCAGGCTGGTTCTGTCGGTGGCCAGATGGTTAAAAAGATGATTAAGTCTTATGAAGAAAGCATGAAATAAACCGTAATCGGTAAATTTCAGCGCCCGGCGGAAAATATTCCGCCGGGTTTGCTTTTTTAAAAAATAATCCTGAAAAATTTCAAAAAACTATTGGAAAACAGAAGTATATGTTATATAATTATTTTAAATATATATTAGTGGGAGGCGGCGCTTTGGTTACCAAATACTCGGTGTCCCTTGAAAAGGTAATAAATGAATACGGATATGAAACTCTCTATCTTCCGCGCGACGCGTCGGAGCTTTCGATTGTTTCTCAGGAGGTTAACCGTCCCGGCTTGCTGCTTGCGGCAAACGACGATTATTTTGACCCTGCCCGCGTTCAGTTTTTAGGACTTTCCGAAATGGAATTTATAAAAACTTTTCCTCAGGAGCAGCAGCTTGAAAAGCTCGACAGGCTTTTAAGCAAAAGACCTCCCGTTGTTATAATTACAAGAAATCTCGAACCTATCAGCGGCATGCTTGCGCTGGCGGAAAAATACGAGGTGCCCGTTCTGCGTTCTTCCGAGCCTACTTCCGAGTGTATGGCTTCGCTTATATATTATCTCGGCACGGCGCTTGCCGAGCGCATTACCCGTCACGGCGTGCTTGTTGAGGTTTACGGCGAGGGCGTGCTTATTGTGGGCGACAGCGGCGTAGGCAAGAGCGAAACCGCCATTGAGCTTATAAAGCGCGGTCACCGTCTTATTGCCGACGACGCGGTAGAGATACGAAAGGCGTCCGCAAAAACCCTTGTCGGCTCGGCTCCTGATAATATCCGTCATTTTATTGAGCTGAGAGGAATAGGAATAATTAACGCGAGAAGAATTTTCGGTATGGGCGCGGTAAAGCTCACCGAAAAAATAAATATGGTTGTTCAGCTTGAACCCTGGGACAGTTCAAAAGTTTATGACCGTATGGGGCTTGATACCGAGTACATAACAATAATGGGCATTCAGGTTCCGCTTACCGTAGTTCCGGTAAAACCCGGCCGTAATCTCGCGGTAATAATCGAGTGTGCCGCTATGAACAACCGTCAGAAAAAAATGGGATACAATGCCGCCCGTGAGCTTATGCATCATCTCGGTATGGATGACGGCTATGAGCCTCAGGCGCAGGAAGTGGATATTTGGCAAAACTATTAAGGGGGATTAAAAATGTATAAGATTGGTGTTGACTTAGGCGGAACGAACATTGTTGCCGGAGTTGTTGACGAAAGCAACAGCATTGTTGGCAGGGGTACTGTTAAAACCCCTAAAACCCGTTCGCAGGACAGAATTATCGCGGATATCAAAGAGTCGATAAGAATTGCCGTGTCAAACGCGGGTGCCCAGTGGAGCGACATTTCTTCCATCGGTATCGGCACGCCGGGCTCTGTTAACCTGCAAGAGGGCATAATCGAATACGCAAACAATCTGGATTTTGAAAATGTTCCCATGAAACAGATTATGGAGGACGAATTCAAAGTTCCCGTGTACATTGAAAATGACGCCAACTGCGCGGCTCTCGGCGAGGCGGTCGCAGGCGTCGGCAACGGAGTCGATAATTTTATTGCCATAACTCTCGGCACAGGCGTAGGAAGCGGCATAGTAATAGACGGCAAAATTCTTCACGGCTGTAATGACGCCGCCGGCGAAATGGGGCACATGGTTATAAAATTCGGCGGTGAACGCTGCACCTGCGGCAGAAGAGGCTGTTGGGAGGCCTATTCCTCGGCAACTGCGCTTATCCGCCAGACTCAGGATAAAATGAGCAAAAACTTTGACTCGATAATGTGGGATATGGTAAGCGGCGATATAAGAAATGTTGACGGCGAAACAGCTTTTCAGGCTATGCGCCAGGGGGACAGCGCTGCCCGTGATGTAGTCAACAATTATGTATATTATCTGTCGGTCGGCATAGTAAATGTAATAAATATCTTCCAGCCGAAAGTCCTCTGCATAGGCGGCGGTATCGGCAACGAGGGCGAGGAGCTTCTTAACCCCATAAGATATTATGTAAATAACGAGCACTATTCGCTCAACAGCGACAAGCAGACGATTCTCTGTTCGGCAATTCTCGGAAATGACGCCGGCGTTATTGGCGCGGCGTTGCTTGAAACTCATAATAATTAAGCGAGGTTATATAAGTGTACGGTAAAGCGGCTTTATACGCAAAAAGCATTGGCGCGGCGGTTATGGAAAACGCGCCGATGAAAAATTACACAAGTTTCAAAACCGGCGGCAGCGCCCGTATGCTTGTATCTCCCGTGTCGGCTGACTGCCTTTGCAGTCTTATAGCCTATCTCGGCAAAAATTCGGTGCCGTTTACTGTAATCGGTAACGGCACGAATCTTTTGGTGCAGGACAGCGGTTATGACGGCGTTGTCGTAAAAATCGGTTCGGAACTTTCAAAAACAGAACTGATTGATGAAACAACCGTATTTTGCGAAGCCGGCGCCTCAATGAAAAGCCTTTGTATGTTCGCTATGGAACACTCTCTTTCCGGACTCGAATTTGCTTACGGAATACCCGGCACTCTCGGCGGAGCGGTATATATGAACGCCGGCGCGTACGGAGGAGAAATGAAAGATGTGCTGCTGAGCTGTAATCATATTGATAATGAGGGCAAACAGGGCTCCCTTTCCGGAGCGGAGCTAGATTTAGGCTACCGCCACAGCGCTTACTCCGACAACGGCTTTGCGGTTGTTTCTGCTGTGCTCGCCCTTAAAAAAGGCGATAAAGATAAAATCAAAGCCGAAATGAACGAAAATTTAGGCAAACGAAAATCAAAGCAGCCTCTTGAATATCCAAGCGCGGGCAGTACATTTAAAAGACCGGAGGGCTATTTTGCCGGAGCGCTTATTGAGGGAGCCGGACTTAAAGGCTTTTCGGTAGGCGGCGCGCAGGTCAGCGAAAAGCACGCCGGGTTTGTGATAAATAAAGATAAGGCTACTTCGAGCGATATTATGTCGCTGATTAAGCATATACAGGAAACGGTTTATGAAAAATACGGCGTAATGCTTGAGCCGGAAGTAAAAATACTTGAAAGCAGGTGAGTGCTTGTGCAGCTTGTAATTGTAACGGGAATGTCGGGAGCGGGAAAGTCAAGAGCCATTGACAGCCTTGAAGATATAGGATTTTTCTGCGTCGATAATATGACTCCTCAGCTTATTCCCACTTTTGTGAAAATTCTTGAAGATTCTTCCGAAACCCGTGAAAAAGTGGCTATCGTTGCCGATGTAAGGCTCGGAGACTCATTTTCGGAGCTTTTTAAAGCGCTTGACGAACTGCGTCTTATGCGCTGCAATTATAAAATTCTGTTTATTGACGCAGATAATGAAGTTATACTGCGCCGGTATCAGGAAACAAGAAGAAAGCACCCTCTTTCTACCGCGGATTCCTCGGAGGAGCTTCTGGACATTATTATAAGAGAGAGGAAAATGCTTAAAAAAGCGCGCGATATCGCCGATTACATAGTCGATACCTCTATGCTTTCTACCTCTCAGTTAAAAGAGCGGATTTCTGAGCTTTTCCTTGAAAATGTCGCCAACTCCCTTAAAATAAATGTTGTTTCTTTCGGATTTAAATACGGAATACCAAAGGATTCCGACTTGGTTTTTGATGTGCGCTGTCTGCCTAATCCTTTTTATGTGCCTGAACTTAAAAACAAAACGGGGCTTGACAGCGAAGTAAGGGATTATGTAATGAAATTTCCCCAGGCGAAAGAGCTCCGCCCAAAGCTTCTTGATTTGATTGACTATCTTGTGCCCCTTTACAGAGCCGAGGGCAAAAGTCAGCTCACAATTTCGGTTGGCTGCACCGGCGGAAAACACCGCTCGGTTGTTTTCGCGGAACTTGTTCATAAGAATATTAAGGATAACGGATACAGCTGCGCTGTGTATCACCGTGATATAAAAAGGTGATACAATGTCATTTTCAGCGGATGTAAAAAATGAGATTCTTTCAATAGAAAATGAAAAAGAGTGCTGCCGGCACGCCTTTGCCTACGGTCTTATGCTTTTTTCGAGGGGATTTTCTCACTATGATATTTCGCTTTTGACTGAAAACGGCAGAATTGCCGGGGTTTACTGCGAAATGTTAAGAGAAGTTTGCAAAGTCGAGCCGCGTCTTGTCTGTTCCGAAGCGGGCAAATATAAAGCCGAGGTGACCTCTTCTGCCGACAGGGAAAAGGTGCTTTCCGTATTCGGCTACGGCAAAAGTGGTACTTCAAGGCTTAATTGGGGCAATATTTCTGACGAGTGCTGTAAAAACGCTTTTTTAAGAGGCGCTTTTTTAACCTGCGGCACAATCAATAACCCCAATAAGGGCTATCATCTTGAATTTGTGGTGCCGTATCTCCATCTTTGCCGTGATTTTAAGCGCTTTCTTTCCGATTATGACGATTTAGCGGTTACTCCTAAAAGTATTACGCGCAACTCGAATTATGTTATATATTTTAAGGACAGCGAATCAATTGAGGATTTGCTGACCGTAATGGGCGCGGTCAGCTCTTCGCTTGAAGTTATGGGCGTTAAGATGTATAAGGATATGCGCAACAATGTCAACAGGCGCTTAAATTTTGAGAGCGCCAACCTTGATAAGACTATTGACGCCGCCGCAAGGCAGATTGACGCCATAATGTATATAAAAGAAACGGTCGGTCTTTCATATCTTGACGGGGAGCTTCGCGAGCTTGCCCGCCTTCGTCTTGAAAATCCCGATATGTCGCTGCGCGAATTGGGCGACAGCCTTTCCGAGCCTATTTCCCGCTCAGGTGTTAATCACAGGCTGAAAAAAATTTGCGATATAGCGCGGTCGTTAAAAAAATAAACAGTATATTCTGACAGGTGATGCAATTGAGAAGAAAAGAAGAATACGAGTTTTCGTTTAAAGAACCGGAATTTGCCGCCGAAAAGAAAGGCGTATGGGCGTTTATTTATGACTGGATGGATTCGCTTATCTATGCGGTCATTCTGCTTTTGCTTGTGTTTACCTTTTTATTCCGTGTTGTGGGGGTCAGCGGCTCTTCCATGAACCCAACTTTAAACAACGGCGACTGGCTGACCGTCAGCGCCGTACCCGGCGAGATTTCCGTGGGCGATATTGTTGTAATCACACAGCCGAATTCTCTTAACGAGCCGCTTATCAAGCGGGTTATCGCCAAAGGCGGAGATACGGTTGATATCGACTTTTTAGAGGGTACGGTAACAGTCAACGGTCAGGTGCTCTCAGAGCCTTATATAGCGGAAGCTACCCAGACTATGGGCGACTATGTTTACCCTCAGGTGGTGCCCGAGGGGATGCTCTTTGTAATGGGCGATAACCGCAACAACTCCGTTGACAGCCGCAGCAGGGCAATCGGTTTTATTGACGAGCGCTATGTTCTCGGCGTTGCTCAGGTAAGAATTTATCCTTTCGGTGATTGGAAGATAGACGATTATGAATAATAAAAAAGTTTTATCCTATGTGTATGATTTAGCGTCAATTTTGCTGACTGCCGTTCTGGTGGTCAGTATTATATTTACTTTTATATTCAAGGTGTCAACCGTTTCGGGAGAGTCAATGGAAAACACGCTCAGTAACGGCGACAGCTTAATTATAACCGCCGTAACCGGTGAAATTAAGTACGGCGATGTTGTAGTTATATCCCAGCCGAACGGATATGACAAGGTGCTTATAAAAAGAGTAATTGCCACGGGCGGGCAAACCGTTTCGTTCAACAGATTTGACAACAGCGTTCTGGTTGACGGCAAAAAATTAGACGAGCCGTATATTAAAGAGCCCATGAGGTTTTTGTATTCTATGAACGAGACCTACGAAGTGCCGGAGGGCATGCTTTTTGTAATGGGCGACAACCGCAACGAGTCCGCCGACAGCCGCGACAGGGAAATAGGGCTTATAGACGAGCGCTATGTTGTCGGAAAAGTAATATACCGTCTGGGCGATACTCACATTTTTAACAGTGACTTTACTTCGTCACAGGAGTGAGAAGTAATACCCGTGTAAAGAAGTGATTAAATGGCAAATGAAGAAAAAGGTTTTCAAAGAACAAATATAAACTGGTTCCCCGGTCACATGGCGAAAACACGCCGTATTATTAAGGAGAGCCTTTCGCTGGTTGACGCCGTAACCGAGGTTATTGACGCGAGAATACCGTTAAGCAGCTCTAATCCCGAGCTTTCCTCACTTATAAGCGCCAAGCCGAGAATAGTGCTTCTCAACAAGTGCGATTTGGCCGATAAAAACACAACTGATAAATGGATAAGTTATTACAAAAAGTCGGGGGTTGCCGCCCTTGCGGTTGATTGCAGAACGGGCAAGGGTTTAAATAAATACGCCGATACCGTGCGTGAGATTTTAAAGGACAAAATCCGCCAGAACGAAGAAAAGGGTATGCCCGGCAAGGCGCTCAGAATAATGGTTGTGGGCATTCCTAATACCGGAAAATCCTCTTTTATAAACAGAATGGCGCGCGCGGCAAAAACAAAGGTTGCCGATAAAGCCGGAGTCACAAGAAGAAATCAGTGGGTGCCGCTGGGCAACGGCTTGGAACTGCTCGACACACCGGGAGTACTCTGGCCTAAGTTTGAGGACCCGGCGGTAGGCGAAAGACTCGCTTTTATAGGCTCTGTCAAGGACGAAATACTTGACACTCAGCTTTTGGCGGTCAGATTTTTGGAGGTTATGAAAGCCGATTACCCCGAGCGCCTTGAAGAACGCTATAAAATCAGCGGATTTGAAAACAGCGAACCGTGGGAAATACTTGAAATGATAGGCAAAAAACGCGGAATGATTATAAAAGGCGGTGAAATTGACGCCGAAAGAGCCGCGGTAACCGTTCTTGACGAGTACCGCGCAGGAAAACTCGGAACAATTTCCCTTGAAAAGCCGGAGAATGTGTAATGGATTATAAATATGAGCAAAACGCCGCCCTTAAAGGCTTTAAAGTTATTTGCGGCATTGACGAGGCAGGCAGGGGGCCGCTGGCAGGGCCTGTGTTCGCCGCGGCGGTTGTACTGCCGGCAGGCCTTGAAATAGAGGGGCTGAACGACTCAAAAAAGCTCAGCGAGAAAAAACGCGAGCAGCTTTTCGGCATAATATGTGAAAAAGCCGTGGATTTCGGCATAGGCTCGGCAAATGAAAAGGAAATTGACGAAATAAATATTTTAAACGCCACTTTTCTCGCTATGAAAAGAGCCGTAGCCGCTCTTAAAACAAAACCGGATTACGCCCTTATCGACGGAAACCGCAGTCCGGGACTTGACGGGACTTCGGAGGAACCCGTCATAAAAGGAGACGCGCAGAGTATGAGTATTGCCGCCGCTTCAATTCTCGCTAAGGTCAGCCGTGACCGCTATATGCTCGAAATGGCTCAAATATATCCGCAGTACTGCTTTGAAAAGCATAAGGGATACGGCACAAAGCTGCATTATGAGATGATAAAAAAATACGGCGTGTCCGAAATACACAGAAAAACTTTTCTCAAAAACCTGAGTGAGCATTATGGATAAGAACTTACTCGGTTATTACGGCGAGATTACCGCTTCAAGGTATCTGCGCAGACACGGCTACCTTATTGTTGACGCGCAGTATTCGGTCAGATTCGGCGAGATAGATTTAATCGCCGAGGACAAAAAATATATAGTTTTTGTTGAGGTCAAGTCAAGAAGCGAGGGTATGATGTACGCTCCTGCCGACGCGGTTGACTTTAAAAAACGCTCGCGTATTATTGCCGCCGCAAAGTTTTATTTAAGCGGCTACACCGAAAAAAGACAGCCGAGGTTTGATATAATCGAGGTATATTTTAAAGATGACCGTCCCGTTAAGATAAATCATATAGAGAACGCTTTTGACGCCGACGGAAAATAATTCCGAATACGGTTGAAATAGCTGCTGATATGTGTTAGAATACCACACGAAAAGGAAGTGTTTGCAATGTTTTACACAAGTACAAGAGATAAATCGGTAAAGGTTACAGCCGCCGAAGCTATCGCAAAGGGCATTTCGTCCGACGGCGGACTTTTTGTTCCCGTGGAGATTCCGCAGATTTCTCTTGAATTTATAGAAAAGCTCATTCCCGTGAGCTATATTGAAAGGGCAAAAAATGTTTTAAGCCTTTATCTTACCGATTTTTCCGAAGAGGAAATTTCAATGTGCGTTGAAGGCGCGTACAAAAAAGGCAAATTCAGCAGCGATAAGGTCGCTCCCTTGCATAAATTGTCGGATACCGCCGATGTGCTGGAACTCTGGAGAGGGCCTACCTGCGCTTTCAAGGATATGGCGCTTCAGCTTTTGCCGTATCTTCTGACCGTTTCGGCGGGCAAGACGCTTAAAGACACTCAGATAGTTATTCTTGTAGCTACATCGGGCGATACCGGCAAAGCCGCTCTTGAAGGCTTTAAAGATGTGCCGAATACAAAAATACTTGTTTTCTATCCCGTTGACGGCGTCAGCCCCATGCAGAAGCTCCAAATGACCACGCAGGAAGGCTCAAATGTCAGCGTTTGCGCCATTGAGGGCAATTTTGACGACGCGCAAAGCGGCGTCAAGAAAATTTTCACCGACAGGGAAATTGAGAAAAGGTTTAAGGAAAACGGACTCGCGTTTTCCTCCGCTAACTCCATTAACTGGGGCAGACTCGTTCCGCAGATTGTTTATTATGTATCCGCTTACTGCGATATGGTTGAGTCGGGCGAGCTGAAATTAGGCGAGCCTATGAATGTTGTTGTGCCCACCGGAAATTTCGGAAATATTTTGGCAGCCTATTACGCAAAGCGAATGGGTGTTCCCGTAAAAACGCTCGTCTGCGCTTCAAACGCCAATAATGTTCTTACCGATTTTCTCACAACCGGAACTTATAATAAGAACAGAAATTTCTACTGCACCACCTCACCGTCAATGGATATTCTTATTTCAAGCAATCTTGAAAGACTGCTTTTCCATCTTTACGGCGATAATGACGCCGAAATCAGAGAGCTTATGAAAAATCTGGCCGAGGACGGAAAATATGCCGTAAGCGGCGAGGTCGAAAATAAAATCAAAGCGCTGTTCGCGGCTGGCTGCTGCGACGATGACGCCACCCGTGAAACAATCGGAAAGGTATTTTCCGAGGAAAAATATCTTATCGATACTCATACGGCTGTCGCCGTTAAGGTCTATGAGGAATACAAGAAGTCAACAGGCGACAGCACGCCGACCGTTATAGCTTCAACCGCCAATCCTTATAAATTCTCCGCAAGCGTTCTCGCGGCTATTGAGAGTGAAATTAAGGCAGACAACGAGTTTGATATGGTTGAGGAGCTTTATGAAAAATCAGGCGAACCCGTACCCGCGCAGCTTGCTGATTTAAAAGGCAAAGAACCGAGATTTAAAGGCGTTTGCCGCAAAGAGGATATGAAGCAGGTAGTATTTGATATGCTGGGACTTTAAGCCCGTAAAATGTTTGCGGAACCGGGCGCAATACCCGGTTCCGCTTAATTTTTATTTGCAGTTGTTTGAATCCGCCTTCATCTTGAATGTCGCGCATCTTGTGTCGTCGCAGCAGCAGGCGTTCTGTGTGCCTACCTTTATACCGTCGGCTGTGCAGTTCATGTTGCCGTCGTTATAAGCGCAGTGGCAAGCGTCGCAAGTAATGTTTGTGTACTTATCCATTATTGTTACCTCCTTTCACTTATATCTTTTGCCGCGCAGCCTTTATTATTCATAGGAGTTATTTCACAATGTCTGTTTTTGTAATTGCCGATACTCATCTGTCTTTTTCAGCCGATAAGCCGATGAATGTGTTTAAAGGCTGGGACGATTATGTTTCCCGCCTCCAAAAAAATTGGCAAAAAATTGTTTCCCCCGGCGACACGGTAGTAATCCCCGGCGATATTTCCTGGGCAATGAGCCTTGAACAGGTAAGAGCGGACTTTGCGTTTCTCAACGCTCTAAACGGCAGCAAAATAATTTTAAAGGGTAATCACGATTATTGGTGGAATACCGTTTCAAAAATGGAAGCTTTTGTAAAAAAAGAAGGCTTTAATACAATAAGTTTTCTTCATAACAATGCCCAAAAAGCCGGCGGCTTTGCCCTTTGCGGCTCCCGCGGCTGGCCTTTTGACGATGACTCCGCGGAGGGCTTGAAGATTCTCTCGCGCGAGTGCGGCAGATTACAGCGCTCTCTGCAAAGCGCGTCAAAGCTCGGCGGCGAACCCGTTGTTTTCCTTCATTATCCGCCGGTCGGGTATGACAGATACTGCGAACCCATTATAAAAATCCTGAAAGATTACGGTGTTAAAAGATGTTTTTACGGACATCTGCACGCCGGAGCCGCAAAAGCCGCGTTTAACGGTGAAAAAGAGGGGATAAAGTTTAAGCTCATTTCGGCTGATTATCTACAATTTTGTCCGCTTTTAATAGTATAAAGCTTTTTTTCGGTTTGATTTTGCGGAATTTTGCAAATTTTAATAAATTTGAATAAAAACTTGCGGAAAATATTGTATTTAACTTTTTTCTGTGATATAATGAATAGACTTTTGAGGTAATTATGTAATTGATAATATTCAGGAGGAATATTTAATGTTAAAATCATCAAACAAGGTAGAAACAAATGTCTATCAGCTTGAAATCTCTATTGACGGTGAAAAGTTTGAGGAAGCCGTACAGCAGGCTTATCTCAAACAGCGCGAAAAGATAACCGTTAAAGGATTCAGAAAGGGTAAAGCTCCCCGTTCGTTTATTGAGAGAATTTACGGCGAAGGCGTTTTCTATGAGGACGCGCTTGAAATAATTTATCCTGACGCCGTCAGCGACGCTATTAAAGAAGCAGAGCTTGATGTTGTCGGCAATCCCACCGACCTTGAAGTTCCCGAAATAGGCAAAGACGGAGTAACTCTTAAATTAAAGGTTACCGTTAAGCCTGAGGTTAAACTCGGAAAATATAAGGGACTTGAAGCCACAAAACCCGCCGTCAAGGTTACCGCTGACGAGGTAAAGACTGAGCTTGCAAAAATGCAGGAGCAGAACTCCCGTATGATAAGCGTTGATGACAGAGCCGTTAAAAAAGACGATACGGTAGTTATCGACTTTGAGGGATTTGTTGACGGAAAAGCCTTTGAGGGCGGCAAATCCGAAAATTATAACCTCACAATCGGCAGCGGCGCGTTTATTCCCGGATTTGAGGACCAGATTATAGGCCACAAAACCGGTGATGAGTTTGATGTAAATGTTACTTTCCCCGAGGAGTATAACGAGGACCTCGCTTCAAAAGACGCCGTGTTCAAAATCAAGCTTCACGAAATCAGAAAGAAGGAGCTTCCCGCTCTTGATGATGAGTTCGCCAAAGATGTAAGCGAGTTTGACACACTTGACGAGCTTAAAAAGAATATTAAAGCCGACCTTGAAAAGGCCAAAAAAGAAAGCGCTGACAGCAAAGTTTCCAACGAACTTCTCGAAACTGTCGCGAATTCCATTGAGGCTGAAATTCCCGGCGTTATGATTGAAAACGCTATTGACAATATTGTCAATGACTTTGCGTACAGACTTCAGGCTCAGGGACTGGACCTCGGCACATATCTTAAATATACCGGTATGGAAATGGATAAGTTCAGAGAGGGCTATAAGGAGAACGCCGAGGCTCAGGTTAAGCTTCAGCTTGCCCTTGAAGCCATCATCAAGGCTGAAAATATCGAAGCTACCGACGAGGATATTGACGCTGAGTACGAAAAACTCGCTAAGCTTTACAATATGGAAGCCGATGTTATTAAGAAATCGCTTTCCAAGGATGCTGTCGCAGGCGATGTAAAGACTCAGAAAGCTATCGATTTAATTAAGGATTCCGCTAAAATAACCGAGGAAAAGGCCGTCGCCAAGAAACCGGCCGCCAAGAAAGAAACCGCGGCTAAAAAAACAGCGGCTAAAAAGGACGCGGGCGATAAGGAAACAGCCGAAAAGAAGCCTGCCGCAAAGAAAACAACAAAGAAAAAAGCTGACGAAGAATAATTTTCAACACAAATAATAAATATGTATAAGTATTGAAGAATTGTCCAATAATTCAGGGGCGATTCTTTAATGCTATTACAAGGTTAACAGGAGGTTATTTATGGCACTCGTTCCTTATGTTGTTGAACAGACAAGCAGAGGAGAAAGATCATACGATATTTTCTCAAGACTTTTAAATGACAGAATAATTGTCCTTTCCGATGAGGTAAACGACGCGACAGCTTCGCTGGTTGTGGCTCAGCTTCTTTATCTTGAAGGTCAGGACAGCGAAAAGGATATCAGCCTTTACATCAACAGCCCCGGCGGCTCAGTGTCAGCGGGACTTGCCATTTATGATACTATGCAGTATATCAAATGCGATGTATCCACTATTTGTATGGGTATGGCTGCAAGTATGGGAGCGTTCTTGCTTTCCTCAGGCGCTAAGGGTAAAAGATTTGCCCTTCCCAACAGCGAAATTATGATTCATCAGCCCTCAGGCGGAGCGCAGGGGCAGGCGAGCGATATTAAAATTACCGCCGACCATATCCTTAAAACCCGTGAAAGGCTGAATAAAATTCTTTCCGAAAATACCGGAAAGCCTCTTGAAACTATCGCTGCCGATACCGAGCGCGACAACTTTATGTCCGCCGAGGAGGCAAAGGAATACGGCCTTGTTGACAAGGTACTGTACAAGAGATAATCAGGGAGTAATTTATGGCAAGAGAAAACGATAAAGAGAGAAGCGTTCACTGTTCTTTCTGCGGCAAAACGCAGGAACAGGTCGATAAGCTTATTGCCGGCCCGGGAGTTTATATCTGTGACGAGTGCATAGAGCTTTGCATGGGCATCATAGATGAAAACAACGAACGCGCCCATTCCAGAAACTCCAAAAGAGTAAAGCTGGAGGAGAAAGTTCTTCCCAAGCCTCAGGAGATTAAAGCGGCGCTCGATGAATATGTCGTCGGGCAGGACGAGGCGAAAAAAGCGCTCAGCGTTGCCGTTTACAATCATTATAAAAGAATTTATCACGGGAACGATTCCGATGTTGAAATTCAGAAAAGCAATGTTGTTTTGCTCGGCCCCACGGGAGTGGGCAAAACCGTTCTCGCCCAGACGCTTGCGAAAATCATTGATGTTCCTTTCGCTATCGCAGACGCCACAACTCTTACGGAGGCGGGCTATGTCGGCGAAGATGTTGAGAATATCCTTCTTCGCTTGATACAGGCTGCGGATTTTGATATTGAAAAAGCCGAGCGCGGCATAATTTATGTTGACGAAATTGACAAAATCGCCAGAAAAAGCGAAAACCCCTCAATAACCCGTGATGTCAGCGGCGAGGGCGTGCAGCAGGCTCTTTTAAAGATACTTGAAGGCACGGTTTCAAATGTACCCCCGCAGGGAGGCAGAAAACACCCTCAGCAGGAGTTTATACAGATTGATACTTCAAATATTCTCTTCATCTGCGGCGGCGCGTTTGACGGAATTGAAAAGATTGTTGAAAAGCGAATGGGTAATTCCTCGCTCGGTTTCGGCGCGGAAATCAAGAGTAAATCTCAGTTTGAAAAAGAAGATGTTTACTCAAAGGTTATCGCTCAGGACCTTGTTAAATTCGGACTTATACCCGAGCTTGTAGGCAGAGTTCCGGTTATAACCGCCTTGCGTCAGCTTTCAAAGAGCGATTTGATAAGAATACTTTCAGAGCCTAAAAACGCGCTTTTAAAGCAGTTTAAAGCGCTGTTCAATATGGACGATGTGGAGCTTGAATTTACCGAGGACGCGCTGGACGCTATCGCCGAAAAGACTCTTGAAAAGAAAACGGGCGCGAGAGGTCTCCGCGGCATTATGGAAGATGTCCTTATGCCGGTTATGTATGACACTCCCTCCGATTACACAATCGCGAAAGTCATTATAACCCGTGAGTGCGTAAACGGCGAGGCTGCTCCCGAAATTATCCGCGACGAGAATAAAAAGCCCAATATTCTCACTTCAAAGAGCGCTCCTAAGGGCAGTCCTAAAAAGGCAATTTAAAATTTCAGAATTAACTTAATAAGCCACGGAGCTTTCCGTGGCTTATGGTTTGCAAGGAAGTTGTGTATGAAAGTAAAAGTACAGTCAACCGTCCTTTTGTTCCTGACGGCTATAATATGGGGATTTGCGTTTGTAGCTCAGCGTGTCGGCGCTGATTATGTAGGAACATTTACCTTTAACGGAATCAGATTCCTGCTCGGTTCTTTTTCTCTGATACCCGTTATCCTCATCTTTGAGCGTGAGGCTGCGGATAAGAAAAAGCTTTTAAAAACATTTTACATATCTCTTGCGGCAGGCACGGTTTTGTTTATTGCCGCTTCATTGCAGCAGTACGGCGTAGAACTTACAGGCAGCGCGGGAAAAGCCGGATTTTTAACGGGACTGTATACTGTGCTTGTACCCGTGTTCAGGTTTTTCCTCGGCAAAAAAACAAGCGTTTTGACTTTCATCGGCGCTTTTTTTGCGATCGGCGGCCTTTTCTTTCTGTGTATGACCGGCAATTCCGTTTCGTTCGGAAAAGGTGACATAGTGCTTATAATCGGCGCGGTGTTCTGGGCTTTTCATATACTTATTATCGATAAGTTTGTAAACGATGTAAGTCCTCTTAAATTCAGTATGATGCAGTTTTTCGTCTGCGGCGTTTTAAGCGTTATCGGAGCGCTTTTAACCGAAACTGTCGAGATTTCCTCCGTTAAAGCGGCGGCGGTGCCGATTCTGTACGGCGGTATTATGTCTGTCGGCGTTGCTTATACCTGTCAGATACTCGGGCAAAAGCATTCCGACCCGACTTTCGCCTCCATAGTTTTTTCTACCGAATCGGTTTTCAGCGCGGTGGGCGGAGCGCTTTTGCTCAATGAGATAATGACCGGCAGAGGCTACTTCGGCTGTGCGCTCATTTTTGTGGGCATAGTGCTTTCACAGATAAACTTTCAGCAGATAAAAGAAAAATTCAACAAAAAACAGCAATACTAAATATGACACAATTATTACATTTGACGGTATAATATTGACAAATATTGTTATTTAAAGTAAAATTTCCGCAGTAACATATATTCCTACGGAGGCATTATGAGTTTTCTGAATAAATTTCAAAAAACGGTTGTTTTCTTGCTGAAAGCGTTGCTGTATCTGTGTTTAATCGGTACTTTTTTTGTAATATTCGGAACTGAATTTGAATGGATTTTAAGAGCTTCAAGAACAACCGCTGTGTTATTGGTAACATTCTGCGGACTTGAGGTATGCTTAATTTCCGTTTACGGGGGATATCTTATCGGCAAGCTGAAAAGCAAGCCTATTGTAATGTCGATTTCGCTCGCGACTGTTATTACCGACCTTGTTACGCACCTTCAGCTTTGCATAATGAATGTAAACGCTAACAATAATCCGCATTTTATATATGAAGCTCCCCATTTGCTGCTGCTCGTCATCTGTATCCAGATAGCGCTGATTATACTTTTTACCTATTTCGGCAACTATGTATATTTCACAATCAACAAACCGGAGCGCTGCTGCATTATAACAAGCTCCGAGGAGTCGCTCAATAATATTGTTGAAAAAATAAAGAGATATAAAAAGCAGTACTGTATAACGGATATGGTGCATTATTCCACAAAGGGCGTATTTGATATAATAAACAGCTGCGACACCGTTTTTATATACGATGTTCCCGTTAAGGAAAAGGCTCTTATATGCGAGTATTGCTACGCTAAAAATAAAAATATTTATTATAATTTTGAAATGAGCGATATTTTATCTCTCGGCGCAAAATCTGTTGTGCTGGTTGATAAGCCGCTTATGTCCGCCGTAGTCCGTGACCTGACCTTTGAGCAGCGTTTTATTAAAAGGACTATGGACATTATCATTTCTCTGGCCGCGCTTATAGTCTGCGGGCCGCTTATGCTTGTCTGCGCGGCTTTAATTAAGCTTGAAGACGGAGGACATGTTTTTTTCCGCCAGTACCGCGCCACCAAGAACGGGAAGCTGTTTAAGGTCTATAAATTCCGGACTATGAAAGAGCAGGACAGCGTAAACCGTTCTGTTACCGACGATGACGACCGAATTACTAAAATCGGCGCGTATCTCAGGAAATTCCGGATTGACGAACTGCCTCAGTTTATAAATATACTAAAAGGCGAAATGAGCGTTGTCGGCCCTCGTCCCGAAATGGTTGAAAATGTGGATAAATACACAAAGGATTTGCCGGAGTTTGCTTACAGACTGCGTGTCAAGGGCGGACTTACCGGGTACGCCCAGATAGCGGGCAAGTATAACACCTCGCCCAAGGACAAGCTTGTGCTCGACTTAATGTATATTGAAAAATACAGCTTGTGGCTTGACTTTAAGCTGATTTTGCAAACGGCGACTGTATTTCTGCGGGCTTCCGACAGCACGGAAGCGTTTTCAAAGCACAAAAAGAAATATCATTTTACCCAAAAATGAGCAGAGCCTGCATTTTTTGCAGACTCTGTTTTTTCCTATTGTTAATCGGCAGTAATTGTGATATACTAATAAACTGTATAATTGATTGATTGTGAGGTATGCCTGCCGGCTGCGGCGGCGTAATTTTAATATGAGTAAAAAAAACAACTTGTTTAAAAACAGCGGCGATAACAAAGGCCGTTTAAAATATTTCATACTGTCTTTTGCCGTGTTTATTGTGATTTTGTCGGCGCTGTCGGTACTGCTGTTTATGAATTATATAGATTTTGATTTCGGGAATATTGTACCAAATACCGAGGAAGCCTCAGAATCCGGAACCGAGCCCGAACCGGTAACCCATTCTGTCAGTGAGCTGACAGGTAAAACAAAGCTACTTTTTGTCTGTGAGAACGAAGGCGAAATGGAGTACGCCTTTACCGTTACAACCGATTATGACAACAAATTTATGAGAGTTACGGGCTATGATAAAAGCTCTGACAACGCGGCAGAGGCTTACCGCTCGGAAAAAATTGACGGTTTAAAACAGGCTGTTCTTTCAGCCGAAGGCGAAGCGGTTGACAAGTATGTTCTTTTTGACAGCGACTCTTTAACCGATTTTCTGTCGCTGTTTACCGATATTTCCGTTGAAGTACCCGATAATGTGTCATGGAACGGGCAGGATTTTAAGCTCGAACTTAATAAGGGCAGGCAGTACCTTTCGGCGGATTATACCGCAAAACTCTTGTTAATAAGCGATAACAGCACCCGGGAAAGCATAATCTGCGATATTATTAACGCCGTGCTGACCGAGGAAAATGTGTCAGAGTCTTATGACCTGTTCACAAATTTTGTAAATTTATCAAAAACCGATATTTCCGTTATCGACTATTCAAACGGTTTAGGGAATATAGAAATATATGTAAATTCCGACGATAAATTCTTTCCTGAAACTTCTGCTGAGGGTTGAATATGAAAAAGATTTTTTCACTCATTTTTGTGTTTTGCGTGCTGTTTGTCGTTTCATACGGCGCGGTGAAAGTAGTTACTCCTGCCGTTAAGAATTTTGTTTCCGAACAGTCTTACGCTCCCAGTGACGAAGATATAGCAGCATTTGAAAAGGAACTCGGCGAGCGTCCGTTTTATTACTACAAAGCGCTTGATTATGATAAGCAAAAGGCGTATATAATGCTCTATAACGCGGTTTTAAAGCAGGAGCCGGCCGTAAATCTGATTGTAGAAGAAAAGGACCTGCTTTCGGTTTTTACGGCGGTTTTGTATGATAATCCCAAAATTTTCTGGGTAAGTCTTGAATATACATATTATGATTACGGCAATTATGTAGAATTTAACCCTGAATATACTTTTACTGCCGATGAGGCGGGAAAAATAAGCAATCAGATAAACGCTAAGGTTGCCCAAATAGTATCTGATGCCCAAAACTGCGCCGACGATGTTTCAAAGGAACTCTTTTTTAACGATTATATCTGCAATAACTGCGTTTATGACGATACCCTTTCCCAAACTTCCGGCAATACGGTTTACGGCGTGTTTATAGAGGGACGCTCCGTCTGCGAGGGGTATTCAAAAGCTATGCAGATGCTGCTTGACGAGGTTGGTATATATAACTATCTTGTAGTGGGTGACGCAATTTCTGACGGTGAGCCGGGACCGCACATGTGGAATCTCATCAAGCTTGACGGTCAGAATTACTATGTAGATGTTACCTGGAATGACGCCGACAGCGAGTATAATCCGCACCTGTATTTTAATGTTAACGAAGAATATCTCAGCAGAACTCACTCAAATATAGTCCCTGCGGAAAATTTCTGCAATTCAACGGATATGAACTTCTTTGTAAGGCAGAAAACCTATGTTACCGATTTTAACGGCTTTAAGGAATATACCGATATTACAGCGGATATATTGAGTAATTCGGTTTACAGCGTTGAATTTCAATTCGCAGACGAGGAATCGTACCGCAGCGCGCTTGACGAGCTTGACGGCGGCTATGAGGTGTTTTATTTTATTGAAGACGCCGTCAGAAAAAGCGGAAAAAATCTTGTTACAGACGAAATTGAATATTCCAGCATTGACGAATACAGATTTATTTCAATAAACTTCAAGGAAGGTTAATATTTTGGATAAAGAAAGAATAGAGCGGGCTTTTCGCGAAATTTTGCTTGCGATAGGCGAGGACCCCGACCGTGAGGGGCTTGTTGAAACTCCCCGGCGTGTCGCCAATATGTATGAGGAAATTTTTTCGGGACTTTATGAGGACCCCAAAACTCATCTTAAAATGTTCCGCGAGGGGCAGAGCGATGAAATAGTCATTGTGCGTGATATACCGATGTATTCAATGTGCGAGCACCATTTTCTGCCTTTTGTGGGAAAGGCTCATATAGCCTATATACCGAACGATGAAGGACTTGTAATAGGCCTTTCAAAACTGGCGAGAATAGTTAATACTTACGCGAGGCGTCCTCAGTTGCAGGAAAGGCTGACGGCGCAGATTGCCGATTTCATATACAGGGAAATGAAACCGCAGGGCGTAGCCGTAGTTGTTGAAGCGGAGCATTTGTGTATGACTATGCGCGGTATAAAGGCGGCAGGCTCAAAAACTCAGACTTCGGCGCTCAGGGGAACAATCAGAAAGGACGCAAGAACAAGAGCAGAGGTTATGGCTCTTTTGGGAACAAAATGAGATTTCGCGGTAAAGGCTTTGACTTTGAATTAGGCAAAAAAACCTATATTATGGGCATTTTAAATGTCACACCCGATTCGTTTTTTGACGGCGGACTCTACAACAACCCTCACTCCGCGTGCGGCAGGGCCGTTAAGATGCTGCAAGAGGGCGCTGATATAATAGATATAGGAGCGCAGTCAACAAGACCGGGGCATAAGCTTCTTTCACAGAATGAGGAACTGGAAATAATAAAAAGCTATTTGCCCTTGATTTACGAAAAGACCGGCGCTGTGATTTCGGTTGATACTTTTTATCCCGAGGTCGCCGCATACGCGGCTTTAAACGGAGCGGCTGTTGTCAATGATGTAAGCGGTATATTCAATCCTCAGATGGCGCAAACCGTCCGCAAGTACGGTATGGGCTGGGTTATCACTCATACGGGCGGCGGCAATTCCGACACCGTGCGGGAGTATAGCGGGGGAGTGACGGCCGATATTATCGATTTTTTTGAAAGCTCCCTTGAAAAATGCGGCGAATACGGAATTTCCAGGGAAAATATTGCCCTTGACATAGGCATAGGTTTCGGTAAAACATACGAACAGAATATTGAGGCTCTTAAAAATCTTAATGTCATAAGTCAGAGCGTGAACTGCGCTGTGCTTACGGCTCTCTCAGCCAAAAGAATGGTGGCAGAGGCGACTGGAGCCGAAGGATATGACCGCGTGTACGGTACGGTTGCGGCGAATACTGCCGCCGTTGCAGGTGGAACCGACATTCTCAGGGTGCATCATATAAAAGAAAACGCCCTTGCCGCAAAAATGGCGGACGCTCTTTACAGACTTTGAACGAACGGAAAACGGATATGGATAAAATAATCGTAAAAAACTTAAAAATTTTTGCCTATCACGGCGTAAATCCCGAAGAAAAGGAAAACGGGCAGAATTTTATATTCGATATCGAGGCTTCTCTTTCACTTGCTGTGCCTTGCAAAACCGATAATGTTGAGGATACGGTAAGCTACGCGAAAATCATTAAAACCGTAACAAGAACTGCGCTCTCGCAAAAAGACGATTTGCTTGAAAGAGTATGTCAGCGTGTAGCGGACGCTTTGTTCGAGGAGTTTGAGAAAATTCACGCTCTTAAAATTACATTAAAAAAACCCGAAGCGCCCATAAAGGCGGATTTTGATTATGTGGCGGTTGAGATAGAGAGGAAACGCAATGAAAGCATATTTGGGAATGGGGTCTAATTTAGGCGATAAAGAAGATAATCTGCAAAAAGGGGTAGAAGCTCTGAACCGTCTGCCCGGCACATCGGTAACGGCGGTTTCGGATATTTACATTACAAAGCCGGTGGGGTATGATAATCAGGACGATTTTTTAAATATCGCCGTTGAGGTTTCAACCGAGCTTGAAGCAAAAGCTTTGCTCGGAGCGGCACTGGGAATTGAGGCGGCTCTCGGCAGAGTGCGCGGCATTAAAAACGGGCCGCGTACTGTTGACATTGATTTGCTTCTGTACGGAAACGAAAAGTACTACTCGTCTTTTATAACCGTACCGCACCCGCGTATGTTCGAGCGCGGTTTTGTAATTAAGCCTATGCTTGATTTGCCGGTTGACAGCGCCTTGTTTGACGCCGAAGCCATTAAAACCGCCGTGGATTTTGACGGCGTGCGGTTTTATAAAAGCCGAAAATTTTTTGAGAATGGGAATAAATAATAAGATATGCACTACATAATTATGGACCTTGAATGGAATAACGCTTATTCCAGAACAAGTCAGAAATTTATCAACGAAATAATTGAAATCGGAGCCGTAAAGCTTGATGAAAAGTTAAATGTCGCAGGCACATTCTCACAGCTTGTAAAGCCGGTTATTTCAAACAAACTCCGCGCGAGAATAAAAGACCTTACGCACATCACAAATGATGAAATCCGCGCGGGAAAGCCCTTTGCCGATGTTATAGAGGAGCTTAAAAACTGGGCAGGAAACGACTGTATCTTTATGACATGGGGCGATACGGATATAAGAACAATGCTTACTAATTTCAAGATTTTTCTTAATAAAAACAGCATTGATTTTATAGAAAAATACGCCGACCTGCAAAAATACTGTCAGCGCTTTATTGATATGAAGGATTTGTCGCAGGCGGGGCTTTCCTATGCCGCCGAGTGCCTTAATATTGATCCCGAGCAGTTCCCTCATCACAGAGCGCTCGATGACAGCAGATTAAGCGCCGAGTGCTTTAAAAAAGTATTCAACAGCGATATTCTTTTTGAAGATACCGTTTTGTGCGACGGCGATTTTTACTCCCGCCTGGTCTTTAAGCCGTTTTATATAACCGATAAAAACGACCCGCTTATTGATAAAGGCATTTTTAACTGTTACTGCGATATGTGCGGAGCAAAAGTAACCGTGATGAAAGACTGGAAATACGGCAATCAGTCTTTCAGAGGCGATTTTTACTGCGAAAACTGCAACCGCGAATTCAGGGTTGCCCTTCGCATAAAGAAGAATTACGATTATCTTGATGTAAAGCGCCGATATTTTGAAAAAATACGCGCAAAAGCGCTAACTCAGTCCGGGCAGCAAGACGAATAAACATATAAGCGGTGCTATTTAATCACTGTTTCAAAAAAGCGATACCGGCCTTGTCCGGCGTCGCTTTTTTAATTGTAATTCATTTTAAATATTTTTTAAATTATAACTGTAAAATAAATAATTATGGGTTTTTTTGATATTTTGTGTATAATTATATGAAAGAAGTTTTGAGGGGGCGATGATATGGACGAGCGAAAAATTGTTGAAATGCTGACGAACAAAGACGAAAAAGGCATGGAAGAATTTCTCTTTGAGTACAGCCCGTTAATGAGATATATCATCGCCCCGATTTTACCTACCGAACAGGATAAGGAAGCCTGCCTTTATGAAGCGGCAATGCAGGTGTGGCAAAAAATTGAAAGTTATGACTCGTTGTTAGGCAGCTTTAATTCCTGGCTGACCGCGGTTACAAGAAATTATGCGCTCAATTTCAGAAGAAATAATTTAAATCATATCAATACAAATTCTGTACCGTCAGATACGCCGTCGCCTGATTTGAACCCCGAGGAAGCGTTTATAATAACTGAACAGAAAAAAGCCTTGAAACAGGCCTTGAAGTGCCTTTCCGAAAAGGAAAGAATATTGCTTTACAGAAAGTATTACTATCGTCAGACAACAGCGCAGATTGCGTCTGAAATGTGTATGACCGTGAGGGCTGTTGAAGGGAAGCTTTACCGAATTAAAAAGAAGCTTCGCAAAGAGCTGGGAGGTGAAAGCCGTGAGTAATTGCCGTAATGAAAACATCAGCGATAAAGAGTTAGAGGCTCTGTTTGAGGAAAGCGCCCCCAATATGCCGCCGGAGGACATTTCTTTAAAAGTCAATCCGTGGAAAAAGTCAATGTACAGGGTTTTATCCGGAGCGATAATGTCCACCGTTACTTTAAATTATTTATGTATGAATTATATTTTGCCTGTTGCCGGATTTGTGCTGATGCTGCTCGGATTGCGGGTTCTGCGCCGTGAAAATAAATGGTTCCGGCGCTGCTTTGCCGTGTTGATTGTCGAAACGGCTTATATATGGATACTGTATATATTAAATACTTCTCTTTTTGGCAGTATGCTGGTCAATTCCGAAATTCTGATTGTGCTTTATATATTCAGCTCCTTGCTGCGTATAATTGTTTATATATTTCTCAGTCTCGGCTTAGCGTCTGTGCAGAAAAATGCCGGTAAGCCCGCAAATTTTCTCAGAACAGCGTGTTTGCCCGTTTGCTATGCTGTTATTTCTGCTTATGGACTTTTGCAGCTTAGCGGCTTCATAATTCCCGGTATATTGCTTATCATGTATATTTTGATTTTTTGGGGAATGTATAAAACCGTGAAAAATCTGAATATAACCGGATATTCAATAAAAACGGCAGTCATCAAGGTAAGCGACGGCTTTATAGCGATAATTCTTTCATTGGTATTGATTTTCGGCGGCGCGTGCGGTTATTTGTTTTGCGGCGGGTACCCCATGGATTGGTCGCCGGTCAATGCTGATGAAGATGCCGAGGTGGAAACAATAAAAAGTCAGCTCGCAAAGCTCGGATTTCCCGAGTATGTTTTAAATGACCTTACCCCGGAGGATATATCCGCTTGCGAGGGAGCGCTGCAAGTTGTGTCTGATGTTATTTATGAGAGTATCGGAAGCGGCCTGCTGGAAACAGGTGAGGATGATGAGCTCATGCTCACAGGAGTGGGCGTGCAGGTGCCCGGAGAAAATATGAGTTGGATTGTATTTCATCATTTTCTTTGGACAACCGACCCTCAGTTTTACGGAACTGAATCAATTCAGCTTTGGCCGCCTTATGATTCAAGTTCGGATGTCTGGAGTCCGGCAGGTGAAGTGACGGGGCGCGTTTTGTTTGACAGGGGGGCGGATACCTTTGCGGCCAATTATTACTCGCTCGGACCTCAGATATATACTTCTGACAACGCTGTTTTCGGAGAACAGACTGCTATGGATATTTTTGCGGAATTTTCATTGCCGAAAAACGGGGAAAATTGCAGGGGATATGTTGCCTATCCGGTTTATCAGACAATCAGCAATTCTATTTTAAGCAGCTGGGCAAATTATACTCATCAGAAAAGCTGGGCTCAGTATCCCGTAATGTCCGCAACACAAAGAAGAATTACTGAATTTTCTAATTCTGACGCAGCGTTCACAACTGTACAGAGCGCTTTACAGTTTGACGCTAAAAAGGAAGCGGAACTTTTGCGGTAGTTTCAGAAAACATAGATTATTAAGCGGATATTTTAACATAAAAAAGCGGTATGACTTTTGTCATACCGCTTTTCTGTATAATGTTCTGTTGAGTTAAAGTAAAGAGTTTATGACACTTACTTTATAACTCTTACGCGGATTATGGATTCAAGTCCGCACACAGCGCTAATCGCTTCTTCCGAAACATCTGTATCTGTATCAATCATGGTGTAAGCGTATTCGCCTCTTGATTTGTTCACCATGTTGTCGATGTTTACATTCTCCGAAGCGAGAGTCGATGTAATGCTGCTGACGATTCCGGCAACATTTCTGTGAATGATTGTCATTCTGTGTTTGCCGTTTCTGTCAACCGAAACCGCAGGAAGATTAACAGAATTGGTAATGTTTCCGTTTTCAAGATAGTCGGAAACCTCGTTTACAGCCATAACTGCGCAGTTGTCCTCGGATTCGGGAGTGGAAGCGCCCAGATGAGGTACGGCTATAACTCCGGCGGCGCCGATAAGCGACTCGTTCGGGAAGTCGGTTATATACGAAGCGACTTTTCCGTTTTCAAGAGCGGCAATCATATCGGCTGTGTCAACAAGCTCGCCGCGGGCAAAGTTAAGAATTCTGACATTGTCCTTCATAACGGCTATGCTGTCTTTGCAGATAATGGCTCTTGTGTCGTCGGTAAGCGGCACATGAAGGGTGATGTAGTCTGATTTTTCAAATATTTCATTTACCTGGGCGGTTACCGCAACGGCAGGGCTGAGAGCCGCCTTGCTTTTTTCAGAAAGGAAGGGGTCATACCCGATTACATTCATACCGAGCGCGCAGGCTGCGTTGGCAACAAGTACGCCGATTGCGCCGAGACCTATAACGCCGAGAGTTTTGCCGAGAATTTCGGGACCTGCAAACGCGCTCTTGCCTTTTTCAACATCTTTTGCTACGGTGTCGCCGGTAAGGGTTTTTGCCCATTCAACGCCGGCAATAATTTTTCTTGAAGTAAGCAAAAGACCTGCGATTACAAGTTCCTTAACCGCGTTTGCGTTCGCGCCGGGAGTGTTGAAAACTACAATTCCCTCTTCGCTGCAGCGGTCAATCGGAATGTTGTTTACGCCGGCGCCCGCTCTCGCGATTGCGAGAGTGTTTTTGTCAAACTGCATGTCGTGCATTGCGGCTGAACGGACAAGTATTGCGTCGGGAGCCTCAACCTCGGTTGAGCATTTATAATCGGCGCTGAAACGGGATAAACCCGTTTCAGAAATTTTGTTAAGTGTAAGAATGTTATACATTGCTTTTCTCCTTATGAATTTGCTTCTTCAAAATCTTTCATGAAAGCTACCAGCTTTTCAACGCCCTCAACGGGCATTGCGTTGTAAATGGAAGCTCTCATACCGCCGACAGTTCTGTGGCCTTTAAGGTTAACAAAGCCGGCTTCGGTTGCCTCTTTAATAAACTTAGCGTTGAGTTCTTCACTGTCGGTTACGAAAGGAACATTCATAAGCGAACGGTCCTCTTTAACAACAGTGCCTCTGAACATCTTGCTGTTATCAAGGAAATCATAAAGGATTTTTGCTTTCTTCTCGTTTCTTTCCTTCATAGCTTCCAGTCCGCCGAGGTCTTTGAGCCATTCAAGAACAAGCTTGCAGATGTAAATTGTGTAGCAGGGGGGAGTGTTATAAAGAGAATCATTGTCCGCGTGAATTTTGTAGTCGAGCATTGTCGGAGTAATATCGCGCGCGTTCCCGAGCATATCCTCGCGGATTATGCAGATGGTAAGACCTGCGGGAGCAACATTTTTCTGCGCTCCGCCGTAAACCATGGCGAATTTTGATACATCAAGCGGCTCCGAAAGGAAGCAGGAGGAAATATCCGCAATCAGGGGAATATCGCCTGTGTCGGGAATTTCATGATAAACAGTGCCGTAAATTGTATTGTTCATGCAGATGTAAACATAGTCGGCGTCAGGAGTAAACTCCTCTTTGCTTACCTTGGGGATATAGCTGAAAGTTTTGTCGGCTGATGAGGCAACGGCTCTGGCTTCACCGTATTTCTGAGCCTCGGCAAAGGCTTTTTTCGCCCACTGTCCGGTAATTATGTAGTCGGCTTTATTATTCTTGTTCATAAAGTTGAGCGGAATTGCCGCAAACTGTGTTGACGCGCCGCCTTGCAGGAAGAGAACCTTGTAATTATCCGGAATGTTCATAAGCTCGCGAAGAAGAGCTTCGGCGTCTTTAATTATTTTGTCATATACCTTTGAGCGGTGGCTCATTTCCATTACGGACTGACCGCTTCCCTCATAATCAAGCATTTCCGCCGCGGCTTTTTTCAGTACTTCCTCGGGAAGCATTGAAGGGCCGGCTGAAAAATTGTAAACTCTTGCCATGTGAATTACCTCCAAAAACAATAAATGTTATATATGTGCTGTTGCGCATTGTCGTTATTATATCAAATCCCTTATATAAAAGTCAACAAATTGACAAATATTTAACAAACTTTTCGGTATTTTCCCCGAAATAAACAATAATCCTGTGCAACTTCTTAACAAAGTCGGGGTTATATACAAAAAAATCAAAATTTTTCCCCTTATTATTGCAGTAATCGCAGTTTTATTATATAATGTTTTGTAATAGGAGTGATTTTTTTAAACAATGGAAAACAATAAAAGCTTATTTAACGAATTTAATGAAAAATCCTTTTCAATGCCGATGGTGGCGCTGAGAGGGCTTGTAATATTTCCCGAAATGACTCTCCATTTTGATGTGGGCAGGGTAAAATCCGTGCGCGCCGTAAAAGCGGCTATGGAGCAGAAAAGCAACATTTTTCTTGCCGCGCAGATGGATATGGAGTGCGACGACCCCAGATATGACGATATTTTTCAGGCGGGCGTTGTCTGCGAGATAAAGCAGGTAGTAAAACTTCCCGGTACCGACACTTTAAGAGTGGTGGTTTACGGTCTTTACCGTGCCCGGCTTGTGCATATCACATCGGCCAATCCGTACCTTTCGGCTATTGTAAACAGAATTGAAACCGAGAGCGTTGCTCCCGTCAAAAAGATGTATGAAGAGGCGCTTGTCAGGCGGCTTGTGGAAATATTTGAGGAGTACGCTTCATATATCCCCAAACTTCCGCCAGATGTAATTATCGGGGTTTCCGTTCGCCGTGAGTCAGCCGAGATAACTGATTACATTTTATCAAATATCGCGCTTGACTACACCGTCAAGCAGTCGCTTCTCGAAGAACTCGACCCGCTTAAAAGGGCCGAGCGGCTGTGCGTTATACTCACAAAGGAAATCGAGCTGCTTTCAATCGAGGACGAGATAAACAGCAAAGTTCAGGAGCAGATGGACGAAAATCAAAAAGAATACTATCTGCGCGAACAGATTAAGGCTATTTCCGAGGAGTTAAACGAGGGCGAAAGCTCAATAGGCGAGGCTGAGGAGTACCGCGAAAAAATCAGGGCAATCGGTTTTGGAGAGGATATTGAGAAAAAGCTTTTAAAAGAGTGCGACCGTATGATGAAAATGCAGTCGTCAAGTCCCGAGTCAGCCGTAATCAGGAACTATCTTGATAAAATTGTCGGACTGCCGTGGAATGTGTTTACAGAGGACAACCTTGATATTGACAGTGCCCGCGGGATTCTTGACGAGGACCACTACGGACTGACAGATGTTAAGGAAAGAATAATCGAATACCTTGCGGTCAGAAAAATAAATTCCGGTGTAAAAGGTCAGATAATCTGCCTTGCAGGCCCTCCCGGAGTCGGCAAAACCTCAATCGCAAAATCCCTTGCCCGCGCTATGGGCAGGAGCTATGCCAGAATATCCCTCGGCGGAGTCCGTGACGAGGCGGATATAAGAGGACACAGAAAGACATATATCGGCTCCATGCCGGGCAGAATAATAGAGGCGCTCGAAGCCGCTAAAACTTCAAATCCACTTATTTTGCTTGACGAGGTTGACAAGCTCGGCAGCGACCACAGAGGCGACCCGTCAGCTGCGCTTCTGGAAGTGCTTGATTCCGAGCAGAACAGCGCTTTCTGCGACCATTATCTTGAAATTCCCTACGATTTAAGCAAAGTACTGTTTATAACCACCGCAAACGATAAAAGCCGTATTCCCGCGCCTTTGCTTGACAGAATGGAAATTATTGATTTGCCGGGATATACCTATGAGGAAAAATTCAATATAGCAAAAAGGCACTTGGTTCCCAAACAGTTAAAGGAAAACGGACTTAAAAAGTCAAATGTAAAAATAACCGACAAAGCTCTTCGTTCAATAATCAGCGGATATACTAAGGAAGCGGGCGTGCGCGTGCTGGAACGCACGATAGCTTCCGCGTTCAGAAAAACCGCCGTGCGCTACGCTCAGGGATTTGACGGTAAAATTACAATTAAGGACAGCGATTTAAAAGAATATCTAGGCCCTGTTAAATTCAAGCCCGACGATTTATCAAAAACGAATAAAGTTGGCGTTGTAAACGGCCTTGCATATACTTCCGTCGGCGGCACTATGCTCACCGTAGAAGCCGTTGTTATGGACGGTACGGGCAGGCTTGAGCTTACCGGCTCACTGGGCGATGTAATCAAGGAGTCTGCAAAAGCCGCTCTTAGCTTTATCAGGGCAAACGCCGATAAATACCGTATCGACAAGAATTTTTATGCCGATAAGGATATACATATTCATTTCCCGGAGGGCGCTGTTCCGAAAGACGGCCCTTCCGCCGGCGTGACAGTCTTTACCGCTCTTGTTTCGGCTCTTTCGGGCTGTAAAGTCCGCGCCGATGTCGCCATGACGGGTGAGATTACTGTCACCGGAAGGGTGCTTCCTATCGGCGGACTTCGTGAAAAAACGATGGCGGCATATATTGAGGGAATAAAAACCGTAATCGTTCCTGAGGCAAACCGCAGCGACCTTGAAAAAATTGACGATAAGGTTAAAGAAAACATTAAGTTTGTATTTGCCTCATGCGGCGATGATGTTCTTAAAACCGCTTTGGTTTAACGGAGGATTATGAGATACGATAAAGCCGAATTTAAAAGCGCTTACGGCACCTTTTCACAGCTTCCGCCCTCTGACGCGCCCGAGATTGCCTTTGCCGGCAGGTCGAATGTGGGCAAAAGCTCACTGCTTAACAGGCTGTTTATGCGCAAATCACTCGCGCGGGTCAGCTCCGTGCCCGGCAAAACCGTGACAATCAACTTCTATGATGTTGACTCGGTGTATTTTGTGGATTTGCCCGGATACGGTTACGCTAAGGTGGCAAAGTCCGAAAAAGAACGCTGGGCGCACATGATGGAGGGGTATTTCAACTCCGGCAGAAACATAAAGCTTGTCGTGCAGCTTATCGATATGCGGCATCCGCCTACAAACGACGATTTAATGATGATGCGTTTTCTTTCGGAAAGTGGCTACGCTTTCATTGTTGTTATGACCAAAAGCGACAAGCTTAAAAAGAAAAAGGACTATGTAAACCGCCTTGAAAATTCAAAGCTTGAACTCAGCTTTGTTCCCGAAGAAAGGATTATTCCCTTTTCAGCGGAAACCGGCGAGGGGCTTGACACAGTAAAAAAATACATTGAGCAATATATCGGAGGATAAAAATGATTAAAAAACCTTTTACAACAAAAGAAAAGCTTGAGGAAATCGCGGCAGTTTATCCCACGCCTTTCCATATTTATGATGAAGAGGGTATAAGAAAGAACGCCGAGAATTTATATAAGGCGTTTTCATGGAATAAGGGATTTAAAGAATATTTTGCCGTTAAGGCAACGCCTAATCCCTTTATTATCAATATTTTAAGAGAATACGGCTGCGGCTGCGACTGCTCCTCGGTAACCGAGCTTATGCTTTCAAAAGCGATAGGAGCAGTAGGCGATGATGTTATGTTCTCCTCAAACGATACTCCCGCAGACGAGTTTAAATATGCCGCCGATATGGGCGCAATTATAAACCTTGACGACATTTCACATATAGCCATAGTTGAAAAAACTCTCGGCAAGCTTCCCGAAAAAATGTCCTGCCGCTATAATCCCGGCGGTTATTTTACAATTTCCAATAATATAATGGACAATCCCGGCGACGCTAAATACGGTATGACCACCGAGCAGCTTTTTGAGGCGTTCAGGATTCTCAGATCTAAGGGCGTAAAGGAGTTCGGAATACACGCTTTTCTTGCCAGCAACACGGTTACCAACGAGTATTACCCGACTCTCGCGAAAACTCTTTTTGAAGTGGCAGTAAAACTGCGTGACGAAACGGGAGCTGATATTAAATTTATCAACCTTTCCGGCGGAATCGGCATTCCTTACCGTCCCGAACAGGAGCCTAACGATATTTTTGAGATTTCAAAAGGCGTTCAGAAGGTTTATAACGATGTGCTCGCGAAAGCGGGTATGGGCGATGTCGCCATTTATACGGAGCTCGGCAGATTTATGCTCGCTCCCTACGGCGCTCTTGTCACCAGAGCGATAAATGAAAAGCATACGCACAAGGAGTATATAGGCGTTGACGCCTGCGCGGTAAATCTTATGCGTCCGGCTATGTACGGCGCCTATCATCATATCACCGTTATGGGCAAAGAAGACGCCGCCTGCGACCATAAATATGATGTAACCGGCTCGCTTTGCGAAAATAACGACAAATTCGCCATTGACAGAATGCTTCCGAAAATAGAAATGGGCGACCTTATATATATACACGATACCGGAGCGCACGGCTTCGCTATGGGTTATAATTATAACGGAAAGCTGAAGTCGGCCGAGATTCTTTTAAAGTCGGATAAGAGCTTTGAGCTTATCAGACGCGCGGAAACACCCGCCGACTATTTCAGAACCTTTGACTGCTTTGATTTTTATAAAAAAGTAACCGAGTAACCGAGGTAATTCAATGTCGTTTGTTCATCTTCATGTGCATACGGAATACAGCCTGCTGGACGGCGCATGCCGTCTGGACAGGCTTTGTCAGTCTGCGGCAAAAATGGGACAGACGGCGCTCGCAATAACCGACCACGGAAACCTTTTCGGAGCGGTTGACTTTTACAAAACCGCGAAAAAATATAATATCAAGCCTATAATCGGCTGCGAGGTTTATGTTGCCGCCCGCAGCCGCTTTGACAAGGTGCACGGCATTGACTCGGAAAGGCATCACCTTGTACTGCTTTGCAAAAACGAAACAGGTTATAAAAACCTAATAAAAATGGTTTCTTCCGCCTGGGTTGAAGGCTTTTACACAAAGCCGAGAATCGACCGCGAGCTTCTTGAAAAACACCATGAGGGGCTCATAGCCATGTCGGCGTGTCTCGCCGGTGAAATTCCCAAGCACTTGGCGGCAGGGGACTATCAGGGCGCAAAGTCGGCAGCTTTGCGGTATTATAATCTTTTCGGCAAGGGCAATTTTTATCTGGAACTTCAAAACCACGATATTCCCGAACAGTCAAGAGTAAACGAGGGCCTGCGCAGAATTTCCTCAGAAACCGGAATACCTCTTGTTGCTACAAACGATGTGCACTATGTGGAGCAGAAAGACGCCAATGTTCAGAAAATTTTAATCTGCATAGCGACAAACCACACGGTTGACGAGGAAAACTCCCTTGAATTTCAGAGCGACAATTTTTATCTTAAATCCGAAAGCGAAATGCGCGGGCTTTTCGCTGATTTTGACGGCGCAGTTGAAAATACCCAAAAAATTGCCGATAGCTGTAATTTTGACTTTGAGTTCGGAAAAACAAAACTGCCTCACTTTGATGTGCCGGACAACATCAGTCATTTTGACTATCTTCGCAAAAAAAGCTATGAGGGACTTTTTGCCCGTTACGGCAGTACGCCGGATAAAGCCTGCACAGACAGGCTTGAATACGAGCTCGGCGTTATCAACAGTATGGGCTATGTCGATTACTTTTTAATTGTTGCCGACTTTATTGACTACGCAAAGCGCAACAAAATACCGGTAGGCCCAGGCAGAGGATCGGGAGCCGGCAGTATATGCGCCTATTGTATGGGAATCACCAGTATTGACCCGATTAAATATAACCTCATTTTTGAGCGCTTTTTAAATCCTGAAAGAGTCAGTATGCCCGATATTGATGTGGATTTCTGCTATGAGCGCAGGGGAGAGGTTATTGACTATGTTATAAATAAATACGGCGCTGACCATGTGGCGCAGATTGTGACTTTCGGAACAATGGCCGCTCGCGCTGCTCTTCGTGATGTAGGCAGAGCCATGGGACTTTCCTACGCTTTTGTGGATTCGGTCGCTAAAAAAATACCGCGTTCAATAGGTATTACCATTGAAAAAGCGCTTGCGGAAAGCGGTGAGCTTCTTGAAGAATATAACGCCGATGAAAAGGTAAAGGAACTCATTGACACCGCAAGGAGCGTTGAGGGTATGCCCCGTCACGCTTCAACGCACGCGGCGGGTATTGTAATAACTGATAAGCCCGTAAGCGACTATGTGCCGCTCGCAAGGAACGACGAGGCGGTTGTAACCCAGTTTACAATGACCGCAATCGAGGAACTCGGGCTTTTAAAAATGGACTTTTTAGGGCTCAGAACGCTAACGGTAATTGATGACTGCGTAAAAGCCGTAAACCGTTATGAGCCGGATTTTGATATTGAAAAAATTCCCCTTGATGATAAAAAAGTTTTCGCTCTTTTTTCATCAGGTCAGACCGACGGCGTTTTTCAGTGCGAGTCAAGCGGTATGCGCAGCGTATTTATGCGGCTTAAACCCACGGGACTTGAAGATATAATAGCCGTAATTTCTCTTTACAGACCGGGCCCTATGGACTCAATCGACGCATATATTGAAAACAGGCATAATCCGGAAAAAATAAGATACAAAACCGAACTCTTGAAGGGTATTCTTGATGTTACCTACGGCTGTATGGTGTATCAGGAACAGGTTATGCAGATTTTCAGAACTCTCGCGGGTTATTCTCTCGGCAGAGCTGATATTGTACGCAGAGCCATGTCCAAAAAGAAACATTCGGTTATGGAGGAAGAGCGCGCGCATTTCTGCAAAGGCGCGGCGTTAAACGGAATTGACGAAAAAACCGCTGACGAGATTTTTGACGAAATGTCGTCTTTTGCCTCTTACGCATTCAATAAATCCCACGCGGCGGCTTATGCCGTAGTCGCGTACAGAACGGCATATCTTAAATGTTATTATCCCTGCGAGTTCTGCGCGGCTTTGTTAACCAGCGTGCTCGATAACGCCGATAAGGTCGCGGCGTATATTGAGGACTGCAAAAAGAACGGCATAAAAACTTTACCGCCGAGCGTTAACGGCAGCTTTAAAAACTTTACGGCGGACCGTGAGAACAGGTCAATAGTTTTCGGACTTCTGGCAATAAAGAATTTAGGGCATGATTTTATTGATACAATTATTTCTGAAAGGGAGCGAAACGGAGCGTACACCTCTTTTTATTCATTTTGTCAGAGAGTGTACGGCAAAGGCTTTAACAAAAGGGCGGTTGAAAGCTTGATTAAAAGCGGAGCGCTTGACTCGCTCGGAAGCAACCGCAGGGAAATGCTTATAAATCTGCCGCTCATAGTTGATGAACTTGACGCAGCAAAACGCCGTAATCTGGAAGGGCAGATAGGCTTTTTCGATTCGCAGTCGGTCAGTGTATCCCCCTATTCAATGAAAAAGGCCGACGAGTTCAGCGAGGCGGAGCTTTTGTCATTGGAAAAGGAAACCATAGGTCTTTATATCACATCTCACCCTATGGAACAATATAAGGAGCTTGCCGCTAAATTAAAATGCGACAGAATCAGCGATATTGTCAACAGCGAAAATGATTCTGATTCCCGTTATGTCGATTCCTCGGCTGTAAAAGTCCTCGGAATTGTCAGCTCGGTTACAAAAAAGCGTACAAAAAACGGCGAAATGATGGCGTTCGCTACGCTTGAAGATGTAAACGGCTCTGTTGAGATAATTGTTTTCCCCAAAAAGCTTGAACAATATTTTTCGCTTGTAAGCGCAGGTACCGCTGTATTCGTTTCGGGCAGACTGTCGGTAAGAGAGGACGAAAGCCCCAAAATTATACTCGAAAACGCGCAGACGGCAGAAAGCGCTAAGGCAAACGGTGAGAAACGCAAAGGCCTTTTTATAAGGGTAAACAATAATTCCTGTCCGGAATACTTAAAGTGTTCGGAAATTATTTCGCAATTTTCCGAAAACGGTGAAATTCCCGTGTATTTTTATTTCAGGGATACGGCAAAATATTTTCCGGTGAGAAAAGTTCAAAACAGTCCGGATTTAATAATAAAGCTTAAATCAACAGCAGGCGAGGAAAATGTTGTTTTGCAAATTTAGGTTTTTGCCTTGCTTTTTTATATGATATGTGTTATTATATAGGCTCGATGTGGAAAAAAGTAGTAAAAAGGGTGATATAATGAAAACAATCGGTGTCTTAACAAGCGGCGGCGACGCGCCGGGCATGAACGCGGTTATCCGCGCCGTAGTCAGATCGGGCTGCGAGAACGGTATGCGCGTTATGGGCATAAGAAGAGGCTATAACGGACTTATGCAGGGCGATATGTATGAAATGAATCTCCGCAGCGTGTCCAATATTATCAACAGAGGCGGCACCGTTCTTTATTCTGCGAGAAGCCCCGAGTTCAAAACCGAAGAAGGACTTCAGAAAGCTATTGCCGTGGCAAAAGATGTAGGAATGGAAGGTATTGTCGTAATAGGAGGCGACGGCTCTTTCAGAGGCGCCAGAGACCTGTCTTTGCGCGGACTTCCCTGCGTAGGCGTACCCGGAACAATAGACAATGATATTTCCTGCTGCGATTATACAATAGGCTATGATACAGCTATGAATACGGTGCTTCAGATGGTTGACAGACTCCGTGATACCACAGAGTCTCATGACCGCTGCTCGGTTGTTGAGGTAATGGGCAGAAAAGCCGGATATATCGCTCTTAACGCCGGAATTGCCTGCGGCGCCACAACAATTCTTATTCCCGAGGTTGAGTACGATTTTCAGCGTGATGTCATTGACAGAATGAAGAGAACCCAGAAAACCGGCAAAAAGCATTTTATAATCATTGTCGCCGAAGGAATCGGCGGCGTTGAGGAAATGGCTAAACGCATTCAGAACGAAACGGGAGTTGAGTCAAGAGCCACAATTCTCGGCCATGTTCAGCGCGGAGGCACGCCGACTGTCCGTGACAGGGTAAACGGCAGCCTTATGGGTTATCATGCGGTTGAGCTTTTAAAACAGGGCATAGGCAACCGCGTTGTAGCAATGCAGAAGGACGCCATTGTTGATTTTGACATCTTTGAAGCGTTGAATATGAAAAAATCTCTTGACCTTAATCTTTATAAGATTGCTCACGAAATCTCAATCTGATTTATTATGGCGAACATAATTTTAATCGGAATGCCCGGCAGCGGCAAAAGCACAGTCGGGGTTTTGCTTGCCAAAACTCTCGGAATCGGCTTTACCGATACAGACCTGCTTATTCAGCAGCGTGAAAAACGGCTTTTACAGGATATAATCGACCGTGACGGGATTGAGTATTTTCTTGACTGCGAGGCGAACGCGGTTTTGTCGCTTGACTGTGATAATACCGTGATAGCGACGGGCGGCAGCGTTATTTTTCGTGAAAAAGCAATGAGCCACCTTAAAAAACTCGGCAGAATTATTTATCTTGATGTTGAGGTTGACGAGCTTAAAAGACGGCTGTCAAATATCAAAACGCGAGGAATTGCCGCAAAACGGGGTGAAACCGTTGAGGAAATATATTCTGAGCGCGCCGGTCTTTATTCGCGGTACGCCGATTGTACATTAAGTATCTCAGGCGGTACGGCAGAAGACGCGGTATTGGAAATTTGCAAAATTTTATAATAATTTGAACGCTTTACGGTTTTTTCTTTGAATGAGAAAATTAGCCGCAGAGCGTTTATTTTTCCGCAAATAAAAGCATTTCACCGTGGCAAATTATAAGTGCGGTTTTAAACCGCGCGGAGGTGAGAAATGCGAGTCTTTTTTAAAATCATATCAATAATCGGACTTTTTATCTGCTCATTGATTTTTTCTTTAATTTATTTCGGCGACAGGATAATACCCGATAATATCACTATTGTAGAAAACAGCGGATATGATGCTCCCGAAGTTTTCGGAATGAGCATATATACCGCGAAAAGCGAAACTGAATCAGATGTCGTGTCGGGGACTGCCCGCGCTTCATCAGACGAAGCCCGGATCAGTATTTTAAATGTTATTCCGGTAAAAAATTCAACCGTTGTAAACTCAAAAAGAAAATATGTTTATTTAGGCGGAGGAATTTTCGGAATAAAGCTTTATACAAAAGGCGTTATTATTGTCGGAACAGATGTGATTGATACCGACGGCGGTGTTGTCAGTCCTGCCGAAAAAGCCGGATTAAAGATAGGCGATATTATTTTATCCGTAAACGGTCAGAAAATCGAATCCGTACAGAGTCTGACAGAAATTATACAGGCAAGCTCCGGCAGGGAACTGGAATTTTCAGTTTCATCTGACGGTGAGAACAAGCAGGTGGTTTTTGCAACGGTAAAAGAATCTTCTTCGGGCAAATACCGGGCAGGGCTCTGGGTGCGTGACAGTACCGCGGGAATAGGCACGGTAACGTTCTATAATCCCGAAAACGGTTCTTTCGGCGGATTAGGGCACGCGATTTACGATACCGATACGCAGGAAATAATGCCTATGCTAAACGGAGAAATGGCAGAAGCCTATATCAGCGGATTTTATAAGAGCAGCAACGGCAGCGTAGGCGAGCTGTGCGGAGTATTTACCGGCAAAAGCCTGGGTACTCTGTGCATTAACGGCGAAACCGGCATTTACGGTTTTACGGACAGCTGCGAACAGGAAAAACTGATACCCGTTGCGGTAAGGCAGGAAGCTAAAACAGGCAAAGCGCAGATTTACTGTACCATTGATAAAAACGGACCTCAGTATTATGATGTTGAAATAATAAAAATCTATTCCAATTCGTCTTCTGTCAATAAGGATATGGTAATTGAGATAACCGATGAGGATTTGCTCGCTGAAACCGGCGGTATTTTGCAGGGTATGAGCGGTTCGCCGATAATTCAGAACGGAATGCTTGTGGGCGCTGTAACTCATGTCTTTGTAAACAATACCAAACAGGGATACGCCATTTTTTCAGAAAGAATGCTTGAAACCTCCGTAAGTCAGGAAATGCAGAAATATGAGCAGATATTGAAAAAAGCCTCCTGACTGAAAAAAGGGTGGGGATTTTCCCCACCCGATTTTTTATAAGTTTTTATCAGTTTTTAAGACTTTGAAGCGGAGCCGGTATTCTGCCGCCGCGGCTTATAAATTTAGCCGGTGAAGCTGTGTTCAGCTTCATAACAGGTCCGTAGCCGAGCAGACCTCCGAAATTAAGAGTGTCGCCGATGTTTTTACCTATGGCGGGAATCAGCCTTACTGCGGTTGTTTTTGAGTTAACCATACCTATTGCCGCCTCATCGGCAATAACTCCCGAAAGGACTTCCGCAGGCGTGTCGCCGGGTACTATAATCATATCAAGTCCCACCGAGCATACGGCTGTCATGGCTTCAAGCTTTTCAATGGACAAAGTTCCGTTTGCCGCGGCGTCAATCATACCTCTGTCCTCGGAAACGGGTATAAACGCTCCCGAAAGTCCGCCCACATGCGAGGAGGCCATTACGCCGCCTTTCTTTACAGCGTCATTTAAGAGCGCCAGACACGCGGTAGTGCCGTGCGCTCCGCATTGTTCAAGTCCCATCTCTTCAAGTATGTGCGCTACCGAGTCGCCGACTGCGGGCGTAGGAGCAAGCGACAAGTCAACAATGCCGAAAGGCACATCAAGCCTTTTTGAGGCTTCCTTAGCGACAAGCTGACCCATTCTTGTAATTTTAAAAGCGGTTCTTTTTACCATATCCGCAACATCGGTAATATCTCCGTCGGGAATTTTAGCTATTGCCGCGCGCACCACTCCCGGGCCTGAAACGCCAACATTTATAACGCAGTCCGGCTCGCCGGCGCCGTGGAAAGCTCCTGCCATAAAGGGGTTATCCTCGGGAGCGTTACAGAATACCACAAGCTTTGCAGGGCCTATACAGCCTTTGTCTGCCGTAACCTCGGCGGACTGCTTTATAATTTCGCCCATAAGTTTTACGGCGTCCATATTTATTCCTGTTTTTGTAGAACCGATATTTACCGATGAGCACAGCCTGTCGGTAACGCTGAGCGCTTCGGGAATACTTCTTATAAGCTGCTCGTCGCCGGCTGAAAATCCCTTGTGAACAAGCGCAGAGTATCCGCCTATAAAGTTAACGCCGACTGTATTAGCGGCTTTTTCAAGCGTTTTGGCGTAATATACGGGATTTCCTCCGCCCGAGGCGAGTATCATAGCTATGGGAGTTACGGAAATTCTTTTGTTGATGATAGGAATACCGTATTCCTTTTCAATATCTTCTCCGACTTTTATAAGATGTTCGGCTTTGCGGGCAATTTTTTCATAAATTCTGCCGCAGGTTGATACTGCGTCACCGGTACAGCAGTCAAGAAGCGAAATACCCATAGTTATGGTGCGTATGTCAAGATTTTCATCCTGAATCATATTTATAGTTTCAAGTATATCGTGGGTGTTAATCATATCGCAGTTTACCTCTGTTAAATTCTGTGCATGGAGTTGAAAATTTCCTCGTGCATTACATGGATTGAAAGAGGCATTTCTTCGCCAATTTTCGTAACCTTATCGGAAAATTCAGTAAAGTCAACCGAGCATTTTTCACAGTCAACAAGCATTATCATGCAAAACATATCCTGAAGTATTGACTGCGTAACCTCGATTACATTGACATTGCTTTCGGCGCAGACGCAGGAAACCTTTGCCAGAATACCTACCATATCCTTACCTACTACCGTTATAATCGCTCTCATTAAATCGACCTCCGTGAAAATATACCGGTATTTTAACACAAAAAAATATAAATGTGAATATATTTATAAAATAACTTAAAAAAAGTTTTAATTTCGGTTGAAAGAAAAGCCGTAATGTAGTAGAATTTAAGGGTATAGCGGAGGTAATGAAATGTATAAAAATATTGTTGATTTACATGTGCATACTGACAATTCGTTTGACGGAAATCATTCCGCGACTTTTATCTGCGAAAAGGCGGAATTTCTTGACCTCAGAGCGGTCGCGTTTACCGACCATTGCGAAATTGACCAGTTCAAAACAGACAAGGGTTATCCCAAAAGAGTGCTTCAGGGATTTTTTGAGATTTCAAAAGTCCGCTCCGCCTTCAGAGGAAAACTCATTGTTTTAAACGGCATTGAGTTAGGGCAGCCGGCATACGATACCGCAACGGCTGACGATATAATCTCACACTTTGATTTTGACCAGATTTTAGGCTCGGTTCATAATCTGCGCGGCAGGGAAGATTTTTATTTTATGGAAAATTTTAACGAGGAAGAAGCTCTTGCCGACCTTAAAGAATATTTTGACGAAATAATCGAAATGCTTAAATGGGGACATTTTGATGTTGTGGCTCATCTTACATATCCGCTCAGATATTTTTATTCAAAGGCAAATATTACCGTTGATTTGAATAATTTTAAAAATCAGATTGATGAAATTCTTAAACTTACGGCTAAGTCAGACAAGGCGCTTGAAATAAATACGGCGGCTTTAAGGCAGCCGCTTAGCAAACTCCAGCCCGAAATTGATGTTATCAGGCGTTTTAAGGAACTCGGCGGTAAATACATTACCGTCGGCTCTGACGCGCACTACGCGGAGCATTTGGCCGCCGGCATTGATAAGGCTTATGACGCCGCGTATAAGGCGGGATTTGAAAATATCGCGTTTTTCCAGAAACGCACGCCAATGCTTATGAAAATAGAAGACGAGGGTTAAAAAATGAAGGTTAAGGCTGCCGCCAAAATAAACTTGATGCTTGATATTCTGAAAAAACTTGATAACGGCTATCACAGCCTTTTTATGATTATGCAGTCGGTTGATTTGTACGATGAAGTCAGCGTCGAAAAAAGCGAGTCAGGCGGCATAAAAATTTTTTGCGATAACAGGAATGTACCCTGTGACAGCAGGAATATAGCTTATAAGTGCGCAGAAGCGTTTTTTAAAGAGCTCGAAATCAAGGAATACTCTGTCGAAATCACAATTAAAAAGAATATACCCCTTGCCGCCGGAATAGCGGGAGGAAGCGCTGACGGCGCCGCTGTTCTCTATTGCCTTAACAAGATTTACGGCGTTAATCTGACTGATTTTGAGCTCTCAAAAATCGGCGAAAGGGTCGGCGCGGATATTCCTTTCAGCCTGACGGGCGGAACGGCGGTGGCTCTCGGCACGGGCAACGTTATAGCGAGGGTAAATACGCTCGGCGGCTGCCGTATAGTGCTCGCAAAACCGCAGCAGGAGGTTTCAACACCTGAGGCTTACGCTATGTTTGACAGTCTGACAAGGGTAAGGCATCTTGACAGGGTTTCAATGATTGACGCGGTTTCCACGGGGAATTATGAAAAAATCTGTTCGCTCTGCGCCAATGTTTTTGAACAGGCGGTAGAAGTGCCCAAAAGACCGCATATAAAGGGTATAATGCGCAAATTCGGGGCGGACGCTGTATGTATGAGCGGCAGCGGACCTACGGTTTTCGGCCTGTTTTCGGACGACGAAAAAGCTCAGAAATGCTATTTGAAATTAAAAGAAAAATATGATGAGGTTTATATCTGTAACCCCATTGACAGCGGTATTTTGGAGTTAGTTGAGGAGATTTAAGAAATGGTATTTGTAAGCCTGCCGTTTTTGTTGCTGTTTTTCCCGCTTTGTATGTTCTTTTACTTTTTGGCGGGAGATATAAAATCGAAAAATATTGTACTGCTGGTTTTCTCCCTAATATTTTACGCATGGGGCGAACCGGTACATATACTGTTGCTTTTGTTTATGGCGTTTGCCGACTGGGTTTTCGCCCTGCTGATTGAAAGAATATCTCGGTTAAAAAAGCTGCTTTTGGTGCTTGCCTGCGTGGTGAATCTCGGGCTTATAGGAATTTTCAAATACGGTACTTTTGCGCTTACCAATATAAACAGCATTTTCGGCTTTCCCGAAAATGTTCCGCAGATTGCGCTGCCGATAGGTATTTCGTTCTTCACCTTCCAGCTTTTATCTTATGTAATCGATGTTTACCGCGGCGATGTGCGCGCGCAGAAAAAGTTTTATATTGTCCTTTTGTATGCGAGTCTTTTTCACCAGTGCATAGCCGGCCCCATTGTGCGCTATAAAGATGTTGAGGAGCGCCTGCTTGCCCGCAAGCCGAGCATTTATGATATAAATAAGGGAATTAACCGTTTCTGCATAGGTCTTGCGAAAAAAGCGGTGCTCGCGAATACCTGCGGCAAGCTTTTTGAACAGCTTGTAGCCGCGGATTCAGTTGTTAATACAAGCGAAGCGGTCGCCTTTGTCGCTTCAAAGTCCGCCGTTTCGCTGTGGCTTGGCATGCTTTTGTTCTCCCTTCAGATTTATCTTGATTTTTCAGCCTATTCCGATATGGCAATAGGTATGGGCAGAATGATAGGAATTTATTATAAAGAAAACTTCGATTATCCCTATATGTCAAAAAGCGTGTCTGAATTCTGGCGCAGATGGCATATTTCCTTAGGCTCGTTTTTCAGGGATTATGTCTATATTCCCCTCGGCGGCAACAGAAAAGGGGAGTTAAGGACTTATTTTAATCTGTTTGTAGTCTGGGGACTTACGGGACTGTGGCACGGAGCGAGCTGGAACTATGTTTTGTGGGGACTTTATTTCTTTGTGTTTATAGCTTTTGAAAAAGCGTTTTTGGGAAAGAAACTGAAAAAGCTCAAGGTAATCCCCAATCTGTATCTTCTTTTGGTTGTATATTTCGGCTGGGTTCTCTTTAAATTTGAAAATACCGGTGTTATGGCGGCAGTGCTCAAAGGAATGTTCTGCTTAAACGGTAACTCATTCGCTTCTTTTGAGGCATCAACGCTGTTTAAAAACAACTGTTTCTTTATAATAGCCGCGGTTATAGCTTCGCTTCCGGTTATAAAAATTCTCGGGGCAATTACAGAAAAGCTGTCGCTTAAAAGCAAAGCTGTCTGTGCGGTTAGTACCGCAGTTACGGCGGCGGCGCCTGCTGCGCTGATTTTTGTTTCATTGATAAGCATTGTAGGCAACAGCTACAATCCATTCCTGTACTTCCAGTTCTGACGGGTGAAAAATATGAAAAAGACAACTTTTAAAAAGATTAAAATTAAAGGATATCTGGCTCAGCTTCTGGTTTTTACTCTGACGATTGTAACGCTTGCGGTGACAGGACTGATAATTCCTCTCAGACCGGATTATTCCGAATCGGAAAAAAGAAACCTTGCCGAGTTCCCAGCGTTCTCCTTTGAGAGCTTTTTCAGCGGTAACTATTTTCATGAGTTGGGAAATTGGTATTCGGACACATATCCCGGAAGAGAGAGTCTCGTAGGCTTAAATTCTAAATTTAAAAGTATGTTCGGAATAAATGACGCCGAAATTCACGGCGAGGTGGTAGCCGGTGACGACATTCCCGACGAATATGTACCACCTGAGGAAACCGAGCCGCAAAGCGAGGAGGAAAGCGAGCCGCCCACCGAGGAATATATAGTTGAAGATGTTGATACTCAAAGTCTCGGCGCCGTTTTCGTAATGGGTGATATAGGCTATGAATATTACAATTTCAGCAAAGACCAGGCTGACAGGTATATTACTAACATTAACAAACTTTCGTCCTCATTAAAGGACTCTGCAAATCTTTATGTAATGGTTGTTCCGACAAGTATAGGAATCACCCTGCCGGATAACTTTAAAAACACCATTAACAGTTCCGACCAGGAAAAAGCCATAAATTATATGTACAGCGGTATAAGCGACGATGTAGGTAAGGTAAATATATATAACACGCTTATGAGCCACCGTAGGGAATATATTTATTACAATACCGACCATCACTGGACAGCTCTCGGAGCATATTACGCCTACACTCAGTACGCGAAAGCCAGCGGCATCACTGCCGTTTCGCTTGATAAATACACAAAGGTTGATTATCCGGGATTTTTGGGCAGCTTTTATAACGATACCGGTAAGCTGCCCGTGCTTGAATCAAATCCTGATACTCTGACGGCGTATAAGCCTAATAAGAACGCTACTATGGTTTACACAACTGTTAAGGGTGAAAAGATTAACTGGCCGATTGTAAATGATGTGTCAGCATATCCGGCTTCAATAAAATACAGCGCCTTTATCGGCGGCGACAACCCGTTTACGGAAATTACCAACCCGGATATAACCGACGGTTCCTCAATAGCAGTGGTCAAAGAATCCTTCGGAAACGCTTTTGTGCCTTTCCTTGTTGAGAATTACAGCAAGATTTATGTTATTGATTACAGATACTATACGGGCAGCGTATCAAAATTCGTAAAAGACAATAATGTAAAAGATGTGCTTTATATCAACAATATTTCCGCAACCAGAAACAAGTCGCTGATAAATAAAATTCAGAATACCCTTTAAGAAAAAGCAGGCTTTGCGCCTGCTTTTTTATGTATAAACCCTTTTTATCAGTCATATATTTAAGTAACTGACAAGGAGGGTTTATTTTGAATTATCTTGTGAAAGAACGGGCGTCAATGCTCGGAGAATACATAGTAGAGAATAACGCGACAGTTCGCGCGACCGCAAAAGTTTTCGGCATAAGCAAAAGTACGGTGCACATGGATGTTTCGCAGAGGCTTCAAAAAGTTGACCCGTCACTTTACGGGCAGGTGCGAAAGGTGCTTGAAATCAATAAAGCTCAGCGTCATATAAGAGGCGGCCTTGCCACAAAGAAAAAATATATGAGTCAAAAGTAATTTACAGCGGTGTAAGCCTATTATTTTGCCCAAATCACTTGAAATTTTACTTGTTTAGTGTATAATATATATCTGTTGTATTTTAGGTATATTTCACTTGAAAGGTGGACAATAAAGTGGCAGAAGAGAAAAATCTCTTTGTTGACCTTGAGCATCAGGTAATGGAGCTTTGGGAAAAAGAGAAATACTATGACAAGCTGGTTGCCAAAAATAAGGGCAATAAAATGTTCCGTTTCCTTGACGGACCTATTACCGCCAATAACCCCATGGGTATTCACCACGCATGGGGCAGAAGTATTAAGGACATTTTTATTCGCTATAAATCAATGCGCGGCTATGACTGCCGCCGTCAGAACGGCTTTGACTCGCAGGGACTCTGGGTTGAGGTCGAGGTCGAAAAACAGCTCGGATTTAAAACTAAAAAGGATATTGAAGAATACGGAATGGACAAGTTTACACAGGCCTGTAAAGACCGTGTAAAGCATTTTTCGGGAATTATTACCGAACAGTCAAAGCGTCTCGGTCAATGGATGGACTGGGAAAATTCCTATTACACCAATACCGATGAAAATATAGGCGGTATCTGGTATTTCCTTAAAAAGTGCGATGAAAACGGCTGGATTCAGCGCGAGTATAAGCCTATGCCCTGGTGTCCTCGGTGCGGAACATCTCTTTCTGAGCATGAGATGACCGGTTCTTATAAGCTGATGACTCACAATTCGGTGTATTTTAAACTGCCCGTTAAGGAACTTAATTCAAAAATTCTTGTCTGGACAACTACGCCCTGGACTCTTTCTTCCAATGTTGCTCTGGCTGTAAACCCCGAGATTGATTATGTTGAGGTGAAAGTCAGGAGCGACGAGCAGACTATAATCCTTGCTAAAAACGCAATAGGACATTTGGGCGACGACAAGCTTGAAGTTTTAAGAGCCTTTAAAGGCGACGAGCTTGTAGGGCTTCATTACGAAACCTGCTTTAACACAATTCCCGCTCAGAAGGATATTGACCACAAAATCGTAGCGTGGGAAGATGTTGCCGCCGATGAGGGTACAGGCGTTGTTCATATTGCTCCCGGCTGCGGTATTGAGGACTTTGAACTGGGTGAAAGACTGGGGCTTCCCAAAGTAATGCCCATTGACGATATTGGTATTTACCTTGACGGATTTGACTGGATGAGCGGCAAGGACAGCCACACTATTGCCGACGAGGTTTTTGAACATCTTAAAGCCGATAACAAACTTTACAAAGTTGAACCCCATGAGCACAGCTATCCTGTTTGCTGGCGCTGCAAGTCTGAGGTTGTATTCAGACTTGTGCCCGCGTGGTATATCAGAACCGAGGAGCTTAAACCCCGCCTTATGAAGGCTGCCGACTCCGTAAAATGGGAGCCTGCCTCAAACGGAAAGCGCATGCATGGCTGGCTTACCAATATGGGCGACTGGAACATTTCAAGAAAGCGTTACTACGGTATGCCGCTTCCTTTCTATCCCTGCGACTGCGGCCATGTAACCGTTGTCGGTTCACGCAAGGAGCTTCATGACCTTGCCGTTGACCCGGCGAAGGTTGACGCTCTGCCTGAACTTCACAGACCTTGGGTTGACGAAATTCAGATTAAGTGCCCCAAGTGCGGCAAACCCGTATCGCGCGTTACCGAAATCGGCGATGTTTGGCTTGACGCCGGCATTGTGCCTTTCTCAACCTTCGGATATTTTTCCGATAAAGAGCAGTGGAAAAAGAATTTCCCTGCCGAGTGGGTTACCGAAATGCACGAGCAGGTCCGCCTGTGGTTCTATTCAATGCTCTTTATGAGCGTTGTGCTTGAAGACAGAGCGCCTTATGAGCGGGTCCTCACAAACAGTACGGTTGTTGCCGAGGACGGCACAAAGTTCTCAAAAACCGGATTTATGATTAAATTTGACGAAGCGGCTGAAAAAATCGGTGCGGATACAGTCCGTTATCTGTATGCGGGCGCTCCGAACTCAAACGATGTGCGCTTCGGTTACAATCTGGGCGATGAGGCCAGAAGAAAAATGCTTTCCTACTGGAATATATATACTTTCTTCGACACCTACGCTCAGCTTGACAAGCCTGATTTTTCAAACTATAAGCCCGACCCGGAGCTTATGAGTCCTACCGATAAATGGCTGATTGTCAGAACCAACGAGTTCATTAAAAAAGCCACCGAGAGTATGGACGATTATAAGGTCTATGTGCTTGTTAAGGACTTTGAGGTGTTTGCCGACGATATTTCCAACTGGTATATCAGAACAAACCGCCGCCGTTTCTGGAAAACTGACGATGAGCAGGACAAGATGGTGGCTTACTGGACTTTGTTTACCGCTCTTAAAGCCTGCACTCAGATAATGGCTCCCGTAATTCCATTTATGACTGAGTACATCTGGCAGAATCTTATAAAAAAAGTTCTTCCCGGCGCTCCCGAGTCAGTACATCTCAGCGACTGGCCGGCTGTTACCGAGGGCTTTGAAGATAACTCGATTATTGAGAAAACCGCACTTGCCCGTGAAGTAATCGCGGTAGCTATGCGCCTTCGCAACGAGCAGCAGATTAAGGTGCGTCAGCCTCTTAATAAGCTTTTTGTTTGCTGTGATGGTGATACTGCGGATAAAATCAGGACTTTTGAGAAAAATATTCTCGATGAGCTTAACATCAAGTCTATTGAATATCTCAGCGATGTGAACGAGCTTGAGGACAAATACCTTGCCGTTAACTTCAAAGTTGCCGGAGCTGTTCTTAAACAGAATGTCAACAAGATGAAGCAGACTCTTGAAGAACTTGACGATGAGCAGATGAAAGCTCTTGCCTGCGCGGCTGAGCAGGGAGCGAAAGTAACTGTACCCGGCTGGGAAGGCGAGTTTGAGCCGTCAATATTCACGGTTATGAACAAGACCAAAAAAGGTATTGTGTCGGCTGAGTTTTCCGCAGGCGCGGTAGCCGTTGATGTAGTTCTTACCGAAACCCTTTTAAAAGAAGGCGTTGTGCGCGATGTAATCCGTCAGTGCCAGCTTATAAGAAAAGAAGCCGGTTATCAGGTTGAACAGCGCGTCAGGGTTTCCGTAAGCGTTGAGGACGAATTTATTCTCTCCGCTTTAACCGAGAAAAAGGACTATATTATGAGCGAACTTCTTGCGGACTCGCTTGTGTTCAACAGCGCTATTGAAGCAGACCTTACCAAAGAGTTTGCGGTTAATGACAAAAAACTGGAAGTTTCAGTTTCAAAGGAGTAATAATATGTTTACTGTAACAAAAGATATGAATATAGGAGAAATCCTTGACAACGCGAGAGAAACTATTCCGTTCTTTTTAAATCTCGGAATGCACTGCCTCGGCTGTCCTTCGGCAAGAGGCGAAACCGTTGAGCAGGCGTGCCTTGTCCACGGCGTTGACCCCGACGAGTTTGTTGCCGGATTAAATGAGTTTATCGCGTCAAACACAGAAAAATAATTTTAATCCCCCTTTTTAAGGGGGATTTTGTTAAGGTGTTCAGATGAAGCTTGATAACAGACTTTCGGCAGTAGCTTCGCTTGTCAATAAATGCGATTGTATAGCCGATATAGGTACAGACCACGCTTATCTGCCGGTGTATCTTATCGGGAATAATAAGGCTCGCAGAGCGGTTGCCGCCGATGTAAGAAAAGGCCCGCTTGACAATGCTCGCAAAACTGTTTCACAGTACGGACTTGAAGATAAAATTGAGCTTAGGCTTTCGGACGGGCTTAACTCCTTTAAAGAGGGGGAAGTGCGTGAAATTGCGGTCTGCGGTATGGGCGGACTTTTAATAGCTGATTTTATAAGGCGTACCGCATGGCTTAAAAGTCCTGAAACTCATCTTGTGCTGCAACCGATGACTCATGCCGAGGATTTGAGAAAAACGCTGTTTGACAACAGATTTTACATAGACCGCGAGGTTGCCGCCGCCGACGGGGATAAACTGTATATTGCGCTCAGCGCTTATTATTCGGGCAGGGTCATAGAATACAGTAAAGCTGACTGCGTTTTAGGCTCGCTTGTAAATAATTCCGACGAGTTAAGCCGCAGATATATTCTAAAAACAGCGGCAGCATATGAAAAAAAGCTTGCCGCGCTGAAAGCGGCTTCAAAGAATACCGTTGAACTGGAAAAACTCGTTCTTGAAATTCATAGGTATATTGATAAGGCGTAAGGAGATGGATATATGCCGACAGTAAAAGATGTATATAATTTAATTGACTCTTTCGTTCCCTTTGATACCGCTGAGGAATGGGATAATCCGGGACTTCTTGCAGGTAATCCCGGGCAGAAAGTGACAAAGGCCGTTTTTGCGCTTGACGCAACTTCGCAGATAATTGAATCAGCGGCTGAATCAGGCGCTCAGCTTATAGTTACACATCACCCTGTGATTTTTAAGCCTGTTTCAAGCGTGTTAAAAGACAGCTTGGTGTATTCTTTGATTGAAAACGGCCTGTCGGTAATCTGCGCCCATACAAATTTTGATTTTGCCAATGGCGGTGTCAACGATACACTTTGCGAAAAGCTGGGCCTTTCAGGATTTTACAGACAGCACGGCTCTCTTTTTAATATCGCAGAGTTTAAAGAGGGAATTACACCGGTGGAATTTGTTAAAGGAATTAAGAAATCCCTCGGCGCCGATGTAAGATATAATAAAAACGGCAAAACCATTTACAAAGCTGCGGTTTTGTGCGGAGGCGGAGCCGGTTATCTTGAAGAAGCGCATAATCTCGGCTGTGACGCTCTTGTTACGGGTGACGCGGGACATCACCATTTTCTTGACGCCGATGTTTACGGTATGACTCTTGCAGCGGCAGGTCATTTTGAAACAGAGTTTCCCGCTGTGGAAATTCTCGCTTCGCTTGTGGAAAAAAACTTTGAAGATATAGAATGCATAAGGGCCGACCAAAAATCGCCCGTTTGCTTAATGTAAATATACTATGGCTTTAGACGGAATTACTTTAATGCTCGTAAACAACGAGCTGAAAAAATATATAACCGGCGCGAAAATTGAAAAAATACATCAGCCCTCGAAAAATGAACTGGTGATAATTTTCCGTACAAGAACAGGCGCGTACAGGCTTTATTTGTCCTGCGACGGGCAGAGTCCCCGCATTCATCTCACAAGATACGCTCAGGAAAACCCAAAAGTACCGCCTATGATTTGCATGCTTATAAGGAAGCTGCTGGTCGGAGCGGTTTTGGAAGATATACGCCAGATAAGAAAAGACAGAATATTGGTGTTTGACTTTTCGGGTACTACCGAAATAGGCGACAGAACAAAATACCATCTTATCTGCGAAATTTTAGGGCCTAAAAGCAATATTATTCTCTGTAACAACGAATATGTGATTATTGACGCGCTCAGGCGCGTTGAGGAAAGCTCTGCAAATTCGCGCGAAATTCTGCCCGGGCTTAAATATGAAGAGCCTTTCTCAAAAGAAAAATCTGACATATTGGAAACGGACGGCGATTTAATAGTTTCAAGCGTAGTTTCGAAGAACGCGCTTTTATCAAAGGCGGTTCTTGACAGCGTTGACGGCATTTCTCCAATAGTCGCAAGGGAGATTGCTTACAGAACTGTTTTCGGTGACAAAGAGGCTGACAAGCTTTTGCCTATCGAGCGTGAAAGACTCGCTTCTGAGCTTGGCTTATTAAAAGAACAGATAATGACAACGCCCCGTCCTCAAATGCTTTTAAAGGACAAAAGCACGCCCTTTGATTTTTCCTTTACCGATATAAGACAGTACGGAAAAACGCTGATAAAGCGGAATTATCAGACATTCTGCGAGCTTCTTGACGACTTTTATTTTGAGCGTGACCGTCAGTTAAGAATTAAGCGTAAAGCCGGAGATTTGTTTAAAATTCTCGGCAGCGCGGTTGAGCGCACTTCAAGAAAAATAAACAACCGTAAGCTTGAACTTGAAAAAAGCGAAAACCGTGAACAGCTCAGGATATATGCGGAACTTATTACGGCTAATCAGTACCGGCTGACCGAGAAATCCTCCGTTTATGAGGTTGAAAACTATTACGAAAACAACAGCGTTATAAAAATACCGGCAAACCCGGCGCTTACCGCTCAGCAGAACGCCCAGAAATATTATAAGGAATATAAAAAAGCCGCGAATGCCGAAAAGCTTTTGCACTCGCTTATTGAACAGGGCGAGCAGGAGCTAATTTACCTTGACTCGGTGCTTGACGCCCTTTCACGGGCGGAAACCGAAAGCGAAATTGCGGCAATACGCGCCGAGCTTGAAAAAGAGGGCTATTTAAAGCAGAAAAAGACAAAAAATTCCAAAAAGGAAAAACAGCTTCCTCCTCTGAATTTTGTATCAGAAGACGGTTTTAAGATTTTGGTCGGCAGAAATAATGTCCAGAACGATTATCTCACTTTAAAAACAGCGAAAAACCACGATATCTGGCTTCATGTTCAAAAACAGCCCGGCTCTCATGTGATAATTGTTTCGGAAAACAGCCGTCCCGTGTCCGAAATAGCCGTATTTCAGGCGGCTGTGCTTGCGGCTTATTACAGCAAGGCGCAGAAATCCTCTTCTGTTGCTGTTGATTATACGGAAGTTAAAAATGTAAAAAAGCCTAACGGCGCGCTTCCGGGAAAGGTGATTTATACAACTTACAAAACCGTATTTGTCACTCCCGATGAAGATATCGTTAAGGAACTTACAGTAAAATAAAAGCGGAAAGAACGCTCTTTCCGCTTTTACTTTTTATTTATTGCTTTATTCACTGTCGGACGATAAAACTTCATTTTCTCTGAATAACAGCGACAAGCACCAAATTCCCGCAAGTGCTACAACCGTGTAAATTATACGGCTTATAATTGCGCTCTGTCCGCCGAATATCCACGCAACAAGGTCAAACTGAAAAAGTCCTATTGCGCCCCAGTTCAAAGCACCGATTACAACGAGAATCAATGAAATTCTGTCAAGCATTCCTTTTCACTCCTTAATAATAGCATCAGTAAAGATATGTCCGATTGAGGCTTTATCTTTCCGCAAGATTATTATGAGTATTTTAAAATGCATTATACTTTTAAGGTTTTGAAAAAATTTTCTTTTATTTCAAGAAATTTTTTAATTCTTCGGCTTTATCGGTTTTTTCCCACTTAACATCAAGGTCTGTTCTGCCCACATGACCGTAAGCGGAAAGGGGAGCGTATATGGGTTCTCTTAAATCAAGGGTATCAATAATCGCGGCAGGACGAAGGTCAAACACCTCTGATACAATCCCGGCAAGCTCAGAATCTTTTATAACGCCCGTATTGAATGTGTCAACCATAACTGAAACGGGTTTTGCTACTCCTATTGCGTAGGCAAGCTGTATTTCGCATCTCTTTGCAAGACCTGACGCTACAATGTTTTTAGCGACATATCTTGCCGCGTAAGCCGCTGAGCGGTCAACCTTAGTCGGGTCTTTGCCGGAAAAAGCTCCGCCTCCGTGGCGCGAGTATCCGCCGTATGTATCAACTATTATTTTTCTTCCCGTGAGTCCGCTGTCGCCGGCAGGACCGCCTATTACAAAACGACCGGTGGGGTTTATAAAATATTTCGTGTTTTCGTCAACAAGGTTTTGAGGAATAACAGCGTCAATCACATATTTTCTGATGTCTTCGCGGATTTTTGAAAGCTCGGTGTCGGCGCTGTGCTGTGAGGAAACAACAACCGCTTCTATTCTTAACGGGGTTCTGTTTTCGTCATATTCAACAGTAACCTGAGTCTTGCCGTCCGGACGAAGATAGGGGAGCGTGCCGTCTTTTCTTACTTTTGTAAGCTGAACAGCGAGCCTGTTTGCCAAAGAAATCGGCATCGGCATAAGTTCGGGGGTTTCATCGCAGGCGTAGCCGAACATCATTCCCTGGTCGCCGGCGCCGTTAAGGTTATACTCGTCGTCTTCACCGCTTTTTACTTCAAGTGATTTGTCAACGCCCAGCGCTATGTCGGCCGACTGCTTGTCCAAAGCAACAAGCACGGCGCAGGTGTTGCCGTCAAAACCTTTTTCGCTGCTGTCATATCCTATGTCGCAGATAACCTTTCTTACGATTTCCGGAATATTAACATTCGCTTTTGAGGTTATCTCACCCATAACAAGAACCTGTCCGGTTGTGCAGGTTGTTTCACACGCAACTCTTGACTGGGGGTCCTCTTTAATCATCGCGTCAAGAATCGAGTCTGAAATACGGTCGCATATTTTATCGGGATGTCCCTCGGTTACCGATTCAGATGTAAAAAGATATTTTGCCATAAATTTCGCCTCCAAAAAAATAAGCACCCGAAAGGGTGCTGTAAAAACAACCTTATCTCTCGGAAAATCCGCAGGAATTAGCACCTTGCTATAAAGCAGGTTGCCGGGCTTCAAAGGGCCGGTCCCTCCACCACTCTGCATAAGGAAATTATTTAATTCTTATATATTTTATCACAATAATGATTAAAGTCAACTATATGCTGTATTTTTTTACAATTTTTTCAACGCTTAAATATACCGGATAAAACGGAAGTAAATTAAACGCGGCTTTTACTGTGTTGAGCGCGGTCGAACCCCATACTCCGGCAAGATAAGTCGCTTTGACGAGCGGTATTCCCATCAGCTTGTAAAATACGGGTGTAAAAATAAGGTTCGCAAGCCAGCCGAGCGCAATGGTAATGACTATTGTAATAAGGCAGGAGAGCAGATAAGTCTTTGCCGAAAACTTTTTCTCTTTGAAAACTTTTGAAAAAAGCTTTAAAAAGAGCGACATTGAAAGGACAAGCCCGCCGCCTACGATTACATTCATTATCTCGCCGATACCCATGGTGGTTGTTTTTGAAAGGTGTATGATATTTTTAACTACCTCCACAAGTATTCCCTGAACAGGCCCGAATACTATTCCCGTTAAAACTGCGGGAAAATCGGAAAAGTCAATTTTCATATAGCTGACTCCGGGAATAATGTTGATTTCCGGAAAAACCATATAAATAACTGTCGCTATGGCTGTCATGGCCGCGGTAACGGTTACCGAAAAAATCTTTTTGTTTCGTTTGTTTGACATAAATATCATTTCCTTTCAGAATTTATTAGCTGTCAAACAGAAAAAGCCCTGCTAAAAAAGCAGGGCGGAAAAACAGCGCAGCAACTGCGTCTTCTTTCATCCGGACTATACCGTCGGTACGGGAATTACACCCGTTCGGCCGAAAGGCTCGTGGACTTTTACCACCGGTGGAGAATTTCACTCCGCCCTGAAGACAACTAATTATTATATTGTACGAAAAAATTATAACACTGTTAAAGAAATTGTCAATACCGTTTTTAAACTCTTGTCAAAATTAGGTCAAGCCTGCCTTTTACGGTAAATTCTCCGTATCCGGCGGGGATAAACAGACTGTCGCCTTTTTTCACAGTCTCGCCGTCAACAGTTCCTGCACCGCCGATAACAAGCACGGAGACAAAAGATTCGCCGGCGCAAAGCCCTTTGTATGCGTCGGTTATCTTTACGCTTTCAACTTTAAAAAGCTCGCATTCGATCAAAAGACGGGCGCTGTAACCTTCAAAAACTTTTTCTTCTCCTATGGGGTCTGTACCGTATTTCGGAGGCTCGCATTTTGTAACATCAACCGCTTTGTCAACATGAAGCTGACGGGGCTTGCCGTCAGCGCCCAGCCTGCCGTAGTCATATACCCGGTAGGTGGTATTTGAATTTTGCTGAATTTCGGCAAGGAGTATTCCTTTGCCGATAGCGTGCAGAGTGCCCGCTTCTATAAAAAACAAATCGCCTTTTTTGACTTTTACTTTGTTGACTGTTTCAAGAAAAGTATTGTCCGCAATTCTCTTTTTGAATTCATCACTGCCGATTTTCCTGTTAAAGCCGTAAATAAGCTCGGCGTTTTCATCACAGTCGAGTATGTACCAGCACTCGGTTTTTCCGTATTCATGCTCAACTCTCATGGCGTAGTCGTTGTCAGGGTGAACCTGTACCGACAAATCGTTTTTAGCGTCTATCAGCTTTATAAGAATAGGAAAATACTCAAATTTTTTGCCGTTTTCGCCGAGAAAATCTCTGTTCAGATTAAGTACCTCGCTTAATGTTTTGCCTTTGTATTTCCCGTTTAAAATTTCGTTTTCGCCGTCTTTGTGGCATGAGAGCATCCAGCCCTCGGCAAGCTTTTCAAGAGGGGAGTCAAAGCCAAAATCGGTTTTAAGCCTTGTGCCGCCCCAGATATAATCTTTAAAAACAGGCTTTAATTTGAGAATTTCCATATTTTAACATCTCCCGAAAAAAATTCTATAATTATAATAACACATATTTATTTTCTTTTCAATCGCGTTGTTTTGTGTGTAATTCTGTGAATGTTGGCTAATTTATTACAAAATTATTCATTTTAGCCTGTTGTTTCGCAAACAAAGCTACAAATTTTGCAGTTTAAATTTTTTTAACTTGCATTTTTGGCTTTTATGTTATAGAATATAGTGCAGTACGGATTTAGGAGGAATTTGCGTGAATTATGCAAATATGAGCGAAAACGAGCTCAAAAATCTGAAAGCTGAGCTTTTAAAGGAATATGAAGAATATAAGGCTCTATCACTTAAACTTGATATGTCAAGGGGCAAACCCGGCGCCGAGCAGCTTAATCTGTCCGCGGATATGCTCAAATGTGTTTTAACGCCTGAAGAATGCTGTTCCGAAAACGGCGTTGACTGCCGCAATTACGGAGTGCTTGACGGCATACCGGAGTGCAAGCGGCTTTTTGCCGATGTGCTTGAAGTCAGTCCCGCAAATATAATTGTCGGCGGCGCTTCCAGTCTTAATCTTATGTATGATTATCTTAATCAGTGTATGTTTTTGGGAGTCGGCGGCTGCGAGCCGTGGAGCAAACAGGGAAAAGTTAAATTCATTTGCAATGTTCCCGGTTATGACCGCCATTTTGCCATTACCGAATTTTTCGGTGTTGAAATGATTTCTGTCGAAATGCAGAAAGACGGACCTGATGTTGAAAAAATTGCGGAGCTTGTCCGTGACCCGATGGTTAAGGGCATGTTCTGCGTGCCTAAGTACTCAAATCCCGACGGCGTCACTTACAGCGACGAAAAGGTCAGAGCTCTTGCGGCCCTTAAACCGGCAGCGAAAGATTTCAGGGTTATCTGGGATAACGCTTATGTTATTCACGATTTGACCGACGACCCCGATAAGCTTCTCAATATTTTTGAAGCCTGCCGTGAATACGGTACTGAGGATTATTTCGTTGAGTTTACTTCAACTTCAAAAATTACTTTCCCCGGCGCAGGCGTTTCCGCAATAGCGGCTTCCGACAAAAACATAGCCGAAATCAAAAAGCGCCTTAATTTCCAGACTATAAGCTATGATAAGCTCAATCAGCTTCGTCACGCTAAATATCTTAAAAATATTGACGGGCTGCGCGCTCACATGAAAAAACACGCCGCCGTAATTGCACCAAAATTCAAGATTGTTCTTGATACGCTTGAGCGTGAGATTGCGCCTGCCTCAATAGGCGAGTGGGGAAAAGCCAAGGGCGGATACTTTATCAGTTACAACACAACTGTCGGCAGCGCGAAAAGAGTCGGAGAACTCTGTAAAGAAGCGGGACTTGTGCTTACTACTGTCGGGGCGACATATCCTTACGGCAAAGACCCGGACGACAAAAACATTCGTATCGCGCCTACTTATCCTTCTGATTCCGAGCTTTCAAAGGCTATGGAGTTATTCTGCCTTTGCGCGAAACTTGCCGCTGTGGAGGCGCTTTTATAAGGTGATTTTATGAACGGACGCAGTAACGAGAAAGAATGCCGCGCGAAAGTCTGCGCGGTAATTGTGGCTGCCGGTAATTCAACCCGTATGGGGGGAATTAACAAGCAGTTTTTGGTTCTTGATAATATGCCTGTCATTGCCCGCTGTATATCGTCTTTTCAGAACAACGCTCAAATTGATTATATAGTTGCGGTCGCAAGGCAGGAAGATATTGAAAAGATTACCGAAATAAAAAATCAGTACGGCTTTTCCAAACTTTGCGCTGTTGTGCCCGGCGGAACAAACAGGGGCGAAAGCGTTTTAAACGGAGTTAAAGCCTGCCCTGAGGACTGCACATATATCGCCGTGCAGGACGGAGCGCGTCCGCTCGTTACCGATAAAATTATAACCGAAACCATCAATGCCGCTTTTGAATACGGCGCTGCGGCTCCCGCAGTAGCCGTAAAAGATACGGTCAAACTCGTTGACGACAACGGCTTTGTTGTCAAAACCGTTGACAGAGGTTCTCTTCGCTTTGTTCAGACACCGCAGGTTTTTCAAAAATCGCTTTATCTTGAAGCTGCGGGGAAATACCTTAATGACCGCGTAACCGACGATTGTATGATAGCCGAAGCCGCGGGAGTCAAAGTGTTTTTAACCGAGGGCGACTACGAAAATATTAAAATTACCACTAAACAGGATATAGAATTGGCTTCGCTGTATCTTAAAGGGAGGCGCGGCAATGATTAGAATAGGTCACGGATATGATGTTCACCGCCTGACAAAGGGCAGAAAGCTGATACTCGGCGGTGTTGAAATCGAAAACGGCGGAACGGGTCTTTTAGGCCATTCCGACGCCGATGTTTTGCTTCACGCCGTATGCGATTCTCTTCTCGGCGCCTGCGCTATGGGCGACATAGGCAAGCATTTCCCCGATAATGACGACAGGTTTAAGGACGCCGACAGTATGCTTCTTTTAAAAGAAGTGGTAAAACTGATTAAATCAAAGGGCTTTTCCGTAAACAATATTGACGCGACCGTAATAGCGCAGTCGCCTAAACTTGCGCCTTACATTGACCTTATGCGAAAAAATATTGCCGGAGTTATCGGAATTGAGTTAAGCGCCGTAAGCGTCAAGGCTACCACCGAAGAGCGGTTGGGCTTTACCGGCGCTTTGGAAGGTATTGCCGCGCACTGCGTTTGCATTACCGAGCAGAAAGATAAAATAAAGTTTATTTAAAAATTTTTAAGCGGCGTTTGCCGCTTTTTTTATATGTCATTATAAGCAGCCGGACATATTATGTATCGGGTGGTGTTTTAATGAATAAAATGATTTTTAAATTTTCCTCTGTAACCTACGCTATGCGGGCGAAAGAGGTTGCCGAAAATCTCGGCGCAAGGGCGGAAGTTAAAAAAAATCCCCGCCCGGCAAAAAATGAGGGCTGCGGCTACCGGCTTACCGTTACTGGTAATCCTGACAGAATAGTAACAGCCTTTGACCTGAACAGAATACGCTATATAAGTTATGAGATGGTTTAAATGATATATCTTGATAACAGCGCTACAACTTATCCCAAACCCAAAAGCGTTGCTGAGGCGGCTATGACGGCTTTTACAGCCTGCGGCGGCAACGCGGGAAGAGGCGATTATGAAATGGCGATTCGCACAACCGAAAGTATTTATAACTGCCGTAAAAAGGCAGCCCTTTTTTTCAACTCGCCATATTGTGAAAATGTGATTTTTACTCAGAACTGCACAGCCGCGCTAAACACGGCGGTAAAAGGTTTAGCAAGAAACGGCTCTCATTTTGTTATCTCAGACCTTGAGCACAACGCTGTTTTAAGGCCGCTATATAAGCTGAAAGAAATGGGTATGTGTGACTTTTCGGTGGCGGAAGTAGCTTCTGACGAACGGGCAACAGTCAATAATTTTAAAAAGTGTATAAGAAAAAATACTGTCGCGTTCATCTGTACGGGCGCGTCCAATGTTTTCGGTATTATTCCCCCTTACAGAGCATTGTCAGAAGCGGCGCACGAAAATAATCTGCTGTTTATTATGGACGCTGCTCAGCTTGCCGGCGTGCGGGAAATAGATATACAGAATGACGGTATAGATATTTTGTGCTGCGCGGCTCATAAAGGCCTTTACGCTCCGGCTGGAACCGGCTTTATGGTGCTGGGAGAAAATGTGCGTCTGAATACGCTCTTAGAGGGCGGTACGGGCAGCAATTCCGCTTCACCTCGGCAGCCGGAAGTTCTGCCTGACCGTTTTGAGAGCGGCACGCCGAATGTTCCGGGAATTTTAGGACTTTCGGCAGGCTTTGACTTTGTCAATAAAAAGGGCGTTGAAAATATATTCCGGCATGAGACAAGGCTTATGCGCTATTTGCAGAAAAATATTGAAAGTAACGGCAAGGTAATAATTTATACCGATTTTTTTGACGGTATAAGAAGAGCGCCCATACTCTCTTTTAATATTAAGGGATTGCACAGCGAGGAAACAGCTCAGCAGCTCTCAAAAGATGGAATAGCGGTAAGAGCCGGCCTGCACTGCGCTCCGCTGGCTCACAAAAAGATGAAAACCGAAGACACCGGCGCTGTCAGAATTTCACCCTCGGCTTTTACCGATAAAAACGATATAGATTTTTTAATAAATTCTGTTCAAAAAATTGCAAAATAAATTAAGTTGTGATACAATATATTGTGATTATATATATGCTGTTCAGGCGGCGTATTTCGCAATATATTGTATTTTTTTTATGAAAAGAGTGGGAAAATGTTTTTAGCTTCGCTGACAGAGGGCTTTGAGGAATTTAAAAGAGCCGTATTTTCATTTGACAGAATTAGCGACTTGCTTGATGTATTGCTTGTTGCGTTTGTAATTTACAGCATTATTAAACTGATAAGGGAAACGAGAGCCATTCAGCTTGCGAAAGGCGTTTTGCTGCTCGCAGTTCTCTATGTAATAGTTTCTCTGCTTGATATGCAGGCGAGCGAGTATATAATGAGCTTTGTTTTCGGAAATCTGCTTTTGATTTTAATTGTAATATTTTCTCCCGAAATACGGCACGCCCTTGAAAGTATGGGCAGAAGCTCGGTGTCTAATATAAACATTTTTAATTTCAGGAACAGAAGTGACGATTTACTTGAAGAAAATGTAAGAAACGCGGTAAACTGCGTTTGCAGAGCCTGCGCGGATATGAGCGACAAAAAAATCGGCGCGCTGATTGTTTTTGAAAAAGACACCATGCTCGGCGAGATTATTAAAACCGGCACAGCGGTTGACGCGGTTGTAACCACTGAGCTTATAGGCAATATCTTTTTCCCGAAAGCGCCCATGCATGACGGAGCCGCGATTATCAAAGACGGCAGGGTAGCCGCGGCAGGCTGCATACTTCCTCTTACCGACAACAACGAACTCAGCAGTGAGCTGGGCACAAGGCACCGTGCCGCAATAGGCCTCAGCGAGAGCAGCGACGCGGTAGTAGCCGTTGTTTCCGAGGAAACCGGCGCCATATCCGTTGCCGAAAAGGGCGTTCTCAAAAGAGGAATTTCCGACGGAGATTTAAGAGAAATTCTTATGAAGAATTTTGTAAAGGACTATAAGAAAACCGATAAAAAAATAAAGAGAATTTTCAGAGGTAGAAAAAATGGAAAAGAAGACTGACAAAAAGCGTTTGAAATTTTCTTTAAACGATATATTGGAAAACAACAGGATTTTGCTTGCGATTTCCGTAATTATAGCCTTTGCTATCTGGCTTTGGGTCGCTATTGAGAAGAGCCCGGAGGTGCAGCAGGTTATTTCAAATGTACCCGTAAAAATCAACCTTGAAAACACCATTCCCCAGCAGCTGGGGCTTCAGATTTTCGGGGAGACTTCTTTTACGGTTGATGTGACCGTATCCGGCAAAAAATATATAATCTCAACTCTTACCGCCGACGATATTACCGTTGAGGCAAACACTAATTATGTTGACAGTCCCGGAACCAAAACACTGCAGTTAAAACTGAGCGCGACAGATAATTCAGATGATTTTACCATTGTAAGCGCTTCCTCAAATTACATTGAGGTTTATTTTGATACTTATAAGGAAATTGAACTGCCGCTTAAAGGCGTGATTGATACCGACCTCGAAACCATTGTGCCGGACGGCTGTATTCTGGGTGATCTGGTATGCTCGGTAACATCTGTCAATGTGTCCGGTCCCGCTACGGAGATTAACCGAATTGTAGAAGTTACCGCTACGGCGGCCGTTGACTCTGTTCTTGAAAAGACTACCACTTTTGACCCGTCGGTTACTCTTGTAACCAATGACGGTTCACAGCTTGAATACTCAAAAATTAACGCTTCCGACAGTATTACAATGACCGCGCCTGTGCTTAAAGTCGTTACATTGCCCACAACCGTTGAGTTCAGAAACGCGCCGTCATACTACATAAATAATCCTTTGTCTTTCTCAGTTTCTCCATCTTCTCTCAGAGTCGCAATACCGGTTGAAACAGTTGAAACAACAAAAGCCGTTGTTGTTGACACCATTGATTTTGCCGATATACTGAACAGCTATAATACCTTTAATGTTGACGCTTCAACAATAACATCTTTTAAGATAATGAACGACTCTGTAAGGAATTTCAGAGTTACCGTCAACGCTTCCGGTTTGTCGCTCAGAACATTTTCAGTTCCCGCTTCGTCAATTACGCTGTCAAACAACCGTGACGATTTTGATGTTTCCCTTAATCAGACCAGAACTATTACCGTAACGGTAATCGGCCGCGAGGAAGACCTCGAAGATCTGTCTGTTGACGATATTAAGATTTCCGTTGATACTGCGGACAAGACGATTTCCGAAAGCACCACCGCTGTTCAGGGTACTGTCACAATAGGCGACGGCAGCCTTTGTTGGGCTTTCGGAAAATACGATATACAGGTTACGGTGTCCGCCGTGGAATAAGTCCTTAGTAGGTGTTGCGAATGATTAAAAGAATTGCGGCGGTAGCGCTTGCGCTGGTGTTGTGCCTGTCTCTTTCCGGCTGTGAAATGAGCTTTTCCTCTGTTGACAGTTTAATGCGTCCGCCTAAGCTAAGCGGTGAAAACAGCCTTCTTCAAAAGGCCTTTGAACAGTCGCTTGACAACGGCGAGAGCGTTGTTATGAAAACGCCGCTCAGCGGAGTTAACCGCTCGTCTTATCTGCTTTTTGATATTGACAATGACGAAACAGACGAGGCTCTGGTGTTTTATTCGGACCCGTCGGTTGATGAATACGCCTGCGCAAGCGTGTTTAAATTTGACGGTGAATGGAAACTTGTTTCAAATATAAAAGGTCAGGGAGATGAAATATACTCCGTAACATTCGCCGACATTAACGGTGACGGCACGCTTGAAATTATCCTGTGCTGGACTTATGTTGCCGACGCCGCTTTGGCGGGTTCTTCGGCAGTTTACAGCGGCGGCAATAACCGTATAATGACAATTTACAGCTACAATAAAACATCAACCGCTCTCATAAAATCCGAGCTCTTTTCAAATATTTTCGTAGCGGATTTCAACAACGACCGCAGTGATGAAATATTGCTTGTAAATGTTGACCTGTCAAAATCTTCCAATACTACTATCGGAAAATTTATAGGGTTTGACAGCGATTATTCTGTCAAAATTACAAAGGAATTTTCCATGACAAGAATGATTGAAATTTTAAATATAGTCACCGACACGGTAATAGACGGTAATTCAAATTACACAAGAGTTTATATTGACGGAGCAATAAACGATTCCGCCGTTATTACCGATGTTATAAAAATTAAGCATGATGATTTTTCAATCAGCTTTCCTTTTACGGAGGAGATTTTTGCCGACGAGTCTAAAATGCTCCGTGATGTAAGAACATATTGCAGCGATATTGACAGCGACGGCATCATTGAAATTCCCTCTCTTGAACAGCTGAAATCGTCAACAATCGTTTCCGATGACGCGCAAAATTCTGCTCCGCTTAATTTGACCGTTTGGAGCGAACTTGACGGCGACAGCGTAAGCGTTGATTTTAAATGCGTTTTAAACAGTTCATACGGATATCTTTTTAAATTTCCGGATGAATGGGAGACGAAAGTAACAGCGGTTTATAACCGCGAAAATTACACGCTTCGCTTTTGGGCCCTTGACGAAAATATGACTGTGACAAATGAGTTGTTCTCAATCAGGGCTGTAACCGATGTTGACTGGGACGACAACCATTACGGCTATACAAAATTCAGCGCTTCCGGCGCGACCGTGTTCGGATATTCAATTACATCTTACGGCGAAAGCTTCGGGGTAACGCCTGAATTTATTGAAAATCACTTTTCGCTGTATAATTAGGAGATAAGCTATGAAATGTGTATTGATTGCGGAAGATGAAGCCTCCATCAGAGATTTTGTTGTTATAAACCTGCACAGGAGCGGTTATGAGGTTATTGAAGCCGCTAACGGTGAGGAAGCTATACAGAAATTTGACGAAAACTCCGAGGAAATCGATGTCGCAATACTCGATATAATGATGCCGGTTATCGACGGGCTTGAAGTCTGCAAATATATACGCTCCAAGAGCAAGCGGGTAGGCATTATAATGCTTACGGCAAGAACGCAGGAAATGGATAAGGTAACCGGGCTTATGGTAGGCGCGGACGATTATGTTACAAAGCCGTTTTCACCGTCGGAGCTTATGGCTCGGATTGACGCGGTTTACAGGAGGGTATCTCTTACTTTTGATTCTCCCGCCGAGGCTAAGCCCGAAAATATAATTGCTTTAAATGAGTTTGTGCTGGATTTAAGAAGCCATACTCTCACTAAAAACGGCGAGCCGATAGAGCTTACGCAGGTTGAATTTCAGATAATGGAATACTTTTTCTCAAATCCCAATGTCGCGCTTGACAGAAGCGATATTTTAAAGTTTGTCTGGGGCGACCAGTATTACGGCGATGAAAAAGTTGTTGATGTCAATATTCACAGACTCAGAAATAAAATTGAGGATGTGCCCTCACAGCCAAAGCGGCTGACTACTGTCTGGGGTATGGGTTACAAATGGATGGCTTGATTTTCGGGCGGTGATTCAATGATAAAAAACAGCATAGTCAAGCGCTGGGCGTTTTCCGTACTTTCGGTTATCATTATTTCAATTATTGCAATCGGCGTTTTTATAGGTTATTTCTTCCGCTCGCAGTATTACGATTCCGTAAGAATGACGCTTAATTCTCGCGCTACATCAATGGTGCTCTACAATTTCACTTCCTCCGCGCCTATGACAGATGAAAATTTTAACCGTCTCGCGAGAAGATTTATAGACAACTTTTCCGATAAAAATATTATGGAAGTCTGGGTAATAGACCGAAACGGAAATGTAGTCGCCTCATCGACCGGCTTTTCCGTTGAAGGCGAAACTTATCCGGACTATTCTTACGCAAAAGCAGGGGAAACAGGCAAAGGCGAGTGGATAGGCGAAATGCAGAGCGGAGAAAGGGTTATGGCTCTGTCATATCTTCTGCCATCGGCGGACAATTCCGAAGCGGGAGCGGTAAGGTATATAATCTCCCTTGAAGATATTGACAAACAGCTTTACTCAATCTGGGGATTTATTTTACTTTTGGAAATAATCCTTATAGGCTTTGCTGTAACCTCAGGCGCGTTTTTTATCCGCTCAATTATTTCACCCGTAAGAAAAATCAACGAAACCGCTTCAAAAATCGCGAAAGGCGACTACAACGCCTTTATTGACAAGCACAAATACAACGATGAAATCGGAAAGCTTTGCGATACAATTAACGATATGGTAAGGGAAATCGGAGAAACCGAAAAGATGAAAAACGAATTTATCTCTACCGTTTCCCATGAATTGAGGACTCCTCTTACAGCTATCAAAGGCTGGGGCGAAACCATAAGAACCGCGCCTAAAAGCGATGAGGAACTTATAAACAAAGGCTTGACCGTAATTGTCAACGAGTCGGAAAGACTTGAAGAACTTGTTGAGGATTTGCTTGACTTTTCCCGTATGGAAAGCGGAAAAATGTCGCTTAAAATTGCGTCAGCCGATATTACGAAAGAAATAGGCGAGGTATTAGAGGTATTCAGGGCTCGTTCTGACAGGGAACATATTGAACTGATTACCGATATACCAAAGTCCCAAATAAAACTTAACTGCGATAAAAACAGGCTTAAACAGGCTTTTGTCAATATAATTGATAACAGCTTCAAGTATAATAAAAGCGGAGGATTTGTCAAAGTTTCTCTGGAAAACCTTAGCGATTGCGTGAAAATAATTATTTCCGACAACGGCTGCGGAATATCTAAAAACGACCTTCCGCGCGTAAAGGAAAAATTTTATAAGGCTAATAAAAGCGTGCGCGGGAGCGGAATAGGTCTTGCCGTAACCGATGAAATTGTCAGGCTTCACGGCGGAGAAATGATTATTTCCAGCGAAATAGGCAAAGGAACGCAGACTGTAATAGTTTTACCTAAAAATAACAAAGCAAGGAGAAAATAAATTGAAACCTAAGCACAAAACATCAATAGGCGGACAGGCGCTGATTGAAGGAATAATGATGCGCGGCCCTAAGGGAAACGCCATGTCCGTAAGGCTGCCTGGCGGCGAAATAGAAACAGAACTTGAAAGTTACCGCCCGTTAAAGGAAAAATATAAAATTCTCGGCGTGCCGATAATAAGGGGAATTGCGGCATTTATTGAATCACTTGCAACAGGTTACAAGTACTTGATGAAATCCGCTGACAAAACTCTGACAGAGGACGAAAAAGAAGCCGATATGTCAAAACTTGATAAATGGATAAATGACCATTTAGGCGAAAAAATGATGGCGGCGGTAGGAGTTGTTTCTGCTGTGCTCGGCGTGCTGATTGCTTTTGTTGTGTTTATGTATCTGCCCACTCTCGGAGTTGACTTGTTTGACGATTATATTCTCAGAAACACAGATATTCAAAAGTTTCACCCGCTGTTTGAGGGTATATTGAGAATAATTATTTTTGTGCTGTATATGTATATAGTTTCAAAAATGTCAATGATAAAAAGGGTATTTATGTATCACGGCGCTGAGCATAAAACAATCTTTTGCTACGAGCACGGCCTCGAACTGACAGTAGATAATGTCCGCAAAATGTCACGCTTTCACCCTCGCTGCGGCACAAGCTTTATGTTTGTAATGATAATTTTAAGCGTATTCATTTCTTCCGTACTTGTTCTTGTTTTTCCGGTTCTCGCTACCGTCAACAGGCTTTTGTGGATGCTGATAAAGATTGCCGTTCTGCCGCTGGTTATGGGTATCGGATATGAATTTATAAAATACGCTGGCAGGCATGACAACTTTCTTGTCAAGGCTCTTTCCGAGCCGGGACTTTTAATGCAGAGGATAACTACAAGCGAGCCAACCGACGATATTATGGAGGTCGCCATTGAAGCTATCAAGGCGGTAATAACGGACAATCCGGAGGATGACCGCATAAAATGACGCTTAACGAATTTTACCGGCGCTGCTGCAAGGAACTTGACTTTTCCGGCGACGGCAGCTTTGAGGCTCTGTGTCTTTTTGAGGATTTGCTTAATATTTCTAAAAGCGACATAGTTAAGAATGAATTAACGCTGACGCAGGAAATGAAAAATACAATTTCAAAAGCGGTTGACGAGCGGAAAAACGGCAGACCTCTTCAATACATTTTGGGGAAATGGGGTTTTTATGACAGAACCTTTTTCGTCGGAGACGGCGTGCTGATACCCCGTCCGGAAACCGAAACGCTTGTGTCCTGCGCGCTTGATTTTTTAAAGAGCAAAAAATCACCGGTTGTATATGATTTGTGCGCCGGCAGCGGTTGTATAGGTATTACGCTTGCAGCCCTTAGACCCGACGCCGAAGTGTATCTGTTTGAGAAAGAAGAAGCTGCTTTCTATTATCTTTTGAAAAATATTGAGTATCATCGGGCGGATAACGCCCATGCGGTAAAATGTGATATTTCTGATTTTGACGCCTCTCGTCTGCCTGAGGCAGATATTATTCTTTCAAACCCGCCCTATATTCCGTCAGGCGAAATCTGTTCCCTGCAAAAAGAGGTAATAAACGAGCCGCATACCGCGCTTGACGGCGGTGTTGACGGACTGGACTTTTACAGAATTATCTGTGAAAAATGGGTTTCCAAAATCAAAAACGGTGGTATGCTGGCTTTTGAATGCGGAGAAAACCAAAGTGAATCTATTTGCGATATTTTTAATGGCAGGATAAGCGATAAAAAAATAATATATGACTTTAATAATATTGACAGAACTGTGCTTCTTAGAATATAATATTTGAATATACCGAAAGGAGAACCACATGCTTTTCAGCCTTTTCCGTAACGGATTTGATCCTCTTGAACTTATTATTGATTTATTTGTTGTGGCGTTTGTTGTGTTTTGCACCATGCCCGTGCATGAGTACGCCCACGCTCTTATTGCCACAAAACTCGGCGATCAGACTCCGCGCCTGTCAGGCCGTCTTACTTTGAACCCTATGGCGCATATTTCGCCCCTCGGCGCTTTAATGATACTTCTATGCGGCTTCGGCTACGCAAAACCCGTTAGCGTTAACCCGAGAAATTTCAAAAATCCTCGCAAGGGCATGGCTGTCACCGCGTTAGCCGGGCCTGTTTCCAATCTGCTGATGGGCTTTTTATTTATTCTTGCGGCTCAGATAGTCGATTTAATAGCAAACGGTACGGTTTTTTATTTTCAGATTGACGGTCTTGTGTATAATCCCGATAACATAAATGTTTCATTTGCCGTGTGTCTGTTTTTATTCCTTGCCGGTCAGATAAATGTTAATCTCGCCGTGTTTAATCTGCTTCCCATACCGCCTCTTGACGGTTCAAGGCTGTTGCAGATGTTTGTGCCGTCAAAATATTACTATAAAGTCCTTATGTATGAGAGATACATTGTTCTTGTGGTGTTTATTCTGCTGTTTACCGGCGCGCTTTCGCTGCCTATTTCATGGATTTCCGGCAAACTTATAGGTTTGTTTATATTTTTCAACGAGTTTATTTAAGGTGCGTAATGGACAAGATTTCATATAAGTTAGATGTTTTTGAAGGTCCTATGGACTTGCTGCTGCATCTGATTTCAAAACACAAACTGAATATATATGATATTCCCATTATAACCTTGGTTGAGCAGTACACCGACTATGTGCGGCGTATGCAGGAAGAGGATATGTATGTAGCTTCCGACTTTCTTGAAATGGCGGCAAGGCTTGTCTATTTAAAATCCGTTTCCCTTTTGCCGGTCTATGAGGAGGCCGAGCAGCTTAAAGAGGAACTTCAAGGCGAACTTATTGAATACCGTGATATGAAACTGTTGGCGCAGGAACTTTCCGAAAAAACAGACGGTTTTAATTCATTTATAAGAAAACCGGAAAAAATAGAAGCCGACAATACATATACACGGCTTCACGAGCCGCAGGAACTGCTCTCGGCTTATCTTACCGCTGCGGGGAAGAAAATGCGTTTTCTTCCTCCCCCCATTGAGGCTTTTAAGGAAATAGTTGTAAAAAAGGTTGTTTCCGTAAGCTCTAAAATTTCCAAAATATTTTCAAAGTTTTCAAAAAAGGGAGCAAAAAGAGCGTTGAGCTCCTTGTATGATGACGCGGAATCCCGGTCGGATTTGGTTGCGACTTTTTTGGCTCTTCTGGAACTTACGAAATCAAAAAAACTTAAAGTGTCGGGCAGCGGTGAAAACAGTGAGGTTGAGCTGCTGGATTCCGATTTTACACATATCAGCGAGGAATGGAATTGATGAAAGCGAGTAAATTATCCGCCGCGGCTGAGGCGATTCTTTTTGCCGCCGGCGAGCCCCTTGAAATTGAAAGAATAGCGGCGGCGCTGGAAATTGAAAACGAAATCTGCGAGCAGGTGCTGTATAATCTCGGCGCTGAACTTGACGAGCAAAACAGCGGAATCGCGCTTTTAAAGCTTGGCGATAAATATCAGCTCGCTTCCAGAAGCGAATATGCCGAGGTTATCAGAAACGCTCTTGAAATGAGAAAAAATACTCCTCTTTCTCAGGCGGCCTTTGAGGTTCTTGCGGTTATTGCCTATAACCAGCCTGTAACAAAATCTTTTGTCGAACAGGTCAGGGGAGTTGACTGCTCCGGCGTAATCGCTACTTTGTGTCAGAAAAACCTTATTGAGGAAAAAGGCAGGCTTGATTTACCAGGAAGACCTTTGATTTACGGTACAACAGCCGATTTTCTGCGCTGTTTTTCCCTGTCTTCGCTTGAAGAATTGCCGCCTTTACCCGAAAAAGAACCGGTTGAAGAAAATAACGGCGGTGAATCTGATGAGACGCCGCAAAACACTCAGCAGGAATAAGTAAATTATTTAAACTTAAAGGGAGGTGTGAAAATGATTGCTCTTTACATAATCTGCGCCGTAATTTTAATAATTATCGGAGTATTAAGCATTAAAATCAAGTTAAAGGGCGAGTACTATGGCGAGTTTAATTTATCCGCGTCATGGCTGTTTCTGAATTTTCACATTTATCCCGCTTTAAAAAGCAAGTCTCCGAAAAAGAATAAGGATAACGAAAAAGAAAATAAACCTGAACCCGATTCGCAGAATACAGAAAACTCTGCGGGCGGAGAGAATATTTTTAAAAAGTTTTATAAAAATCAGGGATTTAACGGCGTTGTAGAGTTAATAAACGAAGCCGCGTATTCCGTTTCAAAAATGCTTAAATCTTTAAGAAAGCATATTGTTATACAAAAGCTTTTTATCTATATGACAGTAAGTTCTGACTGTGACGCGGCTGAAACTGCCGTGGAATACGGAAGAATGTGCAGAAAGATTTTTCCGGCTCTGGCGTTTATCTGTTCTCAGCTTACAGTAAGAAAATACAACGCCGAAATTGAGCCTGACTTTCTGGGTAAAAGCAACCGTGCGGAATATGAGTTTGAGATTTCGGTCAGACCGCTTTTTTTACTAAACGCGGCGATTGTTTTAGCCGTCAGGCTGTTATTTAATGTTGTTATAAAATTTCTTTTAGGAATTAAAGATAAATCCGCGAAAGAAGATAAAATAGAAAAAGGTGGTGCTTTATGATGAAAGAAAAATCATCGGCAGCAGGCATTCTTGAGAGTACTATTGAAAAAGTAAAGGAACTTGTGAATGTCAGCACAATTATCGGCGAGCCTATAAAGGTTGAGGGGTCTGTAACCGTTATACCCGTTTCAAAGGTTACTTACGGCTTTGCTTCCGGCGGCTCTGATTTTCCCTCACGCTCAAATCAGGATATTTTCGGCGGCGGAGGCGGAGCCGGCGTTACTATTACTCCGGTTGCTTTCCTTATAATCGACGCTTACGGAAATGTTGACATCAAACATATTACAGCGTTTGACAACGCCGCTGAACGCGTTGTAAGCCTTGTGCCCGAGATGTTTGATAAAGTTTCGGGCGTAATAAACAAGACGAAAATGGACAAGATTTACAATAAAGCTGTCGCTGAAAAAGCTGAGGCTGACGCGCAGTCAGAGGAATAATTTAATTGAGTCTTAACAGCCGCCGAACTGCATATTTATAGTTTGGTGATTGTTAATGAAAAAGCTGTTTTTAAGTATAGGTTCGTTGTTTTTCTCTTGCCTGTTTTTGCTGATTTCGGCATTTCCCGTCAGCGCGGCAGGAATAAGCGTTTCTGCAAAGGCGGCAGTCGTAATATGCGCTGAGTCCGGCGAAGTTGTCTATTCAAAAAATATGGATACGAAGCTTTCCATGGCAAGTACAACAAAAATTATGACAGCTCTGCTTGCTTTGGAATACGGCGCGAGTGACGAAATGATAACCGTTACCGATGAAATGGTGGCCGTAGAAGGTACTTCTATGGGGCTTATAGGCGGCGACAGCGTTTCTCTTAAAACGCTCGTGAAAGGAATGCTTCTTGAATCGGGTAATGACGCAGCAAACGCGGCGGCGTATATTATAGGCGGCAGTATTGAAAATTTTGTTCAGATGATGAATCAAAAGGCTCAGGAAATAGGCATGAAATCCACATCCTTTGAAACGCCCTCCGGGCTTGACGGCGAAAATCATTATTCTACCGCTTACGATATGGCGCTGCTTACGGCTTATGCTTTAAAAAATCCCGAATTCAGGCAAATTTGCTCGGCTGAGGAAATGGTTGTATATTACGGCTCTCCGCCTTACCGGCGGGTGCTTTCAAATCATAATAAACTCCTTGATATGTATGAGGGCGCCTACGGAGTAAAAACAGGTTTTACCAAAAAAAGCGGCAGATGTCTTGTCTCGGCTGCTGAGCGTGACGGCAAAAATCTTATTGCCGTGACTTTGAACGCGCCCGACGACTGGAACGACCATATCAAAATGTTTGACTATTGCTTTGAAAGAGTAACCGCGTGCGAATTGAACGCAGACCTTTCAACTGTTTTTCTGAAAGTTACCGGCGGCACTTCGGACGGCATAGGCGTTGAAATGTCGGAAGAATTGAGTTATACTGTTTTTAACGGCATAAATATAAGGCCCAAAATATACATAAAGCCTTTCGAGTACGCTCCTGTTTATAAAGGCGAGGTAGTCGGCTGGATAGAGTTTTATGACGAATCCGACACACTTTTAGGCAGAACTTCCCTTGTCGCGGGTGAGTCCGTTCAGACAGCCGTTATAAAGAACAGCATCGGCAATAGCGAAGAAAAAAATTTATTGGAGAAAATTAAGGATTTTTTCAGGTGAACATATGGCGGAAAATAAAATTCGGTTGCAAAAATATCTTTCCGAATGCGGAATAGCTTCAAGGCGCAAAGCGGAGGAGCTCATTTTAGCGGGCAAAGTCAAGGTTAACGGCAGACCGGCTCAAATCGGTGATAAAATTGACCCGAAAAAAGATACGGTTGCCGTTTCGGGGAAAAAGGTTGTTAAGAAAAAAGGCAACACCTATATTATGCTTCACAAGCCGAGAGGATATATTACCACGCTCAGCGACGAGCTTAACCGTAAATGTATAGCGCAGCTAATTGAAGATGTCGGCACGCGGGTTTATCCTGTCGGCCGGCTTGACCGCGATTCAGAGGGACTTTTACTTTTGACCGATGACGGTGAATTTGCCAACGCGATGACTCACCCTACCAAGCATGTTCCCAAAACATACCGCGTAACCATACGCCCGACAATAACAGACGAGCAGATAACAGCTTTGATGACCGGAATTGAGATAGACGGGAAGATGACTATGCCTTCCGAAGTGCATGTACTGCATAGGGAAGAGGGCAGGGTAGTTATTGAAATAATAATATATGAGGGCAGAAACAGGCAGATAAGAAAGATGTGTGACGCTCTCGGCCTTGAAGTCGCAAGACTCAAAAGGACGCAGATAGGCTCGGTAAAATTAGGCATGCTCAAACAGGGAGACTGGCGCAACCTTACCGACGAAGAGGTTCACAAACTTATGACTGCCGCTTCAATGGACAGGAAGAAAAAATAATGGTATATTTTAAACCTATTACTGATAATGGCGCTCTTGCCGAAAGGTTCGGTTTTGAGCCTGAACCGAATACCGTTTACGGCGGCTATATAGGCTATGAATCAGACGGCGAAAAGGTTGGCTCATGCCTTTTGAAAGTCAATAAATATAACTGCGCAATTTTGAGAATTGACTGTGACATGTCGGACAAGCTCCTTACAGAGGGCTTTATAAGAGCCGCGCTTAATTTCGCGGCCAACAGAAACGCTTATTTGGCGTTCTGTGAAATCGGCGAAGCAAACGATGTTTTGCTTTCGCTCGGATTTGAAAATAATAACGGCGTTTACAGCGGAGATATTCCCACATTGTTAAAGGGAAGCTGCTGTAAATAAAACGGAGTGTTTTTATGGTAAAGAGTATGACCGGCTACGGCCGTGCGCAAAAAAATTCTGATTTATTCAATATTACCGCCGAGGTCAAAAGCGTAAATCACAGATATTTTGAGTTCAGTTCAAGAGTGCCGAGAAGCTACGCTTTTCTTGACGAAAAACTGAAAAGTCTTGCGAATTCCTATATTTCACGCGGTAAAGTTGAATTCAGCCTGCAAATTGAGAATGTGGCTTCAAGCGATACTGAGGTTTCCGTCAACAAACCTCTCGCGCAGTCATATATCAAGGCCTTCGGTGAACTTTCAGAGATTGCGGGAAAAAATATTTCAGGCGAGCTTCTGCTTTCCTCTCTCATTAACTGCCGGGATATTTTTGAATATACAAAGCAGGAATTTGATGAGGACAGCGTCTGGAACGAGGTGTTGCCCGTCGCCTCTGAGGCGCTTGAAAAATTTGTAAAAATGCGTGAAGCCGAGGGTGAAAAACTAAAAAACGATGTTCTTTCAAGAGCTAAATTTATACTTGAAAAGGTCGAAAAAGTTGAAGAACGCTCTCCGCAGACCGTAAAGGAATACAATGACAAGCTTCTTTCAAGAATAAGCGAATTTCTTTCGGGAATTCAGGTGGACGAACAGCGTATTGCCACCGAGTGCGCAATTTTTGCCGACAAAGTCGCGGTAGCTGAGGAAACCGTGCGGCTTCGCAGCCATATTGACCAGCTCAATCAGTTTTTAAACAGCGATGAACCAATCGGAAGAAAAACAGATTTTCTTGTTCAGGAGATGAACAGAGAGGCGAATACGATAGGTTCAAAAGCTCAGGATGTTGAAATCGCGCGCGGTGTTCTGGATATTAAGTCGGAAATTGAAAAAATCCGCGAACAGATTCAGAATATTGAATGAGGTAGTTTATGAAATTGATAAATGTTGGGTTCGGCAACGCAGTTAACGCCGACAGGGTAATCGCGGTAGTTTCCACCGATTCCGCTCCCGTGAAAAGAATAATAGCTAACGCCAAGGAAAAGCAAATGCTGATTGACGCAACTCAGGGCAGAAAAACCCACGCTGTTCTGATTATGGACAGCGACCATGTGGTATCTTCTTATTTAAAGGCGGAAACAATCCTCAGCAGAACCGAAAACAGTGATGAAACGGAGGATACCGTTTATGGCGAATAGCAGGGGAATGCTGATACTTTTTTCAGGTCCCTCGGGTGTGGGAAAGGATACCGTGCTTGATGTTGTATTGAAAAAGGAGAAATCCTTGCAGAAATCCGTTTCTATCACAACACGGAACAAGCGTGAAAATGAAGTAGACGGCAAAGATTACTATTTTATATCAATTCCTGAATTTGAGCGTATGATAAATAACGGAGAAGTGCTGGAATTTGCAAGATACGGCAGAAACCTTTACGGCACGCCGAAAGCTCCCGTTGACAGATGGTTAGCCGAGGGCAAAACCGTGATATTGAAGATTGAAGTCAAGGGAGCGGCAAAAATCAAGAAAAAATATCCTGACGCAGTCGCCATATTCCTTATGCCGCCTTCAATGGACGAGCTTGAAAGCCGTCTCAGATTCAGAGGCACCGAAAGCGAGGAGGACATCAGAAGGCGTCTTGAAATAGCGAGAAACGAAGTCAAAAAGAGCGCCGACTACGATTATGTTGTGGTAAATGACAGCATTGACTGCGCTTCCGACAATGTACTTACCATTATTAAATCTCTTGATTTTACATATAAGAGAATGAATAATTTTATAAGCGAGGTATTAGATAATGTTTAATCCCGATTTAAGAAATGTTTTAAAAGGTCATGTCAGCCGCTATTCGCTGGTAACAGCCGTAGCGAAAAGAGCGCGCGAGATTGCCGCTGACGCTGAGGAAAATGGCGAAATTCTTGACGATAAGCCCGTAAGTATAGCGCTTGACGAGATAATTACCGGCAAATATACGGTAGAAGAGCCTGACGAAATAAAGAACATCTGAATACTACAAATTTCATAAAAGGGGGTGCGGATTGTGAAAAAAGCAGTTGTTGCGAGGGTGGCCGTCGAAAAAACGGCGTATTCCTTTGATATGCTTTTTGACTATTCCGTGCCTTCTGCTTTATCTGAGGAAGTTCTGCCGGGAAAGCGCGTACTTGTACCGTTCGGCAATTCCTCGCAGAAACGAGCCGGAATGGTTTTCGCGGTATATCCCGAAAACAGTACCGGCAAAAAACTGAAAAGCGTTATCAGCGTGCTCGACAGCGAGCCTATGCTGACAAGAGAAATGCTCTTAACGGCAAATTATATCAGGGAAAATACCTTTTGCACCTATTTTGACGCCTGCAAGCTGTTTTTGCCGCTCGGTATGTCGGTGAATATTAAAGTGGAATATGCTTTTAACGCAGAATTTTCCGGTACTCTTGAAGCGGACGAAGCCCGGGTTGCAGATTATCTTAAACTCAAAAATAAATTTTGTGACGGACAGGCTTTGTCGGCGGAATTAAAAGTCAGCGCGGATTTTCTTGATAAAATGTATGCAAAGGGTATTTTAGAGCGCAGTATTGACGCTCAGCGCAGAACAGGAGATTCCACCGTAAAGATGGTGCGGCTTCTGTGCGGCTCAGACGAAGCTGAAAAAATCGGTGTTACAAAAAAACAGCGGGAAATTGTTAATGTCCTTGCCGATGTGAATACGGCGTCAATACGGGAACTCTGCTATTTTACCGGACTCTCCGCTGCTGTTGTTACGGCTTTACAGTCAAAAGGAATTGCAGAAATTTATGACGCCGAATTTTACCGCGCGGTAAATGAAACGGCAGGCGAGGGCGAAAAAAGTGAAATTTGCTTATCCGAGGAGCAAAACAAAGCCTTTGATGGATTACTTAAACTGTATAAAAGCGAAAAGGCTCAGGGCGCTCTCCTCTACGGTGTGACCGGCTCCGGTAAAACTCAGGTTTATTTAAAACTGATTGACGTAGCCGTTGCCTCAGGCAGGGGAGTCATTGTTATGATTCCCGAAATATCGCTTACTCCGCAGCTTCTTTCCATTTTTTATAAAAGATACGGCGATGAAATCGCTGTTTTTCACAGCGCGCTGTCTTTGGGACAAAGGCTTGACGAGTGGAAACGAATAAAACGCGGTGAAGCGAAAATAGCGGTCGGAACGCGCTCGGCGGTTTTTGCTCCGTTTAGCGATATCGGTCTTATTATTATGGACGAGGAGCAGGAACATACCTATAAGTCTGAGATGACGCCTCGGTATCACGCCCGTGAAGCGGCGGCGTTCAGAGTCGGAAGGCACGGTGGGCTGCTTGTACTTGCGTCCGCTACGCCCTCGGTTGAAACTTATACAAAGGCTCTCAACGGCACTTATTCATACTTTGAGCTTTCAAACAGATACGGCGAAGCTGTTTTACCGCAGGTCGAGGTTGTTGACACTATATATCAGAGCGATATGGTTATTGAAAATGTCAGCAAGCGCCTGGCGCAGGAGCTTAAATCAAACTTTGAAAACAGGGAGCAGTCTATAATTCTTCTTAACAGAAGAGGGTACAACACATTTGCTTCATGTACAGAATGCGGCATGGTAAGAACCTGCCCTAATTGCAGTATATCGCTTACTTATCACAGAAAAAACAACCGACTAATGTGTCATTACTGCGGATATTCGGAACCTTTTTCAGAGGTTTGCCCCTCCTGCAAAAATATAGCGGTTAAATTTACCGGTACGGGTACTCAAAAGCTGGAGGAAGAACTCAGCGAAATTGTGCCGGAAGCAAAAATATTGAGAATGGATACCGATACCACCGCTTCAAGGCTTTCTTACGAACAGAAATTCCGAAGCTTCGCTGAGGGCGAATATGATATAATGGTCGGTACGCAAATGGTCGCCAAGGGTCTTGATTTTCCCAATGTAACTCTTGTCGGGGTACTCAGCGTTGACCTTATGCTTTTCAATGATGACTACAAAAGCGCGGAGCGCGCTTTTGACCTTATAACTCAGGTAGTCGGGCGAAGCGGCAGAGGCTCAAAGCCCGGAAAAGCAATTATTCAGACTTCTTTTCCCGAAAGTGAAATTGTTTCTTTGGCAAAGCAGCAGGATTATAAATCTTTTTATAATATTGAGCTGCCGATGAGAAAACAGATGATTTATCCGCCTTTCTGCGATTTATGCGCTGTCGGTTTCACTTCGCTCAATGAAGCTTTAACCGCTTCGGCTGCCAACGATTTTTTAAACGCCCTTAAACGCTTGCAGACTGCCGTTTATAAAGATTTGAATATAATAGTGCTCGGACCTGTCGCTCCGAGAATTTCAAAAATAGGCGGAAAGTTCCGCAGCAGGATAATCATAAAATGCAAAAATTCTAAAAATTTAAGAGATATGATTTCACAGCTTATAAAGGATTTTTCTAAGAATACAAAATATAAAAATGTAAGTATATATGCGGATATAAATCCCGAAAATCTTATGTGAGGTGTAATAAATGGCAATACGGAAAATCAGAACCGAGGAAGACGCTATTTTAAGAAAAAAAAGCCGCACGGTAGAAAAATTTGACGAAAGGCTTTTTGAACTTTTGGACGATATGGCAGAAACTATGAAGAGCGCAGACGGAGTCGGACTTGCCGCCGTGCAGGTCGGAGTTTTAAGAAGAGCGGTAGTAATTGATGTGGGCGACGGACTTATTGAACTTATCAATCCCGAAATTCTTGAAGAAGAGGGCGTTCAGTGCTCATTGGAGGGCTGTCTTTCTCTTCCCGGCAAGCAAGGCTACACACTCCGCCCGAAAACGGTAAAAGTAAAGGCGCAGAACAGAAACGGCAACTGGTGCGTTTATAAGGGAAGCGATTTAAAAGCAAAGGCTTTCTGCCATGAAATTGACCACCTTGACGGAATTATTTATACCGATAAACTCGCAAATCAGGAAGAAATTGATAAATACGGCGAAACGGAAGAGTGATTATATGAGAATTATTTTTATGGGAACGCCTGATTTTGCCGTTCCGTGTCTTAAAGCGCTTGTTGAAAGCGGAGAGGAAGTCGCGGGTGTTTTCACTCAGCCCGACAAGCCGAAAGGCAGAACTATGCAGTTGACTCCTCCGCCCGTAAAAGTTTGCGCTGAAAAATACGGCATTCCGGTATTTCAGCCGCGTACTATGAAAGACTTAAAGCCGCTGGAAACAATAAATTCTCTTAACGCAGAGCTTATTATAGTTGTGGCTTACGGCAAAATACTGCCGCCTGAAATTCTTTCAAGCGTAAAATACGGCTGTATTAACATACACGCTTCGCTTTTGCCGAAACTGCGCGGAGCCGCCCCTATTCAGTGGAGCATTATAAACGGTGAAAAGGTGACCGGCGTTACTTCAATGCAGATGGACGCCGGAATAGATACCGGAGATATGCTTTTGAGCAAGACGGTTGAAATAGATGAGAATATAAACGCCGGCGAGCTTCATGATATTTTGTCAAAGATGGGCGCGGAAGTTCTTGTTGACACAATTAAAATGCTTAAAGAGGGGAAATTAAAGCCTGAAAAGCAGGACGGCGCCCATTCAAGCTACGCGCCGATACTGTCAAAAGAGCTTTCGCCCGTTGACTTTACAAAAAGCGCGTCAGAAGTTCACAATAAAATAAGAGGGCTGAACCCATGGCCGGTCGCTCTTACTTCAATAAACGGCAAAAATGTCAAAATATATAAATCCAGAATTTTAAAAGAAAAATTTACGGGAAATCCCGGAGAAATCGTGGATAATAATAAAAGATTAGCCGTTATGTGCGGCGACGGCGCCGCTGTTGAAATTTTAGAGCTTCAACAGGAGGGCAAAAAAAGAACAGACGCCGCGAATTACCTTCTCGGACACAAAACTGAAATCGGCCAGAAGCTGGGAGATTGATTTATGAGTTATTTTTCTTTTTATTATTTATCGCAGTATTACTATATTATCCTTGTTTTACCCATGATAATTTTTTCTCTTGTCGCGTCGGCAAGAGTTAATTCTGCGTTTAAAAAATATTCGTCGGTTTATTCCGCGAGAAGACTCACGGGTGCGCAGGCGGCTTTTGAAATATTGCGTTATTACGGGATAACCAATGTGCAAATTGAGCGTGTTTCGGGCAATTTAACCGACCACTATGACCCGCGGACTAATGTAATCAGGCTTTCCGACAAGGTGCATGACTCAACTTCCGTAGCGGCAATCGGGGTTGCCTGTCACGAGGCGGGACACGCGGCTCAGTACGCAAACGGCTATATCCCGATAAAAATAAGAAATCTTGTCTTTCCTGTTGCTTCGCTCGGCTCAAAGGCCGGAATACCTTTGGCGCTTATAGGATTTTTTATAAATTCCGAATTTCTCGCTGTAATCGGAGTCGTGTTTTTTTCTTTTGCCGTTTTGTTTCAGCTTGTAACATTACCGGTCGAGTTTAACGCGAGTTCAAGGGCGCTCAGCGTAATATCGGCTACCGATATATTAAGCGATGAGGAGAAAAAAGGCGCTTCTAAGGTGCTGCGAGCCGCCGCTATGACTTATATTGCCGCGCTCGCTGTCAGTCTTGCGAACCTGTTAAGACTGATTTTAATGATAAACAGGCGCAGGGATTGATATGGACGACAGATTTTTAGCCTATAAAATATTAAGCAAAATCGAGCACGATAAGGCTTATTCCAATATTGCGCTTGACGCCGTACTGAGCGCAAATAACGCCGATTACGCGCCGTTTGTCAGCGCGGTTGTTTACGGAGTAATTGAAAGAAAAATTACTCTTGATTACATACTTTCTCAGTATTTAAAACAGCCCTTGAAAAAGCTGAATCCGCAGGTGCTTACTGTTTTGAGAATGGGCATCTATCAGCTTAAATATATGGACAAAGTTCCAGCCCGCGCGGCTGTCAACGAGAGCGTAATCCTCGTAAAAAAGATAAAATGCGCTTATTCGGCGTCTCTTGTCAATTCCGTACTCAGAAAAATTTCAGCAGATGATTTTTCTTTTCCAGAAACAGGCGACAGAATTTACGATATGAGCGTCAAATATTCCTGCCCGGAGGCGCTTGTTAAAAGCTACGCTGACGATTACGGCTTTACAGACGCTGAGGGAATACTTGAAAGCTCGCTTGGCGCGGCGCCTGTCTGCCTGCGGGTCAACACCTTAAAAATCTCCGCGGAAGATTTAATAAAACTCCTTGAAAATGAAGGCGTTTGCTGTGATTTGTGCGATATTCCCGACTGCCTTACAGTCATGGGAGGAAAAGCCGTTCACAAAACGCAGGCTTACGCTCAGGGACTTTTTCATGTACAGGACAAGGCTTCGCAGATATGCGTTCAAAAGCTCTGCCCCAAACCCGGAGAAACCGTGATTGATATGTGCGCTTCGCCCGGCGGCAAGTCTTTTACCATGGCGCAGTATATGAATAATACCGGAAAAATCATATCGGTTGACCTGTATGAACACCGGGTTAATCTTATTAAAAGCGGAGCAGTCCGTCTGGGGATTAGCATAATTGAGGGCATTACCGGCGATTCATCTGTTTTTAATCCCTCTTTTCCGGCAGCCGATAAAATCCTGTGCGATGTGCCTTGCAGCGGTATGGGCGTTATACGCAGAAAACCTGAGATAAGGTATAAGAATTTGGGATTTATTGACAAATTGTGCGAATTGCAATATAATATTTTAAAATGTGCAGCCGGTTATTTAAAACCCGGCGGAGCGCTTGTATATTCAACTTGTTCCCTTTGTAAAAAAGAAAATCAGAGTGTGTGCGACAGATTTTTAAACTCTGAATCCGGTTTTACAAAAGCCGAATTGTCCGGTGATGACGGATATTTGACCCTGATGCCGCATAAAAACGGTACCGACGGTTTCTTTATTGCAAAGTTTATAAAAGGATAGTTATATGAATTGTGATATTCGCTCATTGAGTTATGAAGAACTCGCGGCTGAAACTGAGTCGCTTGGTTACCCCCGTTTCAGAGCCGCGCAGATTTTTTCATGGCTTCACAATAAAACCGTTATATCATTTGACGAGATGACTGACCTTTCCAAACCGGTAAGGGAACAGTTAAAAGAGAAATACACGCTTCAGAACTGTGAAACAGAAACTAAGCTGGTTTCAAAAATAGACGGTACGGTAAAGTATCTTTTTAAACTGCATGACGGAGAGTTTGTTGAAAGCGTAGTAATGAAGTACAAATACGGCTGTTCAATCTGTATTTCCACCCAGGTAGGGTGCAAAATGGGCTGCAAATTCTGCGCTTCCGCAATCGGCGGTTTTGTAAGAAATATGACTCCCGGCGAGATGCTGTCCGAGATTTATACGGCTCAACGTGACTTGAATGTAAAAATAAATCATATAGTTTTAATGGGGACCGGCGAGCCTCTTGATAATTTCGACAATGTAGTGAAATTTTTGGGACTTATTACCGATGAAAAAGGGCAAAATATCAGCATGAGGCACGTTTCCCTTTCTACCTGCGGAGTTGTTCCCAAAATTTATGAGCTTGCCGATAAAAAGCTTGGGCTCACTTTGTCGGTTTCCCTTCACGCGCCGAACAATGTTATCCGTTCTTTGTCAATGCCGATAAATAATAAGTACGATATTGACGAGCTTCTTGACGCTTGTAAATATTATACCGCTAATACCGGCAGGCGGATTTCTTTTGAATACGCTATGATTAAGGATTTAAACGACAGCGATGAGTGCGCCCGGGAACTGGCGCAGAGGCTGTCAGGTATGCTGTGCCATGTGAACCTTATACCCGTAAACAGTGTAAGGGAGCGCAGTTATAAAAAGAGCTCGGTTGACCGTCAGAAACGGTTTATTGATATACTTGCCGCAAAAGGAATTACGGCTACTGTGCGCCGTACACTCGGCAGCGATATTAACGCGTCCTGCGGTCAATTGCGGGCATCAAAAAGAAACAGTGGGTGAGATTTTGAAGATTGTTGCAAAAACCGACATCGGCTTGCAGAGGGAAAGCAATCAGGATTCCTACGCAGCCGGAGAACTTCCCGGCTCTGTCGCATGGGCAGTCGTTTGCGACGGCATGGGCGGAGCTGCCGGCGGGAATTTCGCAAGCACAACTGCGGTCAAAATAATATCCGAAAAAATTTCTTCGTCATACCGTTCGGGTATGAGAATAAGCTCAATTAAAAATATGCTTATTTCAGCTATTACCGCCGCTAATATCAGCGTCTATGACATCAGCAGGGCTAACCCGGAGCTGAGCGGCATGGGTACCACGGTTGTGGCCGCGATAGTAGCTGAGTCAAGCGTATGCGTGGCTCACGCCGGCGATTCAAGAGCGTACATTCTCTCCGGCGGAAAGTTAAGGCAAATTACAAAAGACCACTCAATAGTTCAGGAGATGGTTGACCACGGCAGGCTGACGCCGGACGAGGCAAAAGACGATCCCCGAAAAAATCTTATTACCAGAGCTTTGGGTGTAAACGAAAATCTTCGCATTGATTTTTGTGAGGAAACTATCGGTAATGACGATGTTTTGCTCATCTGTACCGACGGACTCACCAATTATGTTGAGGACAATGAGATTTGCGATTTAACCTCTGACGGTAAATTTTATGAATATGCCGAAAGACTTGTAAGCCGAGCCAACGAAAACGGCGGCGGCGATAATATAACGGTTGTAACGGTTTCTTTTTGACCGTTTGAAAGGAGTCAGTTATGGATAATTTTTGCGGAAAACGCCTTGACGGCAGATATGAAATAAGAGAAATAATCGGCGTGGGCGGCATGGCTGTTGTTTATAAGGCCTACGACAATATTGACGACAGAATTGTCGCCATAAAGATTTTAAAGGACGAGTATCTCACAAACGAGGAGTTTAAACGCCGCTTTAAAAACGAATCCAAAGCGATAGCCGTGCTTTCGCACCCCAATATTGTAAGGGTTTACAATGTCAGCTTTGGCGACAGAATTCAATATATTGTTATGGAGTATGTTGACGGCATAACTCTTAAAGAATATATTGAGCAGCAAAAAGTTATTAACTGGAAAGAAGCCGTACATTTTGTAGGACAGATTCTTGCGGCGTTGCAGCACGCTCACGATAAGGGCATTGTCCATCAGGATATCAAGCCGCAGAACATTATGCTTTTGCAGGACGGCACAATTAAAGTTACCGATTTCGGTATTGCACGATTCAGCCGTATGGATAACAATACAACTTCCGAAAACGCTATCGGCTCGGTTCACTATATCAGCCCCGAGCAGGCGCGCGGCGAAATGACTGACGATAAGGCGGACATATATTCAGTCGGCGTTGTAATGTACGAAATGCTTACAGGCCAGCTACCGTTCCAGTCGGACAGCGCTGTTTCAATAGCCCTTATGCAGCTTCAACAGGAACCCAGAAGACCGCGCGAGTTAGTCCCGACAATTCCTTTGGGCCTTGAACAGATTACAATGCGCGCAATGCAGAAAAACCCGAATGACAGGTATCAGTCGGCAGCTGAAATGCTTATGGATATAAATGAATTTAAGCGCAATCCCTCGATTAAGTTCAACTATACCTATTTTGTTGACAAAGAGCCTACAAAATATGTCAGAAGCGGCGAGCCGATACAGGGCGGACAAAACAGCGCAAGGCGCTCTGAGGAAGCCGAGGCTGAAAGAAAAAAGACTATAAACAAGTCAACCGCCATTATGATGGGCGCTGTTGCCGGTCTTGTTGTTCTTGTAATCGTAATTGTTTCAATTCTTGCTGCGCTTGGCAACAGAAAAATTGAAGTGCCTAATTTTATAAATCTCAATTATGCCCAGGATATAGCGAATAATGACGATTACAAAGATTTTGAGTTTAAGCTCGTTTATGATGAGGACGCTGTTTCCGGCGATAACGAGGGCGATGTAGTTGATCAGGATCCCAAAGCCAGCGAAAAGGTTAAGAAGGGCTCAACTATCACACTTACTATTGCCGGCTCCGGTGCGGAGACTATTGTAATTGACAGTTCAATTCTCACTATGACTGAACAGCAGGCGAAGGATTATCTTATAGAAAAAGGTCTTGTTCCCAACAAGCCCTTGCTTGAATATTCAGATTCAGTAACTCCGGGTATGGTTATAAGGACCGACCCGGCTGTGGGATCAAGCGTTCAGATAGGCTCGCTTGTAACGCTGTATATTGCTACCGATGAGAAAGAAACAACAAAAGTTCCGGACCTTTACGGCTGCGAGCGTTCTCTCGCTGAGCAAATGCTTAAAGCCAGCAATCTTGAAGTCGGCGAGGTGACCGAGGTTGACAGTGACCTTGAAAAGGGACTTGTTGTTTCGCAAAGCGTTGAAAAGGACACTTCCGTACCGGTCGGCTCAAAAATAGACTTTGAAATAAGTTCCGGCGTTCCCAGCGAATCTTCGGTTGATATAACAGTAACTCTCCCGTCAACGCAGAAATCCGGAGTCCTTAAAATATATATCAACAACGAGCTGTTCCTGACCTCAGGCGAGCTTCTTCTTGACGGAGCTTCCAAGACTTACACCCTCAAAGGCAGCGGTTTCTCAAACACCTATAAGGTTGTTATCGACGATTCAACCGTATTGCAGGAGGGCAAGGTTGATTTCACCAAAAAGCCGGCTGTCGTAAGCGATGTTATAAATTATGAGGAAACCGTGCTTTTAATTGATGTCGTTAACAAGACAAGGGACGAGGCCGTAAGCCAGCTCAAAACCGCGGGATTTACCAATATCGAAGTTGTAGAAGTGTCAAGCAACGATGTTGCGGCAGGCTTAGTCGTAAGCCAGAATCCTGCCGCTGACGGAGTCAAGCAGGTTTCCAAGAGCACTAAAATTGTTCTTGAAGTAAGTACCGGCCCGGCGGCATAAGCTATGAAAATTACTGACGGAATAATTATAAAAGGAATCGGTGGCTTCTATTATGTAGAGGCCGCCGATAAAGTATATGAGTGCAAGGCGAGGGGAGTTTTCCGTAAAAACAAAATTACCCCTCTTGTCGGCGACAGAGCGGACATAACAATAAACGATAACGCGGAAAACACCATTGACGGAATTTCAGAGCGTAAAAATTCGCTTAACCGTCCTCCGGTTGCAAATATTGACAATCTGTTGATTGTGGTTTCAACAGTTGAACCTAAGCCGAACTTCCTTGTGATTGACAAATTAACGGCAGTTGCGGAAAACAAGCGTATCGAGCCGGTTATCATTATTTCTAAAAATGATTTAAAAGACGGAAGCGGCATATCGGATATTTACCGTAAAGCTGGATTTATGGTTTTCTCATCAAACGACGAATCTGACCTTTTAAAAATCAAGTCGGTTATGAAGGGTAAAATCAACGCTTTAACAGGCAATTCCGGAGTGGGAAAGTCAACGCTTATCAACCGCCTTGAACCCTCTGTAAAGCTTTCCACAGGCGAAATAAGCGCAAAACTCGGAAGGGGACGGCACACCACCCGGCAGGCTGAGCTTTTTAAGATTTGCTCAGGCTATGTTATTGATACGCCCGGCTTTTCGTCCTTTGAGCTTGGCGGTGACGAAGCTATAAAAAAAGACGACCTGCAATACTGTTTCAGAGAGTTTTTGCCTTTTATAGGAACTTGCAGGTTTTCAACTTGTTCGCATGTGAAAGATAAAGGCTGTAAAATATGTGAAGCGGTTGAAGAAGGCTTAATTGAAAAATCAAGGCATGAAAACTATTGCGTCTTGTATGAACAGGCGAAGAACTTAAAGGAGTGGGAGCTGTGAATAATCGCTGTGTAATAGTCGGCGGCGGCGATTGCTCCCCGGGATTTTTAAAGTCGGTACTGCGCGGTGACGATTACATTATCTGCGCCGACAGCGGCTATGACAAACTTAAAGAATGTGATTTTTCGCCCTCGCTTATTGTCGGCGATTTTGATTCTCTTGTTTCCGATTTACCTCGTAACATACCGGTTTTGCGCCTGCCCGTTGAAAAAGATGTAACCGACACCGAATCGGCGCTGAATGAAGGAATTAAAAAAGGCTTTACTTCTTTTCTTATCCTCGGCGGCACCGGCGGAAGATTTGAGCATACTTACGCTAATATTATTCTTCTCGCTCAAACATGTATGCGTGGATATCGCTGTGTAATGGCGGATGAAAAACACAATTTTTACTGCATACATAATTCCCGCATTGAACTTGCTCGCCGTGAAAGCACGCAGATTTCCGTGTTCGCTTTCGGCGAAGAGGCTTTAAATGTCTCCGAAACGGGATTTCATTATGAGCTGAACGGCTATAATTTATCTCCCTTTGAACTCTTGGGTGTGAGCAACGATATAACCGCCGAAAAAGGCGTTATTTCGGTGGAAAAAGGAACTTTGATTGTGATAGAAACACAGTTGTAACACAAAACAGTCCCCGGCGTATAATGTATTGAAAATACATTTGCGGGGGCGTTTTTATGTGCAGGCAAAGCGATAAAAAGGGGATAATTTTTGTAGCGCTGGGGCTTGGGCTTATTGTGTCGCTTATTTTCCCAACGAAATACATTATTATTTTTCTCGCTTTGGCGCTTGTTGCCAGCGGAATAGCGCTCTGCAAAGCATAGGGGGCATTTTTTATGAAAGTTGTTGTAGTAAAAAGTCCGAAGATTGTAAGCGGTATTCTCAGAATGTTTTTCGGCATAAAGAAGGAAAATGCCGGCTGAAACAAAAAGCAAAAAGCCCGGCGCAAAGCCGGGTTTTTTGCAATGCAGTAATATTTTATTTTGAGAAGTATCTGTTGAGAAGTCCCTCAAAAGCTTTGCCGTGACGAGCTTCATCTCTTGCCATTTCGTGAACTGTGTCATGAATGGCGTCAAGATTTTCTTCCTTAGCGCGCTTAGCAAGCTCAAACTTACCGAGAGTAGCGCCGTTTTCAGCCTCAACTCTCATTTCAAGGTTTTTCTTTGTGCTGTCTGTTACAACCTCACCGAGAAGTTCGGCAAATTTCGCGGCATGCTCAGCCTCTTCATAAGCCGCTTTTTCCCAGTAAAGGCCGATTTCGGGATAACCTTCTCTGTGGGCGACTCTCGCCATGGCAAGATACATTCCCACTTCCGTGCACTCACCTGTGAAGTTAGCGCGGAGACCTTCGAGAATGTCCTCGGGAACGCCTTTCGCAACGCCTACAACATGCTCGGCAGCCCAAGTTTTTGCGCTCTCTTCCACAACGCTGAACTTAGAGCCGGGAACGCCGCACTGAGGGCATTTTTCAGGGGGATTTTCTCCTTCGTAAACATATCCGCAAACAGGACAAACAAATTTTTTCATAGCTTTTTTCCTCCGTTATTATAATTTTTATTTATACGGCTTTGTCACAGCTTTTACATTTTCCGTAAAGGATCAGACTGAAACCGTAAATTTGACTTATATTTTCGTCTTCAGTACAAAATTTCAAACTGTCATTTTTAAGTGAGTAAGCGTCATATACTTTACCGCAATGCGTGCATTTAAAGTGCGCGTGCGGCTGCGTCTGACCGTCAAAACGGTCGAATGTGCCGTCTTTTATTCTCAGAACCATTCCGCTCTCTTCAAGCTGAGCGAGATTGCGGTAAAGCGTGCCCAAACTTAAATTCGGCACAGTCTCGCGCACAGAAAGATAAAGCTCCATAGCCGTAGGGTGGTCACAGCGCATTTTTAAATTATTAAGTATAGCGTCTCTTTGTCTGCTTCTTCTCTCAATAGCCATAAAGTCACTCACTAAAAGTAATGATTATTGTTATTATAACATAAAAATTACGATTGTCAATAGATTTCGTTTAAAAAAGGTGATATTTTTGAAAATCAAGATAATAGCGCTGACAATAGCTTTAATGTTACTGTTTACTTCCTGCTCAGCGCAAAAAGAAAGCAGCATAGAATCAGAAAAGACGGAACATATTATTGCCGCATGGATTAACTACAACGAGATAAAAGACCTGATAAGCGAGGCTGAAAACTACGAGCAGTTTTACAGCGTTATATCAGATAAACTGAATATTTTAAAAAAATACGGAGTTAATACCGTGTTTTTGCACGCTCGCGCCTTTGATGATTGCTTTTACAATTCAGCCATTTTCCCGGTAAGCGATTATGCAGCGGACACTGACGGCAAACTAAAATTTGATGTATTGAAAGCGTTTACAGAAGCCGCGAACGCGAGCGGCACGGATATTCACGCATGGATAAATCCCTATCGGGTGAGAAATGACGGTGATACTGAAAAAATCAAGAAAAACACATTGGCTTTCAATGAATACGAGTCCGGAAATAAAAACCAGGCTCTGATAATAGGGGAGAGTTATATTTACTATAATCCCGCATCATTGGAAGCGCAAAAGAGAATTTTAGACTGTGTTAAGGAAATAATCGAAAACTATGATATAAAAGGCATACATATTGACGATTACTTTTATCCATCAACCGAAAATACTATTGATAACAAATATTATGAGTCCTACAAAGAGTCAGGGGGCAAACTCTCTGTCGCCGATTACAGACGGCAATGCGTAAACACGCTTATGTCGTCAATTTACACCTGCGTTAAAAGCTATAATAATGACTTGATTTTCTCTGTCAGCCCCTCGGCTGTAATAGATAACAATGTTGACGGCTGTTATGCTGATGTAAGACTTTGGGCGTCGGAAAAAGGTTACTGCGACTGGATTATTCCCCAGATATATTTCGGCTTTCAGCACAGCACGGTTCCTTTTGATAAAACGGCAAGCGAGTGGACTGAAATTACCGGTGAAGATGTAAAACTCATAATCGGACTGGCAGTATATAAATCAGGAAAACAGGATATATACGCAGGAAGCGGAGCAAGCGAATGGTCTGACTCAAAAGATATTATTGCAAAGCAGATTTCCTATTTAAAAACAAAAGCTGAGATTAGCGGCTTTTCTTATTATTCGGCTTCATATTTATATAACGATAAATGTAAAGAGGAAAATATAAATATTTTAAAGGCGGTCAAAGATTACTAATATCTGTAACTTGACGATTTGGGCTGTTTTTGATAAAATTATGTAGTAATTTAAAAAATATAAGGAAGTGAGAAATTGAAAAAGAACAGTTTTAAACGCGTTCTGTCCGTTTTGCTTGTGTTTTCTATTCTTCTTTCTGTTTCCGCTTTTTTTGCATACAGCGCAGAAGAACAGACAGGATACATAACGAATGATTTAATCCGCGTCCGTACAAGTCCGACAACAAAACTCGGTGACGCGAACCGGCTTATTCATAACGGCGAGTATGTTTTCGTCAATACGGGCGATTATGTAACGGTTCTCGAAACTGTAAACAGCACTAACGGAGATACCGCTAACCCCAAATGGTGTCATATAAAGTTTAAGCTCAACGGCGCAACGCTTGAAGGATATATCACAGCTCAGTATGTAAAAATTATTGATGATACTGAGGTTCAGATGCCTGACGGCGTTCCGGAGATATATAAGGAATACATAGAGAATCTTTTAAAAATTCACCCAAACTGGAACTTTGTGTTCTATGATACCGGCTATGACTGGAACGAGCTTTTTACTACAAGCGCGCAGGGATATGTCGGCAGAAGCCTTATTTCCTATGTATATCCGCTTTCATACCGCTCAACTGCCTCAGGCTGTTATGACTGGCGAAACGATAAATGGATAGCGCTTGACAGTAATCAGTGGTATCAGGCAAATACGCAGACTATCGCGTATTATATGGACCCCCGCAATTTCCTTAATGAAAAATATGTTTTTATGTTTGAAAGCCTGTCTTATGACAGCGAGAATCATACGCTTGCGGGCGTTCAGAATATTCTTAAAGGTTCCTTTATGGAGAGCGCCAAGATTACAACCACAAGCGGCAAGAGTATAACCTATGCCGAAGCGTTTATTGAGGCTGCGAAATATTCAAAAGTAAGCCCCTTCCACCTGGCTTCAAGAGTAATACAGGAAGTCGGCAAAAACGGCAGCGGCTCTACAAGCGGCAAGTATTCCGGTTATCAAGGCTACTACAATTTCTATAACATCGGCGCAACACAGGGTACTAATCCCATAGCCAACGGGCTTAATTTCGCAAAGACCGGCGGCAGCCTTTCGACAGCCAACAAAAAAAACTGCATGATTCCCTGGGATTCTCAGTATAAGGCAATCGTCGGCGGAGCTTACTGGCTCGGTATGAGCTATATTAACAGCGTGCATAAGCAGAACACGCTGTATTTCCAGAAGTTCAATACTTCAAATCCAGACAGTGCGTATTTCTATCATCAGTATATGGGCAATATTATGGCTCCCGCAAGCGAGTCGGTAAGCATTAAAAACGCTTATAAGGATATGGGCGTTCTGGAGAACAGCTTTACATTTATAATACCTTATTACAGAAATATGCCTGATGAAGCCTGCCAGCTTCCCGCGAGCAATAATCTCAATCCCAATAACTGGCTTGAATCTTTGAGCGTTGAGGGTTACTCAATCAGCTTTGACGCTTCAAAAACAAGCTATTCAATTACTGTACCCTCAACCGTTTCCAGCGTTAAAGTAACCGCTTCCGCTGTTAATTCAAAGGCTAAAATCTCAGGTACCGGCACAATATCCCTAAAAGAAGGCGCAAATACCGTTAATGTTGTTGTAACCGCGGAAAATTCAAACAAGCGAACTTATACCCTGAATATAACCAAATCAGCGCAGCAAAAAATTCCTCTAACGGGTATTTCTCTTAATAAATCATCTATTTCCTTGTATATAGGTGGTACCGACACCCTTTCGGTCAGCTATACTCCGTCAAATACAACCGACAGTAAAACAGTTACATGGACAAGTTCAAATACTGCTGTTGCAACTGTTTCCAACGGAAAGATTACCGCCAAAGACGCCGGCACGGCTACGATTACCGCCAAGGTAGGCAATTTTACAAAAACCTGTCAAGTTACCGTTATAAGCGGTTACAAACTTGGAGATATTGACGCCGACGGCGATGTGACTATTGCTGACGCGCTGATGATATTTAAGTATAAAACTGGTGAAAAAACACTTTCCGAATTGGCGCTTAAAGCCGCCGATACCGATAAAAACGGTCTTGTAGAGCTGGCTGACGCGCTCAGAATATTCAAATATAAAAGCGGAGAAATATCTTCACTTTAAAACGGCATAAAAAAGCTCACCGTTTCCGGTGAGCTTTTTTTCATATAAAATTACATATCAGAGATATTTACCGATAAATTTTGTGACCGAACTCCAGTAAAGCTCAGGGTCGGCGCAGGAATTACGCGCGTGCGGAGCGTTTGGTATTGAAACTTTTTCTTTTTCGCAGGCGGCGGCTTCATATACCTTGTCAAGCATTTCATAGGGAACAAAAGTATCCTTTTCACCGTGAATAAAAATGGTCGGAGTTTTGGATTTTTTTAGCTGTTCCACAGAAGAGGCTTCTTTAAAGTCATAGCCCGCAAGCGCTTTGTTAACGGTATTAGCGCTGTACAGTATGGGGAAATTGTGCAGTTTAAGCCCGTTGTGGAGCTGATTGCTGAAAATATCCCATACCGATGTATATCCGCAGTCCGCCACAGCTGCTTTTACATTTTCGGGCAGTTCTTCGCCGGTTGTCATCATAACCGTTGCCGCGCCCATTGAAACGCCGTGAATAATTATTTTTATATCTTTATTGCTTTCAACAAGGTAATTTATCCAGTCAATAACATCAAGTCTGTCTTTCCAGCCCATTGTGACATCTTTTTCTTCGCTGTCGGCGTGACCGTTAAGGCTGGGAAGAAGCACATCATATCCCATTTCATGGTATTTCTGCGCGTAAACGCCCATTGAGCGCGGGTCTGATGTGTAGCCATGAACCAACACAACGCATATATCGGTTGGCGAAGCTGAGAATATGTAGTCGGCGTGTATGTTGCCCTTGTGATTTGAGGAGGGGATAACAACCTTTTCCCTGTCGGCGGAATCAAACCATTTTCTGCCGTCATCGTAAATGGAATTTAATTTTTTTACATATTCATCGTTTTCATCGCTTGCCGAGGAAAACTTCTGCGAGACAGCGCTGTTGATTCCTTTTTTTGTAAGAGTTAAAAAATAAAACACATTACCGATAAGCAGGTATGTTGCCGCGGCCGCGGCTCCTGCAACTCCCGCAGCTTTAAGCGCGTTTTTAGTTTTCTTTTTCATAAATAACACCTCAATGACATTTTACAACGAAAATCAACAAATGTCTATTATTTTTTCCATATTTGGTAAAATGCCGAAAAATAAAATAACTGTTGTCATAAGTGAAAAATAATGTTAAAATATAGTGAATTTTGAATTAGAGGGAATATTTATGAGCAGTGATTTCAAAATAATGAAAACAGCGGTATTCGGCGGCTTTAAAAAGAGTGATGTGCTCTCTTATGTTGAGAATTTGCAGGCTGAAACCGTTGCGGTACAGAATCAGCTTGAAGAAAAACGAAACGAGGCGCTTGACCTTAAAAGGCGTATTGACGAGCTTGAATTAAAAGTTAAGGCTTTCGGGGAGATTTCCGAGAAACTTTCACAAAAGGAAAAAGAAGCTCAGGAGCTCTCAGTAAAACTCGAACTTGCTCTTGCGGAAAATAAACGGCACAGCGAAAGGCTTGCCGAATATGATGAAAAATCCGAAAAGCTGAGGCGCGCAGAAAAGCAAATAGGCGCCGCTTATATTGACGCAAGACGCTACACTGACGAACTTGTTGACAACGCCAAGGCAAAGGCCAAGGATATAGGCGCTATTGCCTCACAGGATGTAAAGCGCGAAGCCAATGAAATTGAGCAGCTTTTAAAAGATGTTGACGCTATTTCAAGAAAATTCAACTCCTCGCTTGAACAGCTTCATAAAGATGTTTACGCGCTCGGAACCAAACTCAATTCATCGGCGTCAGCGCTGTTGAGCATACATACCGATGTCAACGAAATTGAGCCGCGCTCGTTCTCTGATATTCCCGAGGACGCCGTAAAGGTTGAAAAAACCGACGACGGTACAGAGCTTACCATTATTTCTTATCCGCCGAATACTGAGTTTAACGAGGATTTAAACATAAGTTCAGATTCGGTTTTCGGTTTTGATAAAAAAGAAGGTTGATTATGGCTGAATTAAGACTTAACACAGCGGAAATTAAAGCGGCCTCAAAGAAGCTGAAAGCCGGCGACAGAGTGCTGCTTTCAGGTACGGTTTATACTTCCCGTGATGCGGCTCATAAAAGAATTAAAGAGCTTATCGATAAGGGCGGAAAGCTGCCTTATGATTTAGAAGGCGCTTCCGTTTATTACGCCGGGCCTACTCCAACTCCTGCCGGACTTGCAATAGGAAGCTGCGGCCCTACAACTTCGGGCAGAATGGATGTTTATGCGCCTGAATTTCTTGACAGAGGACTTGCCGCCATGATAGGCAAAGGCCCCCGTTCAAAGGAAGTCTGCCGGGCTATTGAGCGAAACGGGGCGGTATATTTCTGCGCTGTCGGCGGCGCTGGCGCGCTTGCGTCAAAATGTATAGTAAAATGCGATGTAATTGCGTTTGAGGATTTAGGCTGCGAATCAGTAAAAAGGCTTGAATTTAAGGATTTTCCTTTAATTGTTGCCATTGACTGCAACGGCGGAAATTTATTTGAAAACGGAGAAAAATAATGCGCTCACAGATTTGTGAATTAAGAGATAAAATAATATTAAAAGAATTTTGGAGAATGAATGATATGCAGTTAAAAGCGGTCTTATCGGTTGACGGACCGCTTTTAATTCTTGCGGGAGCGGGTAGCGGAAAAACAACGGTGCTTGTCAACAGAATTGCGAATATAATGAAATTCGGCAAAGCCTATAAGTCGGATAAAATTTACGCTCAGGTTGATGAAAATACCCTTTCGTTAATGGAAAAATATTACGAAGGCGACGAGTCGGTATATGAAAGCATAAAAGGCGTGCTGGCTGTTGACACGCCCAAGCCGTGGGAAATACTGGCTTTTACCTTTACCAATAAGGCCGCGAATGAGTTTAAAGAAAGGCTGGCGCTGAGAATCGGCGAGCCTGCCAACGATATATGGGCAGGCACATTCCACTCGGTATGCGTAAGAATTTTACGCAGGAACGCCGAGCTTTTAGGCTTTTCAAAGCATTTTACCATTTATGATACTGATGACAGCAAACGGGTTATTAAAGAATGTCAGCGCCTTTTAAATATTGACGATAAGTTTTTGCCGCACAAATCCATTTTAGCTGAAATAAGCAGAGCGAAGGATTCCCTTATAAGCGCTCAGGAATATTCCGAACAGTATGCCGGGAATTACCGCGAGCGTCAGGTTGCCCAGTGCTATGTAAAATATCAGAATTTGCTTAAAAACTCTGACGCTATGGACTTTGACGATATTATATTTTACACCGTTAAGCTTTTAAGCGAAAACTCAGAAGTCAGGGATTACTATCAGAGCAAGTTCAAATATGTGCTTGTTGACGAGTATCAGGACACCAACCATGCTCAGTTTGTGCTTACAAAGCTTCTTTCACAGGGCTATAATAATATATGCGTTGTCGGCGACGATGACCAGAGTATTTATAAATTCCGGGGAGCTACCATTGAGAATATACTCAGCTTTGAAAACAATTTTGAAAATGCCGAGGTTATTCGCCTTGAACAGAATTACCGCTCAACGCAGAATATTCTTGACGGCGCAAACGCCGTAATTGCGAACAACGAACAGCGCAAGGGAAAAGAGCTTTGGACTTCTAACGGCGAGGGCGAAAAAATTCAGCTTAACACGCTTGACGACGAGTTTTCCGAAGGAAAGTTTATATGTGACGAAATTATGCGACTTATGGGAGAAGGCAGAAAATTCAGCGATTTTGCCGTGCTTTACCGTATGAATTCCATGTCGAACTCCGTGGAGCGCTCGCTTGTAAGAAGCGGTATTCCGTACAGGATTATCGGCGGTCATAAATTCTATGAAAGAATGGAAATCAAGGACGCGTTAGCCTATCTTTCAGTTATCGCAAATCATGATGACAATTTAAGATTTGAAAGAATAATAAATGTGCCAAAAAGGGGAATCGGCGCTGTTACCGTAAACGCCGCGAAAGAAATAGCTGACGCGCTTTCAGTAAGCCTTTTTACGGTTTTTGAAACCGCCGACGAATACGAAAAGCTTAAAAGAAGCGCGCCTAAAATGATGGAATTCGCAAGGCTTATTTCAGGTTTTTCGGACTTGCTTGAAAGGGAGTCGCCGTCCTCGGTATTTCTTTCAATGCTTGATGAAACCGGCTACAAGCAGTCGCTTGCCGCCGACCGTGAGCACCTTGAAGACAGACTTATGAACCTTGACGAATTAAATTCCAACCTTATAAAGTTTAAAGAGGAAAATCCTGAGGGAGAGCTTTCCGACTTTTTGGAAGAAGTCGCCTTAATGACAGATATTGACAATTACAACAGCGAAAGTGATACCGTTGTTTTAATGACTCTCCATTCCTCAAAAGGTCTTGAATTTCCTGTTGTGTTTATTCCCGGACTTGAAGAGGGTATTTTCCCGGGCATTCAATCGATGTATGACCCGTCAGAAATCGAGGAGGAGCGGCGCCTCGCCTATGTAGGCATCACAAGGGCAAAGGAAAAACTTTATCTTTTGAACACCCGTTCCCGAATGGTTTTCGGCTCAACAAAATACAATCCTCCGTCAAGATTTTTAACGGAACTTCCGCCCGACTGCTGCCACAGCCTTGTTATGCCGTCTAAGCCTGTACGCAGGCAAAACGATTATAAACAGCCGGAAAAGAAAATTAACAGAGGTTTCACGCTCGGCGAAAAGACTAAGACCGAACGGGAAAACTTTATAATAGGCGAAGAAGTAGTTCACCGTGTGTTCGGAAAAGGAATGATTGTTTCGCTCAAACCTATGGGGAATGACATTTTAATGGAAATAGCATTTGAAAAAGTGGGTACAAAAAAAATTATGGCAAATATGGGCGCGGTTAAAAAGGCATAAAAAAGGACGGGATAAGACCCGTCTTTTTTATTTTCCGTCTGCTCCGCAGGGAAGCGTAAATTCGCAGGCGGTTTTTTCGCTTTCAATCATTTCATAAAATCTGTATCCGCCGGCAAAGTTGTAACAGTCAAAGCCATTTTGCGTGAGTATGCGGCAGGCAATATAGCTTCTCAGTCCGCTTTGACACATAACATAAATTTTTTTGTTTTGCGGTATTTCAGAAATTCTTTTTCTTATTTCGTCAACAGGTATGTTTACAAACCCCTCAGCGCAGCCGCCCGCGTACTCAGACGGCGTTCTCGCGTCAAGCAAAAAGGCGTTTTCATCGCTCTGTACGGAATTTAAATCGTTGTAGCTGAACGGTTTGACCTTTCCGGTAAGGATATTTTCAATCATAAATCCAGCCATATTGACAGGGTCTTTAGCCGATGAATACGGAGGAGCGTAGGCGAGTTCAAGTTCGCTGAGAGCGGAAGCCTTAATTTTACCCCGTATAGCCGCGGCAATTACATCAATTCTCTTATCAACGCCGTCATAGCCTACAATCTGCGCGCCGAGAATACTGTCGGTTTGCTTGTCAAAAACAACTTTCATCGTCATAATTTTTCCGCCGGGATAGTACGATGCGTGCGAAGCCGGTGAGAGCACAACACTTTCACAGTCAAGACCGAGCGCCTTTGCCGTTGTTTCGTTGATACCGGTTGAAGCCGCCGTCATTTCAAACAGTTTTAAAACTGAGGAACCCTGCGAGCCTTTATACTCGCTTTTAATATTGCAGATGTTGTCAGCCGCTATTCTTCCTTGTTTATTAGCAGGACCCGCCAGAGAAACAAGGGCTTTTTTGCCTGTGATATAGTGTTCCACTTCCACCGCGTCACCGACAGCGTATATATCCTTACACGAGGTTTCCATTCTTTCGTTAACAATAATACTGCCTTTAACTCCGAGCTTTAATCCGGCGTCCTTGGCTATGGCTGTATCAGGAGTTACGCCAACAGACATAATTACTATATCGGCGCAAATTTTTCTGCCTTTATCGGTAAAAACCGAAATTTTTTCGTTTTCTTCCATAAAAGCAGTAACGGCAGTATTCAGTAGAAGGTCAATTCCTCTGCGTTTTATAAGACCGTGAAGCTGGCAAGCCATATCATAGTCAAACGGCGCTAAAACATGGTCGGCGAATTCAATTAAAGTTACTTTAATCCCGGTTTCCGCAAGATTTTCCGCAGCTTCAAGACCTATGAATCCGGCGCCTATAACAACCGCAGTCTGTGGTTTTTCAAAATTCAGATAATTTTTGATTTTGAATGTGTCCTCAACTGTTCTGAGTGTAAAAATCTTTCCGCTGTCAACGCCGTCGAGAGGGGGTACGGCGGCTTTCGCGCCGGGAGAAAGTATCAGCTTGTCATAGCTTTCATCAAAACACTCTCCGTTTTTCAGGTTTTTAACGGTTACGGTTTTTATATCAGGGTTGATTTTTACAACCTCATGATTTACTCTGACATCAATGTTAAATCTGCTTTTGAATGATTGCGGCGATTGCAGGGTAAGCTCTTCTTTGTCGGTTATTATACCGCCAATATAGTAGGGAAGTCCGCAGTTTGCGTAAGAAATATATCCCGAACGCTCAAAAATAACAATTTCCGCGTTTTCATCAAGTCTGCGCAGCCGCGCGGCTGCCGAGGCGCCTCCTGCGACACCGCCAACAATAACAGTTTTCATAAATCGCTCCTTATTTGCAGGTGTGTTCACCGCATTTATGCTCGCTGCCTTCATGGGAGTGATGACTGCATGCCACATCGGGATTAAACAGAAGCTTCCCTTTGAGCAAATCGTCAACAGCTTTGTCGGCGCTGCCGCTTACTCCTCCGAACAGTCTTATTTTGGCGTCTGCGAGGGCGTTTTTAGCTCCCGCGCCTATACCTCCGCAAATAAGTATGTCAACTCCGCGCTGTTTTAAGAAATCCGCAAGCGCTCCGTGACCGCTTCCGTTTGTGTCAACAACCGCTGAATTTAAAATGCCGCCGTCGCCGGTTTCGTAAATTTTGAATTTTTCCGTATGTCCGAAATGCTGGAATATCATTCCGTTATCATAAGTTACGGCAATTTTCATAATATAATCTCCTTTAAATATCCAAAAACGGATTTTCAATATTTGACTGGCTTACATCAATAACCTCGCGCTGCTGATTGTACCGATAAAAGCTCAGTATCAGGCCTATCGCAAAATAAATTGAAATATTCGAGGAACCTCCGGCGCTGAAAAAGGGAAGAGTAATTCCTATAACCGGTAAAAGCATTAAGCACATTCCCACATTGATTATAACCTGACCGGCAATCATGGCGGCGACTCCGTAGCACATAACTTTTGTTTTGCCGCTGCGGTCGTGCCTGCCGGTCATGATTATTCTTAAAACTATTGATGTCAGAAGCAGAAGCACCAGAATACAGCCGACAAGACCGAGCTCTTCGCCTACAACCGAAAAAATCATATCGTTTTCGCTTTCGGGAATGGCGTTTGGCTGCTGAGTAAGAGTGCCGTTAAAAAGCCCCTGACCGGTAAGCCCGCCGCTTCCTATTGCCGTCATACCGCGTTCCTGCTGATAGATAATGTCCGGATAAAGGTCCGGATATATCAAGGCCAAAAATCTTTCTTTTTGAATATTGTCAAACAGAAAAATCCACGCAAGTGGAGCCGCCGCAACAAGCGAAATAATTCCTGCCGCAAAATATCCCCAGTGCAGACCGCCCATAAACAGCATTATGACCGCAATTATCATAAATACAAGCGAAGAACCCATGTCGCCCGATTTTATTACCAGTAAAACCGGAACAGCAGCGTGAACTGCGAGCTGAACAATAGACAGGGGGTGGTTTATATTGTTTTTGAGTTTTTCAATATGCACTCCGAAAGTGATTATGAAGCCTATTTTAACGATTTCGGAAGGCTGAAAGAACAATCCGCCTATTTTAAGCCATGTTTTCGCGTCCGGTCTTTCCTGTGGGCCGACTCCGAAGAAAAAAGTAATAATCATTATACCTACGCAGAAAACGGCTATAAGCGGCCAGAGTTTAAAAATAAACTCATAGTCAATCATAGATATTATCAACGCAATAATAACTCCGGCGCTTGCGGCGGCCGCCATAACAATAAAGTCACGGCTAAAACGGCTTCCCTCGGGAGCAGTCCACAAAGTAGCGCTCAGAACGCAGACAGAGCCGAACGCCGAAGCCGCAATACAAAGAATAAGCAGAATTTTGTCGGTTTCCTTTATAAAATTTTTTATACTTCTTAAAACTGTTTTCATATCTGCTCACCGCGGCATTTTTCTTTTATTGCCTGATTAACTTTTTCCCTTACGCGTAAAAGCCAGTCATCACTATGAGGATAGTTGCTGAATGTCAGGTTATATTTACCGTTTTCCTCGATAATATTCATTACATATTCCTTATCGGTCAGTTTTTCAAGCGCTTTAAATGCAGCCATGTCCTGTAACGCGTCATAAAAAACTTTAAGTCTCAGCGAGCAGTATGCTGTTCCGTCTTTTGCTGGATATACCACAAAGCTGTCACCAGAAGGAAATTTGCCGCCCGCGTCCGTTACTTTAAAGGGGTCAATAAGCGCTTTTGAGTACTGTGTATAATAAAAGTTGTAACCCCAGTGCAAAAAGCCTTTTACGGCGTATTTATACAACTGGCAGCCAAGTACACGATTGCGAAGAGAGGAGTTGCAGAAAAATCTGTTAGAAACATATTTTTTATGCTGTGAGCTGCAATAATATGTCCAAAGCTCGTCGGTTTTGCCTATAAATTTTTCAATATGGTCACTTGAGGGCACAGGCTGAGTTACAATTTTAAGCTTGTAAAATGTGTAGTCCGAAAGAGCGTCAATAATTTTATACTCGGGGAAAAGCCTGTGTATTGTCTTTGAGGCTTTAGCGTAAGTATAAATTGCAGTGAAAAACGGCTCGTCACTGACATGAAGTATAATTTTGTCGCGAAGTTTTCTGTCGGACACAAATTTTTTAAACTCAACAGAAAACGCCGTGAGAAAGTCCTTGTACTCCTTTGAGGACGCCCGCGTATTCCAGCCGAAAATCTGTTTTACCTCTCCGTTTACATCGGCGATGATTTTAGGAGCGTGCGCAGCGCCCCACTGAGTATAAAAATGGGAAATTTCAAAATATTCAATACCGCAGCTTTGCGCTAAATTTATCCATTTATCAAGCTTCTCAAAATTAAAAGCGTATTTTTTGCCGTCATAGCTTATTTCCACAAGCTGAACGGTCGGACGTTCTCCGCCCTTCTGCGTGTCCAGCGGGGGAGTAAAAACAGGAGTCAGGACACAGTTCATTCCGTGCTCTGCGGCAGTTTTCAAAAAATTCTCGGTAACACGCCAATACTCATCCGAAAAAGCCTTGAAATTATAATAGGACATAAGGCAATCGGTATAAAACCACGAGGTGTATATAAATCCGTCAAAGTCCGGTTCACAGTCAATTATTTCTGCGCTGATATGTACCTCATAAGTAAAACCGGAGTTGTCAAACTTAACCGTAACTCCGTATTGACCGGCAGACGTTTTCCCGGCGTCAATCTCAACCCAGAGAACATTTAAGCCTTTCTTAAAATCAATAGCGCTGTTGACACCAACGGGCATCAGCAAATCGGGATAATATCCGTCAGCGCTGTATCTGAAATAATCGTCGCAGTCCTTTTTCTGCATAGGAAAATCGGAATGAACCATCACAACTTTATAAATATTTATATTTTTAATTTCAGAGAAAACGCTTATTTCCGAAGAAAAATCATCATCGCATTCCAAAGCTATTTGAAAGGACTTCCTTTCACCTTTAAGCATTGAAACTGCGCTGTATTCCTTATCGGGAATATTGTCGCCGTTATAAAGTTTTTCAAGTGAAGACATAGCCTTAATTTTAACATTCAGAGCCAATTTTAACACCTCGCTTAGCTATTTAATTTTAGCCTAATTTAACTGTTTTGTAAAGATATACGGCTATATTTTTGTGTTTTTTATTATTGCTAAAACAGGCGGGCAGTTGTATAATATTTATGATAATTTTAACGAAGGTGAATGTTTTGAAAAAAAGAGAAGATGTCAGAAATATCGCTATAATTGCGCATGTTGACCACGGCAAAACAACTCTTGTTGACGAGCTGCTTAAACAAAGCGGAATTTTCAGACAAAACGAGGTCGTTCAGGAGCGGGTAATGGACTCAAACGACCTGGAAAGAGAAAGAGGCATTACAATTCTTTCAAAAAACACTTCCGTTCACTATAACGGAATAAAAATAAATATTGTTGACACTCCCGGACACGCTGATTTCGGCGGCGAGGTTGAAAGAATTCTTACCATGGTTGACGGCGTTTTGCTGCTCGTTGACGCTTTTGAGGGATGTATGCCGCAGACCAGATTCGTGCTGAAAAAAGCCCTCGGCTTAGATAAAAAAGTTTTGGTTGTCGTAAATAAAATTGACCGTCCGGGCGCAAGACCCGACGAGGTTATCGACGAGGTTCTTGATTTATTTATTGAGCTCGGCGCCAACGATGACCAGCTTGAATTTCCCGTTATTTACGCTTCTGCAAAGGATGGCTACTCTTCGGAGAATCCTAAATCAAGAAGCGGTGATATGCGTCCTCTTTTTGACGCAATTATTACAAATATTGAAGCACCTGAGGGTGATACGGAAGCTCCGCTTCAAGTGCTGTTTTCAAGCCTTGATTATGACGATTATATCGGCCGCATAGGAGTCGGCAGAGTTGAGCGCGGAAGAATTAACCGCAACGATTCTGTTGTTCTTTGCAAGACAGACGGCACACAGGAAAATGTTAAAATATCAAGGCTTTACCAGTTTGAGGGCTTAAAGAGAGTCGAAGTTGACACGGCGGCCGCCGGCGATATTATATGCGTTTCGGGTATAGCCGACCTTAATATAGGCGAAACAGTATGTTCGCCCGACTGCGTTGAGCCTCTGCCCTTTGTAAAAATTGACGAGCCCACCATTTCAATGAACTTTATTGTAAACGACAGTCCCTTTGCAGGCAGAGAGGGCAAATTCGTTACATCAAGAAATCTGCGCGACCGTTTGTTTAAAGAAGTTGAAACGAATGTCAGTATGCGCGTTGAGGAAACAGAGAGCACCGATACTTTTAAAGTTTCCGGACGCGGTGAGCTGCACCTTTCAATTCTTATTGAAACAATGCGCAGGCAGGGGTATGAATTTCAGGTTTCAAGACCTAAGGTAATAACAAAGGTCGAAAACGGCGTTCTTATGGAGCCTATGGAACTTTTGATTGTTGAAGTGCCGGAGGAATATGTTGGCTCGGTTATGGAAAAAATCGGTTCCAGAAAGGGAGAGCTTGAAAATATGGGTACCCGTGACGGCGGCTCTACTCATCTTGAATTTAAGATTCCGGCGCGCGGACTTATAGGCTACCGCTCAGAGTTTATGACGGACACCAACGGAAACGGAATAATGAACAATCTTTTTGCCGGATATGAGCCGTATAAAGGTGATATTCAGACAAGAGAACGCGGCTCAATTGTCGCTCACGAGAGCGGTGAAAGTACCGCTTACGGCCTGTTCAACACTCAGGACAGAGGCAGGCTTTTCATAGGTCCCGGAGTTCCCGTTTACGAGGGTATGATTGTAGGCGAATGTTCCAAAAACGAGGATTTGACCTGCAATATATGCAAGAAAAAGCAAATGACAAATACCCGCGCGGCAGGTTCGGACGACGCTCTCAGGCTTGTACCGCACACTGTGCTCAGCCTTGAACAGTCAATGGAATTTATAAAAGACGATGAGCTTCTTGAAGTAACACCGCACAGCATAAGACTTCGCAAAAAAATACTCTCAAAAGACCTCAGATTAAAGCAGCAGTTTAAGAAAAAATAATTTTCGGGAGCTGATACCGTGAGAGGAATGAAAATCGGAATCGATTTCGGTTCTTCTTCATTAAAAATATGTACTGAAAGCAAGGGCGTTGTGGTTGACGAGCCTTCTGTCGCCGCGGTTGAAAGGGACTCGCGCGAGCCAATCGCGTTCGGTAATGCGGCTGATGAGATTTTAGGCAGAACCTCTGACGATATTGAGCTTGTAAGCGTAATTCAGAACGGAGTAATTGCCGATTTTTCACTTGCCGAGCGTATGCTTCGCTATTATTTGCAGCGCGTCTGCGGAAACAGGATATATAAGCCGAACATAATTATTGCTGTTTCTACTGACACTACAAGCCTTGAAAAAAAGATTTTTCTTGACGCTGTAACGCTTGCCGGCGCCGGCAGAGTCTGTATTGTTGACGGAATACTTGCCTCATCTTTCGGCTGTGATGTCGAAGCTGATAAGCTCGGCGGAAGAATGACCCTTGATATAGGTCATCAGCTTACGGAGTTTGCCGTTGTTTCAATGGGCTGTATAGCGGCGTGCGGAGCCGTAAGGCGCGGAAGCGGTGAAATTGACAGCGCGCTTGTCCGTCATTTAAAAAGAGACCGTGACATTGTAATCGGCCCGCATACCGCCCGTGAAATCAAGTATAAAATAACCTCGGCTGTAAAAAGAGAGGCGGAAACCGCGCTTATGCTTTCCGGCAAGAGCAATCTTGACGAAATGCCGATTTCCTTTGATGTCACTTCAAAGGAAATCTATCCCTTTGTTGACGAACAGCTTACTTCGCTGATACAGAGCATACATGATGAAATGCGCAAAATACCGCCGGAGCTTCTCGCTGACGCCGCTGACCACGGAATAAACCTGTGCGGAGGCGGAGCGCTGATTTTCGATTTAGCGCAGAGAATAGAAAAAGAACTTGGAATAAGATGCAGAATTGCCGAAAATCCCCGTCTTACAAAAGTAAACGGATTGTGCGCCATGATGAAAAATAAAGAACTGCTTGAAAGAAACGGTTATAGGTTTATCTTTAAAGACGAAATACGAGACCGCTTAAAAAGAGTTGACAGAATATAAAAAAGACCGCCTTCGGGCGGCCTTTTAATTTTAGAAACCGATTTCTTCTGCAGTTTGCTTTAAGAAATTACAGGATTTAATAAATTTTTGTTTTTCTTCCTCGGTAAGGTCAAGAATAATTAAATCCTCAACGCCGCTGCGGCCTATAATCGCCGGCAGTCCCGAATACACGCCCTTGATTCCGTAAGCTCCGTTTTGCATTACGGAAACCGTGAGCGCGCTTTTTTCATCACCGAAAATAGCTCGGACTATCCTGACAAGAGCCATTCCTATTCCGTAGTAGGTTGCCGATTTTGCTTTGATTATCTCCTGGGCCGCGCCTGTGACATCACGGCTGATTTTATCCAGATCTTCTCTGTTAAATCTGCCCTTTGACTTGTCTATAATGTCAAATATACTCTTTGTGGTTACATAAGCCTGCGACCACGGCACAATCTCGCTGTCGCCGTGCTCGCCGATTACATAGGCGTGAACATTTCTCGGGTCAATAGAAAAATAACTGCCGAGCAGATACCTGAGCCTTGCGGTATCAAGAGTTGTTCCGCTGCCTATAACCTTGCTGCTGTCAAATCCCGAGAGTTCCTTTGTAATTTTTGTCATAATGTCAACAGGGTTTGTCGCAACAAGGAATATGCCGTCAAAACCGCTGTCGACAATAGGCTCGATAATTGACTTGAAAACAGACAAGTTGCGGTTTAAAAGAGAAATTCTGTCCTCTCCGGGCTTTTGATTTACGCCGGCAGCGATTACAACAACATCTGCGTCGGCGCAGTCGCTGTACTCGCCGTCATAAATCAGCATATTTCTTTTCGCGAAAGGCAGACCGTGATTGAGGTCCATGGCTTCACCCTTAGCCTTGGCTTTATTGACATCTATCAAAACAAGCTGGTCGCACTCTCCGCTGTTTAAAAGAGCGTACGCGAAACTCATTCCTACAAAGCCGGTGCCTACGAGCGCCACTTTTTTTAAATCGTTTTTTTTCATTTTTATCACCTATTTTATAATAATTTTGTACTTCCTGAGCCAGTAAGCAATCTGAACAAAATACGCTATTGTCTGCGGCGTTGTCATAAGCTGACCGTACCACGGCTCGCTGTTATGTGCCGTCAATAGTTTTTCCAAAGCGTCCTTTTTTATAAACGCGAACAGCGGAGAAGAGCTGTCTGCCAAAACTTCTTTGAGCATATCCGAAACATACCGCAAATACAAAGGATTGTGCGTTTTTGGATAAGGACTCTTTTTGCGCCAGAGAACCTCATCGGGCAGCCAGCCTTTTGAAGCCTCTCTTAGAAGTCCTTTTTCATAGGATTTATAGTCTTTATACTCCCACGGTACTGAATAGAGATATTCGGCAATACGGTAGTCGCAGAAAGGTACTCTGACTTCCAGCGCCGAGTACATGCTCATTCTGTCTTTTCTGTCAAGAAGCGTCTGCATAAACCACTCAACATTTAATTTCATCATCTCTTTCATTCTTGATTCAAGAGGGGATATACCTTCCGCTTTTGATGTGTTAATAAGAGTGTTTTTATATCGGGAATAAACATATTCGGACGCTTCGGGCAGTTTGATATCGTCCTTTACAAAAGACTTTCTGTAAGCGGTTGACTGCGCCCACGGAAATCCGTTAATCATTCTGATTTCCTTGTCCCGGTACCACGGATAGCCGCCGAAAATCTCGTCGGCACATTCGCCGGAAAGAGCAACCGTACAGTGCTTTTTTATTTCCTTGCAGAAAAGCAGAAGCGAGGAGTCCACATCGGCCATACCCGGCAAATCCCTTGCGTCAACCGCCTCCAACAGGGCGTTTGCCAAGTCGCGGTTGTTGACGGTTATCAAATGATGTTCACAGTTCAGATAATCCGCCATTATTTTTATATACTCGGTGTCGCTGTTAGGCTGAAATTTGCTCTTCTGAAAATATTTGTCATTGTCAGTATATGTCACCGAAAAGGTTTTAAACGTCTGCGAGCGTTCTTTGAAATATGAATTGGCTATTGAGGAAATTATGCTCGAATCAAGACCGCCCGACAAGAAAGTGCCTACCGGTACATCGGATACGAGCTGTCTTGTTATCGCGTCTTTTACAAGAAACCGCACCTTTTCAACCGTCTCTTCAAAAGAATCATTATGCTCACGGTCTTTCAAAGTCCAGTATTTGTATGTTTTAATACCGTTTTTTGAATAATAGCCGCAGCATGCCGGTTTTACTTCGCTGATACCTTTAAAAACTCCGCAGCCGGGCGTTCTGCCGGGACCTATGAACATTATTTCGGCTATTGACTGCTCGTCAATTACCGGTTCTGTACAGCTGTGCGCGAGCAGCGCCTTGATTTCTGAGCCGAATATAAAAGTATCACCGATTACGGTGTAAAACAGCGGTTTTACCCCCATGCGGTCGCGGGCGAAAAACAGCTTTTTTTCATTTTCGTCCCAAACGCAGAAAGCAAAAATTCCGTTAAGCTTTTCCACGCACTTATCTTTCCACAAAATATATGATTTTAACACAACCTCGGTGTCGGAATGTCCTTCAAACTTAAATCCGTTCATGGTAAGTTCTTTTCTTACCTCATCAGTGTTGTATATTTCTCCGTTATATACTATCGTGTATTTGTTCTGACCGGCTTCAGCGCTCATGGGCTGCTTTCCGTTTTCGATGTCAATTACGCAAAGACGAGAATGAACCAACGCGGCGTTTTCGGTTATAAAAATACCGTTCTGGTCGGGCCCGCGGGGTGTCAGAACTTTCTGCATTCTTAAAAAAGAGTCCTTGTTTTTTGACACAGCGTGAGAATATGATACTTCTCCTGCAATACCGCACATTACAATCACCTCAAAATAAGTTTCATAATATGATATGAAACACAGCAAAAAAAATTCCGCGGCGGTATTTTAATTTCAAATTTATTATGATATTATTTAAAAGGGTGATAGTTGTGTCAAGGCTTGTCAATACGTTCGGTTCATGGTTTCCTTTTCTTCAAAAGGACTTTAAAATATATTCGGGAGATGTTTTTCCCCAAATTTACGATGGAGATTTTTATAAAAATCTCCCGTTTGATAATTACATTAACAAACACGCTTCTTCACCGAAAGAAAATGTATATTATATAAGGGATTTCGGCGCTGTGCCCAATAATACCGAAGTCAATAATGCCGGCTGCATAAACGAGGCTGTCAATTTCTGCTCTCAGTCGGGAGGGGGAGTAGTGATAGTTGACGGCGGCAGCTTTACTACCGGTACGGTTTTCCTTAAAAGTAATGTTCTGCTCTATATTGCCGAAAACTCCGCTATTTGCGCTTCAAGAAACCCGAACGATTTTAATTCGGAATTTTTTGACGGCAGTAAAAGGGAAGATTTTATACCCAACGCGCTGATTTATGCGGAGGAGTGTACTAATGTTGCCGTTACCGGTCCGGGAAAAATTTGCGGTGAGGGTAACTTTTACTCAATGGCGCCCGGTAAACCGCCAAAAACCGTTCCCTATAAAAAAGCTCTTGATGTATGGGATATGCGTCAGGAATACCGGCGCAGAATAAGATTTGCGCACAAAAGCAAGTACGGCTTTTTGGTGCATTTCAGAAATTGCAGTCAGGTCAGAGTTCATAATTTAATTTTGGAGAACTCCTCTTTCTGGACTCTTAATATTAACTCCTGCAACGGCGTTCACATTTCCAACACCGTCATTAACAACAACCGCCATATCGCCAATACCGACGGCATAGACATCTGCGGCTCGTCAAATGTCACGGTTGAAAAATGCTTTATTTCCACCGCCGACGACGGCATTGTAATTAAAAACAGTCTTGACATCGGCTGTAAAAAGCCCATGAGTAATATATATATCCATGACTGTGAAGTGATTTCCTGTACCAATTCTTTTAAAATCGGAACGGAAACTTCTCTTGATATAAGCGATATTACAGTTGAAAACTGTAAATTTATTTTACCGGATATTTACCCGGCGGGCGCTTCGGCGATAGCGGTTGAATCCTGTGACGGCGCAAAGGTTGAGAACATAAGCGTTTCTGATATTCTTATTGACTCCATGGCCTGCCCGCTGTTTATAAGGCTTAATAACAGAAACCGCGACAACAAGCCCCGTTTTGACGGCAGGGGAATCGTGGAAAATATTAAAATTAAAAATATAACAGCTAAAAACATAGAAATCCCGGTAATAATTTCGGGAATACCCAATCAAAGGATAAAGGGCGTTGAAATTGAGAATTTCAGCGCTGAATACGCAGAAGGAAAGGATTATTACGATTTTCGCTTTAAAGTTCCCGAACAGGAAGAAGAATACCCCGAATCGAACAGATTCAGAAATCTGAACGCCTACGGGGTATATATCCGCCATGCGGAAAATATTTCGGCTTCAAATTTCCGCGTAATTCCCAGAAAGAGTACCCGCAGAAAATTTAAAATCGCGAAAAATGACTGCGAAAATATAAATATAAAGTAAAATCAGGATATATTAACTATTGTCAAAATATTGCCGGAAACTTTAAAGCTGACCTGACAGCCGCCGTAAGCCATAGTGTAAACCCTGTTTTCATCGTTTTGATATGAAGGTCTCGGGTCGTGCGACAAAGTTTCTTTAAGACCTTTAAATTTATCTGACGGCAGCTTATCTTCAATACCCGCGGCACATTCTACTTTAAGAGCTCCTTTTGTTGATTGCAGGGAATACCCTCCGAGAGCTTCGGGATGTGAGTCGCTGTAAGGAAGATAAGGCTTAATATCAAGAATCGGCGTACCGTTCATTAAATCCGCGCCTGACACAAAAATCACCGGTCCGTCAGCTCGTTCACAATCAATTTTAATAATTTTGACTGATGAAATTCCGATAGGATTCGGTCTGAAAGGCGAACGGCTCGCGAACACGCCGATATGCTCATTTCCTCCGAGTTTCGGCGGTCTTACGGTAGCGTTGATACTTTCGCCTGGGCTTTCAGAAAATACCCACACAAGCCACAGGTGCGAAAACTTTTCTATTCCTCTTATATAGTCGGGATTTCGGAAATTTTCCTTAAAAACTATTTCGGAAACACAGCTTTCCGCAAGGCCGCTTTGACGGGGTATTCCGAATTTTTCCGTGTAATCGTTGCGGATTACCGCTACCTCTTTAAACTCAAATTTTTTACGGTTCATTTTTATTCCTCTTTTGCTGTTTCGCTTACAATATATCACAAAATTAAAAAAATTCCAAATTATTGAATTTTTATGTTAAAATTTTGATTTTTTGTGGTATAATAATCAAGCCAAAACCGTTGCAACTAACCCGTATTTCACGGGTAAATATAAAGGAGTGTTAACTATGGAATTAAAAGGTTCAAAAACGGAAGCAAACCTTATGACTGCTTTCGCGGGGGAATCACAGGCAAGAAACAAGTACACCTACTACGCTTCAAAAGCTAAAAAAGAAGGCTATGTTCAGATAGCTCAGCTTTTTGAGGAAACAGCCAACAACGAAAAGGAGCACGCAAAAATCTGGTTTAAGCTGCTTCATGACGGCGCTGTGCCCGAAACAGCCGAAAACTTAAAAGACGCTGCCGCCGGAGAGAATTATGAGTGGACTGAAATGTACGCTCAGTTTGCGGCAGAAGCTAAGGCAGAGGGATTTGACAGCATTGCCGCTCTCTTTGAAATGGTTGCGAAAATAGAAAAAGAGCATGAAGAGCGCTACAAAAAACTTCTTGCTAACCTTGAAAACGGACTTGTTTTCTCAAAAGACAACGACGCTGTGTGGATTTGCTCTAACTGCGGACATGTTCATGTAGGCAAGCAGGCGCCCGAGGTTTGCCCGGTATGCGCGCACCCGAAAGCCTATTTTATGCTGAAAGCTGAAAATTATTGATAAAAAAACGGAGCATTACGCTCCGTTTTTTTACACTCTTGTCCTCTTATCGTTTATTGACATATCGTTCAAATTTTGTTACTATATTTAAAGATTAAATTTAATAGGTGATTAAATGAAACAGCTTATCCGCGGCGCTGAAATTTATACCGGTTCCGGTTTTAATAAAAAAGACATTTTGTTAGACAACGGAATAATTGCCGAAATTTCCGCGGGAATCAACCCCGACTGTGCCGAAGCTGTTTATAATTTCCAAAATAGTTATGTCTTTCCCGGTTTTAAAGATGTCCATGTGCATCTTCGCGAACCGGGTTTTTCTTATAAAGAAACGGTCAAAACAGGTACTTTGGCAGCCGCTGCAAGCGGTTATACCGCCCTCTGCGCCATGCCTAACCTTAACCCTGTGCCGGATTCGCTTCAAAATATTGCGGTTGAAGAGGATATAATCGACCGTGACGCGGCGGTCAGCGTTTATCCATACGCTTCTATAACAAAAGGCGAAAAAGGTGAAGAACTTTCCGATATGGACTCTCTTGCCGACAGGTGTATTGCCTTTTCAGATGACGGCAGGGGAGTGCAAAACGGCGAAATTATGAAAGAAGCGATGACAAAAGCGAAATCGCTTTCAAAAATTATTGCCGCTCACTGTGAGGACAACAGCCTGCTTTTCGGCGGATATATAAATGACTGCGAATACGCCCGCGCTCACTCTCACAAAGGCATTTCTTCCGCAAGCGAATACAAACAGATTGAAAGGGATATAAACCTCGCGGCGGTTACAGGCTGTTCTTATCATGTTTGCCATATTTCCACAAAGGAGAGCGTCACTCTTATACGAGAAGCCAAAAAAAGCGGAATTGACATAACCTGCGAAACCGCCCCTCACTATCTCACTTTGAGCGACTCGGACCTTATGGAGGACGCTCGTTTTAAAATGAATCCGCCGCTTAGAGGGTTAAAGGATAAAGAAGCTTTGCTCTGCGGACTTGCGGACGGAACGATTGATATGATTGCTACCGACCACGCCCCTCACAGTAAAGAGGAAAAGTCAAGAGGCTTAAAAGAAAGCCCGATGGGAATTACCGGCCTTGAAACAGCTTTCCCGGTTTTATATACAAGGCTTGTAAAAACAGAAATAATAACGCTTGAAAAGCTAATTGAACTTATGTCGGTAAATCCGGGCAGGCGTTTTAAAATTCCGGGCGAAATAGCTGTCGGAAAAACAGCGAACCTGACGGTTTTCGATTTAAGCGAAAAATTTACCGTTGACAGTAATAAATTTATTTCAATGGGAAAATGCACTCCCTTTGACGGTTGGGAAGTTTTCGGAAAATGTAAATTAACCGTATGTAACGGAAAAACAGTGTGGCAGGAGGGAATAAAATGACTCAGGGAATTTATTCGGTTGAATCAAACCGCCCGCTTGCGGAGAGCATATATGAAATGGTGCTGAAAGGCGATACATCAAGCCTTAAAAATCCCGGTCAGTTTATAAATATAAAGCTTGACGGATTTTATCTTCGCCGTCCCATATCTGTCTGCGACTACAACGAAGAAACAATTACAATAATTTATAAAACCGTAGGTGAGGGCACAAAAGCCATGAGCCTTTTAAAGGAGGGGGCTGTTTTGGATATTCTCTGCGGTCTCGGGAACGGTTTTGACACTTCAAAAAGCGGAAACGCTCCTGTACTGATAGGCGGAGGTGTCGGAGTACCGCCCATGTATAATCTCTGCAAAAAGCTTATATCTCAGGGAAAACAGGTAAAAGTAATCCTCGGATTCAATAAAAAAAGCGAAATGTTTTATGAAGATGAATTTAAAAATCTCGGCGCAGAGGTCTACGTAACAACCGCGGACGGTTCTTACGGAATAAAAGGCTTTGTCACCGACGCGCTTGAAAATATTGACTACACTTATTTTTATACCTGCGGACCTGTGCCTATGTTTAAAGCTGTGGAGTCTGTCGCGGTTACAAGCGGGCAGTACAGTTTTGAGGAAAGAATGGGCTGCGGTTTCGGAGCGTGTATGGGCTGTTCATGCAAAACAAAATACGGCAATAAAAGAATCTGCAAGGACGGTCCCGTACTTGAAAGGGAGGAGATAATATGGTAAACACTAAAATAAATCTTCTCAACACGGTAATTGACAATCCCGTAATTCCCGCGAGCGGCACTTTCGGGTTCGGCTATGAGTTCGCGGAGCTTTACGATATAAATATTCTGGGCACATTTTCATTTAAAGGTACAACAAAGGAATCCCGTTTCGGCAACCCAACGCCGAGAATCGCCGAGTGCAAGTCAGGTATGATAAATTCGGTAGGGCTGCAAAATCCGGGCGTTGAAAAGGTTATAAACGAGGAACTTCCTAAACTGAAAAAGGTGTTCAATAAGCCTGTGATGGCAAATGTAAGCGGATTTTCCCTTGACGAATACGCTTACACCTGCGAAAAAATAGACGCGTGCGAACAGGTCGCGTGGATTGAAGTAAATGTATCATGCCCCAATGTTCACAACGGGGGAATGGCGTTCGGCACTTCACCCGAATCCGCCGCTAAGGTTGTAAAAGCTGTAAAGGCGGTAACGAGCAAACCCATAATAATTAAGCTATCTCCCAATGTAACGGATATTGTTACTATTGCAAAGGCCTGCGAAGACGCCGGCGCTGACGGTATAAGCCTTATAAATACCTTGCTTGGAATGAGAATTGACATAAAAACACGCAAGCCCGTTATTGCCAATAAAATGGGCGGTTTTTCGGGAGACGCCGTTTTTCCTGTAGCGCTCAGAATGGTGTATCAGGTATATGAGGCTGTAAAAATTCCGGTTATCGGCATGGGCGGCGTTTCCGGCGTGAACGATGTAATCGAAATGATGCTCGCCGGCGCGTCAGCCGTCCAAATTGGGGCTGCAAATCTTGTCAATCCTTTTATCTGCAAGGAAATTATCGAGCGGCTGCCCGGTAAACTTGAAGAGTTAAAAATAAATGATATAAATGAAATTATAGGAGGCGCTCACTGATGGGAAAAGATGTAATAGTTGCCTGCGATTTTTCAAGCAAGGCAGATGTTATGAATTTTCTTGACAAGTTCAAAGACGAAAAACCCTTTGTAAAAATTGGAATGGAGCTGTTTTATTCCGAGGGGCCGTCCATTGTCAGCGAAATTAAAGCGAGAGGTCACAAAATCTTTCTTGATTTAAAGCTTCACGATATACCAAATACTGTCAAGAAGTCTATGGCCGTACTGTCCGGACTTGATGTTGATATGACAAACCTTCACGCCGGCGGAGGAATCCCCATGATGGAAGCCGCACTTGAAGGGCTGACAAGACCTGACGGCACAAGGCCGCTGCTTATTGCGGTTACTCAGCTTACCTCTACCAGCCAGGAAATAATGGAGCGCGACCTTTTAATTGATAAACCGATTGACGAGGTTGTTATGCACTATGCCCATAACGCGAAAACAGCCGGCCTTGACGGCGTTGTTTGTTCTCCCCGTGAGGCGGACAATGTGCATGAAAAATGTTCTCAGTCGTTTCTCACGGTGACTCCCGGAATCCGTTTTGCCGACGGCGATGTAGGCGACCAGGTAAGGGTGATGACGCCCGAAAAGGCAAAGCTTAACGGTTCAGATTACATCGTAGTCGGCAGACCTATTACTGCCGCCGAGGACCCGGTAGCAGCTTACAAAAGATGCGTAAAAGAATTTGTTGATTAAGGAGACAGAGTCATGAAAAAAACTATTGCCAAGGATTTGCTTTCAATCAACGCGGTTTTTCTCCGCCCGGACAAGCCCTTTATATGGGCGAGCGGAATAAAAAGCCCCGTTTACTGCGATAACCGTCTTACTTTAACCGCTCCGCTTGTAAGAAACGATGTCGAACACGGTCTTGCCCAGCTTGTAAAAAACAATTTTCCTGAGGCTCAGGTGCTTATGGGCACAAGCACGGCCGGCATAGCTCACGCGGCTATTGTAGGTCATCTTCTCGGACTGCCTATGGGTTATGTGCGTTCCGGCAACAAGGACCATGGCAGAGGCAACCGGATTGAGGGTAAACTCGAAAAAGGACAGAAGGTTGTTGTTGTTGAAGACCTTATTTCTACGGGAGGCAGCGTAATTGAAGTAGTTGACGCCCTGCGTGAGGCGGGCGCCGATGTTCTCGGCGTTGTCAGCATATTTACTTACGGTATGAAAAAAGGTCTTGAAAGGCTTGCCGCGGCTGATGTGCGCAATATAAGCCTTACGGATTTTGATACTGTTTGCCGGGTTGCCGCTCAGACCGGATATATTAAAGAAGAGGATATTAAAAAACTGATTGCTTTCAGGGATAATCCGTCTGATGAAAGCTGGATTGGAGCGTAAGGTATGAGAAGTCTTATTGACATTCAGGAGCTGTCTCCCGAAGAGATTGACAGACTGATTGCCGTTGCTGACGATATAATTGAAAATCCCGGAAAATACGCTCATAAATGCGAGGGCAAGAAGCTTGCGACTCTCTTTTTTGAGCCTTCCACCCGTACAAGGCTAAGTTTTGAAGCGGCTATGTATGATCTGGGCGGTCACGTGCTGGGATTTTCCGAAGCGCAGAGCTCTTCATCTGCAAAAGGCGAAAGCGTAGCCGATACTGTCAGAACAGTAAGCTATTACGCCGATATAATAGCCATGCGCCACCCGAAAGAGGGAGCGCCCATGGTTGCCGCTATGAACTGCGATATTCCTATAATCAACGCGGGCGACGGCGGGCACAATCACCCCACTCAAACTCTTACCGACCTGCTTACAATCAAGCGTGAAAAAGGGCGTTTTGACAATCTTACAATAGGCTTCTGCGGCGACTTGAAATTCGGAAGAACCGTACATTCTTTAATTGGAGCCATGTCGAGATATAAAAATGTACGCATGGTGCTGATTTCGCCTGACGAGCTTAAAATTCCCGATTATGTAAAGCAAACCGTGCTTGATGAAAAGGGGATTGAATATACAGAAACCAACTCCCTTGATGAGGCAATGTCCGGTCTTGATATTCTTTATATGACCCGTGTTCAAAGGGAAAGATTTTTCAATGAGCAGGACTATATTCGTCTGAAAGACAGCTATGTGCTCACGCCCGAAAAGCTGAAAACGGCAAAATCCGATTTGGCGATAATGCACCCGCTGCCGCGCGTAAACGAAATTTCCGTTGCGGTTGATAAGGACAGCCGAGCGTGTTACTTTAAGCAGGTAAAGAACGGGAAATTCATAAGAATGGCGCTTATTATGATGCTTCTGGGGGTGGAATAGTCAATGATTATAGGACAGATTAAAAACGGTATCGTTCTTGACCACATTACGGCAGGAAAAGGTATGATACTTTATAATTTTTTGGGGCTTGACAAGCTTGAATGTCAGGTGGCGCTCATCAAAAACGCCGAGAGCGTTAAAATGGGCAGAAAAGATATTATAAAAATTGACAAGGTTATTGATATTAACTTTGACGCGCTTGGTTACCTTGACCCCGGCGTTACCGTCAATATTATTAAAGACGGGAAGCTCGCAAAGAGAGAAAGCACTGACACTCCTGAGAAAATCGTTAATGTAATAAAATGTAAAAATCCGCGCTGTATCACGACCGTAGAGCAGGAACTTCCGCATATTTTCGTTTTAAAGGATAAAGAACGCAGGATTTACCGCTGTCTTTACTGTGAAAGCAGAGCAAAATAATAACCAAAAAACAAACGGGAACGGCCGCTAATTTTGTTATACGGACTGCCCCAAATATAGGCAATCTTAATTGACAATTATCGGCAGAATATACTATAATATTCTTACAATTTTACTTACCGTGTGACTGACGGATTAGTGGAGTACCACAGAGGAGCACGGCAAAGTGTTATGCCGACCGTCTGGGCAGTCTTTTCCGTTGTTTCGGGAGAGTGCTGTCCTTTTTTATTTTCAGGAGGTTTGTTATGAAAAAAGTCGGAATTATAATGGGAAGCGATTCGGACCTTCCGGTAGTTGAAAAAGCTATAAACACGCTTAAAGACCTTGAAATACCTTTTGAGGTTCATGTATTTTCGGCGCACAGAACGCCTGTTGAGGCAAAAAATTTCTCCGAAACCGCGAGAGAAAACGGTTTCGGCGTAATTATCGCCGCGGCCGGTATGGCAGCTCATCTTGCAGGCGCGATAGCCGCTAACACGACTCTGCCGGTTATCGGAATACCGGTCAAAGGTTCCGCTCTTGACGGTATGGACGCTCTTCTTTCAACTGTTCAGATGCCCAGCGGCATACCCGTCGCTACCGTGGCGATAAACGGAGCGGCAAACGCGGCGTTCCTCGCTGCGCAGATACTTGCTGTCAGCGACCCGGCAATAGCCGCAAAGCTTAAAGAGAAAAGAGACGCCGGCAAAAATTCGGTTATAGAAAAAAATAAAGCTGTAGAAGAAAAATACAACAAATAACAGGAGGCTTTTTTATGAAAAAACTTGAACAGATGTATGAGGGCAAGGCAAAAAAGGTCTTTGCCACCGATGATGAAAATTACTGCATTGTGTCTTATAAAGATGACGCTACCGCTTTTAACGGACTTAAAAAAGGCACTATTGCCGGCAAAGGCGTTGTAAACAACAAAATGTCAAACTATCTTATGGCTCTTCTTGAAAAAACCGGCGTTCCCACACATTTTGTTGAAGAGCTCAACGACAGGGAAACCGTAGTAAAAAAGGTTACAATTGTTCCTCTTGAAGTTATCGTAAGAAATGTTGCCGCAGGCTCATTCTCAAAGCGTTTGGGCGTAGCCGAGGGTACTCCTCTTAAAACAACCGTGCTTGAATACTGCTACAAAGATGACGCTCTCGGCGACCCCATGGTAAATGATTATCACATTCTCGCTATGGGTTACGCAACCAAGGAAGAGCTTGATACAATAGCTGACTACACTTTCAAAATCAACGAGTTTTTGAAGGATTTCTTTAAGAAAATAAATGTTGACCTCATCGACTTCAAAATAGAGTTCGGCAAAACTCCCGACGGCAAAATTATCCTCGCAGACGAAATTTCACCCGACACCTGCCGTTTCTGGGACGCCACAACTCACGAAAAGCTCGACAAAGACCGTTTCCGCCGCGATTTAGGCGGAGTTGAAGACGCATATAACGAGATGATGAAAAGAATTTTCGGCTGATAATCGGGAGATGATTTAATGGGCGGTTTTTTTGGCGTTGTTTCAAAGTCCGACGCGGTGCTTGACACCTTTTTCGGCGTTGACTATCACTCGCATCTCGGCACACGCAGAGCGGGAATGGCTGCATATAATCCCGAAACGGGTTTGCAGCGTAAAATTCATAAAATTGAAAACTCCCCGTTCAGAACCAAATTTGAGAATATTTTAAATCAGATGAAAGGCAATTCTGCGATTGGCTGCATAAGCGATACTGACGCTCAGCCGCTGCTTATGCGCTCAAACCTCGGCAATTACGCTATTTCCACTATCGGAATAATAAATAACAGCGACGAGCTTGTTGAGCAGTACCTCTCATTCAGCGGCGGTCATTTCGGAGCCATGACAAGCACGGGAATTAACGCGACAGAGCTTGTTTCCGCAATGATTGACCAGAAAAGCTCATTTGAAGAGGGTATAGCTTTCGCCCAGGGACTTATTGACGGCACCGCTTCGATTCTTATACTGAAAGACGACGGCAATATCATAGCCGCGCGCGACAAACTCGGCAGACTTCCTGTACTTATCGGCAGGCGTGAAGACGGTTACTGCGTTTCTTTTGAGGATTTTGCCTACAAAAAACTCGGATTTTCCGATTATAAAGAGCTCGGCCCCGGCGAAATAGTCGAGCTTTCGGCTGACGGGGTAAAGGTTTTAAAAGAACCCGGCAAAAAGAAAAAAATCTGCGCTTTTCTTTGGTCGTACTACGGTTATCCCACTTCCTGCTATGAGGGCAGAAATGTTGAGCTGATGCGCTATGAAAACGGCAAAATCATGGCAAGAAAAGACAAGGAACTCGGCATAGCGCAGGATATTGATTATGTCAGCGGTGTGCCTGATTCCGGAACGCCGCATGCGATAGGCTACGCTAATGAAAGCCAGATTCCTTTTGCAAGACCTTTTATAAAATATACGCCTACATGGCCGCGCAGCTTTATGCCGGCAAACCAGCAGGAGCGTAACCGTGTTGCCAAAATGAAACAGATTCCGATACATGAGCTGATTCAGGGGAAAAAGCTGCTTTTTGTTGACGATAGTATTGTAAGAGGAACGCAGCTTCGCGAAACCGTTGAGTTCCTGTATGAAAACGGAGCAAAAGAAGTTCACATGCGTTCGGCATGTCCGCCGATTATGTACGGCTGTAAGTACCTTAACTTTTCAAGAGCGACCTCAGACCTTGAACTTATTTCAAGAAGCACGATAATGGAGCTTGAAGGCGAAGAGGGCTTCAACCATCTTGAAGAATACAGCGACGCATCAACCGAGCGCGGCGCAAATCTGAGAAAAGCGATATGCAAAAAACTGAACTTTGATTCGCTTGAATTTCAATCATTGGAGGGAATCGTCCAAGCGATAGGACTTCCCGAAGACGAAATCTGCACATACTGCTGGAACGGCAAAGGCTGAGGAGAAAAAAATTGAGAAAAATCAATGAAGAATGCGGAGTTTTCGGAGTTTACGGCAGCGCCGGCGGTGAAGCCGCGCGCCTTACATATTACGGGCTTTACGCTCTGCAACACAGAGGGCAGGAGGCCTGCGGAATTGTTGTAAACGATGACGGGCTTTTTGAAAGTTATAAGGATACCGGGCTTGTAAACGATGTTTTTACGCCTGATGTTTTGTCAAGGTTAGGAAACGGCGGCAGCGCTGTCGGTCATGTCCGGTACGGAACAACAGGAAACAATGACCGTTCCAACGCTCAGCCGATAGTTGTAAACCATATTAAAGGCAGAATGGCGCTTGCTCATAACGGCAACCTCGTAAACTCCTTTGAACTGCGTTCCGAATTGGAGCTTCAAGGCTCCATATTTCACACCACAAGCGACACTGAGGTAATTTCATATATTATAACTAAGGAGCGGCTGACAGCAGGTTCCATTGAAGAAGCGGTCAATAAAGCTATGTACCGCATAAAGGGAGCGTATTCCCTTGTTATAATGTCACCGTCAAAGCTTATTGCCGTTCGTGACGAAAACGGATTCAGACCGCTGTGTTACGGCAGAACCGACGACGGCACATATATCGTCGCTTCCGAATCATGCGCTCTTGACGCAGTCGGCGCCGAATTTATAAGGGACATACTTCCCGGTGAAATTGTAATTTTTGATAAAGGCGGCGTGCGTTCAATAAAGGACCACTGCGACAAGGCGGCTCATTCACTGTGCGTGTTTGAATACATATATTTTGCCCGTCCTGATTCGGTAATTGACGGCTGCTGCGTTCACACCGCAAGAGCGAGGGCAGGCGCGTTTTTAGCGCTTGAACACCCGGTTCAGGCTGATGTGGTAATAGGTGTTCCCGATTCGGGGCTTGACGCCGCCGTTGGTTACTCAAAACAATCCGGAATACCTTATGAAATTGGTTTTATTAAAAACAAATATATAGGCAGAACCTTCATAGCTCCCGGTCAGAAAACAAGGGAAGACAAGGTCAGAATTAAGCTGAATCCCATTTCTGATGTAGTGAAAGGAAAGCGCGTTGTGCTTATAGACGATTCCATTGTACGCGGTACAACAAGCGCGCGAATTGTCCGTTTGCTGCGTAACGCGGGCGCTACCGAAATTCACATGAGAGTTTCCGCGCCGCCTTTCATGAATCCCTGCTACTACGGCACGGATATTGATTCCCGCGAAAATCTTATAGCCTGTCATCACAGCGTACAGGAAACGGCAAAGATAATAGGAGCCGACTCGCTGGGTTATTTAAGCGTTGAAAGCGCTAAGAAGCTCGCTTTCGGCGACGGGGGAAAAGGCTACTGCACAGCTTGTTTTGACGGCGTTTATCCGGGAGGCGTGCCGAGCAAAACGGGCAAGAACAGATTTGAAAAGAAAATAAGCGATAATAAAACGGAGGATAATCAAAATGAATAATTCAAGGTCCGAAAGTTACGCTGCGGCAGGCGTTGATATTACCGCCGGTTACAAAGCTGTTGAACTTATGAAAAAACATATAGCCAAAACTTTGACAGACGGAGTTGTATCAGATGTCGGCGGATTCGGCGGACTCTTTGAGATTCCCGAAGGCTATAAAAAGCCTGTGCTTGTAAGCGGTACAGACGGCGTTGGCACAAAGCTGAAAATCGCTTTTCTTATGGATAAACACTCAACAGTAGGCATTGACTGCGTTGCTATGTGCGTAAACGATATAATCTGCTGCGGAGCAAAGCCTCTGTTTTTCCTTGACTATATTGCCTGCGGCAAAAATGTTCCCGAAAGAATAGCGGACATTGTTTCGGGCGTTGCCGACGGCTGCGTTCAGTCGGGCGCCGCGCTTATCGGCGGCGAAACCGCGGAAATGCCCGGCTTTTACCCTGTTGACGAATATGACCTTGCCGGTTTTTCGGTAGGAATTGTTGACAAGGACAAAATACTTGATAATTCAACCGTAAAAGAGGGCGACACGATAATTGCGCTTCCTTCAAGCGGCGTTCACTCAAACGGATTTTCGCTTGTTAGAAAAGTTTTTGATATTGAAAACGCCGATTTAAAATCACCTAATGAAAAACTCGGCGGCAAATCAATAGGCGAAGCCTTGCTTGCTCCCACAAAAATATATGTAAAACCCATGCTGGCGCTCTTTGAGCAAGTTAAAGTAAAAGCGGTTTCACATATTACGGGCGGAGGCTTTTACGAAAATATTCCCAGGAGTCTGCCCAAAGGATATTCGGCAAAAATCGACAAAGCTTCACTTAAAATACTTCCTATATTCGACCTTATTATGGAAACCGGAAATATTCCGTTAAGAGATATGTTCAACACCTTTAATATGGGCGTGGGCATGAGCGTTACTGTTGACAGCAATGACGCTGATAAGACGCTTTCCGTTCTCAGGGAAAACGGTGAGGACGCATATGTTATAGGAACAGTTGTAAAGAGCGATGAGGGAGTTATAATCGAGTAATTATGAAAAATATAGTTGTTCTTGTTTCAGGCGGAGGGACAAATCTTCAAGCGCTTATTGACGCGCAAAAAGACGGCAGACTCGGAAGCGGCAGAATAACCGCGGTAATTTCATCAAATCCTGACGCCTACGCTTTAAAAAGAGCCGAAAATAACTCAATTAAAGCGATAGTACTCAACCGCCGGGAATTTCCCGACATCAGAACTTACAGCGAGGCTATGCGCGACACATTGATTTCTGAAAAAGCCGATTTGGTAGTGTATGCCGGATTTATGACAATTCTTGACGAAACTGTTTGCGGCGCCTTTGAGAACAAAATGATAAATGTTCATCCGTCTTTGATTCCGTCTTTCTGCGGAAAAGGATATTACGGCTTAAAAGTACACGAGGAAGCGCTTAAAAAGGGCGTAAAAGTATCAGGAGCGACAGTACATTTTGTTACCGCAGAATGTGACGGCGGCCCGATTATTCTTCAAAAAGCCGCAGAAGTTATGCAGGATGACACTCCCGAAACCCTGCAAAGACGCATAATGGAAAACTGCGAATGGAAAATCCTACCGAAAGCCGTTCAGCTTTTCTGTGACGGCAAACTTTCGGTAAGGGATAATAAAACTTATATTTATGAATGAGAAAAATATATGAATGAGGAAAAGTTTACCGGCAAAGCCGAAATTTATGACAAATACCGGCCGTCATATCCCGACCGGTTCGTTGATACTCTCTTTGAAAAAACCAACGCCGGTCAGGTTGCGGATATTGGCGCCGGCACAGGCATATTTACTGAATGTCTTTTAAAAAAACCGTGGGCTGTTACGGCTGTCGAGCCAAACGGGGATATGTTTAAAATACTTAATGATAAACTGTCTTCCCGAGCCGTGGTAGTAAAAGCTACCGCTGAGAATACAGGTCTAAAATCCGAATCCTATGACCTGATAACCGCCGCTCAGGCTTTTCACTGGTTTGACAAACCACTGTTTTTTAAAGAATGCCGTCGGCTCCTTACAAGCGGAGGCTATGTTGCGGTAATATGGAACACGCGCTGTGGCTCCGATTTTAACGATGAGGCTGCCTCAGTTTTTCAAAAATACCGCCCGGAGCAGTTTAACGGCAGAGCAATAACGGGTTACAAAAGTTTTGACTGTGACGAGCTGTTTAAGTCCGAACCCTTTGAAAAATATGAGACTTTCACCTGTAATCACAGTCAGATAATGAATAAGGAATATTTTATAGGTAACTTTTTATCCCATTCCTACGCCTTAAAAGAAGGTGAGCCGGGATATAAGGATTTTTTAGGGGAACTTCAAAATATTTTTGAAAAATTCAATTCAGGCGGAAAATTAGAACAGGAATATATTTCAACCTGTTATCTCGGAAAAGTCAAATAACCGAAAGGAAGTATTTATATGGAAATCAAATCAATCAAGGACGAGCTTAATTCTCTCGCTTATCACGGCAGGGGAATAATCATCGGCAAAAGCGCTGACGGTGAAAAGGCAATCACAGCCTATTTTATAATGGGCAGAAGCGAAAACAGCCGCAACCGTGTTTTTGTTGAAGATGGAAACGGAATCCGCACAAAAGCTTTTGACGAATCTAAAATGGTTGACCCGCACCTTATAATCTACGCTCCCGTAAAGGTTTTAGGCAACAAAACCATTGTTACCAACGGCGACCAGACCGACACGATTTATGATTTAATGGACAAACAAATGACCTTTGAGCAGGCCCTTCGCACAAGGGAATTTGAAGATGACAAACCTAATTTTACTCCCAGAATTTCGGGAATTATACACCTTGAAAACGATGAAATGAACTTTGCTCTCTCAATTATTAAATCGGCTGAGGGAGATGACAGCTCATGCGAGAGATTTACCTACGCCTATTCTTCTCCGTTAGCCGGAAAAGCTAAGTTTATACACACATACAGCGCCGAGGGCAACCCTCTGCCTTCTTTTGAGGGCGAGCCTAAGACTCTTATACTTCCTGACTGCGGTATTGATGAGATGACCGATTTAATATGGAACAATCTCAACGAGGACAACAAAGTTTCGCTTTTTGTAAGATATATTGATATTAAAACCGGCAAATTCGATTCAAGAATTGTCAATAAGAATAAGTGAGGTACTGAAAAATGAAAGAATTTGAGCTTAAATACGGCTGCAACCCCAACCAGAAGCCGTCAAAAATTTTCATGGAAAACGGGGCTGACCTGCCCATTGAAATTCTTAACGGCAAGCCCGGTTATATCAATTTTCTTGACGCCTTTAACTCATGGCAGCTTGTGAAAGAAATCAAAAGCGTACTAAATATGCCTGCGGCAACTTCTTTCAAGCATGTAAGCCCCACATCGGCGGCGGTCGGCATTAAGCTTCCCGATTCGCTTAAAAAAGCCTGTTTTGTTGACGATATTGAGGGACTTGACGATTCGCCCCTTGCCTGCGCCTATGCGAGAGCGAGAGGAACCGACAGAATGTCATCATTCGGCGACTGGATTGCTTTAAGCGATGAATGTGATGTGACAACAGCTAAACTTATTGCCCGCGAAGTATCCGACGGCATTATTGCTCCCGGTTATACCCCTGAGGCGCTTGAAATCCTTAAATCCAAGCGCAAAGGCGGATATAATATTGTTAAAATTGACCCCGAGTATGTACCTGAAGAGATTGAGAAAAAACAGGTTTTCGGTATAACATTCCAGCAGGGGAGAAACAACTTCAAAATTGACGAGGAACTGCTTTCAAACATTGTTACAAAGAACAAAGAGCTCCCCGATGAGGCAAAGCGCGATTTGATTATCGCTCTAATCACTCTTAAATACACTCAGTCCAACTCCGTTTGCTACGCTGTTGACGGACAGGCAATCGGCGTTGGCGCAGGTCAGCAGTCAAGAATTCACTGCACAAGACTTGCCGGCACAAAAGCGGATACATGGCATCTTCGTCAGCACCCGAAAGTGCTTGCGCTTCCTTTTAAAGACGAAATCCGCCGTCCTGACAGGGACAATGTAATTGACGGTTATATCAATAAAAACGAGGAAGATGTCTGCGCTGAGGGCAACTGGCAGAAATATTTTAAAACACGCCCCGAACCTCTTACGGCTGAGGAAGCAAGACAGTATCTTGATACAATTACCGGCGTCAGCGTAGGAAGTGATGCGTTTTTCCCGTTCAGCGACAACATAGAGCGAGCAAGAAAGAGCGGAGCTTCATATATTGCCGAGCCGGGCGGTTCAATCAGAGATGATATTGTAATTGAATGCTGTGACAAATACGGCATGACTATGGCGTTCACAGGAATGCGTTTATTCCATCATTGATTTGAGGTAAAAATAATGAAAGTAATGGTTGTCGGCTCAGGCGGCAGAGAGCACGCGATTATAAAAAAAATAAAACAGAACCCGAAAGTTACCGAAATTTACGCGCTTCCCGGCAACGGCGGTATGAAAGATGACGCTACGCTTGTCAATATAGGCGCAAAGGATATTCCGGCAATAACTGAATTTGCGGTTAATAACAATATTGATTTTGCGGTTGTTGCGCCTGATGACCCGCTTGTATTAGGAGCGGTTGACTCACTGACCGCGGCAGGCATCAAGTGCTTCGGCCCCAGCAAAGCCGCGGCAATAATTGAGGGCAGCAAGGCTTTTTCAAAGCAGCTTATGAAGGATTACAAAATTCCTACTGCCGATTTCAGGATATTCAATGACGCTCAGAAAGCTCTCGAATATCTTGAAACAGCTCCGATTCCCACAGTAGTCAAAGCTGACGGGCTGGCGCTCGGCAAGGGAGTAATTATTGCCGAAACCCGCGAGCAGGCAAAAGACGCCGTAAAATCAATTATGAACGATAAGATTTTCGGCGACAGCGGCAACAATATTGTAATTGAGGAGTTCCTTACAGGTCCGGAGGTTTCGGTACTGGCTTTTACTGACGGAAAAACGGTAGTGCCGATGGTTTCCTCAATGGACCACAAGCGCGCTCTCGACAATGACAAGGGTCTTAATACCGGCGGAATGGGTACGGTAGCGCCCAATCCCTATTACACGGAAAAAACGGCTAAAGAGTGTATGGAAAAGATTTTCATACCCACAATAAACGCTATGAACGCCGAAAACCGCACTTTTAAAGGCTGCCTGTATTTCGGGCTTATGCTTACGGAAAACGGTCCCAAGGTAATTGAGTACAACTGCCGGTTCGGCGACCCTGAAACGCAGGTCGTACTGCCTCTTCTGGAATCCGATTTGCTTGATATTATGATTGCTGTTGCCGACGAGCGTCTTTCGGAAGCCGAAGTCAAATTCTCCGGAAATTCGGCGTGCTGCGTTGTTATGGCTTCAAACGGTTACCCCGTAAAGTATGACACCGGTTATGAAATTACCGTTGACAGCGATTTTGACTCCAACCTGTATTTTGCAGGAGCAAAGTGCGAAAACGGAAAACTTCTGACCTCCGGCGGCAGAGTACTCGGCGTAACCGCTGTTGAAAGCACTTTAAACAAAGCAATATCAAAAGCTTATGAGAGCGTTGAAAAAGTACATTTTGAAAACGCTTTTTACCGCAAAGACATAGGCGCGAAAGCTCTGGCTGTTTTAAAGGGGGAAAACTAAATGGTTTATCGCATATTTGTTGAAAAGAAAAAAGAACTCGCTTTTGAGGCGAAATCTCTTCTTTCTGATATAAATTCGCTTTTGCTTATCAATTCCGTTAAAGATTTGCGTATCCTTAACAGGTACGATGTGGAAAATATCGACCCCGAGCTTTTTGAATACAGCAAAAAAACAGTTTTTTCTGAACCACAGCTTGATATTGTAACCGACGAATTTTATGACGATAACGCCGTAATATTTGCCGTTGAATATCTTCCCGGTCAGTTTGACCAGCGCGCGGATTCCGCTTCTCAGTGTATTCAGATAATTTCAAAAGGCGAGCGCCCTCTTGTCAGAACAGCAAAAATATACGCTCTTTACGGCGATATTTCCGCAGGCGAGCTTGCAGAGATAAAGAACTATGTTATAAACGCCGTTGAGGCAAGAGAGGCGTCTCTTGAAAAGTATGATACCCTTGCGGTTGACTACGATATTCCTACCACCGTTAAAACTCTTGACGGATTCCTTGATTTGAACGATGAACAGCTTGCTGATTTTGTCAATCAGTACGGCCTTGCCATGGATAAGGACGATATTAAGTTCTGCCGTGATTACTTTAAAACCGAGAACAGAAATCCCACTATTACCGAAATCAGAATGATTGATACTTATTGGTCTGACCATTGCCGTCATACCACATTCCTGACCACCATTGATTCGGTTAAATTCAGCGACAAAGCCGTTGAGGAAGCGTGGAACAGATATATTTCCGACCGCAGGGATTTAAACAGAACAAAACCCGTAAATTTAATGGATATCGCTACAATGGCGCAGAGAGTCCTGAAAAAGAACGGTATGCTTGATAAACTCGACGAGTCCGAGGAAATCAACGCATGCACAGTTAAAATTACGGTCATTGTAAACGGAAAAGACGAAGACTGGCTTCTTCTGTTTAAAAACGAAACACATAACCACCCGACCGAAATTGAGCCTTTCGGCGGCGCGGCAACCTGCATAGGTGGCGCAATCCGCGACCCGCTTTCCGGCCGCTCCTATGTTTACGCGGCTATGAGGGTTACCGGCGCGGCTGACCCGTTAAAACCGGTTTCCGAAACTATTAAGGGAAAACTTCCCCAGCGCAAAATTGTTACAACCGCTGCCGCCGGATATTCTTCTTACGGCAACCAGATTGGTCTTGCGACAGGTCAGGTTGACGAGATTTACCACCCGGGTTATGTAGCGAAAAGAATGGAAATCGGAGCTGTTATCGCAGCTACGCCCCGTGAAAATGTACGGCGTGAGGTTCCCGCACCCGGAGATTCAGTAATTCTTCTCGGCGGAAGAACAGGCAGGGACGGCTGCGGCGGCGCAACCGGTTCTTCAAAATCCCACACTTTAAAATCGCTTGAAAGCTGCGGAGCAGAGGTGCAAAAAGGTAACGCGCCCGAAGAAAGAAAGCTTCAGCGCTTATTCAGAAACAAAGAAGCCGCTCTTCTTATAAAGCGGTGCAACGATTTCGGCGCTGGCGGCGTTTCTGTAGCTATCGGTGAACTTGCCGACGGACTTGAAATAAACCTTAACGCCGTACCCAAGAAGTATGACGGACTTGACGGTACAGAGCTTGCCATAAGCGAATCTCAGGAGAGAATGGCTGTTGTAGTAGCTCCCGAAGACGCCGAACGCTTCCTTGAAATTGCCGAGAGCGAAAACCTTGAAGCAACCGTTGTAGCAACCGTTACCGAAGAACCCCGCCTGAAAATGTACTGGAACGGCGCTTGTATTGTTGATATTTCAAGAGAGTTTCTTAATTCAAACGGCGCTGAAAAACATATTGATATTGAAACGGCGCCTGCCGAAAATTATAACAAACAAAATTCAGACGATTTTGCAGGGGAATATGCCCGCCTTGCCGGCGACCTTAATATTTGCTCAAAAAGAGGACTGTCCGAACGGTTTGACTCTACTATCGGCGCCGGCACGGTGCTTATGCCTTTCGGCGGTAAAAATCAGCTGACCCCAATTCAGGCAATGGTTCATAAAATTTCAGTTGAGAACGCTCAAACCGACACCTGCTCTTATATGGCATGGGGCTATAACCCCTTTATTACCGAAAAAAATCAGTATAACGGCGCATATCTCGCGGTTGTTGAATCCGTCTCTAAGCTTATCGCAACAGGCGCGGAATTTAAAGATGTGTATCTGACTTTTCAGGAATACTTTGAAAAGCCTATGAAAGACGGCAGGCGGTGGGGCAAACCCCTCGCGGCTCTGCTCGGAGCTTACAGCGCGCAGCTTGACCTCGGTATAGGCGCGATAGGCGGCAAGGATTCAATGAGCGGCACTTTTGAGGATATTGATGTGCCCCCAACTCTCGTGTCATTCGCCGTAACTACGGGTACTGTTGACGAAGTTATTTCACCTGAATTTAAACTTCCCGGCAGCAAGGTATATTTTGTGAAACCCGAATATAACGAAAACGGTCTTCCTGACAAGGATTCGCTGATAAGTCTTTACAATAAGGTACACGAACTTATTAAGGACAAAAAGGTTGTATCCGCATACACTCCGTCTTACGGAGGCGTTGCTGAGGGAATACTTAAAATGTCTGCCGGAAACGGCTTAGGCTTTAAATACAACGGCAATGTACAGTGCAAAGATATTTTCGGATACAACTACGGAGCGTTTATTCTTGAAGCCGAATCAGAGCTTGAAACAGGCGCGCTTCTCGGTGAAACGACAAGTGAGGACTGCATCGAATACAAGGATACAACGCTTAAACTTTCCGAACTTGTAGGCATATATGAGGATAAGCTCGAAAGCGTGTATTCCTGCAATATTAAAACAGATGGCAGAAAATATACAGCATATAGCTTTTCCGCGCAGTCGCGTCCCTCGGCTTCTGTTAAAACGGCAGTACCGAAAGTGCTTATACCCGTTTTTCCGGGTACAAACTGTGAATATGACACCAAAAAAGCTCTTGAAGTCGCCGGAGCGAAAGCGGAAATATTTGTAATTAACAACCTGAGCGCTTCATCAATAGCAAAATCCGTTGACCTGTTCGCCAAAAAGGCTAAGGAATCGCAGATCATTTTCATACCCGGCGGATTTTCCGGCGGTGACGAGCCGGACGGCTCAGGTAAATTCATTACCGCGTTTTTCAGAAATCCTGAAATTAAGGAAGAGGTTATGTCGCTGCTCAATGACCGTGACGGTCTTATGTGCGGAATATGTAACGGATTCCAGGCGCTGATTAAACTCGGTCTTGTGCCTTTCGGCAAAATTATAGATACAGATGAAAGCTGTCCTACGCTTACCTTTAACACCATCGGCCGCCACCAGTCAAGGCTTGTCCGCACAAGAATTGCCTCTAATAAATCTCCATGGCTTGCGGCAACAAATCCGGGAGAAATTTACACCGTTCCGATTTCACATGGTGAGGGTAGATTCCTTTGCAGCGAGGAAATGCTCGCTCAGCTTGCCGAAAACGGACAAATTGCTACGCAGTATGTAGATTTACTCGGCAACCCCACTGACGATATAAGATTTAATCCCAACAATTCCGTTGCCGCTGTTGAGGGAATTACTTCACCGGACGGCAGGGTATTCGGCAAAATGGGACATTCGGAAAGAATAGGCAACTCCCTTTACAAAAATGTTGTCGGCGAATACGATATGAAAATGTTTGAGTCCGCTGTAAAATATTTCAAATAACTGTCGAAATCACCGCCTTATATGAGTTTTATTGACAAAAATGGCTCTTTATGGTATATTTTGTGTAAGGCGGTGGTACAGTGAAATCGGCAATGATTGTTCGTCCGGTAGATTCAAACGGGCGGGTAGTTTTACCCAAAAATCTGCTCAGCGATATTTTTAAGGCGAAGGATAACGAAAAGCTTTCCGTTGAAATATTTTGTACCGATGACAGCATAGTATTAAAAAGGTTCCGTCCGTCATGCGTTTTCTGCGATAACCGCGATGACCTTGTTGACTTTAACGGAGCTAAAATCTGTCCGTCCTGTCTTGCTAAACTTAAAAACCTGTAAGCTGTAATCCTTATGATGTCAATAAAACACTTCAAAATTAAAATTGCAGCTACCATTGCATATATTTTATTTTTGGTTTTAATGTGGCGGCTGAATATCGGCTGTTTATGGCAGGCGGTATTCGATATTCCCTGTATAGGCTGCGGTATGACAAGAGCGTGCCTTTCGGCAATAAAGCTCAACTTTGCTTCGGCTTTTGCCTATCACCCTATGTTTTGGTCTTTGCCTATGCTTTATTTTTACATACTAAAAGACGGATTGTTATTTAAAAACAAATTTTTAAATTACTCACTTTTGGCGGTGATTGCCGCCGGATTCATAATTTCATATATTTATAAGCTTATAAATATATAATAATATTTTGGAGGAATATTATGTTTTGCAGAAATTGCGGAAATCAAATTGATAACTTAGCAGCCGTTTGCGTAAAATGCGGTGTGCCGGTAGGTCAGGGAATCAACTTTTGCCCTAACTGCGGCGCGCAGACACCGCCCGGAGCAGCGGTATGCACACAGTGCGGAATAGCTCTTATGCAGCCTGTAAACCCCGCTGAGCAGAAGTCAAAACTCGCTGCCGGACTTCTCGGAATTTTCCTTGGCGGTCTTGGTATTCACAACTTTTATCTCGGCTACACGGGAAAAGCTATTGCTCAGATTATTTTATCGTTCTGCTTCGGCGTAGGCGCAATCTGGGGACTTATTGAAGGCATTATGATTCTTGCCGGTTCTATCAATAAGGACGCAAAAGGAATTCCGCTTAAAGACTGATAAATTCATATCAAAAAAAGCAGCCTTATGGCTGCTTTTTTTATATCTGTTTATAACTTAGATATTGCTTACATGATAGCTTAAAGTCATAAGGCTGTCGCTTAAATGGACATTTTCAACCGCTATGCCGGGATAGTCGGCCGCAATATCATAATGGCTGAAATTCCAGAATCCTTTTATGCCAAGCTCCACAAGCTGAGGCGCCAGCGCCTGAGCCGCGGGACTCGGAATACAAAGAACGGCGACGGTAGGGGAGTTGTCCCGGCAAAAATTATACAACCCGTCAATATTTCTTATGGGGATTCCCCTTAACATCTGACCGCTTAAAGCCTCATTTTTATCAAAAATACCTATAAGGTTAAAACCGCGCGCCTCAAAAGACATGTGCAGCGCTATTGCTTTACCCAAATTACCGGCTCCGATTAAAATCGCTTTGCGGTTATTATTTACGCCGAGAATTTTACCGATTTCCTCATACAGACTCGCTATATTATAGCCGTATCCCTGCTGACCGAAGCCTCCGAAACAGTTTAAGTCCTGCCGAATCTGAGAAGCGGTGAATCCCATTTTTTCGGAAAGGTCTTTGGAAGAAATTCTGATAACTCCGTTTTCCTTTAATTCGCCTAAAAATCTGTAATATCTTGGTAAACGCTTAATTACGGAAATTGAAACACCTTCATTTTTTCCCATAAATCATCACTCCTGTGAAAGCTTTTTAACCGTATCCATTACATAATCGCCGAACTCGCTGCATGTCGCCCCGTCATCACGGCCGGTAATAACAAGTTTTTTCTCTTCAAGCATACAAATATCAAGCGCTCTTTCCAAAAGCTCTGATTCCTTTTGCTTTCCGATATGCGACAAAAGCATTACCGTAGCGCGAAGCATTGAGCAGGGGTCGGCATATTTACCTCTGCCTTCTTTAATCATTCTCGGCGCTGAACCGTGTATTGCCTCAAACATAGCGTAGCGCTTACCGAGGTTTGCGCTGCCTGCCGTTCCGACTCCGCCCTGAAATTCGGCGGCCTCATCGGTTATAATATCGCCGTAAAGATTAGGAAGAATAAACACTTTAAAATCTTTTCTGCGTTTTTCGTCAATGAGTTTTGCGGTTGTTATATCAACATACCATTCGTCGGTTGTGATTTCGGGATATTCCTCACCGACCTTTTTGCAAATACGAAGGAACTTGCCGTCGGTGGTCTTAATAACATTTGCCTTATTTATTATTGAGACTCTGTTTTTGCCGTTTCTTCTTGCGTAATCATAGGCAATACGGGCAATTCTCTCAGTTCCCTCGCTGGTTGTGACGACGAAATCCATTGAAAGCTCGTCCGTTACATTTACGCCCTTAGAGCCTACCGCATAAGCACCCTCTGTATTCTCACGGAAGAAAGTCCAGTCAATTCCCTGTTCGGGTACTTTGACAGGGCGCACATTGGCGAAAAGGTCAAGTTCTTTTCTCATGGCTACATTGGCGCTCTCGATATTCGGCCACGGGTCGCCCGCCTGCGGAGTGGTTGTCGGGCCTTTAAGAATTACATGGCACTCCTTTAACTGCGCCAGAACATCGTCGGGAATAGCTTTCATTACTGCGACTCTGTTTTCGATGGTAAGGCCGTCAATATATTTGAAAACAATACGGCCGCTTTTAACCTCGTCTTCAAGCATATATTCAAGCACGCGCGCCGATTCCTTTGTAATAATGGGGCCGATACCGTCGCCGCCGCAAATGCCGATAACAATTTTGTCAAGTTTATCAAAATCCACAAAATCCTTTTCGGCTTTAATTTTCTCGTTTCTCGCAAGCTGTTCCCTGACAAGCGCTTCAAACTTGCCTACAGCTTCTTTTATCATCTGTTCCATTAAAGCAACTCCTTAAAATGATTGTTTGGTAAAATTAAGCAGACCGCCGGCAAGAAGAATATCTTTCTGGCGCTGTGAAAAATCGTATTCAAGCTCGTATTCCTCGTTCTTTGCGAGGTTTGTCAAAACGGCTTTCTCACCGTTGAGAAGCGAGGATTTAATACCTTTAAGACTGAGTTCGTCACCCTGTGAAATTCTGTCGTAATCGTCGGCGTTCGCAAATGTGAGCGGCAGAATACCGGCGTTTATAAGATTAGCGCAGTGTATTCTCGCAAATGACTTTGTAATTACCGCCTTAACTCCGAGATACAGAGGAACAAGCGCGGCGTGTTCTCTTGAAGAGCCCTGTCCGTAATTCGCTCCGCCGATAATAATGCCTTTGCCCTCTTTTTTTATGCGCTGGGAAAACTCCTTATCGCATACAGCGAAGCAATACTGCGAAAGATAAGGAATATTTGAACGGTAGGGGAGTATTTTAGCTCCGGCAGGCATAATGTGGTCGGTGGTAATGTCATCGCCTACTTTAAGCACAGCTTTCGCGTTAATATCCTCTTCCATGGGACTGATTGAAGGGAAGGGTTTAATATTGGGACCGTACATTATTTCGACACCGGCGGCTTCTTCGGGAGAAGCGGGAAGCTCAACCATATTATCGTTGATGTCAAATTCATGGGGCAAAGTAATTTCGGGGAATTCGCCGAGAGTTCTCGGGTCGGTGAGCACGCCGGTAATGGCGGAAGCCGCTGCAACCTCAGGGCTGACAAGATAAATGCCCGCGTCTGCTGTGCCTGAACGGCCCTCAAAGTTTCTGTTAAATGTTCTGAGTGAAATTCCCTTTGAATTAGGCGACTGTCCCATTCCTATGCAGGGACCGCAGGCGCTTTCGAGTATTCTCGCTCCGGCGTCAATCATATCGGCAAGAGCTCCGTTTTTGGAAATCATATTCAGAACCTGCTTTGAACCGGGAGCTATTGAAAGGCTTACGGAAGGATGAACGGTTTTACCTTTAAGAATTGCGGCAACCTTCATCATATCAAGAAGTGATGAGTTTGTGCAGGAGCCTATGCAGACCTGATCAACCTTAATCTGTCCTATTTCGGTAACGGATTTAACCCTGTCGGGCATGTGAGGCATAGCCGCCATAGGCGCAAGTGATGAAAGGTCGATGTCGATTACCTCGTCATAAACCGCGTCATCATCGGCTTTAAGCTCTATCCAGTCCTCAACGCGGTTCTGCGCGCGCAAAAATTCTTTTGTAACCTCATCAGAGGGGAATACGGAAGTTGTAGCGCCGAGTTCAGCGCCCATATTGGTAATTGTTGCTCTTTCGGGTACTGAAAGTGTTTTTACCCCTTCGCCGCCGTATTCAATAATTTTGCCGACTCCGCCTTTTACCGTCATTATTCTCAGAACTTCAAGAATAACATCTTTTGCCGCTACCCATGGGCTTAATTTGCCGGTAAGGTTAACTCTTACCATTTTGGGCATTGTTATGTAGTATGTGCCGCCTCCCATGGCAACCGCAACATCAAGTCCGCCGGCGCCGATTGCGAGCATACCTATGCCGCCGCCGGTAGGAGTATGGCTGTCGGAACCTATAAGCGTTTTGCCGGGCTTGCCGAAGCGTTCAAGATGAACCTGATGGCATATTCCGTTACCCGGACGGGAAAAGCGAATTCCTCTTTTTTTCGCAACGCTCTGGATAAACCGGTGGTCGTCCGCATTCTCAAAACCTGTCTGTAATGTATTGTGGTCGATATAAGCAACGGAAAGCTCAGTTTTAACCTGATCAATTCCCATAGCTTCAAGCTCAAGATACGCCATTGTTCCGGTAGCGTCCTGAGTCAATGTCTGGTCAATTTTCAAACCGACCTCTGAGCCAACGGTCATATCGCCGCTGACAAGATGCGATTTAATCAGTTTTTGTCCGATTGTCAAACCCATTTTGCTCACTCCTTGGACTTATTTATTTTTTTAACAATCTTTAATAATTTTATTACATTGTTATAAATTTGTCAATAAAAAAGACCAATTAAAATTTGTTTTATAAGTAAAATTAAAACATAATATTGATATTGTTTTAGTTATATGATACAATATTTTGTAATCTGCGGTTATAAATCCGCCTTTGGATGGAAAGATAATATTATTACATCCGGAGGTGTCAGATATGTATGTGTATCTCAACGATTTTACAACGCCCGCCGACCCGTCAGCGCCAGATATAAACACTCAGCCGCAGGATACGGGCGAAGAAGTTTTTACGAACAGCGCAGAAATAAGTGATAACGGCACTTTTGCCGTTGAGAAAAACGGAAAATATGTTCACTGTCTGACCATAATAGGGCAGGTGGAAGGCCATTATGTTCTTCCGCCCGCAAACAAGACCACAAAATATGAGCATGTTATTCCCCGGTTAGTTGAAATTGAGGAGAGCAGCCGCATTGACGCTCTGCTTATTATACTCAATACCGTAGGCGGCGACATTGAAGCAGGTCTTGCGCTTTCTGAGCTTATTGCCGGTATGAAAAAACCCACGGCGTCACTTGTACTCGGCGGAGGTCACTCAATAGGCGTTCCGCTTGCCGTATCCGCCGACCGTTCTTTTATAGTTCCGACCGCAACAATGACTATTCACCCCGTGCGAATGAACGGACTTGTGCTCGGAGTGCCGCAGACGCTGTCATATTTTGATAAAATGCAGGAGAGAATTGTCAGCTTTGTTTCGCAGAACTCGAATATTTCTCCTCAGCGTTTCCGCGAACTTATGCTCGCTACCGGAGAGCTTGTAATGGATGTCGGCACCGTATTAGACGGTGAAAGCGCTGTAAAAGAGGGTTTAATTGACAAAATCGGAAATCTTAAAGACGCTATGGCATATCTATATTCTGAAATCGAAAAATAGTTTGGAGATGAGTAAATGTCGGTTATTAAGGCGATTATACTTGGAATAGTTCAGGGAGTTACGGAATTTTTGCCGATTTCAAGCAGCGGTCATCTGTCATTGTTCCAGCATTTCTTAAATGTCGGAGGGGAAGGCTCGTTGCTTTTTACGGTGCTTCTGCACTTAGGCACTCTTATTGCCGTTTTCATAGTTTTCCACAAAACGATACTTGAACTGATTGTCGAATTTTTCAGCCTGATTAAGGATATTTTTACAGGTAAATTTAAGTTCAAACAGCTAAAAGGCAAAAAGAAAATGCTTGTTATGTTTGTCTTTTCCTGCGTGCCTCTTCTGTTCTTACTTATACCGGTCGGGGGCGGAGAAAAGCTTATGGATGTGCTCGCCGGTTTATCCGAGGACGACAGCATTTTGGCCGAAGGTATTTGCTTTGTAATTACGGGAATACTGCTTCTCGCTTCTACATATGTTTCCAAAAAGAAAGAACTTACAAGAAGCGTAAATACTCTTGACGCGTTCGCAATCGGCATAGCGCAGGCTTTTGCTGCCGGTTTTCCCGGAATTTCACGCTCAGGCTCCACAATTTCAACGGGTATGATTTGCGGCGTTTCAAAGCAGTATATGGTTGAGTATTCCTTTATTCTCGGTATCCCGGCGATTCTTGTCGCGAATATCGTTGAATTTAAAGACGCGGTACAGGCAGACGCTGAAATTGAAATTCTGCCTACAATTATCGGTGTTGCGGTTGCGGCGGCGGCAGGAGTCGCGTGCATCAAGCTGCTTCAATGGATACTGAAAAAAGATATGTGGAAATATTTCGGCATTTACTGCCTTATAATCGGTACAATTACGATTATTCTCAGCATTTTGGGACTTTAATTTGGAGATGTTTAAATGGCAAATCAAAAAAGCAGACCGCGCGGCAGCCAGTCAAAAAGCAAGTCAAAAAAAAGCGTTAAATCAAACCGTCAGCTGACCGCAATTCTTTTATTTGCGAGCTCAATACTGTGGTTTTGTATTGCCGTGATTGACGCCGACGGCTTGTGGGGAATTATAAGAACTTTTCTGTTCGGTGTTTTCGGTTTTTGTACTTTTGTTTTCCCGCTTTTAATTTTTGTAACTGCAATCCTGATAGCGCTTGATAAAACTAACGGTAAAGTGCTTTCAAAGCTGATAGAGGTTGTGCTTGTAATCTCTATGGTGTGCAGCATTATTCACATTTTCCGCTGTGACAGCGGCAGTTCTTATTTTACCGCCATCAAAGACGCATACAATACATACAACATTGACGGCTCTATGTTGGGCGGAGGAGTATGGGGCGCGCTGATAGGCGGACTTATGTTGCTTATTACCGGAGGAAGTAAAGCTGCTGCACTTGTAATAGCCTTTATATTGCTCTTTGTCCTCGTAATGGTAATCACCGGACTGACGCTTGCGAACATTTTTAACGGCATTTCCCGTCCCGTTAAAAAGATAGGGGAGGCGGCCGGAGAAAAAATCAGCGAATACGGAGAAAAGGTTGAACAGCACGCCCAGGAAAGAGAAAAAAGAAAAAAAGAATTTAAAGCCGATGTAGACTTGGGCCCCGAACCGGACATAAACGCCGAGCCGCTTTTCTTTGACGAACCTGAGGAAAAAGAGCCTCAGCTTGTAGCGTATTCAGATATGCCCTCCGGCAAAGAAGAAAAAGCGGAAGCGGATAAGGTTATAAATCTTGACGATATAATCAGCAAAAACTCCGTAAAAAGCAAAGAAAACGGTGAAGAAGCTGTTTCAGAAGAAAACAGCAAAGAAGAGCAGGACGACGAGGAGCGCGCAAGACCTGCCTATGTTTTTCCTCCGCTTGACTGCCTTACTTTGCCGAAGGCTTCCGGAGCGACAGGATATGAAAACGAGCAGAATCAAAACGCTCAGAAGCTCGTTGACACCCTGAACAGTTTCGGAGTTGAAACAAGGATTGTCAATATTGCCCGAGGTCCCTCGGTAACACGATATGAGATACAGCCTGCCGCAGGCGTTAAAATCAGCAAAATTACCAATCTTGCCGATGATATTGCCCTTAATCTCGCCGCGGGAGGAATAAGAATAGAAGCTCCTATTCCGAACAAGGCGGCAGTCGGCATAGAAGTGCCTAACAAGTCCAGAACAACGGTCACATTCAGAGAAATGATTGACACAAAGCAGTACAAATCAGCCCGTTCAAAACTGAATGTGGCGCTCGGCAAGGATATTGCCGGCAACTGCGTTTACGCCGACCTTGCCAAAATGCCGCACCTTCTCGTAGCCGGCACAACCGGTTCTGGTAAATCGGTATGTATGAACTCGATGATTGTGAGCATACTCTACAACGCCGCGCCCGATGAAGTAAAGCTTTTGATGATTGACCCCAAAAAGGTTGAATTTACCGTTTATAACGGTATCCCTCATCTTATTGTACCCGTGGTTTCCGACCCTAAAAAAGCCTCCGGAGCTCTTGCGTGGGCGGTAACCGAAATGCTGACAAGATACAAGCTGTTTTCTGACAACAATGTGCGCGATATAGGCGGATTTAACAGCATTTGCGAGAGCATAGGTCAGAAAAAGCTTCCCCAGATTGTCATATTCATTGACGAACTTTCGGATTTGATGATGGCGGCTCCTCATGAGGTTGAGGATTCTATATGCCGCCTTGCTCAGATGGCGCGCGCCGCCGGAATGCACCTTGTAATCGCCACGCAGAGACCGTCTGTTGATGTTATTACCGGACTTATTAAAGCCAACATTCCGAGCCGCCTTTCCCTTAAAACCTCCTCACAGATAGATTCAAGGACCATTATTGACTCGGCAGGAGCCGAAAAGCTCCTCGGCAACGGCGATATGCTGTTTTATCCCGTCGGAATCGCAAAGCCTCAGCGTGTTCAGGGCTGTTTCCTTTCTGACAAAGAGGTTGAAAATGTTGTAGCGTTCATCAAAAAGCAGGAGCAGTCCGATTATGATGATGAAGTAATGAAAGAAATCGAGCGTCAGGCGGCGGCTAACGGCTCAAAGAAAAAGGACAGCTCTTCCGGTGATGACACGGACGAGCCCGCCGACGAAATGCTGCCGAAAGCTATTGAAGCTGTAATTGAAGCGCAGTCAGCTTCGACCACGCTTCTTCAAAGAAAGCTAAAACTCGGCTATGCCAGAGCCGCAAGAATTGTGGACGAGCTTGAAGAAAGAGGTATAATAGGCCCGTATGAGGGCGCAAAACCCCGTAAAGTGCTGATTTCAAAACAGCAGTGGTATGAGATGAACGCGCTCGCTCAAAGCGGCACGGACTCAGCCTACGGCGATGACGGAGATAGTAGTGAAGAATTGTAATTTTTTACCTGTTTCACATGAAGATATGATTAAAAGGGGCTGGGATTCAGTCGATTTTGTATATGTGTCGGGAGACGCGTATATCGACCATCCCAGCTTCGGCGCGTCTATAATTACCCGTGTGCTTGAAAACGAAGGGTTTAGAGTGGGATTTATTTCTCAGCCTGACTGGAAAAATAGCGAAAGCTTTAAAATTTTCGGAAAACCCCGGCTCGGCTTTTTTGTTTCATCAGGAAATATAGATTCAATGGTTGCCCATTATACGGTAGCGAAAAGGAAAAGAAGCACCGACGCGTATTCTCCGGGAGGAAAAGCCGGGCTTCGTCCCGACAGGGCGGTAATTGTTTACTGCCGTAAAATAAGAGAAATTTACGGCGACAGCATACCCGTTATAATCGGCGGCCTTGAAGCTTCGCTTCGCAGATTTGCCCACTATGACTACTGGGACGATAAAATCCGGCCGTCCATACTTTTTGAGTCGGGAGCGGACCTTATATCTTTCGGTATGGGCGAAAAGCAGACGGCGATTATCGCGAGGCGTTTAAATTCCGGCGAAAATATTAAAGATATGCGCGACATAAAAGGAACTTGTTACGTTGTGCCTGTTGAGGAAACTCCGCTTTACGGAGCGGAATGTCCGTCTTTTGAAAATGTTTCCGCGTCAAAGCGGGAATATGCCGTTTCCTGCCGCATACAGCATGACGAACAGGACCATATAAGGGGTAAAATAATAAAACAGCGGCACGGCAAAATGATGCTTGTTCAGAATATTCCGATGGAACCGCTGACAAGTGAAGAGCTTGACAAAGTTTACGCTCTGCCCTATACAAGAACATATCACCCCATGTATCAAAAGGACGGGGGAGTTCCCGGGCTTAGTGAAGTTGAATTTTCAATTACCCACAACAGGGGCTGTTTCGGCGGCTGTAATTTTTGCTCCATAGCTTTTCATCAGGGCAGGTATGTGACCGCTCGCAGTAAGGAATCCATTCTTAATGAAGCAAAACTCCTTACAACGCTCGACAATTTCAAGGGATATATTCACGATGTAGGCGGCCCCACCGCTAATTTCAGGCGGACTTCCTGTGACGCTCAGCTTTCAAAAGGCCTTTGCAAAGGCAAAAAATGCCTTGCGCCCGCTGTGTGTCCGGCTTTGATTGCCGACCATACCGAATATATTGATATTTTAAGAGAACTAAGAAATCTGCCGAAAGTTAAAAAAGTTTTTATACGCTCGGGAATAAGGTATGATTATCTTTTATGCGACAAAAGCGACGAGTTTTTTAAAGAGTTAATAAAATATCATGTAAGCGGTCAGTTAAAAGTCGCGCCCGAACATTGCAGCGCGGCTGTACTTGATAAAATGGGCAAGCCCCACATTAAAGCCTACAAGGAATTTTCAAAAAAATATTTTACTTTCACAAAGTCAATCGGGAAGGAACAGTACCTTGTCCCTTATCTTATGTCCTCGCACCCGGGAGCGACTCTGAAAGACGCTGTTGAACTGGCGGAATTTATAAAGAACGAAAAGCTGCACCCTGAGCAGGTTCAGGACTTTTATCCTACTCCGGGTACTATTTCAACGGCTATGTATTATACTGAAATGGACCCTTACACGCTTGAAAAAGTATATGTAGCCAAAACGCCTCATGAAAAAGCAATGCAGAGAGCGCTAATGCAGTACTTTCTGCCAAAAAACTATGACCTTGTATATGAAGCTTTGAAAAAAGCCGGCAGAGGCGACTTGATAGGCGTATCACCAAAATGCCTTATTAAACCTAAAAGCAATTTAAACAACGGAGCCGCAAGTTATGAAAAGAAGAGAAAAAAAGCTGTACAGAAGCGGAAAAAGAAATAAAAGCGGCTACCGCATACAAATAAAAGACAAAAAATCCGCCGCAGTCATAATCGCGTTCGCTGTTGTACTGTTCTGCTCAGCAGTTGTTTCCGTTCTTGATTTTGCGGGAGTCTTTAATTGGAACAACGCGAAAATAATGTTTTCAAGCGTTGACGGCGCGGTTGACAGCAAAGCGGATTTCTGCGTTTATTATCTTGATGTAGGGCAGGGCGACTGCTCGGTTATCCGCTGCGGAGATGAGGTGCTGATGATTGATACCGGTACCGAAAACAGTTATACCGATATCACAAGCTCTTTGGTGACGCTCGACATTGAAACAATCGATTATTTGATTATTTCTCATCAGCATGATGACCACATGGGCTCAGCCGCGAAAATTATGTCGGAATATACTGTAAAAAACATAATTATGCCCCGTCTGAGCGAAGAAAATATGGTCACAACCATCGCCTATGAGGAGCTGCTGCAATCAATAGCTGACAACGGCATTAATCCGATAGCGGCGGAGCCGGGATATGAATTTTTCTTAGGCGAAGCCTCATGCCGGTTACTCGCGCCTTTAAAGCAGGACGATAACATAAACAATATGTCGGTAATCACAAAAATCTGTTATAAAGGCACTTCCTTTATTTTTCAGGGTGACGCCGAGAAAAAGGTTGAAAATTCTCTTTTAAGAAATGAAGTGGATCTGACCGCCGATATAATTAAACTCGGTCACCACGGAAGCAACACATCTTCCACCGAAAAATATTTAAAAGCCGTTAATCCGAAAGCCGCCGTTATCTCTTGCGGACTCGGCAACAGTTACGGTCATCCTCATCCTGATGTTCTGACGCGGCTTAAAGTACTCGGAATAGATACCTACACAACCGCAGAGTTAGGCTGGATTGAGGCTGTGAGCGACGGCGAAAAGATAACCGTTACCACGCAAAAAGGGGAGGAGCAGGTAATATATGAATCATAGCGGATATTATTCTGTCAGCCGTATTGAGGGCGGTATAGCCGTTTTGGAATGTCCCGACAGAACATTCGCTGAATTTGCTCTTTCAGACCTGCCCGACAGCGTAAAAGAGGGGAGCATACTCGTTAAAAAGGCTGAGGGCGGCTTTGAGATTGACTCCGAAGAAGAAAAGCGCAGAAAAGCAAAGTTTTTTGAACTGCAAAATAAGATTTTCGGCAAAAAATAAAGAAAATCTGCGTTGTAAATAGATGTGACCCATTTTTTGTAAAAAATAAAGTCAAAGTATAGTACAATGTTTTTGAACGCCT
>CALWIO010000003.1 GCA_944380765.1 uncultured Clostridia bacterium
GGCGTTCAAAAACATTGTACTATACTTTGACTTTATTTTTTACAAAAAATGGGTCACATCTATTTACAACGCAGAGTTATTACCCCGCGCGCTCCTTTTTCATAATTGACATATACGGCAAATAAGTTTATACTTGTAAAGATAATGATAAAACAACGGAGATTATTTTATGCTGATTAAGTTTTCCGCCCCCTGTCTTCTGGGACTGGAAGGGCTTGCGGCTCAGGAGTTCCGCGATATGGGAGCTTTAAAAGTCGAGGCAAAAAACGGAAGAGTGGATTTTGAGGGCGGCCCAGAAATACTCGCGAGGGCCAACATCTGCTCGCGCGTGAGCGAGAGGATACTTATCCGTCTCGGCGAATTTAAAGCGGTCACTTTTGAACAGCTTTTTGAAGGCGTAAAAAATCTCGCGTGGGAGGAGTGGATAGGAAAATTTGACGCGTTCCCCGTAAAGGGATATTCTCTTAATTCAAAACTGTTTTCGGTGAGCGACTGCCAGTCGATAATAAAAAAGGCGGTTGTGGAAAAGCTGAAACAGAAATATAAAATTTCTTGGTTTGAGGAAACCGGTGCAGTTCATCAAATCCAGTTTTCAATAATGAAAGATACCGTTACACTGTTTATTGACACCTCGGGAGCGGGACTTCACAAAAGAGGTTACCGCCCGGTTGCCAATTCTGCACCTATAAAGGAAACGCTTGCCGCCGCTATGGCCGAGCTGGCGCGGCTTAGCAGCAGCCACACGCTTTACGATGTGGCGTGCGGGTCGGGCACAATTCTCATTGAGGGCGCCATGAAAGCGCTCAACATAGCTCCCGGGCTCAAACGCTCGTTTGTTTCGGAGAGGTTTGAGAATATAGACTCCTGCGTTTGGCGCAGCGAGAGAGCCAGAGCCGCCGACTCGGTTATCCGCGACGCGGAATTTTTCGCGTACGGGTCGGATATTGACCGGTCTTCCCTTGAAATCGCAAGGGAAAACGCGCGCAGAGCCGGTGTTTCCATGAAAATAGATTTGTCCTTTAAGGATTTGAAGGATTTTCAGAGAAAGAGCGAAAAGGGCACGGTTATCTGCAACCCGCCCTACGGCGAGAGAATGCTTGATGTTGCCGCCGCGCAGGATATTTACCGCGCCATGGGCAGAATTTTCACGCCGGAAAGGGGCTGGGCGTATTACATAATCAGTCCGGACGAAAACTTTGAAAAATTCTTCGGCAGAACGGCAGACAGACGCCGCAAGCTGTACAACGGCATGATAAAATGTCAGCTGTATATGTATTTTAAGAGTTAGGATGATTTATTTTATGAAGCACTATTTTATTGTAAACCCGGTTTCGGGCAAGGGAAAGGACTCAAAGGCCTATATCCCCGTGATTGAAGAATACGCGAAAAAAACAGGGCTTGACGCCGAAATTTATGTGACGAAAGAACGCCGTGACGGAATGAGATTCGTTGAGGAAATCGCTAAAAAAGGCGAAAAGGTCCGCTTTTATTCCTGCGGAGGAGACGGCACCCTTTACGAGGTTGTAAACGGCTGCTACAAGTACCCCAACTGTGAAGTCGCCGCCATACCCTTAGGCTCGGGCAACGACTTTATAAGACTTTTCGGAAAAACCACAAATATCGAGGACCATGTGCTGGGCGAGCCAAGAAAGCTCGACCTTATCCTCACCGGCGGCAGAGTCGCCATAAACCAGTGCTCAATGGGACTTGACGCCGAGGTGGGCGGAAATCAGTACCGCTTTAAAAACCTGCCCCTTGTAAGCGGAGAAATGGCTTACAATCTCTCGGCGCTGTACTGCCTTATGGGCAAGCTCAAAAGCGAGTTTAAAATAACAATCGACGACGGCGAAACCTTTGAGGGAAAATTCCTTTTCTGCTTTATAGGAAATTCCCGCTGGTACGGCGGCGGCTACAAGGCGGCTCCCCTGGCTTTGCCCGACGACGGACTGCTTGATTTTGTAATAGTCAAGCTCGACCGCGGCAGGCTCAGACTTCTGCCCCTTGTAAGCAAGTACAAGGCGGGCGAACACCTTGACTGGGATATAACCACTTTCCGCCGGGGCAAAAAGATTAAAATTGAGAGCAAAAAACCCGCCACAGTCAATGTGGACGGCGAGTGTGAAACCGTAACCGAAAGGGAATTTGAGATTATAGAAAAAGGCATTACCTTTGTAGTTCCCAGAGGCTCGGATTTTCTTACAATGAAAAGGGACTGACGAAGTTTCAAAAGCTTCGGATTTTTCCGCAGTAAAAAGGAAGCGAACCCGATTTTTACCTCGCGCGCGGGCGGCGGCAGCCGTCCGCGCGGTTATTAAAATACCCGTAAATATTCCCGGTCTCTTTAATTTGAGGATAAAGATTTTTTATTTCTTGACAAAACGGCAAAAACTATGTATAATGACTTTTGCCTTAAAAAATACGCTGATATGGCTCAGGCGGTAGAGCACGTCCTTGGTAAGGACGAGGTCACCGGTTCGAATCCGGTTATCAGCTCCAAAAAAGCAGGCTTTGCGCCTGCTTTTTTCTTTTTGCCCTGCGCTTAACGCCGCTTTTCAGGCTTTTCCGGTGTTTTAAAGTTTAATACACTGTGTACAAAAATATCGGAAATATTTAGGATATTTTTCCACCTTGTTTATTTTGCCGGAAAAGATGTATAATTTATTTGTATAATTTTAATTGTACAGGAGGGTATTATGAACAAAAAAGAGCTTTTTTGCGAAAAAAACGGAAAGCTGAATGTGTTTAACACAATACTTACCGGCTTCGGTTTTCTCGCGACCTCAATCGCCTGGGCGATTTATGACCCGTATATTACCAAAATTCTGAATCATCTTCTCGGCGACTCCGCGTGGGTTACCTCTCTGAGCGCAAAGCTCAACGAGAGCATACCTTTCCTTGCCCGGCTCGCGGCGGCTCAGGGCGAAGATGTAACGCTCGCCGGCGGAGGCATTACTCTTGTACCGCTGTTTATCGGTATTATAATGACCTTTGACAATATTTTCGGCGTTATTTTCCAGCCGGCTTTCGGCAAGCTGTCGGACAGATGCCACTCAAAGCTCGGCAAACGCCGTCCCTTTATCGCGTTCGGAGCGCCCGTCTGCGCCGTGCTGTTCGTGCTGATTCCTCTGTTCGCTCTTAAAGGCTCCCTGCCGCTTACAATGACTTTCATAATACTTTTCGTATTTGTTATGTCGCTGTGGCGCGCGCCCGTTGTGGCGCTCATGCCCGACCTTACTCCTCCGGAGCTTCGCAGCGAGGGCAACGCCATAATCAACCTTATGGGCGGTCTCGGCTCGCTTATCGGAATGGTGGCGGGCACAATAGTTACGGTTATATATACCGCCGTTACGAAAACCGAAATCACCTCCGCAAACGAGGAGCGCATTTTCCCCTATGTTTTCCTGTTGGGCTCGGTGGTAATGATTATAGGCATGCTTGTCGTTCTCTTTAAGGTAAAAGAGCCGGACAGCCGCCTTAAAGCCGTGGCGGAGCGCAATATGGCGCTGGACGCCGCCGCGAGAGCCGCCGCCGAAAAAGAGGCGAAAAAGCGCGAAAAGGCGGAAAGAAAAGCTCACAAGCTCTCACGCGGGGAAAGAAAGAGCCTTATATTTATGCTTATGGGACTCTTCTTTTTGTTCTGCGGCACAAACGCAATAACCACATTCTTTGCCCTGTTCGCCGCTGAGATTCTTCATTTCGCCACAAGTCAGGCGACAATCCTCATGGCGATATTCGCCGTGTGCTCAGCCGCCGCGGCTATTCCCGCCGGCAAAATGGGCAAAAAGCTCGGCAGGAAAAAGACTATTCTCGCCGGTCTTGCGATTTTCGTTGTGGCGTTCGTGGTGTTCTTCGGCATTTTCAATGTTATGATAGCCAAAGACGGCTTCAACCTTTCAAGCTTCAACTCCACCAACAAGGCGTATATAGCCGTCACGGACGAAATCAACGAGTACAACGATATAAACGAGCTTAAAAACGAGGACGCCGTCACAATAGACGGATATATAAGCTACCTTAAAGGCGAAAACGAGGCGGAGAGCGAAAAATACCTCGCCTTTGACAGCAGCCTTGAAGAAAAAGGCTTCTCCTTTGACGCTATAATTTCCGCGGCTAACAGCAGCCTCGGCCTTGAACTTTCAGACGGCGACCGGGGCGAAGCGCTCAACGCTGTTTCCACGGCTCTTGACAAGATAATCGGACTTATGAAAATACTCATCTATCCGGTGCTTGTGCTCGGAGGCGCTGCGAATATGTTCATCACCGTCAACACGCTTCCTCTTGTGCTTGAAATAGGCGGCATTGATAAGGTAGGCACCTTTACCGGATACTACTACACCGCCACATTCTCGGCGCAGATTGCCTCACCTATAGTTTACGGCGTTGTGGCTATGCTCAGCGGAACATATCTTTCGCTGTTCTATTACAGCCCGATTACCTTTATACTCAGCGCGCTGTGCATTTTCGCCGTGCGGCACGGAGAAGCAATCCCGCAGGAGATTATCGACAAAATCGAGGAGGAAAACGCGGACTGATAAAGTCCCTTTCCCCTTTCAATAAAAACAAAACGCCCGTACAGTCCGAGGACTGTACGGGTTTTTTGCGCGCAAATCAGCGGCACATTTTTCCGCGCCGAAGTTAGCGCCCCACAAGCCGGGAAAGCCGTTCGGGTTCGGTTTAATTTCCGTTTACGGTTGTTCCCGAAAAACTGCCGCGGCTTGTCACTCCGAAACCGTGTTGGCATACACAAAATAAGTCCTGACCACTATCGCCTGACAGTTTTTGTCATAATCCGCGTCATAGCACACGGCCTTCGTTATGCTGTCGCCTCTTTTATAAATTAAAAAAGTTGCGATACGGTCAAATATCTTGTGTCCCTCGTTTCCGCCCATTGAGTAGGGCAGGTAAATATCAACGCTGACGGTTGTGGCGACCTTTCTGCTGTCGCTTACAACTATCTCGCCGTTGTCGAGGGTGTTTGTCAGTTTGTCGCCTATCTCGCAGCTCTTGACCGAAACCGCCACAATCGGCTTTGTAAGCGGCGTGGGCTTGATTTCGTTTTCATACGCCACAACAAAGGTTATGTCTTTGAGCGTTGTTTCTGCGGAAAGAGCCGTCACGGTGTTCTGGGCAATGTTTGAGTTTACTGTCATATATCCCCCTCCGTGGTTTTTCTGACGACTGCCCACACATAAAGCGCCCGCTCGCCCGAATAAATCTTTTCGGCGCGGTCAACGCTGTACCGGCAGCCGTCGCTGTCGTTAATTCTGTAAGTCCTGTCAAGACGCGTAAGGTCGTGTTCTGCCGGGCCGAGATAAAGATAAAGATCGTTTCCGTTTATTCCTATCGGCGTGGGCGTTCCGTCAAGATACAGCTTGGTTTTGTACCTTAAAGGCTGCAAAAAGGCGTTATAGACCGGGCTTTGCCAGCCGTCCGCTCCCGTGAGAAAAACGCTTCTGCCGTAACGGTTAAATACTTTTTCGATAATCAAGCGTTCACCGCCTCAAACACAAAATCCACATCGGTGAGATACGCCGCCGCCGCGAGCAGAGCCTCGTCGCGGAACCTTGAAGCGTTTTCGGCGGCTGAAGCGGCGCTGCGGCTTACGGTTATGTCGCCCGCCTTCATTGACTCAAAGCTCTCGTCCGAGGCGGTTTTAACAAGTGTAAAGCGGTACAGCGCCACGCCGGCGCAGGCGGCTATTACCGCCGGAACATCTCCGTATTCGGCGCGCCGCAGACGGTTTGAAACCTCGGCGCACGCGGCAGAGCAGAAAGGAATTATTCTTTCGCAGTCCTCCTCGCTGAGCGCCTGAGCGTCACGCAGGAACTGAATTACGGACCAGACATTTATCATAATATCAGCCCCTTATCAGATATTCATTACCTTTGAGGCGTCGGCAAAGATTTTGGCAAAGCCGGAAATCTGGGTAATCGCCGCGCGTTCAAGCTGACGGTCGATAAGACGGTCGAAATCCGTTTCAATGCCGCCGGCGGTAACCATTTCAAGAGCGCAGTTTTTATCAAGCGCGATGAGCTTTGAGGTTATGTCGGCGGATTTTAAAAGCTTTGCGCCGAGAGGAGTTATCATAACGCCGCTGCCGTGGAAATTAAGTCCCGCGTGAGCGTCGCGGAATTCGCTCATATTGAGAAGCATTGCGCTTACATCGGGCGAGGCGATGAGCGTGTTCATCTCATAAGGCGAAAAGCTGTTCCACAGCTTTACAAGGTCGGCGTATTCAAGAGCGCCCTGTGCGGCAGGCTCGATCTCAGCGGCGGGATTGGAGTTTCCGTCGCCGTTTACGAGCACATCTACGGCGTCTTTAAGCTGGGTGCGCGCGATATAGGCGCCTATCTGGCGCAGAGTTACCGTGAAAAGGTCAAGGCGCTGAAAGCGTATTGCCTCATAAGAAGCCACGAGCATTCTGCCCCTCTTGCGAAGACGCACAAGATTTTCCTGAGTTCTTATCTGAGTTTCGGGAATCTGCGCTCCCTCGGCAACATTTTTAAGTTCCTTGTCATCGTCTGTGGGAACGGAAGTGATTGTTCTGTAATCAAGGCCGTTGATATTTGTTCTCGCGGCGATAACCGAAGAGAGAATATCCGCCTCCTCCTTGCCGCGGCGAACAGCTCTTGCCACATATTCGGGGAAAAGCACGGCGCTGTCGGTGGTGGAGAAGAACTTTTCAACGGGAGAGCTTCCCGCTCCGCTTATTTTAATGTCGAATCTTTTAAGCTGACGCTCAAAGGCGTCAAGCCCTTCAAGGGAGGTTCCCCTGTAATTTTCGGAAGGGTCGATTTTTTCGAGTTCCTCGGAAAATCCCTTTCCTGTTTTGTAAAGGCCTTTGTCGAGCCTGATAGTTTCAAAATTAGCCATATTGTCCTCCTTATGATTTAAAATATGATTTCGGCAGTGGTATCCGCTGTGTTGACGGCGATTACCGTAACGCTTCTGCCGGTTGTGGCGGTTTTAATTCCGCCGGCGCCGTCGGCGGCTATTACAGCCGAGCCGAGCGCGGGAGCGGTAGAGCTGTATTTCACCTTAGCCCAGCCCGTAAGCTGAACGCAGGCGTATTTGCCGTCGTTACTAAGGCACACGCCCACGGGAATGTTGCCCGAAGCGCACGCCGCGGCTGTGTGGTTTGCCGAGATTTTTACCAAATCGCCGGCTTTCAGCCCCTCGGCGGCAACGAGCGTTACCGCGTTTTGATTAAACCCTTTAACTGATACTGACATATTTTATCCTCCTTAAAATTTAAACTGACTGTTGGCGCCCGCGTCCGTCTTTTTTTCCTCTCTTAAAAGCTGGGGAACGGGGCCTATCACCGCCGAAGCCTGCTTTTTTAAAGCCGAACAGAGCTCTTCAAGATTTTCACAAGTCTGGTTTTCAAGCAGACTGTCAACGCAGTCGCCCGAAAGAGAGTCAATGGCGACGGCAAAGTATTTCTTCGCCTTTTTTACAAGCGACTCGCGGTAAAGTCTGCCGTCGGCGCTCTCTTTTTCAAGAGAGGCGATATATGACGACAGCTTTTTCACATCGTCGCGCTCCAGGGTAAGGCTTTCCCCGTTTTTAACGGATTTAAGAATATTTTCCATACTGTTCTCCTTTTTATTTATCTTGGCGCTTTTTGTAACGCCGGCGTTTTTCTGAGCCGGAACAGCCACAAAAGACCACTCGTAAGCGTCGGTGATGTCCTCGATTGTCATAAAGCACAGCCTGCCCGAATACACTCCTCCCTTTTTGTGGGAGCAGCCGGTTTTTCCGCAGACGGAGCAGACTTTTTTCCCGGCGCTGCAGCTTATGCTGACCTCTTTTTTAATTCCGCTTTCAATATCGCGTATAAAAGAGGCGTTTTTCTCGCTTCTGACGGTGTAGCACCAGGCTTTTAAATACATATAGTCAAGCCCGTCGGCGGTCTTTTTTGAGCCGTCCTTTATAACCTTTGCCCGGTAGGCGCGCGCGTTCTGGTCCTCGCTTTGCATGCTGTGGTTCAAAATGCCCGTTTTGCCCTCAAAGAGCTTTTCAAGAGCGTAAAGCGACTCTTCGCTGAACCGTTCAAAGTCCCTGTCAAGCTCGTTGTCGCACAGAATAACACTGAAAACGAACACTTCCTCTTTTTTGAGCGGAACAAGTGCGTATTTGTTTATCAGCTCTAAATCCGCCTCATCGGGGATACCCGCCCTGTTGCAGGCGGAAAAGCTTTTAATCATTCTTTTCACCTCCCGACGCCGCAAGAGCCTTTGCCTGAGCCGTATAAAGCCCGGCTTTCGCCTGTTCGACGGCGTCCTGAAGCGTTATGTCGCTCCACTCCACACTCACTTTGCCGCTGTTGCCGCAAAGACGCAGAAACATCGAACAGATTTTTTCAATGACCGGTGTCAGAACGCGCCGGTACGCTTCGATTTCGGTTGTGAGCGTGTCCGCCTGCTGCGAGGACATACGCTCGGTGGTTGACCAGGAAAGCCCCAGCATAAACGGCGGCAGTCCGAGCTTTGCCACTATCTGTTCCAGAAGCTGTCTTACGGGCACCTCGCTGTCAAGCACCTGATTGTCCGCTCCGATAACCTTAATCTGCACATCGCCCACCGCCACAAAATCCTTTACGCTTCCGCTCTCCATGGCGCTTGACCATTCCTTGGCAATCTGCATGGCCCTTTCCTTGGCGTAGGCGCGGTCGAGCATATCGGACCCGGGATTGTAGGTAACCGCGAAACGCAGGTTGCCGGCTCTTTCCCAGTTCTGTCCTATCGCGTTAAAGATTTTCAAAAGCACCGACGAAACAAAGGGCAGACTTTTTAAAACCGAATTGCCCATAAGGCTTCCGGCTTCGGGATTGAGGGCGGAATACATTACAAGCTGCTGATGTTTTACGGGCACCGCGCCGGCGCAGTCCGCGCGGCAGACGAGCACCTCGCTGAAATCCGCCGGATTTCTTTTAAGGCATATATCCTCCGCCGGCACATTATAAAGCGCCGTAATCTTTTCGCCGTCGGTCACCATTTCTCCCGCGGCGGTGCCGTATGTCAGCAGCTGGGCAAAGTAAATGTCAATAAAATGCTGAAGCGAACAGCCGCCCGCCGCAACCCGTATGTTTTTCACAAAATCGTCGAGTTCCTTCTGATTTCCGCCGTTTAAGCTCTTTACCACAAAGCCGCCTGCAAGCCGCACGAGCTTATAAATCGCCGTGTCGATAACCGGCACCGCCTCGCGCAGGGAGCGGTAAAGCTCCGGACGGCACACCGTAAGCGGAGTGTAACCCGATAGGGCGTCAAACGGGTGGCGGGAAACCGTCTGAGGATACGCCGAGGCGCACACCTTTTTTCTGCCCAGCCTTTCAAATACGGACAAATCAATACCTCCTTTCATTTCTTTCAACCGACAGAGCAAAAAATTCCCTGTCGCCGTCCCCCGGAAGGCTCGACACAAAATACCTTATATCGTCCATGGCGTGGTCATACTCCTTTCGGGGAACATCTTTGATACTTTTGCAGTCCCAGCGGTAAAGGGAAAACTCCCTTATTGTGTCCGCGCAGGAACTGCCTATCATAATTTTTTTCGCTTTAAGCATTGTGGAAACGCGGCGTATGCCGTCGGCAACATCGTTCTTCGCGGGAATCACCCTGAAAAAGCCTTCACGGCGGATACACTCGATAAATGATGCCGCCGAGGGGTCAACTATCACCGCCTCAACTCTTAACCCGTCCGCGAGCTTTACAAGCTGAGAATAGTACTCGCTGTCGGTCATCTGAAAGCCTTTTGCCTTTGAGTCGTGATAGAATTCCCTTAACCTGTACCACACGCCGCCGCTTTGCCCCCACAGTCCGAAAGAAGCCGGATTGACCGTTCCGTAATCGCAGGAGATAAAAAACCGCACGCATTCCTCTGGCGAAATGTCGCGCACATGCTCTTTTTCGCTGAAAAAGGGATACACAAGCCCGTCGGCGGCAACCCATCTGCCCTCGATAAACCTCTCGTAAAAGGCGCCCGTATAAAGCGACTTGTAGCGGCGGCGGATTTTCGGGGAAAGCGAGGGGTTGTCGTCCATTAAAAAGTGGAGATAAAGGCAGTTTTTTTCCTCGGCGCGGCAAATCCATTCCTTGTAAAACCAGTGATGGGGGTTTTCGGGATTGCAGTTGAACCAGAATTTTGAGCCTGCCTGCGAGCACCTTGCCATAGCCTGCTCCACAAAAGAGCGCGGCATAAGCGCAACCTCGTCGAACATCACGCCGCAAAGCGTCATTCCCTGAATAAGCGCCGCCGAGGACTCGTCCTTTCCGCCGAAAAGATAAAACCTGTTTTTGCGTTTCCCCATTCCTATTTCGATGATATTCGCCGACTTTTTCTCGCTTATGAAAAAGCCCATATCGCGAAGCACCGGCAAAAGAGGGGTAACCACATTCCTTTTAAGCGAGGAAATTGTTTTTCCGCACAGGGCAAAGGAACAATCCGAAAAGCGAAAGAAGCTCCAAAGTATAAATGAAATCGACATACAGACCGTTTTGCCGCTTCGCACGGCGCCGTCGCATATTATCGCGTCGCGCCCGGAATACGGACTGGAATCGCACCACCAGTTGAGCGCGGTGAGCTGCTTTTTTGAGAATTTCTGAAATTTCAAATCAGCCATCGGCTAAAACGCTCTCCTTTTCGGCGGCGCTGCGTTCAAGCGCCTCGTAAAAGGACGCCGCGGCTCCCGCACGGTCGCCGTAAGAAATTTCGCCGAGCCTTTCAAGAGCCTTGATTCTGTCAAAGAATTTGATTTCCATGCCCTTGCCGCAGGTGTATTTGATTTCCGAAACCGAGAACAGGTCCAGAGAGTCAATGTCGGGGGAGTTTTCACCGCCGCAGGACAAAATCAGTTTTACCGCGTCGGACACCGAGCCGAAAGCAAGGCGTTTGAGTCCCGCCGCTATCAGATTATCGTCGGCGGCGTTCTCTTTTTCCAGCTCTTTTATCCTTTCCTTTACGCTTTTCTTTGACAGCATACCCATAGCCCTGTGTTCGGGCATCACCGAAAACCCGGCTTTGCGGGCGGCCTCTTTGGGATTTTGCAGTTTCGCGTACCACCGGCAGAACTCCGCTTCCTTTTTGGTCAGTTTACTTTCACTCATATTTTTCGCCTCCGTAAATACCTCAAAAAACAAAAAATGTCCCGTATTATACAGGACAAAAGAGAGTTGTTTTTATTTGTTCACAAAATGTTTACAAACAGACGCATAAAGTTATTGACTTTATTATTTTGACGGATATAATATTAGTTAGTCGGTTGATAATAAACCGCTTAACTTTTTTTGCGGAGGTGACAAAATGGATATTGATGAAATCCGTGAGAATTTTCATTCTTTTAACGCCGCTCGCCGCAGTATAATAGATAATGCCTTCCGCGACAACGGCATATATTTCGGTCAGCCGCCGATACTCGAATATTTAAGCCGCAATCCCGACGCCACGCAGAAGGAAATTGCGGATTTTCTTGACATTTCCGCGTCGTCCATGGCGGTTTCCGTAAAAAGAATGGAAAAGGCCGGCCTTTTAATGCGGGTCAGCGACAAAAACGACCTGCGCCGGAACAACCTTAAACTGACGCAGAAAGGAACCGAGCTTTTAGACTTCGCTCACGGAACCTTTGACAGGATTGACGAGGTTACCTTCCGCGGCTTTACTCCGGAAGAACTCGTTATGCTTAAAAGTTTTCTTTCAAGAATGAAAGAAAATCTTGCGTGCCTTACGCAGGCAAAAACCGAAAAGGAGGAAAACAATGCTTAAACTACTCAAATACGCAAAAAAATATGCGCTCTGTGCGTTTATGTGCCCGCTTCTGATGGTCGGCGAGGTTGTGCTTGAACTGCTCATTCCCTTGGTCACCGCCGACATTGTTGACGAGGCGCTTCCCGCGGGAGATATGCAGATGGTGCTGCACCTCGGCGGAAAAATGCTTTTATACGCCCTGGGCTCGCTGTTCTGCGGAGCGCTGGCGGCAAGGCTCGCTTCGGTTGCAGGCATGGGCTTCGGCAGCACGGTGAGAGGTGAAATGCTTGAAAATATCCAGAAATTCTCGTTTTCAAACATCGACCGTTTCAGCACCGCTTCGCTTATAACGAGGCTTACTACCGATGTCACTACCGTACAGAACACCTTTTTGATGCTCATAAGAATGCTTTTCCGCGCGCCTCTTATGTTCGTGGTAGCGCTTGTGATATGCGTAATGAAAAGCCGTGAGGTTTCCTCGGTGTTCTTCGTTTCGCTGCCGCTTATTATGATTTTTCTCGCCATAGGAGCGCCCATAGCGCTGAGGCGTTTCAAGAAGATGATGAAGATGTTCGACGGATTCAACGCCTCAATACAGGAAAACTTTATGAATATCAGAGTTGTCAAGGCTTTTGTCCGCTCGGAGTACGAAAAGAAAAAATTCAAAAAGAGCAACGACGACCTTTACAACGCCTCAATCAACGCCGAAAAAATCATGATTTGGGGACAGCCGCTGATGATGCTCATTATGTACGGCACAATTTTGGGCGTGCTTTACCTTTCGGCAAAGGCTATATCCGCCGAAACGCTGCAAATAGGCGATTTCGCGGCAATATTCACCTATATTATGCAGATACTTATGAGCTTCCTTATGGTAATACTGCTTGTGGCGCAGTTCTTTATGTCCGAAGCGAGCGCAAGGCGTATTCTTGAAGTTATCAAGGAAAAGCCCGATATTACGGACAGCGACTCCTCCGTTACCGAAGTAAAGGACGGCTCGGTTGAATTTAAAAATGTTTCGTTCAAATACGGAGAGGCGCCCGAATACGCCCTTAAAAATATCAACTTTAAGATTGAAAGCGGAGAGATGGTCGGCATTATAGGCGCAACGGGCAGCTCAAAATCCACCCTTGTTCAGCTTATCCCCCGTCTTTACGATGTAAGCGAGGGCGAGATACTCGTAGGCGGCGTAAATGTCAAGGACTACAAAATGCACTCCCTGCGCGACAATGTAAGCATGGTGCTGCAAAAGAATGTTCTGTTCTCGGGCACAATCGCAGAAAACCTGCGCTGGGGCAACAAGAACGCCACCGACGAGGAGCTTGTAAAGGCGTGTGAAATCGCCGACGCGCGCTCCTTTGTAGAGTCCTTCCCCGACTCCTACAACACCGACCTGGGTCAGGGGGGCGTAAATGTTTCGGGCGGTCAGAAGCAGCGCCTGTGCATAGCGAGAGCTATACTTAAAAAGCCGAAAATCCTTATTCTCGACGATTCCACCAGCGCGGTTGATACCTTTACAGACGCGAAAATCCGCGCGGGATTCAGAAACGAGATTCCCGACATTACAAAAATCATTATCGCCCAGAGAATTTCCTCGGTTGAGGACTGCGACAAGATTATAATTATCGACAACGGCGAAATTAACGATATAGGCACCCACGACGAACTGCTTGAACGCAACGAAATTTACCGTGATATTTACGATTCCCAGCAAAAGGGAAACGATGATTTTGATTTGGAAGGAGGCGACCGCTGATGCCGGGACCGCGTTCACACGCTCCTATACAGAAGCCTAAAAACACCAAGGGCACCGCTCTGCGTCTTTTAAAATATGTAGGCAGGCAGAAGGCTTTGCTCATAGGAATGATTGTTTTTGCCCTTGTAAGCTCGGCGGCGACCGTTTCCGCCTCAATATTCATAAAGCCGATTATAGACGATTACCTTACGCCCATGATAGGCAAGGAATTTACCGCGGAACTGGCTCTTCCCCTTATTAAGATGATTCTCACCATGGGAGCGGTATTCCTTCTGGGAGTAATAGCCTCCTACGGTCAGTCAAAATGTTCGGTTTATCTTACTCAGAAAACCTTAAACAGCATAAGAAAAGACCTGTTCGACAGGGTTTCCGACCTGCCGCTGAGCTTTTTCGACTCGCGCCCCAACGGCGAGATTATGAGCCGCTTTACAAACGATGTTGAAAGCCTGAGAATGTTTTTAAGCCAGGGACTCACTCAGTTTGTATCGTCGGGGATAATGCTCATAGGCTCTTTTGTAATTATGCTGTATCTTAGCTGGCACCTTACCATTCTCGTTGTCCTTATGATGTTCGTTATGCTGTTCATCACCAAGGTACTCGGCAAGCGAAGCGCCTTTTTCTTCAAAAGGCAGCAGAAGGAGCTGGGCGAAGTAAACGGATATATCGAGGAAATCATAGAAGGTCAGAAAGTCGTAAAGGTCTTTAACCACGAAGAGGAAGTTGCGGCGCATTTCGGCGAGATTAACGAAAATCTCCGCAGAGCCTCCACAAGCGCCAACACCTTCGCGAGTATGTTAGGCCCCATAATGAACAATCTCTCACACATCAACTACGCTCTTACGGCGGCGTGCGGAGGACTTCTCGCAGTAAACGGAATAATGAGCCTCGGCGACATCATCACATTTTTGCAGTACACCAAGAACTTTTCGCAGCCCATCTCCAACCTTTCTCAGCAGTTCAACAACGCTGTTTCGGCTATTGCCGGCGCGGAGAGAATTTTTGAGCTTATCGACCAGCAGCCCGAAACCGACAACGGCTATGTAATGCTTGTCAACGCGGAACACGGCGAAAACGGCGAGCTTAAAGAGGCGGCAGGCCATACCGGTCTCTGGGCGTGGAAGCACGCGCACGGCGACGGCACCGTTACTTACCGCAAGCTGGAAGGCAAGGTTGAGTTTGAGCATGTAACATTCAGCTATGACGGCAAAAAGACCGTTCTGCACGATATTTCGCTTTACGCGAAGCCCGGTCAGAAAATCGCCTTTGTAGGCTCAACGGGAGCCGGCAAAACTACGATTACCAACCTTATCAACCGCTTCTACGAGATAGACGACGGCAAGATAAGATATGACGGCATAAATATCCAGAAAATCAAAAAGGACGATTTGCGGCGCTCGCTGGGAATGGTTTTGCAGGATACTCACCTGTTTACCGGCACCATTGAGGACAATATCCGATACGGCAACCTTGACGCCACCCATGAAGATGTAGTAAATGCGGCAAAGCTCGCCAACGCTCACTCCTTTATCTCCAAGCTGCCCGACGGCTACAACACAATGCTTACGGGCGACGGCTCCAATTTAAGCCAGGGGCAGCGCCAGCTTATCTCCATAGCCCGCGCGGCTGTGGCGGACCCGCCCGTGCTTATTCTTGACGAGGCGACAAGCTCCATAGACACCCGCACCGAAAAGCTCATTGAACAGGGCATGGATAAGCTCATGGCGGGCAGAACGGTATTCGTAATCGCCCACAGGCTCTCGACGGTACGCAACGCCAACGCCATTATGGTGCTTGAACACGGCAGCATAATCGAGCGCGGCGACCACGACGACCTGTTAAGCCAGAAGGGCAAATACTACCAGCTCTACACCGGTCAGTTCGAGCTGTCATAAAACAAAAAGCACAAACCCAACAAACAGCCGCGCGCCAGTTATAACTGACGCGCGGCTATTCCTTTAACTCTGCAATTATTACGGCGTTTCGTCCTTTTCGCACAGCGAGCAGACATAGTCCCCGGCTATTTCGGTTTTAAAGCTGTAACCGTCAAGCGAAAAGCTGTCAAACCCCGCAAAAATTTCGGCAAGTCCCCTGCCGCTGATTTTGGAGTAAGCCTCTTTTCTTGTCCAGACGCACAAAAACGCCTTTTCCGTTCCCCGGTGTGAAAAAAACTCCTTTTCCGCTCCTTTAAAAAATCTTTCGGCGAGTTTTTTAAAATCCCTTTTTACCCCTGTTTTTTCAATGTCAATCCCCACCGGGCGCAGGCTCATCGCCACCGCCACCGTGCCGCCGGAATGGGATACGCTGACAAAGCAGTTGTCGGCTTCGGGCTTGTTGTTTTCGCCGTATCTTAAATTTTCAGCCCCCATCTGCGCAAGCGCCGCGGCTGCCGCAAGGCTCTCCTTTTTGCGGCCTTCGCAAACGGCGGGTTCGCTGTCTAAAACGGTATAATTTTCCGCCTTGAAAATTCTTATTTCCGCCATATTATCCTCCGCCGTTTTTTATGTATTTTAACACAAATTCCGATTTCTCACAAGACGGCTATTGAAAAGAGAAAAAATAGGATTATAATAAAAATATAAATTTTTAAAAATTTGTGCAATAAAAAGCGGTTCTTATTGATTAACTGTATGAAAGAGGTGAAAAAATGCTTCTCCTTTACACCGTAGAGCAGAGCGCAAAGAAAGCGGCTCCCGACCGTGACCGGCTTGACCGCTGCATACATGGAATAGCCGAAAATGACAGGGCGGCTTTCGAGGAATTTTACAACCTCACCCGCGCCTCGGTTTACGGTTACACTCTTTCGGTTTTAAAAAACACCCACGACGCACAGGACGCCATGCACGACTGCTATTTAAGCGTTTACAAGGGCGCCGCGGGGTACAAATCAAGCGGAAAGCCTATGGCATGGGTTATAACCATAGCCAAAAATCACTGTCTTAAACGGCTTAACAGCCAAAAGGCGGAAAGTATAGGCACCGAAACGGCGGAAAATATTTTCGCCGACTCTCCGGAGCTCGACGATGAGGACCGTATGGTAATTTCAAAATGCCTTACGGCTCTCTCCGACGAAGAAAGGCAGATTGTTGTTCTGCACGCGGTAGCCGGCTTTAAACACCGTGAAATAGCAGAACAGCTGAGCCTTCCGGTTTCAACCGTGCTGTCAAAGTACAGCCGGGCGCTAAATAGGCTTAAAGCCGAATTTTTAAAGGAGAATCACGCATTATGAAAAACAGTGAAATCAAGCATAAGGTAAACAAGGCTTTTTCAAATGCCGCGCCCGATATTTTTGACGCCGTACTTCGCGACTGCGATACGGGGAAAGGAACAGTGATTGATATGAAAAAGAACCGCAAATCCTTAATAATTAAACTTGTCGCGTCAGCCGCGGCGGTTGTTTTGCTGGCGGCGGCGGCACTGACGGGAATTTACTCCTATCTGCGCACGCCCGTTTCCACGGTTTCGCTCGATGTGAACCCGGGAATTGAGCTGTCCTTAAACAAAAGCGACCGGGTGCTTTCGGTAACCGCGCTCAACAGCGACGGCGCCGCAATACTCGGCGATATGGACCTTGCCGGCACCGACCTTGAAACGGCTGTAAACGCGCTTATAGGCTCCATGCTTAAAAACGGCTATTTGAGCGATATTTCAAACTCTATTTTAATAAGCGTTGACGGCGACAACGCCCAGAAAAACGCTCAGATTCAAAAACAGCTTTCAGTCGTTATAAATTCTCTTCTGCAAAACAACGAGGTTGAGGGCGCTGTGCTCACCCAGAGCGTGACCACAGACGCCAATATTCAGGCGCTCGCCGAAAAATACGGAATTTCCGAGGGCAAGGCGCAGTTTGTGTATGAGATTGTTAACGCCAATCCGAGGTACACCGTTGACGAGCTTGCGGCACTGAGCGTAAACGAGCTCAACCTTATCTCCCAGTCCTCGCAGACCTCTTTAAACAATGTGACCTCGGCGGGCACCGCCAGCGAAAAAGCTTATGTGGGCGTTGAAGCCGCCAAAAGTACCGCCCTTTCTTACGCGGGAGTCAGCGAAGCTTCCGTGCGCGAGCTTGATGTGGAGCTTGAATACGAAAACGGCGTGATGGTTTACGATGTGGAATTCAAAGCCGGAGCCGTTGAATACGATTTCAATATAAACGCCTCGACCGGCGAGATTATCGACTACAAGCGCGAGCATGACGACGACTATTCCGGCAACGGAAACGGCGGCTCGCAGAACAACACTTCTTCGCAGAACGGCACTTCTTCTTCGCAGAACAACACTTCTTCGCAGAACGGCAGCGGCAACGCCTACGGTCAGAACGGCGGCTCTTCGGGCAGCCAGACGCAGAACGGCGACGGCTCCTGCTATTACAGCGACGATATTATTCCCGAAGGCAACTATATCGCGGCGAAAACTGCCAAACAGACCGCCATTGACCACGCGGGAGTTCCCGGAGCCGACATACGCGAATACAAATGCGTGCTTGAAAACGACGACGGCGTAATTCTCTATGAAATTGAGTTTAAGTACAACAACTACGAGTACGAATATGAAATAAACGCGACAGACGGAACTATAATTGATAGTTCCAGGGAATGGGACAACTGAACAGCGGCTTACAGCAGAAAACCGGCGGAAATTCCGCCGGTTTTTTATCCGAGTTTTACATTTTTGCCCGCGTAATCGGCAGGCGAAACCGCTGTGCCGTTTTTGTAAATTTCCAAGTGCAGATGCGCTCCGTCCGCTTTTTCAATGGGAATTTCACCGAGAGTGCCTATTTTGTCGTTAATTTTTACTTCTGTTCCGGGTTCGGGTGCGCTCCCCTTTTGAAGTCCCCGGTACTCGGCGATTATTCCCGATGTGTGGTCAACCGTTACCACCGTACCCCAAAGGGCATCCTCGGTAACCTCGGTTACCGTGCCGTTGTATATCGCCTTTACGGGGTCGCCCTCAACGCCCTTGTAATCGGCTCCCGTGTGCGTGCGCCAGTCGCCGGTTGTGGCGTTTTTGACCAGCTCGCCCTTTGAAAATTCCTTTATTATGCCGTTTTCCAAAGGCAGAGCGAAATAGGCTGTTTTCTGCGCCGCGGCCTGCTCGACCTCTTCGCTGTCATATAGGGCGGCAGTGGATTCCTCGCTCGGCTCCTCGGTTTGAGGCTCGGTTGTTGAAATTTGCGAAACGCTTTCGCTCTCTTCGGGCGTTTCTACGGGAGCGTTGTTGTTCCTGTTAGACATCCAGAAAGCAAAAAGCGCCGTTACGCAAAGAGCCAGCGCCGCCGCCGAGTAAATTCCTTTTTTGAGCGCTTCTCTGTTTATTCTTTTTTTCAAGATTATGCACCTCCGTATATATTTTGTACGAAGGCGCGGCTGTTTATACTGTTTTTTGCGCTTGCCGGGAGTAAAGCTCAACTCTGTTGTAAGAGCGCCGGAATTATTCTCCGCCACATTTTAATTTATGATTTTTCAATCCTCTTTAATTTTCGCTGACGCTTCTTTTAAATATCCGTAAAAAGGAAAAAACGGACGGTTGCGGAGCCGTCCGTTTTTCCGGCTGATTCTCATCAGCCTGAGGGGTTGTTTGAGGATGGGGTATGTTACTCTTCGGTTTCCCTCCGAGTACACCTAAATAATAACCCGTAATTATGAAAAATCAATGAATAAATCTTTAAAAAAAATAAAATCTTTTGAAAATTTAAAATTTTTGCGGATTTTGGCAAACAAATGTTTGCTTTTTTGGAAATTATGTGTTAGAATAAAGTCAATAAATATATAAATTTTATTTTTCCGTTTTTCAGGAGGTCTTTTATGAACCCCATCAACGATACTCAGAGAAAAATATATGAATTCCTCTGCGAGCGCTCTCAGTGCGGAGTTCCCCCTTCGGTGCGTGAAATCGGCTCGGCGGTCGGGCTTCGCTCCACCTCGTCCGTGCAGGCTAACCTTGACGCGCTGGAAGAGGCGGGCTACATTGAGCGCGACCCCATGCTCAAAAGATCAATACGGGTTCTCGGTCAGGCGGAAAATGTAACCAGCGTACCCCTTTTGGGTACCGTCACCGCCGGCCTTCCGATTCTCGCGGTTGAGCAGATTGAGGGCTACATAGCCTACAACGGCCGCGTTTCCCGCGACAAGTCGCTTTTCGCGCTCCGCGTAAAGGGCGAAAGTATGCTGTGGGCGGGTATTCTTGACGGCGACATTGTTGTTGTCGAAAAAACGCCCGTCGCCGCGAACGGTGAAATTGTTGTCGCTATGATTGACGATGAAGCCACCGTAAAAAGATTTTACAAGGAAAACGGGCATTTCCGGCTGCAACCCGAAAATGACGCCTTTGAGCCGATTATTACGGACGAGGTAATTATTCTCGGCAAGGTTATAGCCCTTTACCGTTATTATTGATCAGCTTTTATACTTCTTTATTATACCGCGCTCTTTTTGCGCGGTTTTTGTTTTTATGAGCATAAAAATCAGTTAATTTTTGGCAGTTTTGCCATTTTCTTGTAACAAAATGCACAAATGGGTGTAACAGAATTTGGCTGTAATTTGAATAAAATAGTCAAAAACCCCTTGAAATCATATAGCCGCTTTGATAAAATATATCTGTATAATTATAACTCCGGATTGAGAGGATTCAAAATGGCGGACAAAAATAACAACTACGAAGCGCAGGTGCCCGTTTATCTTTTTCATCAGGGCAACAACGCGCGTTCCTACGAATACATGGGTTCGCACAGACTTGACAAAAACACGGTGGTTTTCCGCGTGTGGGCGCCCAGCGCGAAAGCGGTAAGCGTATGCGGCGATTTTAACGGCTGGGACAATAAGGAAAATCCGGCTGAAAAAATCACCGATTCCGGTATATGGGAAGCGAAAGTGAAAAATGTCAAGCCTTTTGACGCGTACAAGTACTGTATTTTCACAAAAGACGGCAGGGAGATTATGAAAAGCGACCCCTACGGCTATCACATGGAAACCCGTCCCGGCACGGCTACAAAGTACTATGAGCTGGGCTCCTTTGAGTGGACCGACGATGAGTGGCAGAAGCAGAAAAACGAAGCTCAGCTTTATAACCGCCCCGTCAACATTTACGAAGTGCATTTCGGCTCGTGGAGGCGCTATGAGGACGGAAACTTTTACTCCTACCGCAAAATGGCCGAGGAGCTTATTCCCTATGTAAAAGAGATGGGTTACACCCACATTGAGTTTATGCCCCTTTCGGAATATCCCTTTGACGGCTCGTGGGGCTATCAGGTTACCGGCTATTATGCCGCCACCTCACGCTACGGCACGCCCGACGACCTTATGTACCTTATAGATTGCTGTCACCGCGAGGGCATAGGAGTTATACTCGACTGGGTCCCGGCGCATTTCCCGAAAGACGAAAACGGACTTTATGAGTTTGACGGCACGGCGTGCTATGAATACGCCGACCCCAAAAAGGGCGAGCACTACGAGTGGGGAACAAGAGTCTTTGATTTCGGCAGAAACGAGGTTCAGAGCTTTCTTGTTTCAAACGCCATGTTCTGGCTTGACAAATACCACGCCGACGGTCTGCGTATTGACGCGGTTGCCTCAATGCTCTACCTCAACTACGGCAGAAAAGACGGCGAGTGGATTGCCAACAAGGACGGCGGAATTGAGAATTTAGAGGCTGTGGATTTTCTGCACAAGCTGAGCATGAATGTTTTCAGGGACTATCCCGGAGCGCTTATGATTGCCGAGGAGAGCACGGCATGGCCTATGGTAACAAAGCCCGTTTATATGGGCGGTCTCGGCTTTAACTTTAAATGGAACATGGGCTGGATGAACGATATTCTGCGCTATTTCTCGCTGGACGGAATATACCGCAAGAACAATCACGGCTGCATTACCTTTTCATTCTTCTACGCCTTTTCCGAGAATTTTGTTCTGCCCATCTCCCATGACGAGGTTGTGCACGGCAAATGCTCGCTGATTAACAAAATGCCCGGTACATACGAGGAAAAATTTGCCGGAGTAAGGGCGTTTTTAGGCTATATGATGGCTCATCCCGGAAAGAAGCTGCTGTTTATGGGCAGCGAATTCGGTCAGTTTATAGAGTGGAACTACGAGCAGGGGCTTGACTGGCTTCTTCTTGATTACGATATGCACAAAAAGCTGCAAACCTATGTAAAAACCCTCAACCGCTTTTATAAGGAAAATCCCGCCCTGTGGCAGATTGACTATTCGTGGGAGGGCTTTTCGTGGATTTGCTCGGACGACTGCGACAACTCGGTAATCTCTTTCCGCAGAATTGACGAAAAGGGCAAGGAGATAATAGTGGTCTGCAACCTGACTACCGTTGAGCGCAAGGATTACAGAATAGGCGTGCCCTCCCGTTCGGCGTACAAGGTGGTTTTAAACTCCGACGACGAAACCTTCGGCGGCGGCGGCAGAGGCGACAAGGACAAAATCAGATGGCAGAAAAAGCCCATGCACGGCTTTGAGCAGAGCATTTCGCTTGATTTGCCGCCCATGTCGGCGATATACCTTAAAAAAACCCGTTAATTAAGCAAAGCTTAAATATATAAACTTAAACTCTGCGAAAAATAAGGAGGAAAATATATGGCACGAAAAGTGGAGTGCATTGCAATGCTTCTTGCAGGCGGTCAGGGAAGCCGTCTGGGCATACTCACCAAGAAGATTGCAAAACCAGCCGTTCCCTACGGCGGAAAATACAGAATTATTGACTTCCCTCTGTCAAACTGCGTAAACTCCGGCATTTCAACCGTCGGCGTTCTTACGCAGTACCAGCCCCTTGAGCTCAACGATTACATAGGCAACGGTTCGGCATGGGACCTTGACAGAATGAACGGCGGCGTTCACATTCTCTCGCCCTATCAGCAGATTAAGGGCACCGAGTGGTACAAGGGAACAGCCAACGCGATTTATCAGAACATCAATTTTATCGACAGATATTCACCCGAATATGTTGCGGTACTTTCAGGCGACCATATCTACAAGATGGACTACAACAAAATGCTTGAATATCACAAGGAAAAAGGAGCCGCCTGCACAATAGCCATGCTTGAAGTGCCGTGGGAAGAGGCAAGCCGCTTCGGACTTATGATTACCAACGACGACAACTCGATTGCCGAGTTTGAGGAAAAGCCGAAAAATCCCCGCAGCAACAAGGCTTCAATGGGCGTTTACATATTTACATGGAGCAAGCTGCGCCAGTATCTTATCGACGATGAAAACGACCCGGATTCCAGCAACGACTTCGGTCACGATGTAATTCCGAAAATGCACGCCAACGGCGAAAAGATGTTCGCCTATCTCTTTGACGGCTACTGGAAAGATGTAGGAACAATCGACAGCCTGTGGGAGGCGAACCTTGACCTTCTCAACCCCAAGGTTGACCTTGATTTATCGGACCAGAGCTGGAAAATTTATTCGCGCACTCCGGTTGCTCCTCCTCACTACATAGCGGACACGGCTTCCGTTCAGAACTCCATGATTTCAGAGGGCTCCCAGGTCTTCGGCGAGGTGGAATACTCCATACTCTTCAACGATGTTGTGGTTGAAGAGGGCGCGGCCGTAAAATATTCGATAGTTATGCCCGGAACGGTTGTCAAGTCGGGCGCTACGGTGCAGTACTCGATAGTTGCCGAAAACGCCGTCATTGAAAAAGGCGCGGTTGTAGGTCAGTGTCCCGAGCAGATGGAAAACCGCGACGACTGGGGAGTTGCGGTTGTAGGTCAGGGAGTAAATGTAAGCGAGGGCGCCGTTGTTGCTCCCAAAGCCATGGTTGACGAAGATGTAAGAAAGGGGGACAAATAATATGACCGGCAAGAACATTGTAGGAATTATCTTTTCAAACGCTTATGACGAGTGTTTAAGCGAGCTTACGGGACTTCGCACAATGGGTTCGGTCCCCTTTGCTTGCAGGTACCGTTTGATTGACTTTGCCCTTTCAAATATGGTCAACGCCGGAGTTGAAAAAGTCGGAGTTGTTACAAAGAGCAACTACCAGTCGCTTATGGACCATCTGGGAACAGGAAAACCGTGGGATTTGTCAAGAAAAACCGAGGGTATGTTTATTCTTCCCCCGTTCTCAACCGCCGACGGCAGCGACAACGGCAACAAAATGGCTTCATTAAAAGGCATTATGGGATTTATCAGCCGTTCAACCGAGGAATATATCCTCTTTTCGGACTGCAACAGCGTGCTGAATATCGACATTGAGGAGCTTATGGAATACCATTCCGAAAAGGGCGCCGACATTACCTTGGTTTACAAGCACGGTCAGATTCCCTCAATCAAGAATGTTATAGTAATGGACCTTGACGCCGACGGCAGAGCTTCAAAGGTGGCTGTTTCGCCCGCCGACAGGGGCGAGGTTGACTATTCGCTCAATGTTATCCTTATGAAAAAATCCCTGCTTGAACGCCTTATGAACGAGGCTATCAGCCTTAACTACACTCATTTTGAGGCAGACCTCATTCAGCGCAATGTGGGCAGTCTTAAAATTTACGGCTTTGAAGCTAAGGGCTACGCTACTACCATTGAGTCAATGCAGTCCTATTTCAAAACAAATATGGATTTGCTCGACCCCAAAAATTGCGCGCATCTCTTTGACAAGAGCCGTCCCGTCTATACAAAAATACGCGACGATATGCCCTCTATTTACGGGCTTGGCTCCTCGGTCAAAAACTCCCTTATCGCCGACGGCTGCATAATCGACGGCGAGGTTGAAAACTCAATCCTTTTCAGAGGCGTTCGCGTTGAAAAGGGCGCGGTTGTCAAGAACTCCATACTTATGCAGGGTACCTTTGTGGCGCAGAACTCATCGCTTAACTGCGTTGTAACCGACAAGAGCGTTGTTATAACTCCCTCAAAAACTCTTTCGGGCGCCGAAAATTATCCCGTATATATCGGCAAGGCAATCGTAATCTGATTTTATGAAAGGAACGCCCCGCCAAAGGCGGGGCAAAGGTCTTATAATATGAAGGTTTTATATGTTTCGAGCGAAGCGCTCCCCTTTAAGGCGAGCGGCGGTCTGGGCGATGTGGCGGGCAGTCTGCCGCAGGCTCTGCGCAAAAGGCTTATAGGCTGCCGGGTAGTTATGCCCCTTTATGACACCATCAGTCAGGAGCTTAAAGACTCCATGACCTTTATAACCAGCATTTCCGTACCCGTTGCGTGGCGCAGGCAGTACTGCGGCGTTTTTGAGGCAAAAGCGGGCGGAGTAATCTACTATCTGATTGACAATCAGTATTATTTCAAGCGTGACGGACTTTACGGCTACTATGACGACGCCGAGCGTTTCGCGTTTTTCTCACGCGCAGTGCTTGAAATAATCCCCTATATCGACTTTAAGCCCGATATAATCCACTGCAACGACTGGCAGTCGGCTCTGACTCCCGTTTATTACACCACTCTTTACGCCAACCGTCCCGGATACGAGAACATCAAAACCGTATTCACAATACATAATATTCAGTATCAGGGCAATTACGGAATGGAGCTTGTAAACGAGGTTGTCGGAATTCCCGAGGGCACCTCTTCGCTTATTGAGTATGACGGCGATGTAAACTTTATGAAGGGCGCTATTGAAACCGCCGACAGGGTCACCACCGTAAGCCCCTCCTACGCCAACGAAATTCTTGACCCCTGGTATTCCCACGGTCTTGACATTATTTTAAATCAGCGTTCATGGAAGCTGTCGGGTATTCTCAACGGTATTGACACCGAGCTTTATAATCCTGAGACCGACAAGGATATCGCCGCCAATTACAATGCCGCCGATTTTAAAAACAAAAAAATCGACAAGCAGAAATTGCAGGAGTATTTCTCGCTTCCCGAGCGTGACGATGTTCCCGTTATCGGTATGGTTACACGCCTTGTGGGGCACAAGGGGCTTGATTTGGTGCGCGCCGTTCTTGACGAACTGCTTAACACCTGCGATGTTCAGTTTGTAGTGCTCGGCTCGGGCGAGTGGCAGTACGAAAACTTCTTTAAGGAAATGGCCGCCAAATATCCCGACAAAATGGGACTTAAGCTCGGCTTTATCCCCTCGCTCTCAAAGAAAATCTACGCGGGCGCGGATATGTTCCTTATGCCCTCAAAGAGCGAGCCCTGCGGCCTTTCGCAGATGATTTCCCTGCGCTACGGCACAATCCCGATTGTGCGTGAAACAGGCGGACTGCGCGACAGCATTAAGGACAGCGGCGACGGCGAGGGCAACGGCTTTACATTTGCCTCCTACAACGCCCACGATATGCTGTTCACAATCAAGAGGGCGCTCGAAGGCTACCGGAACCGCGAGGGCTGGAATATCCTTGTGAAAAGGGCTATGGAATGCGACAACAGCTGGGGCAAATCCGCCAACGAATACATTAAGCTGTATAAAGCCCTTTTAAAGGACTGATTTAAACTTGTTAAAAGGCAGGGAATTTATATTCCTTGCCTTTTTCTTGAATACGGAGTGATAACAATGAAAAAAATACCCCTCGGCAGCGGCGGCGTTTCAGTACCCGCTGTGGCAGTTGGCTGTATGCGAATCGCGAAACTCGGGCGCAGAGATTTAACCCGTCATATATCCTTTTGCGTTGAGCACGGGCTTAACTTTTTTGACCACGCCGATATTTACGGCGGCGGCGAATGCGAAGAGCTTTTCGGCAAAGCCTTTGAGGATACATCTTTTTGCCGCGAGGACATTTTTATTCAGTCCAAATGCGGAATAAGAGAGGGTATGTATGACTTTTCAAAGGAGCATATTCTAAAAAGCGTTGACGGTATCCTTTCAAGGCTCAATACCGATTACCTTGATGTGCTTGTGCTGCACCGTCCGGACGCGCTTGTTGAACCCGAAGAGGTTGCCGAAGCCTTTGACCTGCTCGAAAGCAGCGGCAAAGTCCTGCGTTTCGGCGTTTCCAATCACCGCCCTTTGCAGATTGAGCTGTTAAAACGCTGTATAAGCCAGCCTATCGCCGTAAATCAGCTTCAATTCGGTGCGGCTTTTTCCACTATGATTTCCTCGGGAATTGAGGCGAATATGCTGACTGACGGAGCAGTTGACCGCGACGGCGGAGTTCTTGACTACTGCCGCCTTAACGATATTACAATTCAGGCGTGGTCGCCCTTCCTGCATGGCTTTTTTAAAGGCGTTTTTCTGGGCGACAGGGAAAATTTCCCGAAACTCAACGAAACGCTTGAAGCGCTCGCCGAAAAATACGGCGTCACTCCTACGGGAATTGCCGCCGCGTGGGTGCTGCGCCACCCGGCAGGTATTCAGCTTATCGCCGGAACTACCAAAATTTTCCGTCTTGAAGAAATTTTAGCAGGCTCTGAAATAAATCTTTCAAGAAAAGAATGGTATGACATTTATCTCAGCGCCGGGCATATTCTTCCCTGACTTTGCCGCTTTGTCCCGTTTAAAGCGCACATATTTTATGAGGTGTTTTTATGAAACCTTTTTCCTTTTTTCTTGTAACCGACCCCCACTATTTTGAGCTTTCTCTCGGCGGAGAGGGTGAAGCCTATGAGGCTCGCAGCCGCACCGACCAGAAATGTGTTGCCGAAACCGGCGCTATAATCGACTCAGGCTTTGCCGACATAGCCGCCGACAGTGAAACCGACACCGTGCTTATCCCCGGCGATTTGGTTTACCGCGGCGAACAGGCAAGCCACGAGGGATTTATTAAAAAGCTCGAAAAACTCGAACAGGCGGGCAAAAAGATATATATCATCACCGCAAGGCACGATTATGCCGGTAATCCCTGCGGTTTTGTCGGGAACGAGTGTATTCCCGTTGAGGGCACTCCGAGGGAAAATCTGCGTTCCCTTTATTATCACTACGGCTTTGAACAGGCTATAAGCGAGCATAAAAAGTCAATGTCATACACCGTTCAGCTTACCGACTCAATACGCCTGCTCGCCCTTAACTGCGACGGCGACTGCAAAGATTTCAAGGGACTGTGGGACGACCAGATTGAATGGGCGCTTGAACAGATAAAAGACGCCCACGAAAGCGGCAACTATATTTTCGCCATGACCCATTATCCCCTGCTCCCCTTTTCACCGGTAATGAATATGATAGGCGACGCCAAGCTGACCGACTGGGAAAAGCTCGCCAACACCTTTGCCGACGCCGGACTTGACCTTATTTTTACCGGACACATGCACGCGCAGGCGGTCACCGACTACACCACGCAAAAAGGCAATATGATTACCGATGTGCAGACAGGCTGTTTTGTAGGCTGTCCCTGCGCCTACCGCCGGGTGACTTTCCGTGATGACGGCGTTGACATCAAATCATACACCATTGAGGATTTTGACTGGGACAAGGGCGGCAGAACCGCCGAGGAGTATTTCAGATGGCGTTTTGACCGTATGATTACCGACATCATAGACGCCATGGCTTATGATTTTGCCTTTTTCACAAGGCTTTTCGGCGGACCCGAAAAGAACAAAAAGCTCAGAATTCCCGTAACGCTTGTGGGAAAAATTCTGCAAAAGCTGACCGTGCGCGGGCTCGGCAGACTGCTGTTTTTCAAAGTTGACGACAGCATAGCCGACCGGCTTGTAAAGGATCTGGCGGTTGAGCTGGTACGCAATATTTTTATCGGCGACGAGCCTTACACAAAGGGCACGCCCGTTTATGAAGCCGTGGAAAAAATGCTTAAAAGGCTTAGACCCGTTATAAGGATTATCGAGAAAAAAGCGGGAGCTAAAAATCCCCTGCTCGCCGATATTCCCGCCTTTGTGCTTTCAATGATAGGCGACGAGAAAAAGCGCGACTGCAACACAACCCTCAATATCGACTGGCAGAGATTCAAAAAAGCATAAACCCGGAATTACCCGGAAATAAGACTGTAATTCTGCGCAGGGGAGGCATAACCGTGGATAATAAAAGAAAAGAGAAGTTAATTAAGCTGTATAACGAAAATACAGACGCGGCGTCTAAGTATTACAGCATAGCGAATTTTGTCGGCAGTTTAAAATCGGATTATGAAAAATACATAAAAGACCTGCCCGAAGAAGAAGCGGTCAGAAGCTGGATAAATATTTTGGATTTTCAGCACAATCTGGTATATTTAGGTGTAATCGAATCGTTAAGAAATAACGATTACAGGTATTTGGATAACGCGTTATATACTTATGTAAATATCGGAATGATTAAAAATCTCGGTGTGCAAAGCTCGTATGACCATTGTATCTTGACTGTCTTTTATACATACAGTCTTTGGTAAACAGCGGAAAATTTCAGTTTGAGATTAAAGACTGCGACACAGATAAAGCGAAAGATGAAAACGGACATTGGGCGGCTGATGTTATAAGTCATGTGATTAAATACAAAAACTGCGGTCAGCGCTTTAACTGCACGGCGGTTACATACCGGGGGTGCGGAAGTTTTGAAAGGGAAGAATGACCTTTACCCTCTGTCCGTTTTAACGGCGTTATAAAATTCTGAGATAACCGGCATTACTGCGCCGGCGGTATTTTTTTGTCCGGCTTGTTTTGCCGCCTGTTTTCGGCATATATCAGGCTTTTGTGTGCGTTACGGCTGTTTGCTCTCGTTTTCAAGGCAGATTTTATACGCGATTTCTTCGAGCGTTCGCATATCGGCAACCGAGGTCAGCTCCTGACGGTATTTTGCCGCGCCGCGAAGTCCCTTTGTGTACCAGCCGGCGTGCTTTCTCGCCTCCCTGAGTCCCACATATTCGCCCTTGTACTCGCACAAAAGGCGTATATGGCTGAGCATTACCCTCATACGCTCGGTAACGGGCGGATCGGGAATAATTCTTCCGTGTTCAAGATAGGCGTTTAACTGTGAGAACACCCACGGGCGCCCGAGCGCTCCCCTGCCCACCATAACAAGGTCGCAGTTTGTTTCTTCAAGCATTTTCGCCGCGGAAGCCTCGTCGCACACATCTCCGTTGCCTATAACGGGAATTGAAAGCGCTTTTTTTACCTCGGCGATAATATTCCTGTTCACGGGCGGAGCGTACATCTGCGTTTTTGTTCTGCCGTGTACGGTAACAGCCGCCGCGCCTGCGCTTTCGGCTCTTTTCGCCATTTCTACGGCGTTGATATTATCAAAATCCCAGCCGCTCCTTATCTTTACGGTTACGGGCACCGGCGACTCTTTGACAACCGCCGCCACAATTTCCTCGGCAAGTACGGGGTTCTTCATAAGCGAGGCTCCCGCTCCGTTTCCAGCTATTTTAGGTGCGGGACAGCCCATATTTATATCGATTATATCCGGCGAAAACTCCATAACCTTTTCCACCGAGCGAGCCATAATTTCCGGGTCGCTGCCGAAAATCTGCACCGCCGCCGGTCTTTCTTTTTCCGAGAGAAAGGCCAGCTCAGCCGATTTTCTGTCGCCCATTGTTATGCCCTTTGAGCTTATCATCTCGCTGACGGCATAGGCGGCTCCGTAACCGGCGCAGATTTCCCTGAACGCGCGGTCGGCAACGCCTGCCATAGGCGCCAGGGCGGCAAAGCCCTTTATTTCAACATTACCAATTTTCAAAGCATTTACCTCGCAAAGCAAATTCCGCACCATTTATTTTAACACACGCTCCGCAAAAAACAACCTGTTATTGCTTTTTTCGGCTTTTTAACGCTGTTTTTTTTTAATATTTATAAAAATCATTATAAAAAATGCACAAACTTTTTTTATATGTTGTTTTTTATATATTCTGACAGCAGATTGTACAGCGAAAAAATAATTTTTGTATTTGTGCATATTGCATAAATACAAAGTAACACAATAGTAAGTTTTTACTAATTTGACTTTAATACAGACTTAAATTACTCTTTGTGCAATTTTACCAAATATAGTATATTTTTATTGTGCAATAATGCTTGACAAATTAAAAAAACGGTGTTATTCTATAACCACAACAGAATAAAGGAGGCGACAAAATGATGAACGCCGATTATGAGCTTAGATTAAAGCTCGTGCAGGAGCTTATCAGCGAGAAGCTTTCGCTCAGAACTCTTGTCAAAGCGGTCGAGTTAATGGGCATCAGCCGTTAACAACGCCATCTTCCTTTAGTTTGTTTATAATTTCTGTGTGGTGGTTTTTCCAATCCCCAACAAATTTTCCCTTTCCTTTTTCATAAAGTATAACACCAATCCCTATTTTTCCACCACACAGAAATTTTAATATAAAGACTCTCACGAGTCGATACTTGGATATTTTACTATTTCCCCTTTATTATAATATACAGAAACACCGCCGGTCTCGAATGCACCCGGCGGTTTCTGTTTTTTCTGCGACTTTCAAGCGGTGTAAGGCGGTAAAAGCGGGCAAAAGCCGCGCTTTATCCCGATACCGTTTTTAACAATATTGTAATCGTCTTTCGTCCGCTTCTGCCCCCTGCGGCTGTTTGCCGCCCGGTTGTTGCAGGCGGATTTTTTGTTATCTGCAAACGCTTTTTCTGTTATGACGAGCTTATCTTGATATTCACAATACAAGCCTTTGGCCGATACAAACGCAGGCTGTAAACAAAACCGCGCGCCTGTAAATCCTGTAAATACTGCCCTATTGAGCGCCTGTAAATGCCGCAGCAAGCTTTTGGTTTCGGAAAAGCAAAAACCGCCGGACAAAAACCGGCGGTTTAATCTTTTATTATCGGTTGTTTTAACGCCTTTCGGCAGCTTTACGCCTCTTCTTCCTCATCCTTACGCTTTCTGCGGAAAAGAGGAATAAGGATAAACATAAACACGGTCACAACCGCTATTCCGGTGGGAATCATTGGATTCTCACGCAGGAAGGCGCTGGTGTTGGGAATAATAGTATCAATGATACTTTCTTCCTCTTCCTGAGTTTCTTTTATTGTAACGCTCATATCGTCGTTAACAATAAAATCGACATTGATTTCCTTTGTGCCAACAGGAACGGTTATAAGCTGAGTTCCGTTCGGAAGCCGCTCAATTTTCATTTTTGAAACAGAGTTGCTTACAGCTATTGAAAAGCCGTCTCCGCCGATTACGGCGCCGTTATCATCGTATATAGTTACCTGATGATACCCGTCTTTAATTTCGCTTAAAGAATATTTACCGTTTTTAATCTCGGCGCTGTTGGAACCCAAGTCAAATTCCAGCCTGCCGCCGGGGAGCAGCTTATCGCCGCGGAAAACATTACCGCTCATTGCCATTCTCACGCATGGATCCTCGTGCGTAGGTTCTCCCTCGGGAGTGTCAGAGCCGTCGCAGCTTTCAAAATCGAAGATAACCTCAATATCGGTATTGACATTTTCAAGAGTCAGCTGACCGTATAGCATATCATCGGTTTTATCCTCGCCGTTTACATAGACCTTTTTAAGGTGTGCATCGCTGTCGGCTATAATATCAAGCCTGATATCCCCGAAACGGCCGATTTCAATTACCGAACCGCTGGGAACAAGCTCGCCGTCCATCAAAACGATACCGCCTTCGTTATAGACAACCGTGATTTCGTGTTCGCCGGGCACAACCGTTGAAAGCTGCGCTTCCTGAGCGAAAACGGAAAAAGATAGTAACATAACAAGCAGTAAGCTCATTACAATGCCGCTTGCCTTCTTCACGAAATCATCCCTTTCTAAATAGCTGCCTGTAATTACGGAGTGGGTGCGTTATAAGTAACCGTATAGGTAAGAGTTCCTGTGTACTCAGCAATCGGAACGCCCGAGAAATCCGCTACCGTAACGGTAGTGTCAGATGTTACATTGTCTGTAACGGCAGGATAGGTCTGGCTGGTTGTTCCGCCGAGAGCAAAAGTAAGGAAATACTGGGGGTCAGCCTGAGCGTTTGTCATTTTGTTTTCATTGTTGCCGGTGACCTCTACTTTAAGAGTCGCGCCGAGCAGAAGCTGCGCGTCAACGGTGTAAGCCGCGTTCTGAGCCGAGGTGTCCTCCCAGTCAATAGCGATTTCGGCGGGAATTGTTACGCTGTATTTATAAGCATCTTCACCACCGGTATTTGTCGTTTTGGTATAGACATTTACATCGGAATACTGGTTGATAGAATCCTTATCGATTGTCGCCGCGAAAGATGTAACGCAGAGCGTAGCCATCATAGCGAGCGCCAAAACAACTGCAAGTATTTTTTTCATTGTAATTACTCCTTATATTTCCGCCCGTCAGACGATTTGAGCGGTGTAAGTGATTGTGTCGGTATATTCCGCAACGGGAGCCAGATCCCACGCTTCCTGCGCAACGGTTACCGTGATTGTGTTTGTTGTGCTTTCAGCCGCAGTAGCGGTATAGTCGGTAGTGCCACCGAGCATATAAGCAAGTGTAAGGGTGTCGTATGTCATCTCTTCGTCAGAAGCCGCGGTGATATTAAGGCTCTTGCCGGCTTCAAGGTGAGTTTCAACGGTATAAGAACTTTCAACCGCTGTGGTCTGATTCCACGGAACGGAAATTTCCGCGTCATAAATTACACTGTATGTTCCGCCTGCGGGAACTGTCGATGTATCTGTTTTAACAAGGCTGGAGCCGGTGTTCGCGGTTTCTGTAAGCTCATTGGCAAAAGCCGGAACGCACAGCGCACAGAGCATTATGAGAGCCGTTAAAAGCGCAATAATTTTTTTCATTTTTACTCCTCCTAAGTTTACGGTGTGGGCATTACTACTTCGGCTTCGAAGGTAAGATTGTCGGTGTATTCCTCGATGGGAACATTTTCCCAGTCCGCCGCAGTTACATTGATCTGAATGGTTTTTGTCTCGTTTGCGAAAGCGGCAATCCCCACTACATTTGTATCACCGGTTACGGTGTAGGGAAGCTGCTGAGTGCCGCCGGCGTTTTTCATTGCCGAGTTTACAGAAGCAACCGTTACGTTCAGCGTTGCACCGGGAATCAGCTGCGTTTCAACATCATAGGTCTCGGCTGTTTGTTCTTCGCCCCATTTTACATCAATTACGGCGGGATAGGTTACGGTGTAATAGCCGCCGCTTGCTTCAAGGTCGCTGTAATCGGTTATAACCGGCGTACTGCCGCTTGACGGAATACTTCCTTCGGTGATCTCGCCTGCGAATGCGGGAACGGTTACGGCAAAGAGCATCATAACCGCCAATAATACGGAAACTATTTTTTTCATGGTTTTCACTCCTTAGTAAAATCAAACGATTTCAGCGGTGAAGGTAAGAGTGTCGGAATAAGTGCCGACAACCGCGGCGCCCCAATCCGCCTCTGCGATTGTTACGGTAAGATCCTGCTCTACCGCGGGAGTGTCAACTCCGCCGTAAACTACCGGTCCGCCGAGATATTCTGTTACACCGTCAAGGTTGTAAGCAAGCGTGTAAGTATCCTCAGCGCTGGCAACATAAGTCATAGCGCCGCTGCCCGCAACCGTAACTTTAAGCTGTTCGCCGTAACGCAGGTGAGCTTCTACCGCATAGCTAAGGTCAACCGGATCGGTTTCTCCCCACGGAATCTGTGTGTCGGCAGGGATTGTTACATAGTAACTCGCGCCGTCATTTCCCGAAGCGTCCTGCTCCAGCGTCTGCACCAAAACCGTACCTGTGGCATTGTCCTTGTCAAGCTGCGCCGCAAATGCGGGAACGCAGAGAGTTAAGAGCATTGCCATAAACAAAACAACAGAAATAGTTTTTTTCATTTTAAGCACTCCTTTAAAAAATTATATGTTTACGCATTCTGCCTGAAATGTAAGCAAGTCCGTGTGCTCGCCAGCCGCGGCTTTTCCCCACTGCTCGTCAGTCACCGACACTGTCAGCTCAAAAGATTTGTTTACCTCACCCGGCAGGAAGCTTATATCGTCTGCTCCGGAAAGAGTGTACTCAATTGTTTTCTGAGCGTCCATTGTGTTAACGAGCTTATAGTCGTTTTGCGATGTTACGGAAACAGTCAGTACTTTTCCGGGCTCAATTTGCAGCTTTTCCGACTTGACCTCGCCTATGCCATAGGTTTCACTCTCCCATGGAATCTGTGTGTCAGCGGGAAAATACAGCGTCCAAACTTCATTGGTTGACGAGGTTGAAATAATCATTTGACTCTCGTCCGCCGCAAAAACGGGCAGAACCGTGAGAGTGACAAGAACAACCGCCGCCAGAAGCGATAAAACTTTTTTCATTGACAAACCCTCCTGATATTATCCTTTTGTATAATTAACGGTATATGTAACAGCCGCGTCCTGCCTGTATTCGGCAACCGGCTTGTTAACCCACTGTGAAGCCTCTACCTGTATCTGCGCCGCGTCTGTACGGTTTACAGTCGCTTTGCCTGTATAAACTCCGGGAGCGCTTACCGAAGAGGTGCAGGATATTACCTCGCTTGTGCCCGTATTGGTCAGATCAAAGGCGCTTTGCTTGAACGCCACGCTGACCTGTACTTCGGAGCCTGCGTTAAGATTACAGTTAATCTGATATCCGAGATTTGTTGACTCAGATCCCCACGGTATTCCGATTTCCGCCGGAATTGTCACCACATAGGAATCGTCGGAAGCGTAGGTCACGCTGACCGTTTTAAGATCCTCGTATTTACGGTTGATGCCGTTTGAGTCAACATACTCATAAGTAAGTTTTATATATACCTCATCGCTGAGCGCAGCCGTAACGGAAGCGGGAGAATCAACGCTGAAACGAAGCGTCAGGCTGTATGAGCCTGAATCAGCCGGGCCGACACTGCCGTATGGCGTTTCGGTACTGTTCAAAACGAACGGTGTGCCGTTCACGGTCATGGTGTAGCTGAGCGGCGACTGCGAACCGTCCGCCGCGACAAGCTGACCGCCGTTCTTTGACCACACGGAAATCTGTGCCGTACCGCTTAAATCGCTTAAATAGCGCTCAAAATCAACGAGTGTATAAACCATATCGTTTTCGGTCTGCGGATTTTCGTCTGAAAGAATAACGCTGCTGTTCGGCACCATTCCGCTGTCCGTACTTGTTTCAAGCGTAGTCTTTGCGTACGGGAACAAATCGCGTATCTGCTGAATCATATCGTACAGCTCGGCAACATTGTAGAAAGTGGGTATCAAGGCGTCATATTCTTCAATAGTCGCCCTAAGCTCTTCCCTTTCGGCGTCGGTAAGAGGAGTTCCTGACGCGAGCTTGTTCCTTGTTACGGTCAGCAGGTTGTTGTACTTATCATAAAGCGACAAAAGTCCCGCTCTTGTGGTAGTGCCGTTTATATTGTATGTTGTCGAGTTGAGCAGCAGCTTTCTTATAGCTGTCGGTATATTTTTATAGTCGGAGTGAGCCTCACCCGAAGCCATAAGATATTTGGCAAAATAATCCATGCTGCTGCGATAATTATCATTTAGCTGCGAAAGCGAATCACGGTAACCCGTTCCGAGCGATATAAAGTATCCTTCGCGGCCGTCATAAGGTTTTGTTTTGTCATAAACCGTTGCCGGCTGTCCGGAAGAACCTAATTCCGTTCCCGCTGTTCCTGCCGCCTTGTCGGGATACCTCAAAGGAAGCTGTCTGTAAATCGAATCAGCCGAATTAACATCGGTAAGTTCATTTAACATTTCCGTTGTATCCGAAAGAGCTTTTTCAAGCGTTTCGTTACACCTCATCGCCGCGTTATAAGCATTGATAAACTGTGTGCACAGCTCGTCGCCTATCAGTTGTTTCTGAGCTGTTGTGTACCTTGAATAGTCAAGATTGTAATACTCTATAATCTGCTCCGCCTGCTCTTTGGTAATTCCGTAAGCTGCATAGTTTACAGCGTCCGCCATTCCGTCGGAATCGTTATCAACATACCCGGGATAAGGCAAATCCTGCTCGCCGGATACCGAAGCGTTCTTAACCGCATTGGGAAGTGAATTCACCCACGCAACGAAAGCCTCCGGCTCATCACGGTACATATACTCGCTTTGCGGAATTTCTCCTGAAATTACTTTTTCGTAATATATAAGCCTTTCATTGGCATTTATTACCGACTGAACCTGAGTCCTCTGATATTCCGTAAGGGTATTATACTGTACCCTCGCCGCAAATACATCGTCTGCAAAGAGACCGTCGTTAATCTCAATTGCAGCGACAGCATCCTCAAACTGCTGAGCCGGAAGGCTCTTCGCCTGACAAACCTCGTCGAAGTCCGTGTCGTTTCTGCCGGTTACTCCGGGATATACATCGGGCTGATAGGCAAAGCCGATGGTGTCAATCATATAAGAAGCGCCTGTCATAGCGACCGCCGCCGCGTTGGAATTGGGTGCTACACCTATTTGAACCTTACAAATTCCGTTGAGCGCCGTTACGCTTTCGTCCATGCCCACGCCCTCATTTATCAAGCCGGACCTCTCACCCTTGAAATGATACAGCGGAAGCATAACCCAGCCCTTATAGTGGTCGAGGCTTAATCCCTCGGCGCCGTCTGACGAATTGTAGCCGTATATACGGTTGCTGTAACAGCAGACCCATTCGCCGGTATCCGGATTCAAAAGCCAGTATTTTCTGTCTCCGGAATCCGTACCCATATCCAGAGTATAGTCGGTAAGATTTCCGTCAGAGTCTTTCGTTGTAATGGTCGCCGTAAGACGGAAATCGGAGAGCTGGCTGAAGTCTGCATAGAACGCAAGCGCCAGCGGAAGAATCTTGGTTTCGTCATAGCTTCCGGGATTATACTGGTTCGCAAACTGACCGAGATTGAACTGCCCCATATTGTTATTAAGAAGACTGTCGGTCGTTCCGTCCTGTCCCTGATAGGTGACGGAAAGAACATTGTAAAAGCCCTCGTTTTCACTGTATCCCTGCCCGTTGAGCTGTATCACGGCAGCGTTTGTGCCGTTAAATCCGCCGGCTTCTATTGTCGCAAGCATTTGGTTAACATAAAGGGGATCGGTGTCCGCGGTGTGATCGGCTCCGGACGATCTTCGAAAACCGTCCACAATCGGATATGACCATGAATATGAGCCTAAGGAACCGGTAGCATCACTGTCAGCACCCGTAAATCCGCGGAAACGCTTTGTAGTATATGTCAGGAAGCCCTTTGTGTAACGGTAGTCCTGCCCGTAAACGCCTGAGCCTAAGTTCGGATAGTTTTCAAGCTGCCAGGCCATTGAGCCCTGCGTCTGGTTCGCGGCGTCAAAGTCATTGAACACTATAAATTTGTTGTTTGCCAAGGACTGACCTACAACATCCATTTCTGAATCGGAAGAACCGCTGCTCATAAGAGCGAAATAGCTGCGAAGCTCCTGTTCCTCGGCGGTGCTCAGTGCGTCAAGCTGAGTAAGATTAAGTCTTCTGTAAAGCTGATAGAGCTTTTGTATCTCATCATTAAGCTGATCGCTGACGCTTGTTACATTTGACGGGTCAGGAAGCTTTTCCATGCTTCTTATAAGCTCCGGCACCAAATCGTATGCCGTTATATTTGTGGGATATGCCGCCGACGCCGTGGGATTGTCCGGGTCATTCGGCGTTATTGTACCCGCCGCCCAGCACTCTTTGCGCGCGGTTATAAAATTGTTCCAGCTTTCCCGTCCCTGGGAAGCCGCCAATGCCGCCAGAGAATCCTCGCTTAAAAAGTCGGTGGAAACACCCGCCTGTGAAAAGGCTGTGCGGTATCCCTCTATAAGCTCTTCAATATACCGTACCGCGCCGAAGTCGGCAAGGTCCGGGCTTGAAAGATAATGATCTATTTCAGAAAGTATGCTGTTCGCAATTTCCTCTTTCTGCTCGTAATATTTTGAAGCCGGGTCGCCGGTGTTCTTCTCATTGCCGTCCAGCGTGTTTTCCGGGTAGGCCTGCCCGTCGGTTCTGTAAAACAGAACATTATCCATAAAGAAACTCTTATTTACGCTTTCATCGCTCGTATCCTTATAAGAAAATCCCGCAGAATAAAGGTCATTTATAGCTTTAAGTCCGTTCTCACGGTTTAGTACCGTTCCGTTTTGAATATACGCCCTGTCCGCCGTGCTGTTTGTGTCGGCCTCGTCCATTTTGTAACCCGCCGCGAGCATTGCAGCGCCCCAGGTCGGGTATTCCATATAGGCGTAATCTCCGCTTGCGTAATCATAGGGATAGTGCCACTTGGCCTCACTTGCACCGCCTGGATTATAATCAGTACTCTTATCAACCGCGAACTGACGGTACTGAATAAGCATGGCGTCGGAAACCGAGGTGCCCGCCTCGTCAACAAGCACCGGCTGGCTGTAAAGAATATTATTTTCAAACCATGCTTTTACCTCGGCGCCGTCGTTTTCACGATTCAGCACGCACACGGTGTCAACCATGTTGAAGTTCAAATTGGTAGCTTCGGCGTAGGTATTCTTTGTGGAGCACATAAACTCAAGCGGCACGCGGATATAACCCTTGTAATGAGAAAGGTCTATAGTGCCGTTGTTAAGCATTACCTTCTGCCAGCCGCCGTTTTCCTGCTGAATAAAAACATATGGCGCTTCGCCCTTATAGCCGGAAGCGGTTGTGCCGAGCGTAGAGTAGGTGACGGGGCTGTACTGGTCTGTTCCGCCGCTGTCAAACTTTACTACGCCGTCGTCAAGCGAGGTGTCTCTGCCGTTTGTGTGTCCGCCGAAGGCTCTTTTATTTCGATAGTAGAACTCGCCTAAAAGCTTTGCGTTGGTTTTAAGGTCAAAGGAAAGACCGGTTACCGAAACCTGAGAAAGGTCCATCCAGAACCATACTTCTTCGGCACCTTCAAAGTCATAGGTCTGACGGCTGTACGGCGTCGTAAAAGCTTGTGTCACCCCGCCCGTTCTGTTATTTATATAGAATCTGAGCGCAGATGAACTCAAACCTGTTGACGGGTCGATAACGCCGTCGCGTGTGCCTATGCCGTACAACGCAAGACTGCTGCCTGTAAGCTGTCCCGTAGGAGTACCGCCGCTCTCAAAAATCATCATCTCGCGCATTGCCTTTTCATTCTCGGTCAGAGGCGCGTACGCGTCGGCATCATATTCAAATCTCGGAGTATCTGTAACTGCGCAGTCAATCGGTTCGGAAACCCAGCCTGTGCTGTCAACTGCTGTTATGCGGATATTGTAACGGTTGTTATCTGAAAGAGTCACTGACTTTGCCGAAAGCTCCGCAGCTGTAATATTAAGCGAATAATAAGTGCTTGAAGCATCTGTTACGGTCACCGTTTTTTCGTATTCCAGCACTCTCTGATGCAATGAGAGCGTAGATCCGAGATTATACAGCGACAAAAGATAATAGCTTATCGTTTTCGGCTCTTTTCCCGGATACTCACGGGCAGTCGCGGCTGAAAACATTACATGCACACCGCCGTCGTCAAGAAGATAGGCCGCAGCTGAAGCGTCGCTCGTGAAAACCGGCGTCGGGTCGTATGTACCGGGTCCCGCCGCGAGAGCAATCGGAAGCGAACCGACTATCATAATCGCCGACAGCAGCACCGCCATCAGCTTTTTGTTCACTTTATTTGTTTTACCAAAAGCTGAAAATATTTGTTTTTTCAAGATTTTTGCTCTCCTTTCCGAAAAAGTCAAGACGCAACTATAACCGTCTTAATGTCCATATTGTTAAGCGGGCGCTGTTCCTTGTCAAAGCTGAAGCAGAGGAAATGAACAGTAACATCATATTCTCCCGCGTCCAGCGCCCTGTTGAGTTCAAATTTTGAGATGTGGTATCCGGGCGGAATAAGGTCGGATTTATAAAGAATTTCGCCCGTGTCGCGCATTTCTATTTCTATCTGGAAATAGCAGGGGTTTTCTTCCGGATTCGCAAAAACATAGTTCTGCGAAGTCTGACCGGCTTTAAGCTGCATCTGTGCTATTCCGTTTATTTTAATCTGTTTGCCCTTGGTTTCGGTTTTTTCGGGGACGGATACCTCACCCTCGCCTAGCTCCGCACCTGTATCTATTACACCGCTGCCCGTATTGTCAGCGGGGGGAGTATCGGAACTGTCGGGCCAGAAAAGTACTACCGCCGCCGCAATCGCCGCGATTACAAGAAGACCCGCAATTACCGCGAGAATGATGGCCGCGAGAATATCCCTGACAACGGCTATAAACTCATGCTCGCCCACCTGAACATATCCGCTGACCGAGGTGTGAGGCATTTTCCGGGTTTTATAAACCTTTTCGTCAACGCCGCCGAAGCTGAGAACGCCCGTTTCGGTACGGCCGGCGCCTATCTGGCCGACGACATAGTAACCGCCTGCGGGAAAAGCCTTTTTCATATCGGCGCTCTTTATGTAGGAAACCCTGAAACCGCTTTTTTTATTAACATATGTTTTGTTTGCCGTTATTTCACCGGCATATACGGTAAACTGAACTGAATCTGCCAAGAAAAGACCTCCGTACCATGTGCCGAAACCCGTCAGAATTCAAAGAAAAACATCTTGCCGGGAGCCGGCGCAAAAACACTTTTAGAATCTATGTATACTATAAGACAATTTAATTATACTAAATTTTGACTTGTTGTCAACCGAAAACCATAAAATTTATATGATTTTTTTGAGATTGATTTATACAAACTGCACAAATATTCAACATTTTTCAACTCTTATGTACAATTGAACATGCTGTCAGAATACAGTAATTTAGAAAACTTTTTATAAAAAGTTTTCTAAATGATTAGTGAAAAAATATATTTTTTATGTTATAATGACCTCGCAAAACACTTGGGACAGGAAATTTTCAGTTTTCCTTTATCGGCTCAGGTTACCCTTGCACCCATTCGGCAATTTTACAGGATGCACGGAATTTTGAACCTTTCAGCCGCGTATTTTCACACCGTGACAGGAGAATTATTATGTTTGAAATCAAAGGCAATCAGTTTTTTATGGACGGCAAGCCCTTTAACATATATTCGGGCGCCATGCACTATTTCAGAACGCTCCCCGATTACTGGGAGGACCGGCTTAAAAAGCTTAAACTGGCAGGGTTTAACACGGTCGAAACCTATGTCTGCTGGAATCTGCACGAGCCCTCGCCCGGAGAATTCGATTTCAGCGGTATGCTCGACATTGAGCGCTTTATTAAAACCGCCGCCGGTCTGGGTCTTTACTGTATTGTAAGACCGGGACCGTACATCTGCGCCGAATGGGATTTCGGAGGACTGCCCGCGTGGCTGTTAAAGGATAAAAATATGCAGATACGGTGCAGTTATCCCGACTTTACCGCCGCCGTCGGGCGTTTTTACAAAGAACTGCTTTCCCGCCTGGAGCCTTTGCAGATTACAAGAGGCGGCAACATCATCGCCATGCAGGTTGAAAACGAGTACGGCTCCTACGGCAACGACAAGGAGTATCTCGCGTTTATTGAAAAGCTTATGCGTGACTGCAAAATCGACTGTCAGCTTTTCACCTCTGACGGAAACTGCCGTGAAATGCTTTCGGGCGGCACTCTGCCCCATATTTTTAAGGTGCTCAACTTCGGCTCAAAGGCTAAAACGGCTTTTGAATGCCTTAAAGATTTCCAAAAGGACGGCCCACTGATGTGCGGCGAGTTCTGGTGCGGCTGGTTTGACCACTGGCGCGATATTCACCACACCCGCACAGCCGCCGAAATTGCCGCCGAGGTTCAGGATTTTCTGGACATTGACGCCAGCTTCAATTTCTATATGTTCCACGGAGGAACCAACTTCGGCTTTACCGCCGGAGCCAACTTTACCCCCGGCAAGCCCTATGAGCCTACGGTCACCAGCTACGATTACTGCGCGCTTTTAAACGAGTGGGGCGACTATACCCCCGCCTATCATGAAGTCAGGCGCATACTGTGCGAAAAGCAGGGTATCCCCTTAGGCGAGCTGCCCCCTTCGCCGAAGCTTCAAAGCATAGGCAGAGTTACGCTCACCGAATGCGCTCCTCTCTTTGAAAACCTTGACAATATAGGCGAAAAGCACCGTGTTCCCGTGCCGGAAAGCATGGAGTATTTCGGTCAGAATTTCGGCATGATTTATTACGAAACCACACTCAGCGGAAAATACGGCGAGTCGCGCGTTTCATTTAAAGATGTGCACGACTTCGGCTATGTCTATTTTGACGGCGAGCAGAAAAAGGTTATTGACCGCACCCTTTACACCGACCCCAAAGGCGACGGCGACACCTCGGTTTTAATGGACTCCCTTGACGGCAGCCTTAAAATCGGCGTACTTGTGGACACCATGGGCAGAGTAAACTACGGCGAGAAAATGCTCGACCGCAAAGGACTTTCGGATATTTACATAGGCAACCAGCGCCAGATGGGCTTTGATGTGTGGACATTGCCGCTTGATAACCTTGAAAATCTGTGCTATTCCCACAAAATTGAGAAAAACACCCCCGTATTTTTAAAAGGCCGCTTTAAAGCCGCCGGCAGAGAGGACTGCTTTGTGCACCTCGGCTCTTTCCAAAAAGGATATGTGTTTGTCAACGGCTTTAACCTCGGCAGATTCTGGAATGTGGGACCACAGAAATCCCTTTACCTGCCCGGCGCCCTGCTTAAAGAGGACAATGAAATCATAGTGTTTTCCGCCGATTCCTTTGAAACCCCCGAAATCTCCATTCTCAACACCCACGATTTGGGGTAATTGATTATAGCAAAATCCCCCGCAGACAATATTTGTCTGCGGGGGATTTTATATTGAAATATAAACTACTCCTTGCTTTCTGCAAACCGTTTCCCTTGTATAAGCAAATCATTTTTCAAGCAAAGCTGCGCACTCCACATGCGCGGTGCGGGGGAACATATCGAAGGGGGTTGCCTCGACGGCGGTATAGCCGTATTCGCGCAGCACGGCGCAGTCCCTTGCCTGGGTGGAAACATCGCAGGAAACATACACCACTTTTTGAGCGCCCATCTCGGCTATGCACGAGAGCACGGAGCTGTCGCAGCCCTTGCGGGGCGGGTCTAAAATTACGGTGTCGGGTTTTATGTTTTTATCCCTTAACATTCTGACCGCCTCGGCCGCGTCCGCGCAGTAGAACCCGGCGTTTTCAATGCCGTTGAGTCTTGCGTTTTCGGCGGCGTCACGCACGGCGTCCTCCACTATTTCAACGCCTATTACCCTCTTCACGCTTTTTGCCAGCGACAGCCCTATTGTTCCGGCTCCGCAGTAAAGGTCGAGCACGGTTTCACGCCCCGTTACGGCGGCATACTTTGCCGCCTGCCCGTACAAAAGCTCAGCGCAGCCGCGGTTTACCTGATAAAAGGACAAGGGCGAGAGCTTTACCCTGACTCCGCAGAGTATGTCCTCAATATAATCCCTGCCCCAGAGAGTCACGCATTTTCTGCCGAGGATAACATTGCTGTTTTCCCGGTTTTCGTTAAGCACTATGCTCTTTACGCCCTCTGTTTTTGAAAGCGCCGACACAAGCTTCTTTTCAAAGGGAATTTCCGTGCCGTTTATTACAAGGCACACGCAGATTTCGCCGGTTTCAAAGCCTTTTCTTATGTAAATATGGCGCACAAGCCCCCTGCCCGTTTCGCTGTCATACGCCGGAACGCCGTTATTGCTCATCCAGTCCTTTACCGCTGTTACTATTCCGGCAAATTCCGCAGGCTGCAAAAGACAGTCGCCGCAGTTTACTATGCGGTGGCTTTTCTGCGCGTAAAATCCGGCTATGATACCGCCCTTTGAGTCTGTGCCGACAGGGTACTGAGCCTTGTTGCGGTATCTTTGAGAGCCGCAGGAAACCAGAGGATTAACGGGCAGGTCGATATGCCCTATCCTTTTAAAAGCTTCCTCAACCCAGCGCTGTTTTATCCTTTTTTCCTCGTCATAGGAGATATGCCGAAAAGCGCAGCCCCCGCAGGAGGGAAAGCGCTCGCAGTCCGCCTCAACGCGGTGCGCAGAGGGCGTAATAATATCTTTGATTTTCGCTACCGCGTAATTTTTTTTAACCTTTATGATATGAGCCGTAACCGTGTCGCCTGCCGCGGCGCCGGGCACAAACACCGTCATCCGGCCGTATTTGCCGACTCCGCTTCCGTTGGAGGCGCAGTCCTCAATATTAAGCTGTATCTCCTGATTTTTTGAAAGCGCCACGGTCACACCTCACCTTTCGGTATTTTCGGGATTACAGTTTAAGCACAATTCCGGCAACGGCGCCCAGCACCAGCCAGAAAGCCGGGTGCAGATTTTTCAGCTTTTTGATAAACATAAGCGCGAACACGATAAGCGCTATGATTATAACTTCGTACGCGAAAGCTCCGTCCTGATAAAAGGTCTGCGCAATAATTCCGTAAACCGCCGAAAGAACCAGAGCGGCAACGGTGGGCCGTATTCCGTAAAAGGCGGATTTTACATATTTGTTGTCGGAAAAGGATTTTAAGAATTTCGCTATTATTACAATAACTATGATTGCGGGAACTACAAGTCCCGTAGTGGCGATTATGCCGCCGAGTATTCCTCCGCCCATTCCAAGCTCCTTGTATCCGGCGTTGAATCCGGCGTAGGTAGCCATATTTACGCCGATAGGTCCGGGCGTGCTCTCGCTTATGGCAATCATATCCGCAAGCTGTTTCTGATTGAACCAGCCGTAATCGCTCGCGGCAAGGTCGTACAAAAAGGGAATTGTAGCGGGACCGCCGCCTACGGCGAAAAGTCCTATTTTAAAGAACTCGTAAAAAAGATACAGAAAAGTCATTTTTTCCTGACCTCCCTTACCTTATTTACCGCCACGCCTATTACCGCGCCGACAACCACTACCAGTATAGGCGTAACATCGAGCACAAAGCTTAACACAATGCCGATTATGAACAGCATGGCGGTTACAATATCGACAAGGCTCTTGCGGCTGAGGGTGATGACGGTGTGCGACAGCAGCGCGCAGACTACCGCCCTTATGCCCATGAGCGCGCTCGCCACTACCGGATAATCCATAAACTGCTGAAGGGCGGCGGTGATCGCTATTATTATAATCAGCGAAGGAGTTACCATTCCGACGGTCGCCACAATTCCGCCTATCAGCCCCGCCTGATAATATCCTATAAAGGTCGCCGTGTTTACGGCGATTATGCCGGGGGTACACTGACCGACCGCGTAATAGTTGAGAAGCTGCTCCTCGGTCGCCCATTTTTTCTTTTCAACCACTTCTTTTGTAAGCAGAGGCAGCATTGTAAGTCCTCCGCCGAAGGTCATTGCGCCTATCTTGGCAAAGGTTATAAACAGCGTTAGTAGTTTTTTAACCATAGTTTCACACTTTCATATTATTTATTGTTCCCGCCCCAGAAGATGTAGTCAGAAATTAACATTGCCCTGACGGGGGAGGCTTCGGCTCCGCTGATTTTAAGCGGAGGCGCGATTAAAAAGTAGTTCCCGGACTCTACTTTTTCCAAATCGAGATTTTCGAGAACCGCTATATTGTTTTGGAGCAGGCACCTGTGCGCCCGTCCGTTAAATTCCTCCGGCTCAACGCTCGGCGCGTCCGTTCCCACAAGCTCATAGCCGAGATACGCGAGCTGGTCGGCGGCGGACTCGTGCAGAAACGCTTTGCCTTTGCTTTTTATGAGTATTCTTTTCGCGTTTCTCGGAAAATATTCTTCCACAAAAGCTCCGGTTATAATCATCTCGGCCACTTCGACTACCGCGCAGGGGCCTATAAACGCCTGCGGGTCAACCGAGTTTATGTCGCCGCCGTCCTCAATAAAATGTAAGGGAGCGTCAAGATGCGTTCCGTTATGCAGGCACATACTGATAAGCCCCAGATTATACTCCCCGCCCTTTTCAATGCTTTTCGCCCTCGCGAATCGGGGAGCCGGGTCATCGCCGAAAGGCTCGCAGGAGAGAATATCCCTTGAAATATCAATTATTTTCATCTCTTCACCCCACAGACAAGCGCGGCAGCGCTGAAAGTAATTCCGCCGCCGCTGCCCTTTATTTTGCTACTATGTTTACAAGCTTGCCCTTAACATAAATTTCCTTGACAATATTTTTGCCGTCCAGCTCCGACTTGATTTTTTCATCGGACTTGGCAAGCTCTATCGCCTGCTGCTGTTCAATATCGGCGGGAACATTGAGCTTGGCGCGGATTTTTCCGTTAATCTGAACCACAATCTCAATCATATCGTCAACGCATTTCGCCTCGTCATAACCGGGCCACTCGCCCTCGGCGGCAAGCATTTTGCCGAAGGAGCAGACCTCCCACATCTCCTCGGTAACATGGGGAGCGAAGGGATTGACGAGAATCAGCAGCGTTTTAAGCTCGGCGCGGTTTATTTCGCCCTTGTCGTAAATGCTGTTGAGCAAGGTCATAAGCGCGGCAATCGCCGTGTTGTATTTAAGCGACTCAATATCCTCGGTGACCTTTTTAACGGTCTTGTGCATGGCGCTGGAAAGCTCGGGCGAATACTCGTCGCCGTCTTTAAGTATTTCCTGCAAGTTCCATATTCTGTCTATAAACCTCTTGCAGCCCTTAACCGAGCTTTCCGACCAGGGAGCCGCCTTTTCATAATCTCCCATAAACAGTACATAAGTACGCAGAACATCGGCTCCGTAGGCGTCAACAACCTCGTTGGGGTCTATAACATTCCCCCTGGATTTACTCATTTTTACGCCGTCGGGACCCAAAATAAGTCCCTGAGCGGTTCTTTTGGCGTAAGGCTCCTCATAGGGTACAAGTCCCAGATCATAGAGGAACTTATACCAGAAGCGCGAATATATAAGGTGACGGGTGACATGCTCCATGCCGCCGTTGTACCAGTCAACGGGCATCCAGTACCTGAGTTTTTCCATATTGGCAAACTCGCTGTCGTTGTGGGGGTCCACATAGCGCAGGAAATACCATGACGAGCCTGCCCACTGGGGCATTGTGTCGGTTTCGCGCTTGGCTTCGCCGCCGCACCTGGGGCATTTGCAGTTTACATACCCGCTGATTTTCGCCAGCGGACTTTCGCCGTCAGTACCCGGCTCAAAGTTCTCAACCTCGGGCAGCTTTAAGGGAAGCTCCTCATAGGGAACGGCTACCATTCCGCATTTCGGGCAGTGAACTATCGGTATAGGCTCGCCCCAGTAACGCTGACGGTTAAACGCCCAGTCCTTCATCTTGTACTGAACGCCGCCCTCGCCGACGCCTTTTTCCTGCAAATACTCAATCATTTCGGCGATGGAGTCCTTTTTGTTGTCAAGTCCGTTCAAAAAGCCGGAATTTACCATTTCGCCGTCGCCGGTATATGCCTCACGGCTGATGTCGCCGCCCTTGATTACCTCAATAATATCTATGCCGAACTTTTTGGCGAAGTCATAGTCGCGGCTGTCGTGAGCGGGCACAGCCATAATGGCTCCCGTACCGTAGCCCATCATTACATAGTCGGAAATGTAAATGGGAATATCCTTGCCGTTGACCGGGTTTTTAGCGGTAATGCCGTTAATTTTAACGCCCGTTTTGTCCTTTACAAGCTGCGTGCGCTCAAACTCGGTCTTTTTGGCGCACTCGGCTCGATAGGCGGCGATTTCGTCCATATTTGAAATCTGCGCGCTGTACTTGTCGATAATCGGGTGCTCGGGCGCCATAACCATAAAGGTCACGCCGAAAAGAGTGTCGGGACGGGTGGTGTAAATTCTGAGCTGTTCGGGAATTTCATTGAGAGTGAAATTGACAAAAGCTCCTCGGGATTTGCCTATCCAGTTTACCTGCTGAAGCTTGATGTTGGGAAGATAGTCCACCTTTTTAAGTCCTTCAAGCAGCTTGTCAGCGTATTCGGTTATGCGAAGATACCACACATCTTTTGATTTCTGGACAACCTCGCTGTGGCAGATGTCGCACTTGCCGCCCTGCGAGTCCTCGTTTGAAAGCACAACCTTGCAGGAGGGGCAGTAGTTTACCAGCGTTTTGTCGCGGAAAGCAAGCCCCTTTTCAAACATTTTAAGGAATATCCACTGCGTCCATTTGTAGTATTTCTCGTCGGTGGTGTCGATAACCCGGTTCCAGTCAAAGGAAAAACCTACCTTTTTAAGCTGACCGGTAAACTTTTCGATATTGGTGTCGGTAACCTTTCTGGGGTGTATTCCCGTTTTAATGGCGTAGTTCTCGGTGGGGAGTCCGTAAGCGTCAAAGCCTATGGGGAAAAGCACATTGTAGCCCTGAAGCCTTCTTTTGCGGGAAACAACTTCAAGTCCGCTGTACGCCTTGATATGGCCTACATGCATACCCGCTCCGCTGGGATAGGGAAATTCAACCAGCGCGTAAAACTTAGGCTTGTCGGAATTGTCCTGAGCGCCGAATACTCCCGCGCTCTCCCATTTTTCCTGCCACTTTTTCTCGGTTTCTTTAAAATTGTAGTTCATTTATATTCTACCTCTTTACGGTGAAATTTACTCGCTTATCATTTCGCTTATATCAACGGTTTCGGCGTCCGCCCAAAGGTGTTCAAGGTTGAAATGCTCCCTCTGGTCGGCGGTAAAGATATGAATTACCAGCGCTCCGTAGTCAAGCAGTATCCAGCCCGTTGTTCTGCCCTCCGTATGCCCAGGCTTTACCCCGGCTTTTGAAAGGGCGTCTTCAACCTCGTCGGCAAGCGCTCTTATATGGGTTGAAGAAGTACCGGTAGCAATTATAAAATAATCCGCGACTACCGTCAAGTCCGTTATTTTAAGCGCGGTTATATTTTCCGCCTTTTTGCTGTCAAGCACCTTTACGGCGTTTTTGAGTATCTCTTTAATCTCCATTTTTTCTTTCCTTTCCCACGCCAGAAAATTAAACGCCCTTACCGTGTCAAGATGTATGGGGCGGCATCTGGCGGCGTTGTCCTCAATAGTAAACGAAAGTCCTCTCAGCACCGCTGCGTCCAGGTCTTTTTCTGCAAGAAGCCTTACCTCGTTGACATCGGGATAATTTCTGTCCTCGGAGGTGAGGTCGGCGGCATAGATGACTTTTTCAAGCAGAGTCATATTCTCCCTGCCCGTTGTGTGATACCTTACGGCTGAAAGAATTTCGGAGTCGGTAACTCCCAGTTCTTTTCTTAAAAAAACCTCGCCCGCCTGCGCGTGAAGCGTTACGGTTATGCCCTTTTCATAAGGAGCGAGAGTCTGAGAGTCGCTCTCGATAAGCTCAATCATCTTTTCGGGCGGCTCATATCTCATTATATCGTGAACAAGCCCGGCGGTGTACGCCTTTTCCCTGTCCGCGCCGAAAATTCCGGCAAGGCGCTTTGCCTGCTCGGCAACGCAGATTGAGTGGTAAAGCCGCTGAGCGGTCAGCCTCTTTTTGAGAATTTCAAGAAATTCACTGTTTCTTTGAGTATCCATAAAGCCTGTGACTCTCCATATATTCTATTATTTCCGGCTCGCACAGTCCGTAAATGCTCTTGCCGTTCTTTATTCTTTCCCTTATTTCGCCGGAGCTTACCGAAAAGGCTTCAAGGGGAGAAATATGTATATTCTTCCCGTCAAGGTCCTTTATATATATCCCCAGCTTGTCAAAGGCGTATGAGCGAAGTTCGTGGATACTGTCCTCGGTATTGCGCGAAGCCACGCAGATACGGCACTTTTCCAGAAGCTCGCGGTGTTTGTACCACTTGTGGAACATCAAAAACATATCCGAGCCGATTATAAGGTAAAGCTCGTCGCCGGGATATTTTTCCATAAGCTCGTTTACGGTGTAGATTGTGTAGCTGTCCGACTCCCTGTCGATTTCCATTGTGCTTATCTCGAATTTGGGATTCTTAAAGGCAAGGCGGCACATAGCCACACGGTCGCTGTTGTCCGCCAAATCGTCGCAGCGCTTGTGAGTGGGGACTTTGTTGGGAATTATAAACACCCTGTCAAGCCCCAGCTCCTCGGTGAGCTTTTCAATCATTCTCGCGTGTCCCTTGTGGGGAGGATTAAAAGTTCCCCCGAAAATTCCCGTTTTCATCTTTTGCCGACCTTCTTTTTTTCGTCCTTGTGAAGCTCGGGATTAAAGCGGTAAAAAATCATACTGCCGCCTATTACGCCCACGCACTCGCTGTTTGTAGCCTCCGCTAATTTACGGGCGATTTCCTTTGGCTTTTCGGGACTCGTTTCCAGAAGCACTTTAAGCTTTATAAGCTCCCTTGCCGTCAGCGCGTCGTCGGTCTGCTTTATAAGCGCGTCCGAAATTCCGCCCTTGCCCACCTGAAAAAGCGGCTGCATTGAGTTTGCCTGCGCCCTTAAAAGCGCTCTTTCTTTTCCGGTCATACCTTTTTCTCTCCGTTTTCCGTATTCAGAAAAGCCTCAAGCTCCCGCGCCAGCTTTCTAAGCGCGTTTCCCCTGTGGCTTATTTTATCCTTTTCCTCTGCCGTAAGCTCGCCGAAGGTCTTTTCGCCCACCAAAAACAGCGGGTCATAGCCGAAGCCGCCCTCGCCGTGAGGCTCAAAGGCTATTCTGCCCTCGCACTCGCCCCTTACGGTTAGCTGCCTGCCGTCCGGGAAACAGCAGCATACGGCGCTTACAAACCTTGCCGTTCTGTTTTTTTCCGGCACATCTTTTAAAAGTTCCAGCAGTTTTTCGTTATTCTTTTTATCGTTTCCGTGCTCGCCGGCAAAACGGGCCGAATACACTCCGGGCGCGCCGTCAAGGGCGTCAACCGCAAGTCCCGAATCGTCGGCAACGCATACCATTCCGCTCTCGCGGCAGCCGCTGCTCGCCTTTAAATAAGCGTTTTCCTCAAAGGTTTCGCCTGTTTCCTCCACATCGGAAAGGATTTTGCCCGCCATTTCGGCAGTCAGCACATTTATTCCCAGCGGCTCCAGAATCCTTTGAAGCTCCGCCTGTTTTTTCATATTATGAGTTGCGATTAAAAAGTCCAAAAAAGCCCTTCTTTCTCTTGCTTTGTCCGCCGTCTGTCTCCTCCTGCGGCTCTTCCTCCCTGTCGTCTTCTACTTCTTCCTGCGGTTCGTTTTCAGAATCCCGCTTCTGAGAAGACCCGGTATCGTCTTTATCTGTGAGAACTGCCTCGCGTTCTCTCTGAGGTTCAGGCTCTTCCTCACTGACGGGAACACCGACGCCGCCCTCAGGCTCCTTTTCAGATTCCGTATCAGCTTCGCTGTCAATTCCAAAAGAAACATCCTCCTCGCGGGTGTAGTCTATTTTATCAAACAGCCCGTCGGCAAACGCCCGTGGGCTGAACGGCTGCAAATCGTCAATCTGCTCGCCTACTCCCACAAACTTGACGGGTATGCCCAGCTCGTTTTTAATGGCCAGCACAACTCCGCCCCTCGCGGTGCCGTCCAGCTTTGTGAGCACGATTCCGGTGATATCGGCGGCGTTTTTAAACTCCTTTGCCTGACTAACCGCGTTCTGCCCCGTTGTGGCGTCAAGCACCAGCAGCACCTCGCGGTCGGAATAGGGCAGTTCACGGTCGATTACACGGTAAATCTTGTTAAGCTCGTCCATAAGGTTTTTCTTGTTGTGAAGTCTGCCCGCGGTGTCGATAATTATTATTTCGCTGTCGCGCGCCTTAGCCGCGCTTATGGTATCGAACACAACCGCCGCCGGGTCGGCGCCCTCCTTGTGCTTTACAATGGGCACGCCCGCGCGCTGCGACCATATTTCAAGCTGGTCAATCGCCGCGGCTCTGAAAGTATCGGCCGCGCCGAGAATTACGCTTTTGCCCTCCGCCTTATACATAGCCGCAAGCTTTCCGATAGTGGTGGTCTTTCCCACGCCGTTTACGCCTATTACAAGGATTACCGAGGGTACCGTAATAAGACCCATATCCTCGCCGCCGTCAAGCATTTCGGAAATAATTTCCTTTAATTTTAGGCGAATGTCGTCGGGAGAAGTGAGTTTTCCCTTTGCCGCCTCGGCTTTGAGCCTTTCGGTAATCTCCACGGCGGTGGCAACTCCCACATCTCCCATAACGAGGATTTCTTCAAGCTGCATATAAAGGTCTTCGTTTATCTCGTCAAGACTGTCGAGCATCTCGTCAATGGCGCCCGCCATCTTATTCCTTGTCTTTGTAAGTCCGAAATTTATTTTTTTGAATATTCCCATATTTTTATCCTTTCGGCAAAAATAATATTTGCTTAATGCAGTCCGCTGTGTAAAATCAGGCAAGCCCGAGCTTTCTCGCCATCTCGGCGGTTTTGAGCTCGAGTATTTTGGATACGCCCTCCTCCTGCATTGTAACGCCGTAGAGCATATCAGCCTCCTCCATAGTGCCGCGCCTGTGCGTAATCAGTATAAACTGGGTGTTCTTAGTCATTCTGCGCACATACTGGGCGTATCTCGCCACATTGACCTCGTCAAGAGCCGCCTCAACCTCGTCAAAAATAACGAAGGGCGAGGGCGTTACCTTTAATATGGCGAAGAGCAGCGCGATGGCTGAAAGTCCCTTTTCACCGCCTGAGAGCAGGTTGATGTTCTGCACATTCTTGCCGGGCGGCTGAACCTTGATTTCAATATCGCATTCAAGCACATTCATCTCGTCCTCCAAGGACAGCTCCGCCTTTCCTCCGCCGAAAAGCTCCGCAAAGGTTTCGCCGAAAGCGGTGTTGATTTTTCTGAACTGCTCGCGGAACTGAACGCTCATTTTGCTTGTCAGCTCGTCAATGAGCCTTATAAGCTCCGACTTTGATTTTTCCACATCGCCTGTCTGCGAGGTCATAAACTCGTATCTCTCTTTAACCTCTTTGTACTCGTCAATCGCCGAAACATTGACGCTTCCGAGGGCGCGTATCTCGTTTTTAAGGGCGGATAGCCTTGTGCGCGCGGCTGAGATGTTCTCAATCTGCGTGCTGACAGCCTGAGCCTCTCGGCGGGTGAGCTGATATTCGTCATACAATTTGGCGTTGTACTCCTCGTACTCGCTTATCATTGAAGCACGCCGTTCTTCAAGACGGGCAAGCTCGCCGCTGACCCTTTCACGCTCCGAGGATTTTTCCTTTTCGAGGTTTCTCAAATCCGTGCTTTCTTTTTCAAGCTCCTCTCTTTTCAAAAGCAGAGCGTCAACGTTTTCTTTGGCATGGGCGCACCTGCTGCGCAGTTCCCCTGCCGTAGCCATAAGGCTTTCAATATCCTTTCTGAGCCACTCGTTCTTTTTTTCATATACATCAATCTCGCTGTCGAGCTCTTCCATTCTTGAAAAATGGGAATTTTTAAGAGCCTCCAAACGCCGGAGATTATCCTCGGCGGACTCCCTGTCCTTTTCAAATCCGAGGGCGGAAAGCCTTATGCTCTGCGCCTCGGCAGCCAGTTCCTCACGCAGGGCGGCAAGGTTTTCGCTCTCGCCGCTGAGGTCGGCAAGCTCCTTTTCCTTTGCGGCGATTTCAGCGCCGAGCCTTTCGGCGGTCTGCGCCGCCGAGGAGCTGTCCTCCTTTATCTTACTCTCGCCGTCGGTTAAAAGGCGCATTTCGTTTTCGATTTCGTCAGCGGCGGCCGCCGCGGTTTCATACTGCTCGCAGGCGAGCCTGTATTCGCCCTCAAGCCTTATTTTCTCCTCGTTGGCGGTAAGAATATCGCCCTCGACTCCGCTTAATTCCGCCACCGCTTTTGCCAAAAGCTCGGCCGCTTCCTTTTCCTCGGCGGCAAGGGCTTCCGCTTTCGCCTTTATCCCGGCAAGTTCCTGCTTTATACGGTCAATCTCGTTAACACGGCTGAGCATACCCACGCCCTGAGCCTTGCTGCCGCCGGTCATTGAGCCGCCGGCATTGATAACCTGACCGTCAAGGGTGACGATTTTAAACCTGTTCTTATATTTTTTAGCCATGGTAACCGCGCTGTCCAGATCGTCGCAGACAACGGTTTTGCCAAGCAGATTTTTAACTATTTCACGGTATTTTGCATCACAGCTTACAAGGTCGCAGGCTACGCTGACAAAGCCGTAGCAGTCGTCAAGCCCTTTTTCGTCCAGACTTCTCGCCCTGATAGCCGTAATCGGCAGGAATGTGGCTCTGCCCGCTTTTGACTCTTTCAAAAAGGCTATTGCCGCTTTCGCGTTGTTTTCGTCCGACACAACTATGTTCTGAATAGCCGAAGCCAGCGCGGTTTCAACCGCAACAGCGTATTTATCCTTAACCGTTATAAGCTGAGAGAGCACGCCGTGAATACCCCTTAACGCGCCCCTTTTGCCGGCGCTCATAACGCTGCGCACCGAGCCCTGATAGCCCTCCATATTCTTTTCCAGATCTTCAAGGACTCTCATTCTCTCGGCTTTTTTTGCCGCCTCGCCTGAAAGCTCGGCAACGGAAGCCTTGATTTTTTCGCTTTTTTCGGTTCTGGACCGCACCTTTATACGGCAGCCGTCAGCCGCGTTTTTAAAGCCCTCGGCTCGCTCCGCGCAGGCGTCAAGCTGGGCTTTTACGCTTTCCTTTTTTTGAAGAAAATCCTTTTTTGTCTCCGCTTTCGCCGCAAGGCTCTCCCGGGCAGCGGCAATTCTTCTTTCAAACTCGGCGGTCTGCATCTCGGCGGTTTCGATAACAACCCTGCTGTCGGCAAGCTCCACCGTAAGCAGTGAAATCTGCTTTGAAAGCTCCTCCGAGGCGGTGGCTTTTTCGCTGTTTTCAAGCTGTAATTTCTCAATTTTTCCGGTCAGCGCCGCAAGGCTTTCCTGCGCCTTTTCAAAACCGAGCAGGGCCTTTTGAGCCTCCTCTCGGGCGGCTTCAATCTGAGCGTCAATGTCGCTTTCGTTCTCGTTTTCGCTTAGCTTGTCCTTTTTTAAACGCTCAATGGCTTCGCTGTTATGTAAAATGGAGTTTTCATAGACCTTCGCCTGACTTTCAAGCCCTGACGCCTGCTCCTCACAGTCCGAGGTCGAACTCCTTATCTCCTCAATTTTAACATTTATTTCCCTTGTGCTTTCAAGGTTTTGATTCATCTTCTCCTCAATGGCGGCAAGCTGCTTCTGCGCGTCGGAATACTGGGCGGAGGCGATGTCCGTTTTTCTGTCCTGCTCTTTCAGGCGCTCCTGAATTTTCCCGATAGTATCGAGCCATATACCTATTTCAAGGCTCTTTCGCTCCTCGGCGAGCACCAGAAAGCGCTCCGCCTTTTCGCTCTGCTGCCTGAGCGGCTCAACGCGCGATTCAAGCTCCGAGAGAATGTCGCGCAGTCTTACCAAATTTTCCTCTGCCTGAGAAAGGCGTTTTAAGGCGTCCGACCGCCTGTACCTGAAATGCGAAATACCCGCCGCCTCTTCAAACATCTCTCGGCGTTCGCCCGACTTTGAGGAAATGAGCTCGGCTATTTTGCCCTGACTGACCATTGAGTAGCCGTCCCGGCCGAGTCCCGTATCCATAAACATCTCGTTTATATCTTTAAGCCTTACATTTTCGCCGTTTATTTTATATTCGCTTTCGCCCGAACGGTAAAAGCGCCTTGTAATATTGACCTCGTCGGCGTCGCTTGAAAGCGCGCGGTCGGAATTGTCAAGGCACAGCGTGACCTCCGCAAAGCCGGTAGCCCTGCGAAGCGATGTTCCGCTGAATATGACATCTTCCATTTTTGAACCTCTGAGGTTTTTTGTGGACTGCTCGCCGAGCACCCAGCGCACCGCGTCCGAAATATTGCTCTTTCCGCTTCCGTTGGGGCCGACTACGCCCGTTATGCCCTTGTTAAAGTTCAGTACCGTTTTATCCGGGCAGGATTTAAAACCCTGCATAGTGATTGATTTTAAGAACATTCCAAGACCTCTGTTTCAAATTCAGGCAAATTCTGCTTTCCTTTTATTTTACAATAAAAACCGTTGCTTTTCAATGCTTTTTCGTTTCTTTTATTCTGCCCTTTCGCCTTTGAAAGAGCCTTATCGTTTACAAATATCACATAATTTTTGCTTTTGTCTTTTCCCTTTAAGGCGCCAAGCATATTTTCAAGGTAAATCACGCCCTCGCAAAGCTCGCGGAAAGCCGGGTGATACGCTCCCGCCACCATATCCGCCTCAACGGTTTCGCTGCTGTGAAGCCCCAGCTTTATAACCCTTATGCCGCGGCTTTCAAAAAACCTTAAAAGCCGAGCGCAGAAGGGAGCGGATTCCTCGGCGCCGGGCGGAGAATACTCCCCCGCCTGCCAGAGGTCGGCAAGAACCGTATTTTTAAGCACCACGGTGGGATAAATCCTGACCGTATCCGGACAAAGAACCGCCAGCTGACGGGCGGTTATGTAATCCTTTTCAAAATCGCTCTTGTAAAGCCCCGTCATCATTTGAAGCCCCAGCGAAAAGCCGTACTCTTTTATGAGCGCCGAGGCGTCCCGCACATCCTGCGCCGTGTGTCCCCTGCCGTTTGCCGAAAGCACGCCGTCGTCCATACTCTGAGCGCCCAGCTCAACCGCCGTCACGCCGTAATTTTTGAGTATTTCAAGTATTTCGCGGTCAATGCAGTCGGGGCGGGTTGAAATCCTGATGCCCGCGAAGCCGTATTTTTCGCAAAAATACTTTGCGGCGGTCAAAAGAGATACCATCTGCTCCCTTTCAATCGCCGTAAAACTGCCGCCGAAAAACGCTATTTCGGTATTTTCGGGGCTCACATTATGCGCAATCGCCGCGTTTACAGCAAGCTCCACATCTTCTGCCGAGGCGGACTTTTCGCGGCCGCTTATAGCGCGCTGATTACAGAAGCTGCACATATTCGGACAGCCCTTATGCACCACGAAAATGCTTATGTTTGAATGTTTCAAAGTCCCATCAGCTCCAACGCGGATTTTGCCGCCGCCTGCTCGGCTCTTTTTTTGCTGCTGCCCTTTCCCCTGCCTATTACATTACTGTTGAGAAGCACCTCGATCGTAAACTGCTTGTTGTGGTCGGGGCCGTCCTCGCCCACGAGAACATACTCGAATTTTTCGGTGGGATTTTTCTGAAGCACCTCCTGAAGCATGCTTTTGTAATCCTTGAACTCGGGGGTTTCCTCGCTGGCAATCTCAATAAAGGGCAGTACGAAAGCCTTTGCCTTTTCCATGCCGCCGTCAAGATAAATCGCCGCTATAAGCGCCTCAAAAGCGTCGGACACAACCGACGGTCTTGTGCGCCCGCCTGTATGCTCCTCGCCTTTTCCGAGGAAAATCATATCGCCCAGCCCGATTTTTTTTGCGTACTCAAACAGAGTTTTTTCGCACACGGCGTAGGCTCTTTTCTTGGTAAGGTCGCCCTCCGCCTTGTTTTTGAAATGCTCGAAAAGGTGCTCGGCGGTTATAAAGCCCAGAACCGAGTCGCCTAAAAATTCAAGCCTTTCGTTGTCAAGCCCGGTGCCCTTTTCGTTGGCGTATGAGGAATGGGTGAGCGCTCTTTTTAAAAGCTCTCTGTCCTTAAACTCATATCCTATTTTCTTTTCAAAGTCAGTCATTTTTCAACACCTTGATTAAATCCGCCGCAGCCGCGCCGAAAGAGTCAAGCGCGCGCTGCGCCAGCGCTGTGTAACGCTGCTGCTTATCCTTTATTCTTTGTTCAAGAGGCGGCAATATTCCGAAATTCGCGCCCATCGGCTGGAAATTTTTAACGCTTTCATCGCTGATATAAGCGCTCAGCGCCCCTGTCATGGTATCCGGAGGCATAACCGCCGCCGGCTTGCCCGAAAGGCGCAGGGCGAGATTTATTCCCGCCATAAGTCCGCTTGCCGCCGACTCCATATATCCTTCCACTCCGGTTATCTGCCCGCCGAAAAACAAAAGGGGATTATCCCGCATTGAAAAATCCGCGTTCAGCAGCGCCGGGGAATTTATAAATGTGTTCCTGTGCATTACGCCGTATCTTACAAACTCGGCGTTTTTAAGGGCGGGGAACATTGAGAACACTCGCTTTTGCTCGGGGAATTTAAGATTTGTCTGAAATCCCACAAGATTATACATTGTGCCTTCCCGGTTTTCGCGCCGAAGCTGAAGATTTGCCCACGGCCGGTGACCGGTCGAGGGGTCAGAAAGCCCCACGGGCTTTAACGGGCCGTAGCGCATTGTATCCTTTCCGCGGGAGGCGAGCACCTCAATGGGCATACAGCCCTCGTACACATCCCGCCGCCTGTCAAAGGAGTGAAGCCCGGCGCACTCGGCGGATATTATCGCCTCGTAAAACGCCTCGTATTCCTCTTTGTTCATAGGGCAGTTGATATAGTCGTCGTCACCGCCCCTGCCGTATCTTGACTGGGTAAACGCCCGGCTCATATCAATGCTGTCGGCGCTGACTATCGGCGCGGCCGCGTCATAAAACGCCATCTGCTCGCCGCATAATCCCTTTATTGTTTCAGCGAGCGCCTCGCTCGCCAGAGGGCCGGCGCATATAACTGTGCCGTCCGCCTGCGGCAGCTCTTTGACCTCGGCGGAAATCAGATTTATATTTTTATCGTTTTGAATTTTGCTTGTGATTATCTGCGAAAACAAAAGCCTGTCCACCGCCAGCGCTCCGCCCGCAGGCACGCGGCACTCGTAAGCGGTTTCAACGCACACCGAGCCTAAAAGCGCCATTTCCGCCTTTAAAAGTCCCGCCGCGGAATTTACCCTTTCGGCTTTCAGGGAATTTGAGCATACCAGCTCCGCTAAGGTGTCGAGCTTATGGGCAGGGGATTTTTTAAGAGGCTTCTGCTCGTACAAATCCACCTGTATTCCGAATTTTGAGAGCGCGCGGGCGCACTCAACGCCCGCAAGCCCAGCGCCTATAACCGCCGCTTTCATACTACTCCTCTTTCGTCTTTCTTTTGCGCTCCGCCTTTTTCTCAAAACCGCAGCCCTCGTTAAGGCAGGCAAGCACGCCGCCCTTGCGCTTGAACAGTGATTTTGAGCATTTGGGGCAAAGCTCGTCGGTAGGTTTATCCCATGTCATAAAATTACACTCGGGATAATTGCCGCAGCCGTAAAAAGTATAGCCCTTTTTGGACTTTTTCTCAATTATCCTGCCGCCGCAGACGGGGCAGGTCGCCTTTGTTTCAACAACGAGCGGCTTTGTATTTTTACATTCGGGATATCCGGGACACGCGAGAAATTTTCCGTAGCGTCCCGATTTTATAACCATATTCCGTCCGCATTTTTCGCACTTGATGTCGGTTTCGTCCTGTTGCAGCTTGATTTTTACTCCCTGCATCTCCTCTTTCGCCTTGGACATGGTAAGGCTGAAATCGTCATAGAAATCGTGGAGCATTTTTATATAGTCGGTTTTGCCGTTTTCTATCTCGTCAAGCTGGGACTCCATTCCCGCGGTAAACCTGACATTTACTATTTTGGGGAATTTATCTTTGAGCAGCTTTGTTGCCGCCTCGCCCAGCTCCGTGGGCTTGAGCTGCTTGCCCTCGCGCTCCACATATTCCCTGGAGGTTATGGTGGAAATTATGGAAGCGTAGGTCGAGGGGCGTCCTACTCCCGTTTCTTCAAGAGTCTTGATAAGGGAAGCCTCGGTGTATCTCGCCGGGGGCTGGGTAAAATGCTGATTGCCCGCAAGCTCCTTGATTTTAATGCTGTCGCCCTCGCTGAGTTTGGGAAGCCTGCCTGTTTCCGCTTCCTCCTCGTCAGAGCCGCTCTCATAAAGGCAGGTATAGCCGTCAAAGCGCACGCTGTAACCGCTGGCGGCAAAGGTCAGATATTTGCCCTGCGCCCTGTCGGTTCCGTCCGCGCCCGTAATTTCCGCTTTTACGGTATCCTGCACGCAGTTAGCCATAAGGCTCGCCATAAAACGGCGCCAGATAAGGTTGTAGAGTTTGTACTGCTCGGCGGTAAGGCTTGACTTTACCTTTTCGGGGGTAAGGTCCATCATGGTAGGTCTTATAGCCTCATGACCGTCCTGAGCGTTGGCGCGGGATTTGAAATATCTCGGCTTTTCGGGCAGATATTCCGCTCCGAAGGCGTTCTTTATATACTCGTTTCCGGCGGCTCTCGCCTCCTCCGAAATACGAAGCGAGTCCGTTCTCATATAGGTGATAAGTCCCACCGAGCCTACCGAGGCGATTTCAACGCCCTCGTAAAGCTCCTGAGCCACTTTCATGGTTCTTCTCGCCTGGAAGTTGAGCTTTCTTGAAGCCTCCTGCTGAAGCGTTGAGGTGGTAAAGGGAGGCGCCGGCTGGCGGCGTCTTACGCCCTTTTTAACCGAGGTTACCTCAAACTCGGCGTTTTCAAGACGGGCAAGGTAGGCGTCGCTCTGCTCCTTGCACACGATTTTTACCTTTCCCGTTTCGTCACCGGTAAACTGAGCGGCAAAAGCGCGCTTTGAGGAGGGCGCGAGCATTTTGGCGTCAAGAGTCCAGTATTCCTCGGGCACAAAAGCTCTTATCTCGTTTTCACGGTCAACAACCAGCCTGACGGCAACCGACTGCACTCTGCCCGCCGAAAGTCCTCTTCTTATTTTCTGTGAAATAAAGGGGCTGAGGGTGTAGCCTACAAGGCGGTCGAGTATCCGGCGCGCCTGCTGGGCGTTTACCAGATCCAAATCTATTTTTTCGGGGTGTTCAATTCCCTTTAAAACGCTGTTTTTGTTAATCTCGTTGAATTTTACCCTGTTGTTCTCGTTCATATCAAGGTCCAGAAGGGTGGCTAAGTGCCACGAGATTGCCTCTCCCTCGCGGTCGGGGTCGGCGGCTAAAATAACGCCGTCGGAATTCTGCGCCATTTCCTTTAATTCCTTGACGAGTTTTTCCTTGCCCTTGATTACGGCGTATTTGGGCGCGAAATCGTTTTTAATGTCCACGCTCAGCTTTGCCGCCGGCAAGTCCCTTATATGACCCTTTGAGGATACTACGCTGTATTCCTTTCCCAGATATTTCTGTATGCTTTTGGCTTTTGAGGGTGACTCAACTATTACAAGTTTTGACATAAATCATCTTCCTATATTTATCAGCCGCTGAGAGCGGCCGTATTTTTCACATATCGGCGGCTTTGTAGCGCCGTCCGCCGAGCTGTTCGGCAAGACCGTAAATTTCAAGCTCCGTCAGAGCCGAAAGCGTTTCCGAGGGAGAAAGCGAAGCCTTTGCCATAAGCTCGTCTGCGTATTCGGGTGTGTCGCTTAACATCGAGTAAATTTTACGCGCGTTCTCAGAAAGAAAGTCCAGAGCCTCTTTTTTCGCTCCGTCGGCGGTTTTGCTCTCGCTTCGCGCGGGTTCGGGTTCTTTACGGAAATTCCGCTTTTTGACCGGCTCCCTTTGAGTGACAAAATCCTTATCGGACAAAAAGACCTGCGCACGGCGTATTATTTCATCGTCGGGAATATCGCCGCCCTTCATTTTTCCGGCGTAACGCGAGGCGTATTCGTTAAGGACATCGTTAGGCGAGAAAACCGGCACAGCTCCCTGCCTTATCAGATTATTTGTGCCCAGAAACGAGGAGCTTACCAAATCGCCCGGCACGGCGAAAACATCACGCCCCTGTTCAAGGGCAAGCCGTGCGGTAATCAGCGAGCCGCTTCGCTCGCCCGCTTCAACCACGACCGTTCCCAGCGTCATTCCCGATATAATCCTGTTGCGCAGGGGAAAAGTATCCCTGCCCGGTTTTGCGTAAGGCTCGAACTCGGAAATCAGCGCTCCGTTTTTTCTTATGCGGCTTCTTAAAGGCTCGTTCCCGGTTAAATATTTTGCCCCGAGTCCGCAGCCCATAACCAGAACTGTCGGCGCGTTTTCGTCAAGCGCTCCGAGATGCGCGGCGCTGTCAATTCCCAGCGCTCCGCCCGAAACAATCGTAAAGCCTCTGCTCGCGAGAGCTCCCGAGAGCGCTCTCGCCACGGCTCTGCCGTAATCGGAAGCTTTTCTTGCGCCCACAACAGCCACCTGCAATTCGCCGTCAAGCAAATCGGCGTTGCCCTCAACATACAGCGCGAGCGGCATATCGCGAAGTTCCAGAAGCCTTTTCGGATAACGCCGGTCGGAGGGCGTCACAACGCTCCAGCCCCGGCTTTTTACAGTATTTAAAATTTCCTCGGCACGGCTTAAAGGACAGCGCCTGAGCCTTTCTTTCTGTTTTTGAGTAAGAAAGGGAATTTTGCCCTCCCCGTTCATAACCGTTCCGTAAATTATACATGGATTCCATTCGTAATATGATAACAAGTCCGAGCAGTCCGCTCCGGCTCCCAGAGCCGAGGACAGCCAGATCCAATACAATTCGCCGTTCATTTTACAAGTTCCCACATAACGATTGCCGCGGCGGCAGCCGCGTTGAGCGATTCCGCCCTGCCTGCCATTCTGACGGTCAGCCTTTGGTTGCAGGCTTCAAGCACCTTTTCGGACACGCCGTTGCCCTCGTTGCCCACAACGCAGAGCGCGCCCTTGCCGAAATCGGCTTCAAGTATGCTCACGGCGTCCCGGTCGGGCACGGCGGCAAAGACCGCTATTCCCGCCTGCGAGGCTTTTTTTATTTCGGCACAGAGGTCGCCGCTGACAATCAGGGGAAGCCTTAAAGTGGCTCCCATTGACGCTCTGAGCGCCTTGCCGTTGTAAACATCACAGCCGCCGCTTATAACCGCCCCGTCAATTCCCAGCGCCTCAGCCGTTCTTAAAACCGCGCCCAAGTTGTCGGGATTCTGCACATTGTCAAGGGCTATGTACCTGCCGCCCTTTTTAAACTCAAAACCCGTTTCGGTCAGCTTTACGGTACAGACCACGCCCTGAGGGCTGACGGTTTCGCTCATGCTTTTTAAGGCCGCGGGGCTGACCGTGTAAAAGTTTTTGCAGCTTTTCTTTAACTTTTCAATTCTGCCGGCGTATTTTTCCTCACACCCGGAGGTGCAGAACACGCTCTCTATTTCACGGCCGCACTCGGCGGCGTCACAGCACAGACGCGCCCCCTCCAGCACAAAAAGGCCCTTTTCCCTTCTTTTGCCGGCGGAAGCCGAAAGCTCTCTTACTTCTTTGATTTTCGGATTGTTTTTAGCGGTTATAACAAAATCTGACATAATTTTAATAAATGGAAAACCACGCGCGGGAGAGTTCCCGGCGTGGTTAAAAGGTTTATTTTATTGCTTCCTTAGCCTTTTCGGTAAGCGCGGTAAACGCTGCCGGGTCGGCGATAGCTATTTCGGAAAGCATTTTGCGGTTAAGGTCAATTCCCGCTTTTTTAAGTCCGTTTATAAATGTGGAATAGTTCATGCCGTTCGCTTTGCAGGCGGCTGAAATTCTTGAAATCCAGAGCTTTCTGAAATCGCGTTTTTTCTGCTTTCTGCCGACATAAGCGTACTGGCCGGACTTCATAACGGCCTGCTTCGCGGTTTTAAAGAGCTTGCTCTTTGAGCCGTAGTAGCCCTTTGCCATCTTTAATACTTTATTTCTTCTTTTGCGAGTCATCATCGCACCTTTTACTCGTGCCATTTTTCTTTACCTCCGTTAGTTGAGTTTTTCGCCTTTGGGGCTCACCGATTATTTATAGGGAATAAGACGCTTAATCTGCCTTGTGTTTGTTGCGTCGGCAACGGCAGTCTTGCGGAGATTTCTCTTTCTCTTTGTGCTTTTCTTGGTAAGAATGTGAGATTTATTGGCATGAGCTCTCATGGGCTTACCGTTCTTTGACATCTTGAAGCGTTTTTTTGCTCCGCTGTGTGTTTTAATCTTCGGCATAATAATATCCTCCTAAACTAATTAAATACCTGTTTATTTTGCCGCCTTCGGGGACAGGAACATAAGCATCTGCCTGCCTTCGAGCTTGGCGGGTTTATCGACCGCGCCGACTTCTGCGCACGCTTCGGCAAACTTATCCATAATTCCGTTGCCGAGATGGGCGTGCGCCATTTCGCGGCCGCGGAAACGGATTGAAACTTTTACCTTGTTGCCCGCTTTGAGAAATTTCAGGGCGTGATTTACCTTTGTATCAAAGTCGTGAGTGTCAATGTTTACGGAAAGCCTGATTTCCTTTGTTTCAACCGTGCGCTGATTTTTCTTGTTTTCCTTTTCCTTTTTCGCCTGGTCGAAGCGATACTTGCCGTAGTCCATTATCTTGCAGACGGGCGGGTTTGCCTGAGGCGCGATTTTAACAAGGTCCAGATTTCTCTGTTCCGCAGCCTTAAACGCGTCTTTAAGCGGCATAATGCCGAGCTGCTCGCCGCTGTCCGAAATTACTCTAACCTCTTTATCTCTGATTTCCTCATTGATTTGAAGCTCTTTGGTACTGATAAATAAACACCTCTCAAAGCCTTTCGGCAAAATTAAAATGCGGACAGAAAAATTCTGCCCGCACAAAAACAAACTGAAAAAAGTTTATTTACCGGACGGCTGAACGCCGCAGGGTGAGAACAAAATTTACTGCTCTGCTTTATTGCTTTGATATTATAACCTTAATTTTCCCCGTTGTCAACAGTTTTTTTACTGTTCCTGCTCTTTGAGCCTGCTTTTCGCGCGCTTCATGGTCTTTAAAAGGAAAATCGTGCTGAGTATCAGCGAGACGCACTCGGCAATCGGGAAAGCGAACCACACAAGTTCCAGCCTGCCGGTCTTTGAGAGCAGCCACGCCGCCGGAAGCAGCACCACAAGCTGACGGCACACCGAAACTATAAGGCTGTCAACCGGTTTGCCGATAGCCTGACAAACCGAGCCGGCGATAATGCAGAAGCCCGCCAGTATAAAGTGGATAGCGATAATCCTCAGCGCCGTAACGCCGATTTCGAGCATTTCCTCGGAAGCGTTGAAGAAAGAAAGCAGCACTCCGGGAATAAGCTCGAACGCCAGAACTCCCAGCGCCATTATAACGGTGGCGGAGATAAGCGTGAGCCTTACGGTTTTCTTTACGCGGTCAAAGCGCCTTGCGCCGTAGTTGTAGGCGATAATCGGCACCATTCCGTTGTTGAGTCCGAAAATAGGCATAAACACGAAGCTTTGCAGCTTGAAATACGCTCCGAAAACAGCGGTCGCCGTGGTGGTAAAGGCAATCAGTATCTTGTTTATGCCGAAAGTCATCACAGAGCCTATCGACTGCATTACTATCGAGGGAAGTCCTATTCTGTAAATGTCCTTGATAATCTTTGTGTTCCAGCGTATGTACTTAAAGCTGATGCGAACATCTTTGTTGAATTTAATGTTGAAGATTATGGCGAGAATTGAAGCCACAATCTGACCGAGAACAGTCGCTATTGCCGCGCCCTTGACTTCAAGACGGGGCATGCCGAGAAGTCCGAAAATAAGTATGGGGTCCATTATAATGTTGATTACCGCGCCGACTGTCTGGGTAATCATGGTGAGCACCGTTCTGCCCGTTGATTGAAGCAGTTTTTCAAAATAGAACTGGAAGAACACGCCTATTGAAACGCCGAGGCAGACGGTTACATAGTCCTCGCCGTAGCCGACTATCTGCTCAACCTCGGTCTGAGCCAAAAAGAAAGGTCTCGCGAGAGTTACGCCGAGTACCGCGAAGACCACAAAGCTCAGAAAAGAAACAAGTATTCCCGAACCCGCAATTTTGTTTACCTTTTCGTACTGTTTTGCTCCAAGCTCCCTTGAAAGCAGGGCGTTCATACCTACCGCCGTACCTCCGCAGAACGCTATCATAAGCTGTTGAAGCGGAAAGGCGAGGGACACGGCGTTGAGGGCGTTTTCATTTACATAGGAAACGAAAACGCTGTCAACGATATTGTAAAAGGCCTGAACAAGCATTGAAATCATCATGGGAACCGCCATTCCCGCCAGCAGCCTGCCGACAGGCATTACGCCCATTTTGTTTTCTGACAATAATTCTTTGCTTTTCTTCATTTTATCTTCCTCTGTTTTTGCAAAATATATAGGCGTTTTTTAACGCCGCGCAAAAATAAACCGCACATTCCGTACGGTTTATCCTTGATTTTTTCAGTTTTTACCGTTTGTTCTTCCCGAAGTGTGACCGTAACCGTAGCCGTAGCCGTAGCCGTAGCCGCGCTTTGCCTTTTTGCCCGAACGCAGTGACCTTGAAGCCGTGCTGCTCTCGGTATCGTTATAGATACAGCCTATTACCTCTGTTCCCGAGCTCATTATATCCTCCATAGTGCCTCTTATGCGGCGGATTGAGGAGCGGTCATAGCGCACAACCATAACGCAGGCGTCCGCGTACTGAGCGATAATCGAGGCGTCAGCCACAATTCCTCCGGGAGGAGTATCAATAATAATATAATCAAATTCTTCCCTTACGGTATCTATAATTCCCTCGGTTTCCTCAGCCGAAAGAATTTCGGCTGAATCGGGAATCGGCGTGCTTGTCAGCAAAAGGAAAATATTATCTTTTTCAAAATATTTAATGGAATCGTTAAGAGATTTGTCGCCCTTGACAACACCCGCAAGTCCGAGTTCGTTTGCGGCAGGTACATTTAAAGCCTTGTAAACGGCGGGCTTTCTCAGGTCGGCGTCAATTAAGAGCACCGATTTTCCGCCCTTTGCCAGCGACAGCGCGGTATTTACCGCGGCGGTGGTCTTTCCCTCGTTTTCGTCGGCGCTGGTGAAAATAAACACCTTGTAATTCTGGCGCCTTGCGATATTTTCAAGCTTTGTCCTGATAACCTTAAAGGACTCCACGAACATAAAGTCGGTGCGCCTGTCGGTTATGAGCATTTTCTTTTCGCCGGAAGCCGCCTTTTTCTTGTTTTTGCCGGTTTCGACATGAACTATAGAAGCCAGCAGCTTGCTGCCCAGCTTGTTTACAATGTCCTCATCGGACTTAACGGCGTCCTTAATAAGAACTTTAAGGCATATAAACGCTGCCGCGGCAAACGCGCCCAGCAAAAATCCGGCAATCGGATAAAGCACAGCCGTTCTGTCCGTGTTGGGACTTGAAGGCATAACCGGCGGGTCAAACACAATAGCGCGGGTGCTCTTGTAGGTCTCGTCGGTGATGGTGCTGTAATTGTTAAGATAGCTTACGGCAACGGCATAGGAAACCTCCGGGTCGGAAGATGTTATGGAAAGCTCGATAATCGGCGTTTCCTCAACAAGAGAACTGCTTATCATTCTCTTTACCTCATCGCCGGTGATATTGTAGCCGCTGTCCTCGGCGACCAGCTTCATAAGCTGATTTGTCTCGGTCATAATTATCTGATAGCTTCGCGCGAGGTCAATTCCGGCGCTGATATCCGAAGCCGACTGACCGCCCGTAACGGTATCCTCACGCTTGTTATCGACAACAAAGCTGATTGTGCAGGTGTACATAGGCACATAGGTAATCTTTGCCGCGGCAAAGCCGACAGCCGCGCAGAGTACCGCGCAAATCAGAATTACCCACCATTTCTGCACAATTTTTTTGAGATAGTGCATAAGAGCCTGAACATCAAGCCCCTCTTCCGCAGAGATATTGCCTTCGTTATATTCCATATAAAATACTCCTCTGAATTACATTCAGTATAATTATAACAAATTATTTTATATATTCAATCCTTTTTTTGAAGATTTAAAGCGTTTTTTCGGCATTTTTTTACATGAAAATTCTGCCGTCGGACACCGTCAGAACACGGTCGCACTCTTCAAGCACCGACTCCCTGTGAGTAATAAACAAAACGGTGATATCCTGTTTGCTTTTAAGGTTTTCGAGCAGTTTCTTTTCGGTTTTTGCGTCAAGGGCGCTGGTCGCCTCGTCCATCAAAAGTATTTTGCCGCTGCCGAGCATGGCTCTCGCAACCGCTATGCGCTGAGCCTGCCCCTGCGAAAGCCCCTCTCCGTTTTCGCCGAGTTTAAAGGAGAGTCCCTCCTCGGTTTCAAAAATAAACTGAGCGCAGGCGTCTTTCACCGCCCGTTTTATATCCTCCGCAGACGCGCCGGGAGAAAGCATACGCAGGTTTTCCTCAACCGTGCCGCTGAACAGCATATTCCCCTGCGGCACAAAGGAAAACAGATTCCTCGCGCGCGAGCTTTTGACATCGCCCTTTTCGGTGCGCACGGTAACCGTGCCCGAATCCGGCTCAAAAAGTCCGGTAATCAGCTTGAAAACCGTTGATTTTCCGGCTCCCGAAACACCTTTTATGCCTATAAACTCGCCCTTTTTAACCTTGAACGAGGAGTCCGAAATAACCGTTTCGCCGTCATAGCCGAAAGTCACATTATTAGCGTCAATCTCAATAAAATCGTCATAGGAAATATCCGCCTGCTCGCTTTCGCCGGGGATACTGACCATTTCAATAAGCCTGCCGGCTGAGGCGGTCATTGAGAAAAACGAGGGAAGTATTCCGGTAAATCCGGCAACGGGAGCTTGAAGCTGATTTACAAGCTGTATCATGGCGGTAACGGTGCCGAAGCCTACCGTGCCCTTTAAAATACCGTCGGCGCCGTAGATGACGGCGGCTAAAAATCCGGCGGCGAAAATAAGGGAAAACCCGATTGTGGCAAATACGGAAAAGGAACGCCTTTTTACCTTGCTGCGGTAAAGGTGCTTTTGAAGCGAACGGGCGCGCTCGATTACCTTATCCTCAATTTTAAAAATCTTGACCGCGAAAAGATTTTCGGTCATCTCCTGCATAAAGGAGCGTACCGCCGAGTCGCTCTCCTGCACTTTTCTGTGCAGATTTTTAAGCGGGCCGCGCAGAACCGCCGCCGCCGCGAGTATAAACGCTCCGCAGGCTATAAAAACCGCCGCGAAGCGGCTGTCCAGAAGAAAGAGCGCGACTGCCGCCGAGCATATTCTTACAGCGTAGGCAACGCCGGCGGGCAGTAAATGCACGGCGCTGTCGCTTACAAGCGTAACATCGGCCGTAAGGCGGGTCATTATGTCGCCGCTGTGCCTTTTTGCCGAAGAGGCGTACTCGCCCAGAAGCACGCGGGAAAAAACATAGCTTTTAAGGTGCATTTCGGCTCTGCCCTGACTTACCGCCTCGACTATTGACGAAACGGTTCTCGCCAGCATCTGCGAAATTACGAGCAGGGCGAAGACCGCAGAGTCCGACACAAGCGCTTTCATATCCCCCTGCTGCGCGCTGTCGATTACAGCCTTTGACAGCAGCGCGAAAAGCGTTACGCAAAGTCCCGACCAGGCATTGAGCAAAACCAGAACGGCAAGCTCTCCCCCGCGGCGGCCGCAGTGCCTGAATATCCACTTTACAACTTCAAAATCCTTCATCTCTGAACCGCTTTTCTCATTCTTCCAAAATGCCGTATTTCCTCATTTTTTCGGTAAGCGCCGCGAAATCTTTTCTGACCGTATCCTCGTCGGCCGAGTATTCCCCGGCTATTTTCTTTATAATCTCCTCGGGAGCCATTCCCTCGTCAATCATTGTAAAAATCTCGGCGCCGACGCTGTTGAAGGTCATTACGCCGTTAAAATTCATCTTTTCACTTCCCGTGGCGATAACAATCTTGTTGCCCGCCACATCTTTTAAAATATATCCTTCTTTAATTTTCATCTGCAATCAGCCTTTCTATTCCCTCGTATGATTCTCTTGCCGCTTCGGGACTCATATTACATTCAAGCATAAAAACGGGAATGTCCTTTAAAAGCCTGTCGGCAAGTTCCAGAGCCTTTTCAGCGAGAGTTCTGTCGCCGGGCATTATGGTCTGCCGCAAAAACATTGTGACCGCCTCGGCGCCGGAGAGCTTTCTCACCTTGTTTTCCTCTCCCCGTTTTAAAAACACAACCGCCCTGACCGGCGCGGATGTGTTGATATTCTCATCGGTCTTGCCCGAAAACGGTGTGCCGTTGGCAAACCACCTGCCGTTTTCCAGCGTCAGCGCGGGCTTGTCATCGTTGATAATCCTTGTGTTTTTAAGGTTTTCAAGCCACAGGTGAGTATGGGTTGACTTTCCTGTACCGCTCGGCGCGGAAAAAAGATAGGCGAAGCCGTCTTTTTCAACGCAGGAGGCGTGCAGCATAATGCCGTTCCACCTTAAAAGCTCGCTGTAAAACGCCTGACAGGTCCACATATACTCGTGCTCTTCCCAGGAGAGGTTGGGCATCTCCTCTTTTTTGGCGTCGATAAACGCCTTTTTTATCCTGAGCTTTATCTGTATTTCATCGTCGCTGAAATCGGCTTTATAGTCTTTTGAGCGCTGTTTTAACAGCTTTCCCCTAACATAATAGGCCGTTTTTTTGCCCGCTATAATATATTTTTCCATTTGTCCCTCACAAATTCAGCTTATCTTCCGAGATATTTGGCAGGATTTACCTTTGTTCCGTTCACCCTTACCTCAAAGTGCAGATGCGGGCCGGTAACATATCCGGTAGCTCCTATTCTTCCTATCTGCTGACCTCTTGAAACGCGCTGTCCGGCGGAAACGGTGAGCGAACCCTGCTGCATGTGCGCATAAAGCGTTGAAAGGCCGTTGCCGTGATTTATCATTACGGTGTATCCGCCCGAGCCGTACCAGCCGGCAAAAGTGACCGTTCCCGATTCGGCGGCTACTACCGCGCAGCCCAGACTTCCGCCGGGACGCACAATATCCATTCCGCCGTGCCAGCCGCCGAGACTTCTCGGGCCGTAGGGGGATGAAATGGAGGTGGCGCCTATCGCCGGCCACAAAAGCCTGCCGCCGTAGGAAACAACCGAGCCGCCCGTTGACGAGCCGTAATAGTTCTGCTTGGTGCCGACCTGAATTTTTTCATCGACCGCCTCGCGCACGGTGGTGCGCGAAACCTCTTTGGAGGAAACCCTTACGCCGTCGATATAGGTTACGAGCTCGGTTACCTCTTCAAGGCCGTTAACGCCTTTTACCACCGTTCTCTGGTCGCCCACATAAAGGCTGCTGGTGTTGACCTTTACCGTGTCATAAGGAATTTCCACGGTGCGTTTTTCGGTTTTGGTTATCTGTACCCTTACAAAATTGACCTCGCCCGAAAGCAGAATTTTCTGCCCTATATAAATGTTTTCTTTAAGCGAGGGGTTAAGATTGAATATCTGCGTTGTGGTCATATCAAACCGCTGGGCAATCTGCGAAACGGTGTCGCCCGCCTCAACGGTATAGTACTGCGCCTCGCTCTTTTTTGAGTGAAGCACCTCGTTTAAGTAAGCCGCGTCGCGCACAATGCTGCCGTCGTCCGGATAAAGCCCCTGAACATACTCGATATCCTCAACAAAGCTGACTGCCGCGTTTTCCTCGTCGGTTTCATATTCGGCGAGTATTCCGTCAAAAACGCTCAGCGCGTCGGTTTCGTTCTTTACGGCGCAGACAAAGGCGTTGTCCACATAAATTCCGCAGGCGTTTGTGATTTTGCTGTCGGATTTCTCAATCAACTTGTCGCAGATTACCGAGGAATCGCTTATCTGGCTGAGCTTGACGGGTTTGATTTTATAGTCCGCCTGACCTATAAGCTGTTTTTCCTCCCCGTCCTCCTCGGCGGGTGCGGAGGCAACCGAAATATCAAGCCTTTCAAGAGCCTGCTGCCTTGCCTGCTTGTACTCCGCCTCGCTGCTGACATAGCCTATAACCTCGCCGTTGTAGGTTATTTCAAGCCCCAGCGTAACATCTGAAAAAGAGCCTATTACATAGACCAGAAGAGCCAGCGACAAAACCGGCAGAAGTATGTTCAGAACATACACAAACGCCCGGCGGTAGGTTTTAAACGCCAGCAGGAAATACGCTTTGAGCCTTGCGCCCTTTGAAGCCCGGGAATTTTCCGAAGCGCTCATATCCGCCGAAACCTTTTTCACTTTCCCGAAAAGCTCCTTAAAGTCGCCCATTATCTCGTGAAAGGCTTTAAGCGCCAGCTTGTCCGTAACCACAACCGCGCTTATTAAAAGAGTTACAAGCGCCTTGACCGGCTTTGAAAGGAGCGTGAAAATCCACCGCCCCAGCCTTTTGCCGATACGGATAGTCTGTAAGCCTATAAAATATATCTGATTGTAAATTGAGTCGAGCATATAAAGCACCCCGTATGACCAGCGCCGGCGTTTTTCCGCGGCGGGTTCTGCTGAACACAATGTTTAAATATCCATAGATACTGTTATATTATCACAAAATTTTTAAAAACGCAAGCCGGGCGCCCGGCTGAGCCTTATTTCAGCCGTCAGGGTGTTTTCAAGCGCAATCCGTAAAATATTATATCCTTTTAAATTAAATATAAGCGTAAAAAAACAGGGAAGCTGAAAGCCTCCCTGTTAAAACGGTCTTATTCGCCCTTTATTAAGTCGTCAATGTTCTTTTCCATAAGGTCAAAGAACTTCTCAACGGTCTTTTTGTCCTCCTCGTTGCCCCTTACGCACATTGAAAGGGTCAGCTCGTTTTTAAAGGAGGTTGCCGAAAGCAGAACATAGGGCTTGTATTTTACCGCGCCGGACATAAAGGCGTCAACAGGCTCGTGCCCTGCCATAGCCAGCTTGTCGGCTTCCAGAATACCGATATTGCTCATAGCCAGCAGCGGATTTGAATAGCCGATTTTTATAATCTCCTCGGAAGCGGAGTGCGGCAGAATATTGTAGCCCAGCCTTAAAAGCGGCAGTCCGTAAAGCCCCATAAACTTGTCTTTTTTAAACTTGTTAGAGCTTCTTACGGCGTATTTCAGCGTTTCAAAAATATTTCTGCCCCGTTCGGGAATACGGCACTGCATCCACGCGGTGTGGTTGGTAATGCCCGTATGCTCCGTGTCCGTCATGTGGCGGCGCAGGTCGATAGCGCAGGAGATTGTAACGCTGTCGGAAACATCATAGTCCGCCAGCTCGTAAAGACTGTAAAAATAAGCCGCTACAAGCAGGTCGTTGACCGTGGCGCCGTAGGGTTTGCCGGCGGCGCGCAGTTTCTTAAAGCGGTCGGCGTCGATTTTCCTTTTTGCGATAAAGGAAACATCTCTTATGCTGTCGGGCGTCAGCGGAAAAGCGTGGTCGTCCTTGGCGCATACATTCTTGTAAAGGTTTTTCGCCATTTTTGTTTCGGTTCTTGAAAATCCCGAATAAACCTCCTCGTACGAGCGTGAGCCTGTGCGCAGGTCAAGAGGGCTTATTTTCTTTTCCACATAGTCGCTGTAATTCTTGCAGAGCGCCTTCATAAAGTATTTAAGGTCGCCGCCGTCCATGCACATGTGATTTTCCACAATGCACAGCGTGCTTGTTCCCTCGCCGTAGAACACGGCGGCTTTAAGCTGAATATCCGCCTGGGGAGGGATATACTGGGTTAAAAACTCGTCCACCGCCTTGTCAATATCGTCGGGACGGGAAACGGTAAGCACATCGTCGATATGATATGGCTTTACCTCCCAGTGGGTGCTTAAATGATTATCGACAAAGCAGGAATGAAGCACGGGCGCTTTTTCAAAAAAGCAGATAAGAACGGTTTTAAGAGCCTCAATGTCAATTTCATAATCGTATTTCAGCTCAACATGCACCATGCGGTCGTTGAAATCGCGGAAAAGATAATGCATCTTATCCCAGAGCTCGGCGTTCAGTCGTCGTTCCATTCGTCATCATCCTCCTGCTTGTAAATATATCTTGAATTGTTAATCGCTATACCGAGCATAATGGCTATATCAACCGCCACGCCGAGTATAACGAGAAGCCAACCGCGGTTCCAGCTGACAACAAGGTGCGCTCCTAAAATAACATAGAGCATTGCCGCCGCCGCGGGGATATATATGAAATAGTTTATTATTCTGAATTTCTGACGGGTAATGCGCGCGAAAATTCCGTCCGAAATGAACATCACTATAATGCCGGCGGGTATAATAGTCCACGCAAGCTCCATGTCAAAGGCAACCAGAGCGGTGAGGAAGGCGAAAACGGTGACGAGCATTATCGAGCCTGCCACAAGTATTCTCGCAATCGGGTGGAAAATCCTTTTCATTCTGCAAAGCCTTTTAATAAGGAAGCTTAAAAGGAAAATCACTATCGCGAAAACTCCGCCGACTATAATAAGCCATGTAACGCCCCAGCGGCCGGTTGCGAAGCTGAGCGCGAAGTACAAAAGGAACATAAGCACGGCAAAAAGCACCGTTCCTATGGCTATTACCTTGCGCATGAGCGAAGCGCGTTTTTTAAGCCTGTACTCCTCGGCAAATTTGGCGTATTCCGCTTTAAGGTCAGGGTGTTCGTCCTTAATTAAGTCGTACACCACATTGTCGTCGCTGAGTCCGCTCGCCGTTACCTCGTTTGCCCTTTCGGTGATTTCATCGAGCAGCTTGCGCTTGAAGCGGTAAAGCGCGGGAGTATCGGCAATTCCGGCGCAGGAATTTTCGATATACTCAACAAAATCTTTCATAATACATCCCCTCCTTATTGTCTGTGATTTAATTATAACAAGCCGCGGAATTTTGCGCAACACCATTTTTGAGCATTGGCTTTATATTTTTTTATTTTCACAGCGGACCTGCCGCCTGTTGCGCAAACGGGCGAGCCGTGATATACTTAAAGAAAACGGGAGGGAAAGCAAATGGCGAAAAGAACTATTGAGGATTTCCGCGCCGAATACGGCGTGTGGCAAAACGAGCTTGCCGAAAGGCTGGGAATTGAGCAAGCACAGCTTGAAGCCGCCGAGCAGGCGGAAACGGCTCCCGAAGAGCTTGCCGAAAAGATAATACGGCTTTATTCCCTGCCCGGCGATTATTTTACCTTTGACCCCTCGGCGCGCGAGCTTCGCTTTACGCCGAAAAGGCCGTTTTTGTATTTTGCCGGGGTGTGTGTTGTCTGGTTTGCGGCGTTAAACTTCATTTTGGCGCTGATAAGCTTTCCGAACATAATTATAAGCGTCTTGCACCCCGAATCACAGTCTGTGCTGCTTGACCTTTTAACCGAGTTTTGCAGTACGGCAGTATATATTTTTTCTGGAATTTATCTGACCTCTTTCATAATTAAAAAAACCTCCTATTCCCCCTCAATACGTAAATACGATTATTTTATCCCCTGTCTTTCTGTTTTTTTGCTGCAAGCGGTTGTTGTTTTAACGCCCGCTGTCAGAACTGATGACGGCAATATAATACTGTACTCCCTTGCAACGCTGCCTTTTGAGCTGCTATCCGTGCTGTGCTGCGCGCTCTTCCTTTATTTTTTCTTAACCGCAACCGGCAAAAAGCAAAAAACCGGGCTTTATATTATTTTTGCTCTGCCCACCGCTTCATATCTGATTTATTTTGTTTCGCTTTTCTTTTACGAAACACCGGTTCATACTTTTATTTCCTGTGCGGCAACGCTGTTTTTGCTCATTCTGCAAATTCCTGTTTTAATTCTTTCTCTTAAAAAGGAATCAAAGCTTTTAAACGCGGCAGCGGCAGCGCTTCCCGCGCTCTCGATACTGACGCCCTCAGCGGCGGTGGCAGTAATCACGCTGATTTAACTGCGGCGGCGCTTTAATTTTCCGCCTTTTAATCAATCAAAAAGCCCCCTTTTCGGGGGCTTTCTCAGTTTTTGCGTATTTTTTGTAAAAACCGCGCTCAGCTCTGAGCGTCAATATACTGCGGAACCTCCGAGTACACCCTGAAACCGCCGTCAAAGGTAAAGGTGTTGCCGAAAATGTCGGTATGATAAATAACCGGCTCGCCGTTAACCAGCGCGGTCTCTCCGCTTGAAGTCTTTACATAGTGCGCCGGAGCATAGTAGAAGAAAACCAAAAGGAATATATCAAGCGCCAGCAAAACCGCGGCTGCGGCGATTTTTACTTTTTTGTTTTTAAAAAGCTTCATAACATCTTCCCTCCCCGTTTACGGAAAAATCCTGTTACCGACAGCGCCGGTACGGTTATTACACAGGTGTTTTTTGCAGGGTTTATTCCTTATCGTTGTCCTTCTTTTTTTCGGACAGCTTGATGGCCGCTTTGTTAAGCAGCGTAGTCGCAACGATTATTACGAGCATAACAAGGATAATGCAGAGCATTCCCATTCCCATATAATAGAGGTTATGCACAAATTCCATGGGCTGAAAATTTATGGCGAAAAACGCCGTCAAGAAATTAGCAAGCATAGTTTATCCCCCTTATTTCATAAAGAAGTTAAGAATAAGTCCTCCGGCTATAACCGAAGCTATCTGACCGGAAACATTTACGCCTATCGAGTGCATAAGCAAAAAGTTCTGCGGGTCCTCTTTAAGTCCCATCTTATGAACTATTCTGCCGGACATCGGGAAAGCGGAAATACCGGCGGCACCTATCATCGGGTTGATTTTCTTGTCCTTTTTAAGGAAGAGGTTTATAATTTTTGCGAACACAACTCCACCTGCCGTATCGAAAACAAAGGCGAAAAGTCCGAGTCCCATAATAAGCAGCGTGTCAACCGCGAGAAAGCTCTCGTAGTGCATTTTTGTGGCGATTGTGATGCCGAGGAATATGGTGATGAGGTTAGCGAGCACCTTCTGAGCCGTTTCCGAAAGGGAATTGAGCACTCCGCATTCACGGATAAGGTTGCCGAACATCAAAAATCCTACAAGCGAAACCGAAGCGGGAGCTATGCAGCCGGCAACAATCGTAATGATGATGGGGAAGAGGATTCTTGTAATCTTCTTAACCTCAACCTGCTGATAGGGCATACGGATGAGGCGCTCTTTTTTGGTGGTGAGCAGCTTGATAACCGGCGGCTGAATAATGGGCACCAGCGCCATGTAGGAATAGGCGGCGACCATTATGGCTCCGAGATACTCAGAGTTGAGCTTGTTGGCAACAACAATCGAGGTCGGGCCGTCCGCGGCGCCGATGATGGCGATTGAAGCCGCGTCGTTTATCGGGAAGAACATTGACGCAAGGCACAGAGTGAAGAAAATTCCGAACTGAGCCGCCGCGCCGAAAATCATCAGCTTGGGATTTGAAAGCAGCGGGCCGAAATCAATCATGGCGCCTATACCGATAAACAGTATCAGTGGAAACAGCTCGTTTGCAATACCCGCGTTAAAAAGAACGCTCAGAGCGCCCTCCTCATCACCCTGGGTAATAGCTCCCGAAAGGGGCAGGTTTACTAAAATCGCGCCGAAGCCCATGGGCAGCAAAAGCGTAGGCTCCATATCCTTTTTAATGGCGAGATAAATAAGTATTCCGCCGATTACCCACATTACGAGCATTCTCCAGTCAAATTCAAGAAAATTGCCGTAGAGAATTTCAAATTCGCTTAAAAAATCAAGAAGCTTTTCCATTTTACTCTCCTTTATATTTTATATATTAAAAAGGAAATGCCGTATCTGCAAAAATCCTTTAAAACCTCTTATGAATAAAAATATTGTAGCATACTTGAAATTACAATTCAAGACTTAAACAGCCGTTTAAAAACTAAAAAAGGGAGCAAAATTTACGCTCCCTGATTTTTATAAATTCTGTTTTCGCATGAAAGGCAGTTCTTGCCGCTTTTTTTGGCGTTGTAAAGCTGTTCGTCCGCCTTTTCCACATATCCCGCGAGGGTTAAATCCCCGTCCTTTTCAAAATCCACCGCGTAAACTCCCGCGCTGACGGTTATGCGCGCGGCGGCAGGGTCTATTTCACGCAGGGATATTTCCGAAATAAGCTTCGCCACATAGTTCAGAAAGCTCTCCACATCTTTCTGAGCGGTCGCCACCACAAACTCCTCGCCCCCGTAGCGAGCACAGATGTCGGTAGGCCGCGAAAATCCGTCGCGCAGACCGGAAGCCACCGCTATTAAGCACTTGTCGCCCTTTAAATGGCCGTAGGTGTCGTTGTATTTTTTGAAATCGTCAATATCCACCATCATAATGCAGAGAGTGTAGCCGTTGCTGCGGCAGAAGCTTTCAAGATAAGGAAACCTGCTGCGGAATCCCCGGCGGTTGATAATTCCCGTAAGCGCGTCGCCGTTGGCGGAATATTCCAGCCTTTTGGTTGTGATTTTATCGGAGATATAGTAATAAAATCTTATGAACGAGAGAATCTGAGCGAAAACGGTTATGCACGCGGCTACAATTATGTATGACGCCTTGCCGTGAACAATTACCAGCACCGTTATTTCTATGGCGGCGGCTATAATATAGTAAAAGGCTTTTGTGACCGGCTCCAAAATGGGCAGAAGCGTAAACACCGCCAGAAACGCCAGATAGTTGTTGATAGTTCCCCTGTCGAAAAGCTCCATAACCGAATACGCCACAGCCTGGAACATATAAATCGTCCAGTAAATCAGGTACATACGCCTTTTTCTGCGGTCGTTGTGGCGGCTTCTTTTAAGCTCGCGGTTAATTAAGAAGATAAGGAAAATCGAGAGAATGAAAAACGCCAGAAACGCAAAGAAAAACCTTGAACCGTAGTTGAAGGTGATTTTTGTTATGAGCGCCCACAGCATGCCGCTGCCTTCAATAACGATAAGAGCGATTGAGGCGGGAACGGTTCTTATGAAATTGGTATGTATTCTTTCCTGCTCAATCTCGCGGTACATGGGATTATCCCCGTTTTTGCCGCGCCTCGCTTCAATAATGCCCTGTGTTTTAAGAAAATACTTTTCTCTTATCTTTGAGATTTCCTCGGCAATATTTTCAAGCACCCGTCCTCGCTCCTTTCGTTGTGTTTTGTATTTTTTAGTTTAACATATATCGATTTTTTTCGCAACCGCTGATTAAAAAAACATCTCCCTGTAACACAAAATTCCTTTTGCCATAGAATGGTACTGTCAGATAACTTTATACGGGAGGAAATTATTATGTCTGAAAACAGAAGCTGCATTGCCAATGACAAAATGCCGTCAAAAATAAAGGAAGCCGTCTGCATTGACACTAACCGCGTATATGACTCCTGCGCCGACAAGGACTGCCTTGAAGATTTAAGGGTGTATTTCACCGACTCGGCTCAGTGCGTAATCGACCGCGCCACAAGCGTCAGATGCCGCGGAAGCGAGGTACTTAACGCTTTTATTGAGGTTGAGAGAGTACCCTTTAACAGAGGCTTTTACTCCGTGGATATAACCTATTTCTTCAAGGTTTGCCTTGATGTTTTCTGCGGACCGGCAAACTCACCCACAACGGTTGAGGGGCTTGCCACCTTCTCGAAAAAATGTATTCTCTACGGCTCGGAGGGAAATGTAAAGGTATTCTCCTCGGAATTTTCCTGCAACGAGCTTGACCGCCAGCTTGATATGGTCACCACCAATCCGAAAGCAAAGGTACAGACGGTTGACCCGATATGCCTTGAAGCCAAGCTGTGCCGTCCGCACGACTGCTGCTCAGCCTGTTCGTGCGCAAAGCCTCCGCGCCTGCCCCACTGCGTTTGCCGCTGCTTTGAGGGCGACTTTGACTGCTGCGAGCACGAGCCGGAAAAAGCGGTAACCGTAACGCTGGGAATTTTCACCATTGTTCAGCTTGAAAGAGATGTTCAGCTGCTTATTCCCGCCTACGATTTCTGCATACCCAGCAAAGAGTGCAGATGCGAAACCGACAACCCCTGCGACGCGTTCCGCAAAATCCAGTTCCCGGTTGACGAGTTTTTCCCGCCCAAAGAGGGCTGCTTAAAGGACAGCTATCCGGCAGGAAGCTGCGGCTGCGGCTGCCCGGAATAATTCCCGAAAGTAAAAACCGCGCCTGAACGACAAACGGAAAAATCCCCTTTAACAAAAAGCGATTTTCTAAAACCGCATAACAAACCCGGCTTTAACAGACGAAAACAGCCGAAACACCCAAACGCCGAAAAATACCCCGCGGTAAATTAAAATTGAGGTAAGTTTGATTAGGGCAAAACGCTCGCAACCGCCTGCGGTTGGGCGGTTATTCCGGCAACGTCAACCGCCTGCGAAAATTTTTCGGGTAACTGCCGGCGCGGGGGCAAATTAAGCGTCACACATTAAAATCCGCGCCTGTCCTTTGGGACAGACGCGGAATGTTTTTGCGTTTTTCGGCATTGCCGATTGCTTGATTTTTCCTGCCGTTTACGGCTTATTATTCCGCCGCGTCGCTCCAGCCGAACTGATAGTTAAGCGATGAGGTGCAGGGAAACTCAACCGTTACCGTGCCGTATTTTTCGAGCGCGCCCGTAAAGGTTACGCTGGCGGTAACGAGCATATTTTTATTGAAAGTAACATAAGTCATTTCATCGGTCTCAGCGTTGATTCCTGCCGTAATGGTGCAGGGGTCAAAGCTGATTTCATAGGAATTGAGCGTCATATAGGCGGAAGCCTTTTCAAATTCCTCAAAAACAGTCTCCTGGTCGCGGACAGTAAAGGCTTTTTTGACGCTTTCCTCCTCGGGCTTTACGGTAATGCAGATTGTTCTGTTAAGCTCGGAGGGGATAAAGATATACTCGCCCTCCTCGTCCTCGGCGTTGTCGCCGTTTTCGTCAAGAGCGTGAACAAGCGTAGGAACAACCGAGGAATAAATGGGATATGTATGCGTTTCCTCGTCGGTATAAAGGTCGGCAAGAGTCAGATAGCTCGCGGCTTTCTCGCCGAAGGGATACATAATATCCGTAAGGTCGTCGCCGTAGTTTGTGGCTTCGTCCTGCGAACGGTTCATAAGATAGCCGCCGATATCCGAAAGCATTGTGTCGGAATACAGTCTGAACGCGGCCAAGAGTTCGTCCTGACCGTCAAGAAGCTCGCCGTCGGGAGATTTAAAGGCGATTCTGCCCGAACCGTTGTCAATCCAGAAGCTCTCGCTGTAAGAGACTCTCGCGCTGCCGTTTTCCTTAATATCGTTCAGTAGCGAATTGTAATAGTCGAGCACCTGCTGCTGATTTGCGGTGAGTTTTGCCATATCCTCGTCCGAAATAAGAGCGAGCACATCTTCAAAGCACTCGTCCGAGCCGTATTTAGCCACTATTTCGTAATAGGAAAGCTCAACGGTTTTGTCGTCGGTCTTTTTGTTTGTGTTCTCAAAGAGGGTAGCCAGCTTGTCGCCCGAAAGCACTGTGCGCAGCTGACCGTATGTAAACACAAAGGAGGCGTCGTTCAAATCCGTTTTGACCTTAGCCTCAACGGGCGACTCGGTATTTGCCGAGCAGCCGGCAAACGCCGCCGCCATAAACACAACAGCCATTACGGCGCTTACTATTTTTCTCATTTTTGTTTTCATATATAAATCTCCCTTTCACGGTGAAATCAATATTCGCTCAAAAGACCTTTCTCGTCAAACAGGAACGCGGTTTCAAGCATAACCTTTATGCCGGCCTCAACGGTTTTTGTGTTGAGCGCCTCAGCCGTGTCGCCTCTTGTGTGGTAATATCTTGCCGGGGTGGGGTCCATAGCCGCAAGAGCGACCGACCTGATTTTTCCCTGCTGCGCCGCGGCAGCGTCAGACGAGCCGAAGAACACCGAGGAGTAATCAAGGTTAAGCCCGGCGGTTTCGCTCGCTTTTTTCATCATAGCGGCGGCTTGGGCGTCAAGCTTTACCGTTCCGCTCATATCTTTATTGTAAATGCCCATATAATCATAGTCGCACAGAGTGTCAACCGCCACAAAAACGGTTTCGACTCCGCTTTCGCGGTACTGCTGCGAATGAGCCTTTGCAAAAGCCTTGGCTCCCCTGAGCCCTGCCTCCTCGCTGCCGGTGGAAACCGCCATAACCTCGGTATTCTCAAAGCGGATATCGTTGTCGCTTAAATATTTAAGCACCGCCATAGAGGCGAAAACTCCCGTTAAGTTATCGTTGGCTCCGTCAACGCAGAGCTTCCAGTTGACAAAGAACAGCACCAGAATAAAGCCGGGTATCATAAGCGCCTGAATTACCAGAAGCGCAATGTCGGCGGGAAAACCGAAGTTAAAAAACGAAAGCACATCAACAATCAGCGAAATCACAAGAGAAGCGATTCCGATTATTATAACCTTAGTAAGCAGCTTGCCGCCGCCGAGGTGGGTATATCTCCACTCATACGCCGAGTCGATATGACCGGCAAAAATTATTCTGCGCTTTGTTTCGCCCGCGGCTTTGCGGATACACAGCACATTGCTTGACTCCCTTTTCGGAAAAAACGGGTCGAGCATTTTTTTGTAAAAGAGGAACTCACCCAGCAAAAACACAAGCGAAATAACGCTCAGCGCCAAAGCTGCCGCTTTAAGCCAGAGGGAAGCCTGAGGCACAGCGTTACTCAGCGCGAGTATCATAAGCGCCGAGGAAATCAGCATCATAACGCCGTCGGCAAGCACCCAGCCCATAAAGGCTTTGGGGCTTAACTCAAAGCGCTCCCTTACAACCTCGTCCGCAAAAGGCTCCATCAGCTTTTCCACATAATCCTGAGCCTTGCTCTCGTTCTCCTCACCGGAGGGACGGGGGCCTATTTCCTTACAGACCTTTTTAATTTCCCTGACCGCGAAATTTGTACATTCGCGAACCTTTGACTCATAATGAGCGCTGCTTTCGTTAGCTTTCAAAACACGACCTCCCGCTGCCGCAAATATTCTGCCATAATAATACATTTGTTATTTTAACATATTTTTTCTGTCAAGTCACTATTTTTTAAAAATTTTTTCTCAATATTTACCGCTGATTTTCCGCCCTGCCGCGCTTATATTGACAAGAAGGGGAAAAAATACTAAACTATATCTGCAAACGGCATATTGAAATATCTATTTATGACGGATTAAGGAATATAAAATGAAAAGAAAAAGACTTAAAATAAGAATAGCGCTGTTTTTTTCGCTTGTTATAATTATGGGCGCGCTTTGCGCTCTTTACGCGGTTTTCTGCCGGGGCGGAAGTTATAACGAAGCGGCTGTTGAGCCGCAGACCGAAGCCGTAACCGAAGAGCCTGTGACCGAAGCACCGTCTGACAAAGCAGAAACCCCGTCACAGAGCGTCCCGGACGAGAGCGAGAGCGAAACCGAAAGCGAAACTCAGTCCCCCGCGGCAATCGGGGCGGACTATGACCCGGCTGAGGTTCTCGCTTCCGAGAACTGGCAGCTCGCACTTATAAACAGCGATTATCCTCTTGACAAAAACTATTCCGCGAACCTTTCGCCCGTTATTGAGGGCAGCTCCGTTACGGCTGACGCGAGAGTTTCCGAGGAGTACAAAAAAATGTACGAGGCGGCAAAGGCTGACGGAATTATTCTGACTCCCTACGCCGGATATTGCAGCTATTCCCGTCAGGAAAGCAACTTCCAAAGCAAAATTCAGGCCTTTACCTTGCAGGGAATGAGCGAGGAGGAGGCGAAAGCCGAGGCGCTCAGGCGCCTTGAACCTGCCGGCTGCAACGAAAGCGGAGCCGGACTTTCGGTGGATATTATCAGCGCGAGCGCGGGATTTTCCTCAACCGACGAATACAAGTGGCTTTTAAACCATGCCCACGAATACGGCTTTATTCTGCGTTATCCCGAAAACAAGACGGATATTACGGGAATTATTTTTCAGCCTTGGCACTGGCGCTATGTGGGAACAGAGGCGGCAAAGGAAATGAAGGAGGGTAATCTTTGCTTAGAAGAATACCTCGGCGCGCGGCAATAAAACAGTTAAAAGCCGAAGAAAGCTTCGGCTTTTCTTTTTCGCTTATTTTAGGTTTTTTCGCTTTTCGGTTCATATCCGCCGTTTTTGTTAAAACTTCATCAAAACGCAAAAAAGGCTCTGTCCCGCGGGACAAAGCCTTTATTTACGGTCAGTTTTCTTTCTTTTTGCCGATTTCGGTAAGAGCGCCTACGAGACCGGCTATTCCCTGAATTTCCGAAGGGATAATAATCTTTGTCGCCTTGCCGTCCGCGGCTTTCTGGAAAGCTTCAAGAGCCTTGATGCTTATAACCTCTTTGCTGGGGCTTACCTTGTTAATCATCTCAATACCCTCGGCGGTTGCCTGCTGTATTTTAAGAATAGCGGCAGCCTCGCCCTCCGCCTCGCGGATTTTGGCTTCCTTGACCTTCTCGGCGCGGAGAATAGCCGATTCCTTTTCGCCCTCGGCTACAAGGATTGCGGACTTCTTTTCGCCCTCCGCCTGCAAGATTTTCTCGCGGCGTTCGCGCTCCGCCTTCATCTGCTTCTCCATGGAGTCCTGAATCTCGGCGGGAGGCATAATGTTTTTAAGCTCAACGCGGTTTATCTTGATACCCCACGCGTCGGTAGCCACATCAAGCACCTGTGTAATCTGGGAGTTTATTCTGTCCCTTGAAGTGAGCGTGGCGTCAAGCTCCATATCGCCTATTATGTTTCTGAGCGTTGTAGCCGTCAGATTTTCAATCGCCATCATCGGGCGCTCAACGCCGTAAGCGTAGAGCTTGGGGTCAACAATGCGGTAGAACACAACCGTGTCAATCTGCATTGTAACATTATCCTTTGTGATAACCGGCTGAGGCGGAAAGTCCACGACCGCTTCCTTTAAGCTGACCCTTTTCGCCACTCTGTCGATAATCGGGATTTTAACATGAAGTCCCGTTTCCCATGTGGTGCTGTAAGCGCCGAGCCGCTCGATTACGAAGGCGTTTGCCTGCGGCACAATGCGCACATTCGCCGCAATCACAGCTATGAGAATAACCGCGATAATTACCGCAATAATCATAAATTCCATAAAATATTCCCCTTTATAATTTATTTTTGAATTTTTCTTACCGTAAGGGTTGTGCCGTCGGCTTTTACTATGCCGACCGTTTCGCCCTTCGGTATTTTTTCACCGTTTTCGCTGACTGCCCGCCAGTACACATCGCCTGCCAGCACCTTACCCCCGAAAGAGTCGGTATCCTCGGCAGTCACGGCGCTTCTGCCGACGAGCATTTCTTCCCTTTTGATTTCGTCCCTGCCGGGCTTGATGTATTTTTTGTAAACATACCTGAAAATCACCATAAACACCGCGCTCAGCAAGAGAAAAATCACAAGCTGCCACAAAAAGCTGTCAACCGCCAGCGACACAAGGCAGGTTACCACTGCCGCCGCCACAAACCAGATTGACACAAGAGCCGTTGTGAGAAGCTCGATTATCAGGAAAAACACGCCCGCGAGTATCCAGACAAGCCACAGATTTTCCGAAAGATATTCCAAAATCACACCGCCTTTCCCCATTTATTCAAGTTCGAGAAACGCGCTCTGCGCGCGCTCTTTAAGCTGCGTTGACAGTATTGCCGGCACCATAACCCTCAAAGCCGAGTGAAGCTTTGCCCTTTTCCCGGCGTCGTTTATTGACGACTCGGAAAGCTTGCGGCTTATTATGCCGTCTGTTCCGCTCTCGTCAAAAACTGAGTTTTCCTCGCACATATATACTATGCCGCACAGCAGGTTTATAAGCTCCCTGTCGGGTAAAATGTCGTCTGAGCGGTCCTCCACCGACCCGTTTACATAGCTCATCAGAAAGGCTATCTGTTCAAGCTGCATTGAACCGCGCATCATATTTATAAGTATAACGCGCGTTACCTGCTCTTCGCCGTAGCGCTTTCCTTCGGGATTTTTCACCCAGCCGCGCTTTACCCAATTCTGAATTGTTGAGGCTTCAAGCCCCGTCAGCGCCCTGACCTGCGAAAGGGTCAGCCCTTTCGTCACTTCCAGCAGCGGTTCGATAACCGAATAGCAGTCATCGGCCGCGGCGCCGTTGAATTTAAGAACCGTTCCCGGTATATTCTCCAACATCGGTGCACCTCCTTATGTTGTGATGTGATTGTATCACAGGTTCACCTGAACTTCAAATATTGTTTTTTGACCTTTTAAGTCAATTTAAGGCAATTTTTTTATAAAACCCATTGTTTTCTTTTATTTTCAAATATTTTCTTGATTTTCCGCTGTTTTTTATCTCCGCAACTGGACGCCGCAAACAGCCGGTTTTCTGAAAAATCAAAAAAGCCGCTGAAAATCAGCGGCTTTTTATTAAACATTGATTTCGACCGTTATGCCCAAATCGTCCTTGTGTTTTTCAATGACGGGCGTTACATAGTCCCTGACCATTTCCTCAACCTGCTGAGGCGCTCTGCCCACAAAGTTTTCGGGCTTCATCTCGGCTTCAATTTCTTCAAGCGTAAGACCGAAGGCGCTGTCGGCGGCAATTCTTGAAAGCAGGTCGTTTTCGCCGCCCTCGACCTTTACCACCTTGCCCGCCTCCATTGAGTGGACTCTTATGCGCTCGTGCAGCTCCTGACGGTCGCCGCCCTTTTTGACGGCAGCCATCATAATATTTTCGGTCGCCATAAAGGGAAGCTCGCTTTTAAGGCGCTTTTCAATCATTTTGGGATAAACCACTATGCCGCTGACGATGTTTATATACAGTTCAAGAATGGCGTCAACAGCCAAAAACGCCTCCGCCACGCTTATTCTCTTGTTGGCGGAATCGTCGAGCGTGCGCTCAAACCACTGGGTTGAAGCGGTTATAGCCGGATTGAGCGTGTCGCAGATAACATATCTCGCCAGCGAGGAAATCCGCTCGCTTCTCATCGGGTTGCGCTTGTACGCCATAGCCGAAGAGCCTATCTGATTTTTCTCAAAGGGTTCTTCAAGCTCCTTCAAGTGCTGCAAGAGCCTTAAATCGTTTGAGAACTTGTAAGCCGACTGAGCTATTGAGGAAAGCGTTGAGAGCACATGGTAGTCGAGCTTTCTGGGATAGGTCTGCCCCGAAACGGGGAATACCTCGTCAAAGCCCATTTTCGCGGCAATTCTGCGGTCAAGCTCCTTGACCTTTTCGGTGTCGCCGTCAAAAAGCTCCATAAAGCTCGCCTGAGTGCCTGTTGTTCCCTTAGAGCCTAAAAGGCGCATTTTGGAAAGCTGAAATTCAAGCTGTTCCGTATCAAGCACCAGATCCATAAGCCACAGGGAAGCTCTTTTGCCCACGGTTGTGGGCTGAGCCGGCTGAAAATGGGTAAAGGCAAGGCAGGGCATGTCCTTATATTCAAGGGCGAATTTTGAAAGCAGACTGAGAAGATTTACCATCTTTTTGCGAATCAGCTTCAAGCCCTCGGTCATAATTATTACATCGGTGTTGTCGCCCACATAGCAGGAGGTGGCTCCGAGATGTATTATGCCCTTTGCCGACGGGCACTGCTGACCGTAGGCGTAAACATGGCTCATAACATCGTGGCGCACCAGTTTTTCACGCGCCTCGGCTACCTCGTAATTTATGTTGCCGGCGTTGGCCTTTAATTCGTCCACCTGCTCCTTTGTAATGCCCAGCCCCAGCTCCATTTCGCTTTCCGCCAGAGCAATCCACAGCCTTCTCCATGTTTTAAACTTGAAGTCGGGTGAAAAAATATATTTCATTTCCTTGCTTGAATACCTTGAATTGAGCGGACTTTCATAAATATCCTTCATAATGCCCTCCGAAACCTCCCGGCAGCGATTTTGCCGCCGTAATTATTTGCCGAAATAGTTTTTAATTCTCTCTACCGCCTTTGCGGTGTTCTCCGCCGAGCCGAAAGCCGTCAGGCGGAAATATCCCTCTCCGCTGGGGCCGAAGCCCTCGCCGGGAGTTCCCACAACCTGAATTTCGTGAAGCAGAGTGTCGAAAAATTCCCAGCTTCCCATATCGCCGGGGGTTTTAAGCCATACATAGGGCGAGTTGACCGCTCCGTAAACGGTAAAGCCGCAGTCTTTGAGTCCGTTATAAATGACCTGGGCGTTTTTCTGATAATAGGCTATTGTTTCACGAATCTGCTTTTTGCCCTCTTCGGTGTAGCAGGCTTCGGCGGCGCGCTGAGTGATATATGAAACGCCGTTGAATTTTGTGGCCTGACGCCTTGCCCAGAGAGCGTTAAGCTCCGTACCGCCTGCCTTTAACTCGTGGGGAATTACGGTATAGCCGCAGCGCACGCCGGTAAATCCGGCTGTTTTTGAAAAGCTGCGGAACTCAATGGCGCAGGTTTTGGCTCCCTCGATTTCAAATATCGAATGAGGCACATTCTCCTCGGTTATAAACGCCTCGTAGGCGGAATCATAGAGTATTACCGCTGAATTTTCATTGGCGTAGTCAACCCATTTTTTAAGCTCGTCCTTTGTTATGGCCATACCTGTGGGGTTGTTGGGGAAGCAAAGATAAATTATATCAACTTTTTCCTTGGGGATTTCGGGCAGAAAGCCGTTTTCTGCCGTGCAGGGCATATAGCGGATATTGCTCCACCCGCCGTTTACAAAATCGCCCGAACGGCCCGCCATTACATTCGTATCCACATAGACGGGATAAACCGGGTCGCAGACCGCAACCTTATTTTCCTGCGAGAAAATGTCGCCTATATTTCCGCAGTCGCTTTTGGCGCCGTCGCTTACAAATATCTCGCTTATATCAATATCCACGCCGCGCGCTTTGTAATCGTTGTCCCTGATTGCCTCCAAAAGCCATTTGTGGCCGTACTCGGGAGGATAACCCATAAAGGTTTTTTCGTCCGCCATTTCGTCAACCGCCCTGTGCATGGCGCTTATGCACTCGCCTGCCAGCGGACGGGTAACATCGCCTATGCCCAGCCGGATAATAGGCTTGTCCGGATTGGCGGCGGTATAGGCGTTGACCTTTTTCGCTATATTGGAAAAAAGATAAGAGCTTTGTATTTTCAAAAAGTTCTCGTTTATTTTCATATTCTCAGCGTCCCTTTGCTTTATTTTTTACTTTTAATATATTGTGCCCTCAAACACCTCGACGGCGTTTCCCGACAGGTAAACCTCGTCCGATTCCGCCCAGCGCACCGAGAGCTTTCCGCCCGGCACTTTAACCGCGATTTCGGCTTCCTTTTCGCAAAAGCCGTTGATTACCGCCGCAACCGCCGCCGCGCAGGCGCCCGTTCCGCAGGCGAGAGTTTCGCCGCTGCCGCGTTCCCACACTCGCATTTTTAGGCTGTTTTTGCCGGTAATCTCCACAAACTCGGCGTTTGTTCTTTCGGGAAACATCTCGTGGCGCTCCAAGAGCCTGCCGGTTTCCCCGAGATTTACAAAATCCGTATTTTCACAGAAAACCACGCAGTGCGGATTGCCCATTGAAACACAGGTTATTTCATACTCCCTGTCCCCCGCGGTTATTTTTTCGCCGCAGACCACCGCGCTGCCGAAACGGCTGGGAATAAGCCTGCCGCAAAGCACCGGCTTTCCCATATTCACTCTGCCGCCGACCGCCCTGCCGCCGCGCTCAAATATCTCAACGCTCTTTATTCCGCTGAGCGTATCAACCGAAATTACGGGCTTTTTTAAGTATCTGTCATAAATATACTTGGCGGTACAGCGCACCGCGTTGCCGCACATCTGCGCTTGGGAGCCGTCCGCGTTATAAATATCCATAAAGCAGTCGGCTCTTTTTGACGGGCATATAAGCACAAGCCCGTCAGCGCCTACCGAAAAATGACGGCGGCTGAGCCTTACCGCCTCCCGGCAGGGGTTTTCCACCCTCTGCTCAAAGCAGTTGACATAGATATAATCGTTGCCCGCGCCGTGCATTTTAGTAAAATTCATTCTTTATCCCCCAGAACCAGCTGCGCCACGCGGATAAGGGGAAGCCCCGAATCCATACTGCGCTTTTGTAATATCTTATGCGCCTGGTCCTCGGAAATATGATGCCTTGCCATTATAATCTGCTTTGCCCTTTCAACGGCAGCTTCCTCCTCTTTGGGACGCAGCTTCCTGCGCGCAAAGCTCTGCTCCCCGGTCACGGCAAGCGCTCTGACCGAGGATAAAAACTCGCCCTTGTTAATCGGCATGTAAAGTGAAACAAGATTGCTGCGGAAAACCGTCTGCGCGCTGCCCGGCGACAAAAGGCTTATAATATCAAAGCCGTGCGGAATCATCTCCGAAAGCATTACCGCCGACATATCGGCAAGCCTGCCGCAGATTATCAGAGCCGCGGGGCGTACGCTGGCGTATGAGAGTATCTCGGCTCCCGAGGAAAACACCGCTTCGGTCTGATATCCGCCGGCGGCAAGTATTTTCTTTACTCTCAGCGCCGCCTGCCTGTTGGCGCTCGCCACAATAATCTTTTTCATTTACACCACAAGCCGTTCTTATTCGTAAAGCGGATGCGCCTTGCAGATTGCCTCTACGCCCTCGGTGATATACTCCGCCTTGCTGTCGAAATCGGTAGCTGCAAGATAGATGTACTCCGCTATTTTGTCCATATCATCAGTATCAAGTCCCCTGGTGGTGACCGCGGGAGTTCCGAGTCTTACGCCGCTTGTGACAAAGGGCTTTTCGGGGTCGTTGGGAATGGCGTTCTTGTTGGCGGTGATATGCACCTCGTCAAGTCTGCGTTCAAGCTCCTTGCCGGTAATGCCCAAAGAGCGAAGGTCAACGAGCATAAGGTGATTATCCGTACCCGAAGAAACAAGGTTTACGCCTCGTTTCATAAGCGAACCGGCAAGAGCCGCCGCATTTTTAACAACATTTTTCTGATATTCCTTGAATTCGGGGCTGAGCGCCTCGCCGAAGCAAACCGCCTTGCCGGCGATGATGTGCATAAGCGGGCCGCCCTGAGTTCCGGGGAAGATTGCCTTGTTGAACTGCATGCCGAATTCCTCGTCACGGCAGAGGATAATTCCTCCTCTGGGGCCTCTTAAAGTCTTGTGGGTAGTGGAGGTTACCACATCGGCATAGGGTACTGGCGAGGGGTGAAGCCCGGCGGCAACAAGTCCGGCTATGTGAGCCATATCCACCATGAGATACGCGCCCACGGAATGAGCCACCTCAGCCATGCGCTTGAAGTCGATTGTTCTCGGATACGCCGACGCGCCCGCTACTATGAGCTTGGGACGGCACTCCTTTGCCTTTTTCTCAAAAGCGTCATAATCAAGGAAGCCGTTTTCGTCAACGCCGTAGGGAACAAAGTTATAGTATTTTCCCGACATATTCACGGGCGAGCCGTGGGTAAGATGTCCGCCCTCGGCAAGGTTCATTCCCATAACCGTATCGCCGGGAGAGATAAGGGCGAAATAGACCGCCATATTAGCCTGAGCGCCCGAATGGGGCTGAACATTGGCGTAAGAAGCCGAGAACAGCTTTTTAAGCCTGTCACGGGCAATATTTTCAACAATATCCACATACTGGCAGCCGCCGTAATATCTCTTGCCCGGATATCCCTCGGCGTATTTGTTGGTGAGCACGCTGCCCATTGCCGCCATTACCGCGGGAGATACAATGTTCTCGCTGGCGATAAGTTCAAGGTTTCTTCTCTGGCGGGCAAGCTCCTGAGCCATGGCGTCGGCAACTTCCCTGTCGGTCTGCGCTACAAATCCGATTGTGTCCATCAAATTTTCAAACATAATTTACTCCTTTGTTTTTGAGAAAATTCTTACTTTTGCTTTACAAATCAGGCGTTGCCCGAATAGTTGGGAGCCTCTTTTGTTATATATACATCGTGCGGGTGGCTCTCTTTAAGTCCGGCGTTGGTTATTCTTATAAATCTGGTCTTTGTCTGAAGCTCGGGGATATTCGCGCAGCCGCAGTAACCCATACCGGCTTTGAGGCCGCCCATAAGCTGATAAACGGCGTCAGAGAGAAGTCCCTTGTAAGGAACGCGGCCCTCGACTCCCTCGGGAACGAGCTTTTTGTTGTTTGACTGGAAATACCTGTCCTTGGAGCCGTTGTTCATGGCGGCAATACTGCCCATTCCTCTGTAAACCTTGAACTGTCTGCCCTGGTAAATCTCGCTGTCGCCGGGAGACTCCTCGCAGCCCGCCACAAGCGAGCCGACCATAATTGCGCCCGCGCCCGCGGCAAGCGCCTTGACGATTTCGCCGGAATATTTAATTCCGCCGTCGGCGATAACCGTAACGCCGTATTTTGCCGCCTCGTTGGCTGAATCGTAAACGGCGGTTATCTGGGGAACGCCTATGCCGGCGACAATTCTTGTTGTGCAGATTGAGCCGGGGCCTATGCCGACCTTTACACAGTCGGCGCCGGCGTCAATAAGAGCCTTTGTGGCTTCCGCCGTGGCAACATTACCCGCAACAAGCGAAACCTCGGGGAACGCCGCCTTGACCTTTGAAACGGATTTGAGAATATTCGTGCTGTGGCCGTGAGCCGAGTCGAGCACCAGCAAATCCGCGCCCGCCTCAACAAGAGCCGAAGCCCTGTCAAGCACATCGGCGGTAGCGCCTATGGCGGCTCCGCACAGCAGCCTGCCCATGGAGTCACGGGCGGAGTTGGGGTACTTGACGGTTTTTTCAATGTCCTTAATTGTGATAAGTCCTTTAAGGAAGCCGTTGGAATCGACTATCGGGAGCTTTTCTATCTTGTGGCGCATCAGAATCTGCTTCGCCTCTTCAAGAGTTGTGCCCTCGCGCGAGGTAACAAGCCCGTCTTTTGTCATTACCTCTTTGATTTTTACGCTGTAATCGCTGATAAAGCGAAGGTCGCGGTTTGTAAGGATACCGACAAGCCTGCCGTTTTCATCGCAGACGGGAACGCCCGAAATCTTATATTTGTGCATAAGCTCGTCAGCCTCTGTAACGGTGTTGTCGGGCGAGAGGAAGAAAGGATTTGTTATAACTCCGTTTTCACTTCTCTTAACCTTGTCAACCTCGGCTTTCTGAGCGCTTATCGACATATTCTTGTGAATTACGCCTATGCCGCCTTCACGGGCTATGGCGATTGCCATTCTGCTCTCTGTTACCGTATCCATAGCGGCGGTGAGAATCGGGGTGTTGAGGGTGATGCGGTCGGTAAGACGGGTTGAAATATCAACATCAGCCGGAAGCACATCGCTCTGCGCCGGGATAAGCAGAACATCGTCAAAGGTCAAACCTTCTTTTGCAAACTTGTCTGTCATGGTTTTGTCTCCTTTTCTTTAAACTTTATATCGCTTATACATACACATAATAAAAGAAAGAGAAACATTTAAGTTTCTCTTTTTTTACACAGTTACTCCGCGGGGAAGAACGCCTTGTGAATCGCGCTGACCGCTCTGTCAGCGTCTTCAAGGGCGATAAGCACCGATATTTTGATTTCGCTTGTGGCAATCATCTCAATGTTTATATCCCTCTCGTAAAGAGCCTCAAACATTTTTGACGCGGTGCCGGGGTGGGATTCCATACCCGCTCCCACAATCGAGATTTTGGCAACCGAAGTGTCGCAGATTACATCTTTGTCCTCAATGTCAAAGGTCTTTTTAACGCACTCCACGGCCTCTTCGGCGTTGCCCTTTGAAACGGTAAAGGTGATGTCCTTTGTGCCGTCGCGGCCTACCGACTGCAAAATTATATCAACATTTATCTTGTGCTTCGCGAGAGCCGCGAACATTCTGAACGCAACACCGGGGGTGTTGGGGATTTTCGTAACGGAAATACGGGCTACATCGGTATCCTTTGTAACTCCTCTTACAAGCATTTTCTCCATTTTAGCAACCTCCTTGACAATCGTGCCGGGAACTCTTTTAAGACTTGAGAGCACCTCTACCTCAACATTATATTTTTTCGCCATTTCAACCGAGCGGTTATTGAGCACCTGCGCGCCGAGAGTGGCAAGCTCAAGCATTTCGTCATAGGTGATTTCCTTGAGCTTTTTAGCGTTGTCAACCTTTCTGGGGTCGGCGGTGAAAACTCCCTCCACATCGGTGAAAATCTGGCAGCGGTCGGCGTGCATAGCCGCGGCGATAGCGACGGCGCTGGTGTCGGAGCCGCCTCTTCCGAGGGTGGTAAGGTCGTCGTATTTGTTAAGGCCCTGGAAGCCGGCGACAACAACAATGTTGTGACGGTCGATTTCCGAACGGAGCCTGTCGGTCTTAATTGATTTGATTCTCGCCTGACCGTAAGCCGAGCTTGTGTTGAAGCCCGCCTGCCAGCCGAGCAGCGAAACTGCCGGGCAGCCCAGCTTTTCAATAGCCATCGCCAGCAGCGCTATGGAAATCTGCTCTCCGGAGGTCAGCAGCATATCCATCTCTCTTTTCGACGGCTTTTCGTTGATTTCATGAGCCTTGTCAATCAAGTCGTCGGTTGTGTCGCCCTGCGCCGAAACAACAACCACCACATCGTTGCCTTCGCGGTAGGTGTCGGTAACAATCCGGGCAACATTCATTACTCTTTCGGCGTCGCGCACGCTTGAACCGCCGAATTTCTGAACAATAAGTCCCATATATATCCTCCTGATGATAAATTGCTCTTAATAATCCGTAACCCTGATAAGCGACTCGACCTTTATCGACGGTATCGCTTCCAGAGAGCCGCAAAGCTCCTTTTCGGGAGCGGCTTTTGTTACGAAAGCTATCTCGTTTTCATCACAGCCCTCAAAGCTGAGTGTTTTTACTTCGCCGAGCTTTTCCCTTATCTCTTCAAGGGACTTTTCGCGGTCTGCTGTCTTTGCCCTTATATAAAGCGGATTGACTGCGGTTTTGTAGTCAACCACATAGTTTTCCTCGGCTTCGCCCCAGCCGATGGGCTTTTTTCTGCCCATATTGCGGGCGCAGTCGATAACATCCGCCACAACCGCCGAGGCTGTCGGGAGTTTTCCGGCGCCCTTGCCGTAGAAAACCACATCGCCGGTGGCGTCGCCTCTTACAAGTATGGCGTTAAAAACATCGTTTACTGAGGCCAACTGACTGCCCTGCATAACAACAGCGGGAGTTACCGCCGCGAAAATCTTGCCGGAGTCAACTCTTTTCGCCCTGCCCAGCAGCTTTATAACTCCGCCGTAGGCGTTTATATAAGCCACATCGTCAAGGGTAATCTTTGTAATTCCCTCGGTATAGACCGATTCGGGATAAACATGCTTGCCGAAGCACAGGGACGCGAGAATGCAGATTTTGCGGCAGGCGTCGTGCCCCTCCACATCGGCGGTGGGGTCCTTTTCGGCGTAGCCGTTTTCCTGCGCCAAGCGCAGAGCGTCCTCAAAGCTCATGTTCTTCTCAATCATCATTGTGAGAATAAAGTTTGTTGTGCCGTTCAATATGCCGGCTATCTCGTCAATCTCGTTGGCGGCAAGGCACTGGGAAATAGGACGGATTATCGGTATTCCTCCGCCCACAGACGCCTCGAAAAGAAAGTTCACATTGTTTTCGGCGGCCATTGAAAGCAGCTCGCAGCCCTTTGCCGCGACAAGCTCCTTGTTGGAGGTCACCACGCTCTTGCCCGCCTTTAAGCAGGACGAAACAAACTCAAAAGCCGGGTGCAGGCCGCCCATTGTCTCGACAACTACCTTAACATCGTCATCGTTCAAAATTATGTTGAAATCCTTAATCATTTTATCCTCATTGGGGTCGCCGGGGAAATCCCTCAGATCAAGGATATATTTTACTTCCAGCTCGCTTTGGGTGCTGCGTTTAACAATGCTGTCGTGATTCTTTGAAAGAACCTCCACAACGCCCGAGCCTACTGTACCGTAGCCCATTACAGCCACATACATTTCCATTCACATCCTGTTAAAAAGGTATAAGCAAGCATTTTAAATACTTTTAATTATTTTAACATAAACATCTTCTTTGTAAAAGGGGTAATATACCATATATTTACAGGGCTTTTTTAAAAATTTTTTAGAAAAGTTAACAGATTTGCCTTATATGATTGTATATTTCCATTAAATAGTTTATTATATAAATAAATAATATATAATCTTAAACTGTAAAAAACCAAAAAAGTAAAAAACGGAGAAAAAAATATGACTGCTGTCGGGAACAAAAAGAATTTTATTATCTCGGTTGTCTATATCGCGATACTTGTAATGCTGTTCTACGCCTTTTTCAAGTACGCGTTCGGACTTGTTTTTCCATTTATAGCCGCTCTTTTTATAGCCATGCTGCTTCAGCGGCCGCTGAACTTTATCTGCTCAAAAGCGCGGCTGCCGCGCGGAATTGTTTCAACCGTGCTGGTTCTTTTATGCTTTTTTGTGGTGCTGAGCGTTTTCGGAATAGTCATTTTCTGGGCGGGCACGGAGCTTAAAGGCTTTTTCAATTACCTTATGATTCAGCTTGAAGACATACCCGCCTTTATTAAATCCGTTGAGGCAAAACTCGCCGACGGGCTGGCGTTTCTGCCCGACAAGCTGGAACACTCGCTGACCTCGTTTATCAGCGAAAAGCTCTCAATACTGCTCGACTCTCCCGAAAAGCCTCAGGGGGGCGAGCTGGGGCTTGACTTTTCAATGTTCAGCGGCGTTTTTTCAAGCGTTGTCGATACAGCCAAGCAAATTCCCGTAACCCTTGTGGCGCTGCTGGTCTCGGTGGTCGCCTGCTGCTTTATGACAGCCGACTTCGCCTCGGTAAAGAATATAATTCTAAGCCTTTTCCGTCCCGAATTAAGGAACAAGATTATCCGCTCAAAGCAGATACTCTTCCCGGCTCTCGGAAAAATGGGAAAAGCCTACGGGCTTATAATAGTAATCACCTTCTGCGAGCTTTCGCTGGGGCTGTTCCTTTTAAAGCTGCTGAACATCTATGACAGCGGATATATTCCCATAATAGCCATTATAACGGCAATAATTGACATTATCCCCGTGCTGGGTACGGGCACCGTGCTTGTGCCGTGGGCGCTGTATTCGCTGATAACCGGCGACTATCCGCTGGGAATAGGGATTTTGGTAATTTATGTCTGCATAACGGTTATCCGTCAGATTATAGAGCCGAAGCTGGTGGCGACTCAGCTCGGAATACCGCCTTTCGCCACGATTATGGCAATGTATATCGGCTCACGCATTTTCGGATTTATAGGACTTTTCCTTTTGCCCATAACGCTGGTTATGATAAAAATGCTTGACGACGAGGGCATTATCCATGTGCTTTACAAAAAGGAACGCACCGAGCGGGACTCAGGCGGGGAAGCCGAAGATTCGTCAAAACAGGAAGAAAGCCCGGGCTGCGCTCCCTCAGAAAAGGACTGAGTAAAATGATTGATATTCACAGCCATATTCTTTTCGGAATGGACGACGGCGCCCAAACTCCCGAAGAGTCCCTTGAACTGTGCAGAAAAGCGCGCGGGGGCGGCGTCAGAATTGTTGTCTGCACTCCCCATTTTACCGATTACCCGCTCATAAGCGACTTTGCCCGGGAGCGTGACGAGCGGCTCGGCGAGCTGTCCGATATGCTTGATAAAAACGGAGTGGAGCTTTCGCTCGCGGCAGGCGCGGAGCTGTTTTTGAGCGACGACATTTTCAGCTGCGGCGATTTGGACGCCCTTACATTAAACGGCAGCTCCTATATGCTGTGCGAATTTCCCTTAGGCCCCTTTAACATACGCCGGGCGCCCCTTTGGATTGAGGAACTGACCGAGCGCGGCTATATCCCCGTTGTGGCGCACCCGGAAAGATATTACGAGTTTTACGGTCACCCGACGATAATCGACGAGCTGCTCGACTTCGGCGTGATTTTTCAGGTGAATTTTGACAGTCTTTTGGGTGCTAACGGAGAAGCCGCAAAAGCCGCGGCTGCAAGGCTTGTTGTCAGCGGAAAGGCTCAGCTTATAGCCGGCGACTCCCATGACAGCCTTTACCGTCCGCCCGTTAACAAGGCGCTTTTTGCGGAGCTTGACGCCGAAATTACCGACAGAATTTTAAAGCGCTGTCTTATTTCAAATCCGAAAGCCGTACTTAGTGACAAAAAAATTTTTTAAAAAAGCTATTGACATTATCGCTTTACCGTGATAAAATGCGGCTAAACCGATGAGAAAGAGTAGTACCTTTTTGATTGTTCTTTCAGAGAGCCTGCGGCCGGTGCGAGCAGGCAGAAACATCTTTTAGGGAATGGACTTTTGAGGGCAAACCGAAAGCCGCGGCGAGTAGGGGCGACGGCACACACCGTTATCAAGTGAGGTCTATGTCAGTAGATTAAAAGTGGGCGGCTTTAAGCCGTCAAGCAGGGTGGCACCGCAGGAACGATTTTCGCTCTTGTCCCGGCATTCGGGACGGGAGCGTTTTTTATTGCTTCTTTCTCGGGAATAATATTAAGGGAAAAACCCAAAGGAGAGAAAAAGCATGAACAAAATTCCCTACAAAATCTATCTTGAAGAATCCGAGATGCCGAAAAAATGGTACAATGTACGGGCGGATATGAAGAACAAGCCCGCGCCCCTGCTTAATCCGGGGACTTTAAAGCCCATGACCGCCGAGGAACTGGAAGGCGTGTTCTGCAAGGAGCTTGTTGAGCAGGAGCTTGACGACAAAACCCCGTATATCGACATTCCCCGGGAAATCCGCGACTTTTACAAGATGTACAGACCCTCGCCCCTTGTAAGGGCGTACTGCCTGGAAGAAAAGCTCGGCACTCCCGCCAAAATCTATTACAAATTCGAGGGCAACAACACTTCGGGAAGCCATAAGCTCAACTCGGCTATCGCCCAGGCTTATTACGCCAAAAAGCAGGGGCTCAAAGGCGTTACCACCGAAACCGGAGCCGGTCAGTGGGGCACGGCGCTTTCAATGGCCTGCGCTTATTTCGGGCTGGACTGCCGCGTGTATATGGTTAAATGCTCCTATGAGCAGAAGCCCTTCCGCCGTGAGGTTATGAGAACATACGGCGCCGATGTAACCCTCTCGCCCTCTGACACCACCGAGGTGGGCAGAAAAATGCTTGAAAAATTCCCCGGCACCGGCGGAAGCCTCGGCTGCGCCATATCCGAAGCCGTAGAAGCGGCGGTCAGCAACGAGGGTTACCGCTATGTGCTCGGCTCCGTGCTTTCACAGGTGCTTCTTCACCAGTCGGTAATCGGTCTTGAAACCAAAGCCGCTCTGGATAAATACGGCGTCACTCCCGATATAATAATCGGCTGCGCCGGCGGCGGCTCAAACCTCGGCGGACTTATTTCTCCCTTTATGGGCGAAAAGCTCCGCGGCGAAAAGGACTACCGCTTCATAGCGGTTGAGCCTGCCTCATGCCCCAGCCTTACAAGAGGCGTTTACGCCTACGACTTCTGCGATACGGGCATGGTCTGCCCGCTGGCTAAAATGTACACTCTCGGCAGTTCCTTTATTCCCTCGCCCAACCACGCGGGCGGACTTCGCTACCACGGCATGAGCTCGGTGCTCTCGCAGCTCTATGACGACGGACTTATGGAAGCGGTAAGCGTTGAGCAGACTGAGGTGTTTAAAGCCGCCGAGCAGTTCGCGAGAGTAGAGGGCATACTTCCCGCCCCCGAAAGCAGCCACGCCATTAAGGTTGCCGTTGACGAGGCTATGAAGTGCAAGGAAACAGGCGAGGAAAAAACCATCGTGTTCGGTCTTACCGGTACGGGATATTTTGACATGACGGCGTACGAAAAATTCAACAACGGCGAAATGACCGACTATATACCCACCGACGCCGACCTCAAAAAAGGCATTGACGGCCTGCCGAAAGTTCCGGCAAACCTTTAATGGGGCAAACTTTTAACAGCGCCCCTGTAATTTTCGCAAAGCCGCTGAAAATTACGGCATATTTTAAATTTCAAAAGCGGTAATTCTTTCGGAAATTTTCAGACCGCCTGATTTAAGCGAAACGCTTTTTAAAGTTTAAACGCGGGCGTTATATAAGCCGGCAAGCTCACATCAAAAAACCGCCTCCCTTACGGGAAGCGGTTTTGTTTTTGTTTTACGGGTGCGGCTCGCCCTTTCGGTACGCCTCCATAATGCTTTTGAACACCTCTCCGTTTGAGGGAGGAGTCCAGGTCACCGCGTCGGCGCCGGCGGCGATAGTCGCCCTTATGGTCTCGTCGGTCGGCCCGCCCGTCGCCATTATGGGCACATAGGGAAATTCCTGCCTTATCTTTTTTACAAGCTCCGGTGTTTTTTCCGCGGCGGAAACATTAAGAATCTGCGCGCCCGCCTTTATTCTCGCGCCTACATCGTCGCTTTCCTTTACCACCGTCACAACAACGGGAATATCAATTTCCTTGACAGCCGCACGTATGATTTCGTCAGAAACGGGAGCGTTGACCACAACGCCCGTTGCGCCCTGATACTCGGCGTGGCGGGCTAAGTTTATTATACGGTCGCCGCCCGTAAGTCCGCCGCCGACTCCCACAAAAACAGGGCAGTCAGCCGCGAGCATAACCGCCTGAGTGATAACCGGCTGCGGCGTAAAGGGATACACCGCTATTACCGCGTCGGCGTTGCAGGCGCGTATAATGCTCACATCGGTTGAAAACACTATTGATTTTATTCTGCGCCCGAAAATTTTAATTCCCTCGCACTCATAGACAGCCGCGGGAACATCGAGCCTGAAATCCCTTAAATATCCTTTAATCTCGTTCATCTTGTATTTTCCTTCCGCATTTTCAGGTTTTTCTTTAATATACGCCCGTTGTTTTTCTAAATTGTGTTAGCGGTGTTAACAACCTGTAAACTGCGTATTTTTCTGTAAACCTGAACGCCGATTTTTCTGTTTTCCTCTTTTTCAAAACGGCGGTCGCTTTTAATAATTTCGGCGGCGAGCTTCTGGGTTTTCATAATCATATTGGTATCGGTAATAAAATCCGCTATTCTAAGCCTTGGCAGGCCGTGCTGACGGGTGCCGAAGAAGTCGCCCGGACCGCGCAGTTTAAGGTCCTCGTCGGCAATCTTAAACCCGTCGGCAGTACTGCACATTATCCTCATTCTGGCGGCGGCTTCCTCGCCCTTTGCGTCACTTACCAGAATACAGGCGGACTGAACGCTGCCCCTGCCTACGCGGCCTCTGAGCTGATGAAGCTGGGAAAGTCCGAAGCGCTCGGCGTTTTCGACCGCCATTACAACGGCGTTGGGCACATCTACGCCCACCTCTATTACCACGGTAGCGACAAGAAGCTGTATTTCCCCCGCCTTAAACTTTGCCATAATCTCGTCTTTCTGAGCGGCGGTCATCTTGCCGTGAAGCAGGCCGAGCCTGTACCCTGAAAAGGCTGCCGAAGCCTTTTTGTAATACTCCTGCGCCGATTGAAGCCCTCCGGCGGACTCGCTGTCCTCCACAAGGGGACAGACTATATATGCCTGATATCCGCTGTCCAGACTCCGGCGTATAAAATCAAACATTGCTCCTCTTTGGGCGGAGCCTATGGCGTAGGTCTTTGTTTTCTGCCTGCCGGGCGGAAGCTCGTCAAGCACCGAAACGCTCAGGTCCCCGAAAAGTATAAGGGCGAGCGTTCTGGGAATAGGGGTCGCCGACATTACATAAACATGGGGATTGTCGCCTTTTCGGCAAAGTCCCGTTCTCTGTTTTACTCCGAAACGGTGCTGCTCGTCGGTGATAACAAGCCCCAGCCGCCTGAACTTTACATCGTCCTGAATAAGCGCGTGCGTGCCTGCCACAAAATCAATTTCACCGTTTTTGAGCTGTTCTTTTATTCTCTTTTTATCCGAAGCTTTGGTGCTCCCCGTGAGCAGGGCGCAGCGTATTCCCGAATTTTCAAAGAGCTTTGAAAAGGTGTCGTAATGCTGAACCGCCAAAAGCTCGGTAGGAGCCATAACCGCCGACTGCATTTTGTTTTTAGCCGCCGTATATACAAGCGAAGCGGCTACCGCGGTTTTTCCGCTGCCCACATCGCCTTGAAGCAGGCGGTTCATCTGCCTGCCGCTTTTCATATCGGCAACGGCTTCGCTGACGGCTCTTTTCTGAGCGCCTGTAAGTTCAAAGGGAAGCGAGGCGGCAAATCGGGCGGAGCAGTCGTCAGTCACAATATTATTTGTGGCGGCAGCGGCGTTTTCGCTCTTTAAGGTCAGAAGGCTTAACTGCAAAATAAACAGCTCGTCAAAAACAAGCCTGTCGCGCGCCTGTTGAAGCTGTTCGGAGTTTTTCGGAAAATGTATTGCCCTTATGGCTTCGTCAAGGGATATAAGTGAATAGCGCTTTATTATGCTGTCGGGAAGATAATCCTTAATCTCGCCCACATTTTCAAGCGCGAAGCTCACCGCCGACTGAACCGCCCGCGAGTTGATTTTTTTGTTCTGATGATAAATCGGGCGTATTTCCACACTCTGCGAGGGCTTGATAAACAAAGGCGAAATCATTTCACGCTCGCCCATGCGCCCCAGAGTGACTTTGCCGTAAAAAAGATACTCCTCGCCCGATTTGAGCATTGAGGGAATATACTTGTTGTTGAAAAACACAACCTGAGCCACGCTCTCGCCGTCGCTTACCGCTGTGCGCGCTATAAGCATGCCGCCCCTTACCCTCTCGTTATTGACAGGGTACAGTACAGTGGCTCTCACGCAGGCGTTTTCGCCTGTAACGCAGTTCGCAAAGCCCGTCACCCGGCTCCAGTCCTCATAGGTTCTCGGATAAAAGCGAAGAAGCTCCCCGACTGTGGACACACCCAGGGAGCGAAAGCCCTCCGCACGGCTTTCGCCAACGCCCTTTATGGCGGTTACACTGTCAGAAAACTTCATATCAATACCTCATAATCCGTAATACAGCGAATAGGGAAGCGCCGCCGGGGAGGGGGTTATATCGACGCTTGAAACGCAGTATCCGCTTCTGAAACATATAGGTATAAAGGGATATTCCCCGGCAAAAATCTCAAAATATTTTTCGGCTGTGATTTTTCCCGCGCGGTACTCAAAATACGCGCTGACGCTCTTTAAATCGGTATTAAGTCCGGCAAAAAGCTGCCCGCCCTCGGTAAAAAAGCTGTAAAGGTCATGGGTTGAGTCGAGCTTTACCTCGCCTAAATACAATTCAAAATTGCCCGATGAAATTCTTTCGCTGTAATCCTCGTCGGAGAGCGCCTGCACGCTTACGGCAATTCCGGCTTTTTTGAGCGAATCCGCTATGTTGTATGCCGCCGCAAGACGGTACTTGTTTGAGCCGTTCACAATAAGGGAAAAGGACAGCGTGTAGGCTCCGTTTGTGCGAGCCGAGCCGGAAAAGCGCGTGTAGCCGCAGTTGTCAAGTATTCTCACGGCTTCATCGGCGTCCCCCTCTGCCGAGACCTTTTCAATTTTCTCAAAAAGCCCGTCGGCAGGATTTACGGGGATTTTCGCGGCTTCGGCGTGTCCCTGATATGAGGACAGGGCAATATCCGCGCTGTCAATGCAGACCGCCATAGCGCACCTTACATATTTGTTAAGGGCGCCGTTGTTGGCGTTTACTCCGAGATACACCATATTGTTAAGCATAACGCTTTGGGCTGTGCCGCCCGTCTGTGAGTACTCGCAGTCGGAAAGGTCGCTGAAATATATGTCGCTTAAACCTATTTTAAAGGCGTTCTGCGCGCTCTCGCCCGTGTTGATTTCATAAAGCTGAACGGTTTTTTTGCCGTCGGAGGAAACGAGCTCCCGCTCGCTGTAATAATAGTCGCCGCTGCCGGTAGGAACCGCGTCACGGCTGTCGGCGGTACCCGATTTGACTATCGGGAAAATCAGCTTGCCTGCCGCCGATTTGTCCTCAAAGCTCAGCGTGAACTTAACGGAACTGCCGGAAGCCTCCGCCTTTTCAACCGAGGCGAGATACCCGGCGAAAGCGTATGAAGCCTTGGCGAGATTAAAGGAGTACACCACATCCTGCGCAGTTATGGGCGAGGAGCCGCGGCACGCAACGGAGCTTTTAAGCTTTACCGTAGCCGTTTTTCCGCTGTATGAAATGCTCTCGGCTATAACGGGAGTTATGCTGAAATCACTTTCGGTTTTATAAAGCGGCTCATACAAAAGTGCGCATATAAACTGATTTTCATAGCTGACCGCGAAAAAGGGATTAAGCCCGTCCGCGGGATTATAAGGCAGAGTAACCTTGCCGTCGGTTACGGGAGTGTGTTCCCCCTCGCCCGCAATCGGTATTGAAGCGCTTTCCTCTGCCGGCGGCTGTTCGCCTGCCGTTTCCTCCTGCTCCTGCTCGTTTTTGCCGCAGGAAGCGAACAGAAAGGCGGCGCACAGAATAAGCGCGGTAAATTTAGTCAGCTTTTTCATCTCGTCACCTCACGGTCACCGCGCGCGCGGCAGTAGCTTTGCCGCTGTCCGTATCCACGGTAAAAATACAGCCCTGCATAAAGCACGCCGTTTCGGCGGTTTCAAACATAGTTGTGAAGCCTTTTCTGAATTTTTCGATTATAATTTCCTTTTTTACGCCCAGCACCGACTCCTCAGGCCCGGTCATACCCAAATCGGTTATGTATCCCGTTGAGCCGGGAAGAATCTGCGCGTCCGAGGTCTGCACATGGGTGTGCGTTCCGAAAACCGCGCTCACCCTGCCGTCAAGAAAATAGCCGAGCGCCTTTTTTTCAGAGGTTGACTCCGCGTGAAAGTCAACTAAAATTATATTTGTTTCCTCTTTGAGCTTCGCAATACATTTCAGGGCGGTGTCAAAGGGATTTTCAAAGCCGTCGAGCCAGACTCTGCCCATAAGATTGATAACCCCCACGCGGTAGGCGCCCTTGTCGATAATTCCGAAGCCGCCGCCCCACACGCCGTCGCCGTAGTTGGCGGGACGGATTACATTGTCGGCGCGGTCAAGATATTCGTAAATCTCCCGGCGCTTTAACGAGTGGTTTCCGCCGGTTATAAAATCCGCTCCGCTGGTGAAAATATGTCCGCAGGAGGCGGGCAGCATACCGTTGCCCACCGCGCTGTTCTCGCCGTTGACTATGCAGACATCAATATTGTTTTCTTTTTTGAAATCCGGAAGCGCCCGGCGCAGAAATTCGCAGCCGGCAGAGCCGACCACATCGCCCACGCACAGTATATTTATAAGTCTTGACATATTAACACCGTTTAATTAAAATTTGCCCCGCGCCGGTTTGGACGAAACAGCGTCGGGGCAGTTTTTTGTTTTATTTCCGGCAGAGATTACTGCCGCTTTAAAGACGGGGGCAAGCCTTATTTAGCGAAATCAACCGCGCGGCTTTCCCTTACGATATTTACCTTAATCTGACCGGGATATTCGAGCTCTTCCTCGATTTTCTGAGCGACCTGCCTTGCGACAAGCACCATTTTTTCATCGGAAACAGCGTCGGGATTGACCATTATGCGAATTTCCCTGCCCGCCTGAATAGCGAAGGATTTTTCAACCCCGTCAAAGGAGGTCGCAATTTCCTCCAGCTTTTCAAGACGCTTTATGTAGTTCTGAACATTCTCGCGCCTTGCTCCCGGACGAGCCGCCGAGATAGCGTCAGCCGCCTGAACAAGCACGGCGACAACTGTTTTAGCCTCAATTTCGCCGTGGTGAGCGGCAATAGCGTGAACAATGTTCTCGTTTTCCTTGTATTTCTTAGCGGCCTCAACGCCCAGTTCAATATGGGAGCCTTCAAACTCGCGGTCAAGCGCCTTGCCTATATCATGAAGCAGTCCCGCGCGCTTTGCCGCCTTGACATCGGCGCCCAGCTCAGCCGCCATAAGACCGGCAAGGTATGAAACTTCAAGAGAATGATTAAGCACATTCTGACCGAAGCTTGTGCGGTATCTTAACTTGCCGAGCAGTTTTACAAGCTCGGGGTGAACTCCGTTAACGCCGGCGTCAATTACCGCGCGCTCGCCCGTCTGCTTAATGCTGTGCTCAACCTCGCGCTTTGATTTTTCAAACATTTCCTCAATGCGGGCGGGGTGAATCCTGCCGTCCTGAATGAGTTTTTCAAGCGTGAGCCTTGCCACCTCGCGGCGTACCGGGTCAAAGCTGGACACGGTAATCGCCTCGGGCGTGTCGTCAATTATAAGGTCAACGCCCGTTATTGTTTCGAGCGTTCTGATATTTCTGCCCTCGCGGCCTATAATTCTGCCCTTCATCTCATCATTGGGCAGAGCGACAACCGAAACCGTAGCTTCGGCAACCTGGTCGGCGGCACAGCGCTGTATTGCCGAGGAAATAATCTCGCGCGCGAGGTCGCTGCTCTCGTCACGGGTGCGCTGTTCAAAATCGAGAATTTTAACGGCCTTTTCGTGGGTGAGGGATTCGTCAAGCTGTTCCATAAGCAGAGCCTTCGCCTGCTCCTTGGTGTAACCGCTGACCTTTTCGAGCATTTCAAGCTCGCTGCGCTTTAAGCGCTCAACCTCTTCCATTCGGTCGTCCGCCGCCTTAATTTTTTCGGCAAGCAGTTCTTCCTTTTTCTCAATGTTTTCGGTTTTTTTGTCAAGAGATTCCTCTTTTTGAATGATTCGTCTTTCCTGCCTTTGAACCTCTGCCCGTCTGTCGCGAAGCTCACGGTCCGCCTCGCTTCTTAACTTGTGTATTTCATCTTTCGCTTCAAGAATAGCTTCTTTTTTCTTGCTTTCAGCCGTTTGAACAGCCTGATTCACAATTCTTAACGCTTCTTCATTGGCGGAACCGATTTCCGCCTCCGCAACGCGCTTGCGGTGAACACCGCCGAGCACAAAACCTATTGCGGCAAACACAACGGCAGAGATAACGGCAATCAGGACGGCTATCCAGATAGCTACCATTGTCGTTCCTCCTAAAAAATATTTAATTTCAATATATATATCGGTAATATGTAATGAAATTACTGACGGCATATACTGCCATCTTTAATATTTTACACAAAATTCGGCACGGTGTCAAGAATTATTTGAGTTGCGCCGCCGCAGGATTTTTTAATGCGGATTTACAGTGATTTTTACCGGCTTTTTTATTTAACGCAGGCAATAGTTAACCCCATAATACAAAATAATGCAAAAATATACAAAGTGTTACAATAAGCATAAATATAATACAATATTTCAGAATTATATAATACTAAACATAATACAATAATTCAGCATTTTATAATACTAAATATAATACAAAAACCCCGGCGGAAAAACCGCCGGGGGAAAGCGCTGTTGTTCAGCTTTTTATTGGATTTTGATGAGCACAGCCATCGTCAGCGGGTTATCAGCCCCACCAATCGTTTCCGTCGTCGTTGGGGTCGTTTGCGCCGATGGACACTGTGATAACATCTTCGATTTCATAGACAGTTACATCAAAATCGGGTGTCATGTATTCTTTCATGCCAAAGGCTCCTTTCAAAAATTGTTCTTTATAAATCATAATGTTCAATTAACCAAGAGAGGGAACATTGCCTGAATCCCAGCCGTAAGCGCCGGCAGCGCTTGCCCAGTTGTTGGTGAACAATTCGTTGTAGGAAACCGTTGTA
>CALWIO010000004.1 GCA_944380765.1 uncultured Clostridia bacterium
CGGCGGCACATTTTTAGCCGGAAGCGCGAGGGCGGTACCGCACGCAAAGCGTGGGGTGTCCCGAGCGGGCAGTATGCCGGGCGCAGCCCGGCAGACGGTCGAATCCTGCCACCCCAGCCACGTCGGAGCAAAGTTCGCTTTGCTCCGACAACTTTTTATGCCCATGGCAAAAAAAGTCGTCATCCGCCCGCTTCCTTGCTCCTCCTTTCCAAATCGAACCCGCTGCGCTGGGCTTCGATTTGGTTTACTTGACGGTTACAGTAAGTTCTGTTTTGACATTAAAATCAAACGCAAACCGGCACTTTTGCTGTTCTTTATTTTCAATAAGCCATATAGAACCTGAGCCGTTGTCGGCTTTTTTTGCTTTTCTGAAGTTCAAAGGATTCAAACCTGCTTATTTTATGTTCAGCTTTTTATGAAATCAGTTGAATTTTCCGGCGGCATTTTCCGCGTGCGGAACACTATTTAATCAATCTTTATAAAATTATATATAGACTTGCACCAACAAAATATCTTCCGCATATAATGTCGGGAGGTGTTAAATATGTTATTTTCATTACTGCAAAGCATTTCGGCAAATCTCTTGTATTTTGTGCTTCATCTTACGGGCGGCAATTCCTTTGAAAGACCGCTGACCGCCAAGGAAGAACGGGAAGCCCTTGAAAAGTACCATAAAAACGGCGACATTGAGGCGCGCAACAAGCTCGTTAATCACAATATGCGGCTTGTGGCGCATATCATAAAAAAATACTATTCCAATTATTCCGACCAGGAGGATATAATTTCAATAGGCACCATAGGGCTTATTAAGGGAATCAACACTTTTGACTATGAAAAAGGCACAAAGCTTGCCACATACGCTTCAAAATGTATTGAAAACGAAATTCTGATGCATTTCCGTTCAAAAAAGAAAAGCTCGCAGGAAATTTCAATGAGCGAGCCTATTGATACCGACAGCGACGGCAACCCGCTTACTTTTGCCGATATAATTTTCAGCGACGAAACAGTATTTGACGATGTAGATTTAAAAATGAAAACCCAGAAACTGTACGAATATTTGAAAAAGCTCAGCGACCCGCGCCACCGGCAGGTGCTTATAATGCGTTACGGGCTGTATGACACCGAGCCTTATACACAGCGTGAAATCGCGAAAAAGCTCAATATATCGCGCTCCTATGTTTCAAGAATAGAAAAAAAGGCGATAGAGGAGCTTAAAGTGATGTTCAACGCGGAATAAATGCAGTTTCCAATTTCAAAAATTTCAAAACACCGCGAAAATTAAAATATTTTTGCCAAAAGAGGTTAATTTTGTGAATTTTTATATAAAAAACATTCAAAAAACAGTTGACCGCCGTATGTCTGTGTGCTATAATCAGCCTTGTGTATTTTTTAATTTAGCGAGGTAGTGTGAAAAATGAAAAACCAGTATCTTATTGACCTTGTTGAAACGGTCAAAAAACGCAATCCCAACGAGCCTGAATTTCTTCAGGCGGTTGAAGAGGTGCTTGAATCTCTTGAACCGGTAATCGACCAGCACCCCGAGTTTATCGAGAAGGGCGTTATGGCAAGCCTTGTTGAGCCTGAAAGAATTATCAAGTTCCGCGTGCCGTGGCTTGATGATAACGGAAAGGTTCATGTTAACCGCGGCTTCCGTATCCAGTTCAACTCGGCAATCGGACCTTATAAGGGCGGACTTCGTTTCCACCCGTCGGTTTATGAGGGAATTATCAAGTTTTTGGGATTTGAGCAGATTTTCAAAAACTCCCTTACAGGACTCCCCATCGGCGGAGCAAAGGGCGGCTCGGACTTTGACCCCAAGGGCAAATCCGACCTTGAAGTTATGCGTTTCTGCCAGAGCTTTATGACCGAGCTTTCAAAGCATATCGGCGCTGATACCGATATCCCCGCGGGCGATATAGGCGTAGGCTCGCGCGAAATCGGCTATATGTTCGGCCAGTATAAGCGTATTCAGAACGGCTTTTCCGGCGTTCTTACCGGTAAGGGCCTTTCATACGGCGGAAGCCTTGTAAGAAAAGAGGCTACCGGCTACGGACTTTGCTATTTCACCGAGGAAATGCTGAAAGCCAAGGGCAATTCATTTGAGGGTAAAACCGTTGTTATTTCGGGTTCAGGTAATGTTGCCATTTATGCCGCGGAAAAAGCTGTGCAGCTCGGCGGCAAGGTTGTTACTTTCTCCGATTCAAACGGATATATCTATGATAAGAACGGCGTTGACCTTGACCTAGTAAAACAGCTTAAAGAGGTTGAGCGCAAGAGAATCAAGGAATATGTTACAGTACATCCCGAAGCCGAGTATCACGAGGGATGCGCCGGCGTATGGAGTGTAAAATGCGATATTGCTCTTCCCTGCGCTACTCAGAACGAGCTTGACGGCGAGAGCGCCAAAAAGCTTGTCGCAAACGGCGTAATCGCGGTAGCCGAGGGCGCCAACATGCCTTCAACTCCCGACGCTATCGAGTGCTTCCAGTCAAACGGAGTGCTCTTCGGGCCTGCCAAGGCGGCAAACGCGGGCGGCGTTGCCACATCAGCCCTTGAAATGAGCCAGAACTCAATCAGATATTCATGGACTTTTGAGGAAACTGACGCCAAGCTGCGTGAAATCATGAAAGATATATATATCAAGAGCGCGGAGGCCGCTAAGGAATACGGTATGGAAGACAATCTTGTTGCCGGCGCGAATATTGCCGGATTCTTAAAGGTTGCAGACGCTATGATGGCGTACGGCGTAGTATAATAAACTTTTAATATGCTTTAAAATCCGGGACGCAGACCGCGGCCCGGATTTTTTTCGCGTTATATTTTTGTTGAAAAGCGGAGCGGTTTTTGGTATAATTAACCTATATTTTTACCGAGGTGCGCAGTATGAGTACAGTAACTGAAAAAATGAATAAAATAATGGGCAAATGGGGCCCGTTTTCAAAGAAATACAGCGGAATTTCAAGAATTGCCGACCACGAAAGCGAGGGCGGAGTCCGCTTTGATTTGGTGGTCAGCCCCGCTGTTGAAAATGCGGACAGCCGCGTTCCGAATGTAACCGTGCCTACGGGCGTTCACCCGTGGGAGGCTAAGTCGGACTATACCTTTTATTCATACCGTTATGACCTTGAATGGAAGGACAGAGTGTATGCCGATGTGTCCTTTACCAAACTGACCGACGAGAGCGTTCTTGTAAGGACTGAGTTCTTCAACAATACCGATATAATGCAGATTTGCCTTTTGAATCTGTTTTCGGCTATCGAATATCCCAATGTTTATTCCTGCCTGCCGGTTTTGCCCGAAAAATGTATTTTTATCAAAGCCCTCGATTATAAAAGCTATGAGTACGCGACTCGCCGCCCGTGGGATAACGAGGTGATCGACGCCATGAAAAAAGGCGAGTTTTTCGACGACGCCTTTACTTATCACCGCGGACTCGGCGACCGTGACAATAACCGCTATATTCTTCCGAAATACCCTGCTTTGGGCGAGGATGCCGGCGACAGAATAGAATATGAAATTCCGAAAGCCTTAAATTTTACCTCACCCGTTCTCAGCGTAAGGTATAAAACCGTCTCCGGCTCTTCAAGCGCGTGGATTTTAAACGGCAGGGAGGTTGAGTTTGCCGCCGCCGAGGATATGGGTATTGCTGAAATACCTTTTGAAAACTGCGATAAACTGACTCTTGTTTCAAAGGGTACGGGCGGCATTGAGTTTGACTTTTTCGCTGTGACCGAAAAGGGCGAAAGCGTTTCGGTAAAGACAAAAAAGCACGCTTTTTATCCCGAAATAAATACGCAGGACTGTTCCTGCGGCAAACTTGTTTCATATAAATACGAGGGACTTTCGGACAGGTTTTATGTAAGAACCTTTAACGATTCCACCCGCTACCGTGATTTTGATACCGGCTGCCTTGAAGACAGTCCCACAGCCCGTATTTCTCAGCCTGACGAGAGCTTTCAGAATATGCTGGAAACCTTTTCCGGCTCCTTTTCCGAAAAGCACAGCGACGAGGGGTTTTATCACAATACGGTTGTGCATACAATCTACATTGAGCCTCATACAACCCATACCGAGTACGCAGTTGTTTCTTTCGGAGAAACTGAGTATAAATCGGCTGAGGAATATGAAAAAAACTATGAAAACGCCTTTGCTTCTGTTGAAAAGCTCGGGCTCAACGAGGCGGGCTTAAAGTATGAGTTTTCAAACAGACTTCTGCGTGCGGCAATGTTCCAGAATACGGTATATCCTCTGTACCGCCACGGCGAATACATAGTGCACCATACTCCGGGCAAACGCTGGGACTCTTTCTATACATGGGATTCCGGATTTATCGGACTTGATATGCTCGAATTCGCTCCGGAAATCGCCGACTATATTTTGGATACATATTTAAGCGACAAGGATAATCCCGACTACGCTTTTCTGCTTCACGGCTCGCCCGTACCCGTGCATATTTACCAGTATCTTGAAATGCTCAACCGCGCAAACGATAAGGAAAAGCTCCTTTCCTATTACGACAGGGTAAAGATGTTCTATGACTTCCTCGCGGGTAAAATAAACGGCTCCACAACCGCGAAATTCAAGAGCGGACTTACCACAACCTTCGATTATTTCTATAATTGCAGCGGTATGGACGATTTGCCCCCTCAGAAGGAAATGTACCGTCTGGGACTTCAAAAATATATGACGCCGGTTATTTCCTCATGCGAGGTAATACGCTGCGCCAAAATTCTCTATATGGCTGCCGATTTGCTCGGCAGAAAAGAGGATATGAAAGTTTATCTTGACGATATAAAAAGAGTTTCTGACGCCCTGCAGAAATATTCATGGGACTCTGAGTGCGGATATTTTTCTTATGTACTCCACAATGAACAGGGCGAGCCTGTCGGATTTTTCAAAAACGATAAGGGCGAAAATCTCAATAAGACTATGGACGGTATTTACCCGATAGTCGCGGGAGCCGTAACACAGCGGCAGAAAGAAATCATACTCTCTCACCTTAAAAGCGACAGCGAAATGTTCAGCCCCGTGGGTATAAGCGCGGTTGATAAATCAGCTTCGTATTATATCACAAACGGCTACTGGAACGGCAATGTCTGGCTTTCGCATCAGTGGTTTGTCTGGAAAACAATGCTGGATCTGGGCGAAACGGATTTCGCCTTTAAGATAGCCGGAACCGCCCTTGAAGCGTGGAAACGCGAAGTAGAGTATTCATACTATACCTTTGAAATGTTTAATATAACAACGGGCAGAGGAGGCTGGTTCCACAACTTCGGCGGACTTTCGGCGCCTGTAAATATCTGGACTGACGCCTATTATAAACCCGGCACCGTTTCGGCAGGACTTGACCTTATGGTGCTTTCAAGAAACTTCTCAAATGACTGTTCATCTGCCGAAATCAAAATTAAATATTACGGCAGCGCCGAAAAATATTCGCTCATCGTTGTTATGAACGATAAAAACCGTTACCGCGTGACCGTTAACGGAAGTCAGACCGAGTATAAAGAGCGCGAAAAGGGTACGCTTGAAATTACTTTTGAAGGCAAAATTCAAGAAGCCGCTGTTGAAATAACCGCGGTCTAACTGGTGTAGTCCTCAATAATTTTTTGAAGCTCGCTTTCGTTTTCAGCGTAGATTCCCTGTTCCAGCAAAAGCCTGTCCTGTTCGGGGAAAGAGGAAATGTAGGCGTCCAGAACTTCAACAGGCTCTTCGCTTTCGTTTTTAAAAACGGCGATTTTCCCGTTGAACTGCGACACCCGGTAAACATCTGAAACCGGCTGTGAGCTTTCGCTTTCGGCGGCGTTCTTTTCGGAAAGAATAAGTATATACGATAATGCCGAAGCCGCCGCAATTACTGCCGCCAGTATAATCAATACCCGTTTTTGTTTCACGCTGTCATCTCCAAAAATATGTTTTTCATACATATTTTCCCCAAAAAAGCGGAAATATTAAATATTTATAAATTTAATAAAAAAACTAAACATTTTATGTGATTTGTGTTATAATCATAATATATGAAGTTTTTGACGCGCATTGTGTCCGCGTTTTCCGATTTAACGGGTTTAAAATACCCAAAATAAGCTAATTTTTGCCGCTGTTTTTTAACGGTAAACTGCCTCGGAGGAAAAATATGAGGAAAAGAACTTCACCCGCGAAGAAAAAGAAGAATCTTTCACCCGGTAAAAAGAAAGCGCTGACAGCTTTGCTGGCAGTGCTGTTTACCTGTGGCCTTACCTGCGTAATAATCGGCTGCTATATCCTTTTTGATATTATCAGCACGGTTAACGGCGACAGGATAATCGACCTTGAATTTTACAGGCAGAATCAGGACCAGACCACAATAATTTACGCCAACGACGAGGAGAATAACCCCGTCGAGCTTATAAGGCTTCACGGCGAGCAGAACCGCGTGTGGGTTGAAAACGAGGATATGTCCGAGTGGCTCGGCAAAGCCTTTGTTTCGCTTGAAGACAAGCGTTTTGAAAAGCACCACGGCGTTGACTGGGTAAGAACTGTGCTTGGCGTAATTAAAAACAGATTCAAGCAGGGCGGTTCAACAATAACTCAGCAGCTTATTAAGAACCTGACAGGTGAGAGCGGCAGAACAATCAACCGAAAGTATAACGAGATTCTTTCGGCTCTGAATATGGAAAAATATTACGAAAAAGATGTTATACTTGAAGCGTATCTCAATACCGTTTATCTGAGCCACGGCTGCTACGGCGTTAAAACAGCGGCGGAAACATATTTCGGAAAAGATGTTTCCGAGCTTAACCTTGCCGAATGTGCTTCTCTCGCGGCAATAACTCAGTTTCCGGCGGAGTATGACCCGCTGTGGAATCCCGAAAACAATAAAAAACGCCAGAAATATTGCCTTGACAGTATGCTCGAACAGGGCGTAATAACTAAAGAGCAGTATGATGAGGCGCTGGCGTATGAGCTTGTGTTTACAAACAGCGAGAATTATGTGGCTGATGATGACGACGGCGATACCGATTCCGCCATTGACAATGAGATTCAGAGCTACTATGTCGATTATGTAATCGACAGCGTAATAAGAGATTTAAAAGAAATAGGATATTCTCATTACGAAGCCACAAAGATGATTTATTCAGGCGGACTCAGAATTTATTCCGCGGTTGACACAAAGGTTCAGGATGAGCTTGAAAGCGTCTATGTTCAGCGTACAAACTTCCCCAGCGAACGTGTAAGCGACTCTTCCGAGCTTTCCCAGTCGGCTATGACGGTTATGGATTACAGCGGCAGGGTAGTCGCTATGGTCGGCGGCGCGGGCGAGAAAACCGAAAACCGTTCAAATAACCGAGCGGTCAGCGCGGCCCGTCAGCCCGGTTCGTCAATTAAACCGCTCAGTATTTACGCGCCGGCAATTGAGGAAAATTATATAACCTGGTCGTCAAAAATCAAGAATTACGGTATTTCCTGGAAGGGCAGTATATGGCCTACCAACTACGGCGGAAATCCCGGCTCGCCCAACAGCTATGTTACCGCGCAGTACGCCCTCGCGATTTCCTATAATACCGTTCCCGCTCAGATTCTGATGATGATGGGCTTTGAAACAAGTTACAGCTATCTTACCGAAAAATTCCATATTACAACGCTCAACGATTCTGTTGACAGTGTTTCGCCCTCGGCTATGGCGACCGGCGGAACTAACGGAGGAGTAACAACCCTGCAAATGGCGGCGGCGTTTGCCTGCTTCGGCAACGGCGGCAAATATTACGAGCCGTACTGTTACTATAAAGTAACCGACAGTACCGGCGAGAATATTATATTGCAGAGCAATTCCCAGCCGGAACAGGTCATTTCTCCCGAAACGGCTTATGTTATGAACGAAATGCTCAGAACTGTTATGTCAAGCTCGGCAGGTACTGCCCGCGGCTATGCCGTAAGCGGATTTACAACATACGCCAAGACGGGTACAACTTCCGATAACTATGACCGCTGGTGCGTTGCGGGTACGCCTTATTATGTAAGCGCGGTATGGTTCGGTTATGATTATAACAAAGAAATCAGAGCAAGCGGAAACCCCGCGGCGCTCATCTTTAAAACGGTAATGGACAGAGTTCACAAGAATCTTGCTCCCAAATCGTTTGAAACCTATACCGACAATGTGGTTCAGAAAACATACTGCACCGTGTCGGGGCTTCTTGCGGGCAGCGGCTGCACTTCAAAGGCGACCGGCTGGTATAAACTCTCAAATCTTCCCGGAACCTGCGCGGGGTGCACGGCTCCTGTAACCGAGCCGGACAATTCGGCAACCGATGAAACATCGACTACACAGCAGGCTTCCGAAACAACCTCAGGCACTGCTGAGAGTACCAGCGCCGCGCCGAGTGAAACCTCGCCGGAATCGACTTCGGCGCCCGCGGCATAATAAAAATACAGCCCATCTTTTTGATGGGCTTTTGTGGTTTAAAAGGTGAAAAAAATGAAGAACAGAAAAAAAGCTTATCTTGTTTTAGCCGACTCAACCGTATTTGAAGGCTATTCAATGGGAAAGGAAGGCGTTACAATAGGCGAGGTGGTATTTAATACCTGTACCTCGGCTTATTCTGATATACTTTCCGACCCTACATATTACGGCCAGATTGTCGCCCAGACCTATCCTCTTGCCGCTAACCGGGGAGTTATGCCCGACGGCGAGGGCGATGAGATAATGTCGAGCGGCTATGTTGTGCGCGAGTGGTGCGATGTGTATTCCGACGGCGGCGAGGTAAGCCTGAACGACTATCTTCTTTCACGCGGTATTGTGGGAATATGCGGAGTCGATACACGCCGCCTTACAAGATATTTAAGGGATAAGGAATATGTCAACGGAGCTATCACAAATACGCTTGACAACCTTGACGAACTGTTAAAGAAAATTAACGAATATACCATTTCCGGAGCCGTGCGCGAAATTTCAATAAAAGAACCGGTTGTAATGAAAGGCGAAAACGCCCGTTATAATGTAGTTGCCGTTGACTACGGCTCGCCCCGTAAACAGCTCAACGCGTTTTTGCTCAACGGCTGTAATGTGGCTTTTGTTCCGGCTTTTACGCCCGTTGAGAAAATCTTAGAATATAAGCCGGACGGCATAGTGCTGTGCGACGGCCCGGCCGACCCCGACGACGAGCCGGAGCTTATTGAGAATATAAAGAGGATTATTAAGCTCGGCGTGCCGGTTTTCGCGATAGGCTTAGGGCATCAGATGCTCGCCCTTGCAGCCGGATTTAAAATAGTTAAAATGGAAAAAGGACACCGCGGCTCAAATCAGCCCGTAAGGCTTGCGGGCACCGACACCGTTATGGTAACAAATCAGAATCACGGCTATGCCGTGCAGGGCGAAACGGTAAATCCCGGCAAGGCGGAAATAATAATGACCAATGTGAACGATAATACGGTTGAAGGGCTTGAATATAAAGAGTTTAAAGGTCTGTCGGTACAGTTTACCCCTAAGGGCGATATTGACAGCAGCACGGGATTTATAATACGCAGCTTTTTCAAAATGATGGACGGTGAAACCAATGAATGAATATAAAAAAATACTCGTGCTCGGCGCGGGACCGGTTAAAATAGGCCAGTCGCTTGAATTTGACTATTCGGCGCTTCAGGTCTGCCGCGCGCTTAAAGAAGAGGGCATTACGGTTATTTTCGCTAACTCAACGCCTTCTGCGCTGGCTACCGATAAAATGTTTGCCGACAGGGTTTATATAGAGCCGCTCAATATCGAGAGCGTAAAAAAGATTCTTGAAAAAGAGCGCCCGGACGCGCTTCTGGCAACCGCGGGCGGAAGCGACAGCCTTGAACTCAGCCTTGAACTTTCGCAGAACGGCTATCTTGAAGAAACCGGAACAGCCTTGCTCGGCGTTGATATGGAAGTTATAAGAAGCGTTAAAAACCGCCATTCCTTTACCGAGGCGCTTGAAGAAATGAACGAGCCTGCCGCTTCGTCAGAGGTAGTTAACAGTGCTGAGGAAGCGTGCGATTTCGCAGAAAAAATAGGCTATCCGGTGATTGTGCGCCCCGCATATACGCCCGACCGCGAGAGCGCGGAGTTTTGCTATACAAAAGAACAGCTTTTCCAAAAGGCGCAGAGCAGCCTTGAAGCTTCAATAGTAAGTCAGGTTATGATTGAAAAATGTATAGCCGGCTGGAAAGAGATTGAGTTTGAGGTTATCCGTGACGGCGCCGATAACTGCATAAGCGTTTCCAGCGTAGAGAATATCGACCCAGTGGGAATACATACGGGCGACAGTATCGCGGTAATTCCTGCGCAGACTCTTACTGATTCGGAGTTTACCAGACTGCGCCGCGCGGCCCGTAAAATTGTGTCCCGTTTCGGAATCCAGGGAAGCTGCAATGTGCGCTTCGCTTTAAGTCCGGACGGCAAAAAATATGTCGTAACCGGCGTTGACCCCCGTTTCAGCCGTACTTCGGCTCTTGTGTCAAAAGCTACGGGATACAGAATAGCCTATGTTTCGGCTAAAATCGCGCTGGGAAAAAATCTTTTTGAAATTGAGAACGATATAACCGGCTGCACAACCGCTTGCAGCGAGCCTGCGCTCGATTACTGCGCGGTAAAGTTCCCTAAATGGTCTTTTGACAGCTTCGGCACAGCGCAGCGCAAACTCGGAACCATGATGCAGGCGACAGGCGAGTGCCTTGCGGTCGGAACGGGCTTTGAGCCGGCGTTTATGAAGGCGGTAAGAAGCATAAATAAAAATCATTTGCCGCGCCTTGAATCGCTTTGCGAACTTTCCGACGGCGAATTGCTTAAAGTTATCGAGGCGTCAGACGACAGGCGGATTTTCGCCGTTTACGAGGCGGTTTACCGCGACTTTCCGATAGATGAAATAAACCGCATTACCAGTATCGACAAGTGGTTTTTGCATAAGCTGAAAAATATCGCCGATACCGAAAAATGCCTCAAAGCGGATTTCAGCCGTGAAAATTACGAGTACGCCAAAAATATGGGATTTACCGACTTTGCCGTGGAGCAGATAACCGGCGAGGAGGTAAAATACAGCCTTGAAGCCGTGTTCAACAGCATTGATACCTGTTCGGCTGAGTTTGACGCCGTAAAGCCCTACTTTTATTCCTCTTTCGGCGACGATAACGAGGCTGTCCTCTATCTTAACACATTAAACTCCGGCAAAAAGAAAGCGCTTGTTGTCGGCTGCGGCCCGGTTGTAACGGGCAAGGCGGGCGACAGCGACTACTGCGCCGTGCATTGTATAAACTCCCTTAAAGCGCAGGGCTTTGAGGTAATCGTGATTAACAATAATCCGGCTTCCGTAACAACGGACTATAATGTTGCTGACAGGGTTTATCTGGACCCCCTTGCCGCAGAGGATATTATGAATGTCGTCGCGGCTGAAAAACCCGAGTACGCCGTTTTGCTTTTCGGCGGTGAAGAGGCTTTGAAAAAATCCGAGATGCTAAGAAACGCGGGAGTAAAAATACTCGGCGCGGATTACGGATTTTACCGTAAAATCACCAACAAAATTGAGTTCTTTGATATTCTTGATTACGCAAATGTCAAGCATACAAGCAGCCGCCGCGCCTTTGTGGGCACCTGCATTGAAGCTCATGTTATTTCGGACGGCGAAAATTATTTTGTGCCTGCGGTCTTAGAGCATATAGAGAAAGCGCATATAAATTCTGGCGACTCAATATCCGTAATACCTACCGTCAGCGTTGACAATTCAATGCTTTGCAGGGTGGAAGAATATATAAGCTCCTTTGTAAAAGAGCTGCCCTTTAAGGGCGCTTTGGATATGCAGTTCGTTATTTTCGACAACGATTTGTATGTCACAAAGGCTTCCGTTACCGATACCGCCCTTGTTCCCTTCGCGGTAAAGGCAACCGGAGTCGACGCGGTGGATATAGCCATGCGCTGTGCCGCCGGCGAAACCTTAAAGCAAATCGGAGTACAGCCGGGAATTATGAAACGCCCCTCAAAATACTGTGTGCGAGTTCCCGTGTTCAGCTTTGAAAAGCTCAGGGGAGTCGATATGCTGCTGGGCGATAAAACCAAATCCACCGGTGATGTTATGGGCGTAGGCGACATCTTTGACAACGCGCTTTTAAAGGCGCTTATAGCTTCCGGTATGCGTATTAAAAGAACAGGCGCTGTGCTTGTCAGCGTCAGGGAGAGCGACAAGAGCGAAACCCTTAAAATGGCGGGCGAGTTTTTGTCGCAGGGATTCAGAATTTACGCCACGAGCGACACGGCCAAAATTCTTAATTCCAATCATATCGCCGCCAATACCGCCGATGTGGAAAACGCGGTTGATATGATAAGGAAAAACAAATTTTCCTATGTGGTCTCAACTCTTGAAAATTCAGGAGCCAACGATGGCAACGCGGTTATAAGGCGCGCGGCTCTTATGAAAAGGGTTCCGGTTTTCACATCGGTACAGAGCGCGTACACATTTTCAAAATCTCTTGCCAATAACAATGTTATGGAGGAGTTAGAGGTAAACGATATATGATTATTATGTCGGTTGACTATGGTGACGCCCGCACGGGAATAGCCGTGTGCGATAAAATGCAGATATTGGCTTCCCCTGTGTGCGTTATTTCGGAAAAGAACAGGGACGCCCTTGTTTTAAAGACAGCGCAAATCGCTAAGGAAAAGGGCGCAGAGCGTATCTGCGTGGGGCTTCCTCAGAATATGGACGGCAGCTACGGCTTCCGCTGTGACGCCTGCCGTGAGTTCGGCGAACTGCTCGCCCGGGAAACGGGGCTTGAAGTGGTTTTTCAGAACGAGAGGCTTACCACCGTGTCCGCCCACAACATTTTAAACGCCAATGATGTGCGCGGCAAAAAAAGAAAAGCCGTAGTTGACGCCGTTTCGGCCGTGCTTATCTTGGAGGACTATCTTAAAACTTTATAACGCCTACACATAGTGACAAAATAAATACCCGATTCCGTTTATAATTAAAAGCGGTGTCGGGTATTTTCTTTTTGGGGTGATAGCGTGACTGTCTATGCCGATATACTGATAATTCTTAATTTTCTGGTAAACTATTTTATGCTGCTTGCCGTACGCAGAATTTCACGCAGCCGCGCTTCAAGGCTCAGGCTCGCTCTCGGCGCGCTGATAGGCGGCGTGTCGTCTTTGATATTGTTTTTGCCATATCCCTCGTTTGTAATAACCGTTTTAAAAATCATTTCGGGCGCGGTTATGGCTTTTGCAGCTTTCGGATTTCAAAACGCGAAAGCCTTTTTAAAAAATCTTTTCTGGCTTTTCGCGGTCTGCTTTTTGTTCGGCGGACTAATGCTCGCGGTCTATCTTATATTTGATAAAGACATAATGATATACGCAAGCGGAATAGTCTATTTTGATGTTGATTTCACATTCCTCATAATCTGTACCTCGGCGGCATATATATTATTTACACTTGCCGCAAAGCTCACCGAAAAAAAGGCTCCCAAAAAAAACGAATATTACATAACCGTTCAAAAAGGAGCCAAAAGCTTTTCCTGTACCGCGCTTATGGATTCGGGAAACAGCCTGTGCGAACCCTTTTCAATGTATCCGGTAATCCTCGCGGATAAAAGCGTTTTTAAAGTTTTTGAGCGGGAAATAAGCGAGGACTCTCTCAGAGTTGTTCCCGTAACAACCGTAAGCTCGGAAACGCTTATAAGAGCTTTCCGGCCCGACAGCCTTTCAATAGGAGAGTTCGTAACCGATAAGGTCTATGTGGGCGAAAGCCTGACGCCTCTGGACGAATATAAAATAATACTCAATATAAATCTTGAAGGGGAAATGCAAAATGTCTAAAATCAAGCTGCTTTTAAAAAAGCTGTATATCCGATTTTTTAAAAACGGAGCCTATTATATCAACGGCCCTGCCGTGCTGCCCGAGCCTCTTACAAAGGAGCAGGAACAGGAACTCAGCGACAGGCTCGCCGGCGGCGACGATAAGGCGAGAGAACAGCTTATAATACATAATCTGCGGCTTGTGGTATATATCGCGAAAAAATTTGAAAGCTCCGGCGTCAATATTGAGGATTTAATCTCAATCGGCACAATAGGACTAATTAAATCGGTAAATACCTTCTGTCCTGAAAAAAATATAAAGCTCGCCACATACGCTTCACGCTGTATTGAAAATGAAATACTTATGCATTTAAGAAAAATAGCTCCCCAGAAGATGGAAGTGTCCCTTGACGAACCTCTCAATACCGACTGGGACGGCAACGAGCTTATGCTTGCCGATGTGCTCGGAAGCGAGGGGGATGAAATCAACCGCAAAATCGAGGAGGACGATGAGAAAAGAGTTCTGTTAAAAGTTATATCCTCGCTTCCCGAAAGGGAAAAAACAATTATCGATATGCGTTTCGGGCTGGGCAATAAGGCGGAACTCACCCAGAAGGAGGTAGCCGACAGGCTGGGCATTTCCCAAAGCTATATTTCAAGGCTCGAAAAAAGGATAATTAAAAGAATAGGAGATAAAATGAAAGCCTTGTCGAAATAAAAAAATATTTAAAAAGCTATGTTAAAATTTTGACAGGTATGTTATAATATCTCTGTTAAACACAGTCGCCGTAAATTTCAGGCGTAAGCCGGAAAATCAAAACAGCGCGGCAAGTATAACGGAAGAGAAAAGGGTGTAATTATGACTTATGATGTGGCAGTTGTAGGCGCCGGCGTAATCGGGGGACTGATTTCCCGCGAGCTGAGCCGCTATGACATTAAGGTTGCTCTGCTCGAAAAATGCAACGATGTCGCCATGGGCACTACAAAAGCGAACAGCGCCATTGTGCACGGCGGCTTTGACGCCATGCCCGGCACATTAAAAGCGCAGATGAATGTTAAGGGAACGGTGCTTATGCCGGAGCTTTGCGAAAAGCTCTCGGTTCCCTATAAGAACAACGGCTCGCTTGTGGTCGCGTTTTCAGATGACGAAATGGAGCATGTGCGGCAGCTTTACGACAGAGGCGTAAAAAATAAGGTGCCGGGACTTTCCGTAATCGGCAGGGACAAGCTCAGAAGCATTGAACCCGAAATCAGCCCGGAGGCGGTCGGCGCGCTGCTCTGCGAGAGCGCGGGAATTGTCTGCCCTTACGAGCTTACTATCGCCGCCGTTGAAAACGCCGTCGAAAACGGCGTTGAGTTTATAAGAAACTGCGAGGTTAAAGCGGTTAATTCAGTCGGCGGCAAATATGTTCTTGAAACTACGGCGGGCGAAATTGAAACCTCGTTTGTAATAAACGCGGCAGGCAATTTTTCTGATGACCTCGCGGGAATGGTGGGGGACACGAGCTTTAAAATAATTCCCCGCAAAGGCGAGTATTATCTTTTGGACAAGTCGGTAGGCAATCTGGCGGTTCACACGGTTTTTCAGTGCCCCAACGAGATGGGAAAGGGTATTCTTGTAACCCCGACTGTTGACGGCAACCTGCTTATTGGCCCTACCGCCGTGAATATTGACGATAAGAGCGATACCGACACAACGCCCGAGGGACTTGACGAGATACTTGAAAAAGCGCTCAAATCAATTCCTGCCGTTTCCGTAAGGAACGCAATAACCTCTTTCGCCGGCGTGCGCTCACACCCGGATACTGACGATTTTATAATCGGCTGGAGCTGCGCTGCCGACAGATTTTTGAATGTTGCCGGCATTGAGTCGCCGGGACTTTCCTCAGCGCCCGCTATCGCGCTCAGGGTTTGCGAAATTCTCAGCGAAAAGCTGAGCATGCCTGAAAAGCCGGATTTTAAGGATACAAGAAAGCCGCCCGTTCGTTTCAGACATTTGAACGATGAGCAGCGTGAGGAGCTTATAAGGCAGAACAGCGCTTACGGCAGAATAGTCTGCCGCTGTGAAACAATAACCGAGGGCGAAATAATCGACGCTGTCAGAGCCCCTGCCGGCGCGCGTGATGTGGACGGCGTAAAACGCCGCACAAGAGCCGGAATGGGCCGCTGTCAGGGCGGTTTCTGTTCAGGCAAGGTGGTTGAAATTCTTTCGCGCGAGCTGGGAATCCCGATGAATGAGGTAACAAAATTCGGCGGCGGCTCAAAAATTATTTACGAAAGAACAAAGTGAGGTGCCCGGATATGTTGAATTATGAATTGGTTGTAGTCGGCGGCGGCCCTGCCGGAATGGCGGCGGCGCTTGAAGCGAAAGACAACGGAGTTGAAAAGATAATCATACTTGAAAGGGCGCAGACTCTCGGCGGCATTCTGGAACAGTGCATACATACCGGCTTCGGACTTCATTATTTCGGCGAGGAGCTTTCAGGCCCCGAATATGCCGGCAGATTTATTGACCTGCTTGAAAAGACCGATATTGAGGTCAAAACCGATACAATGGTGCTCGATATTGCCTCGGACAATACCGTAACGGCTGTGAATAATAAGGACGGCCTTTTAAGGATAAAAACAAAAGCGGTAGTGCTTGCCATGGGCTGCCGTGAAAGACCGCGCGGAGCGCTCAGCATAGCCGGCAGCCGCTGTTCGGGAATTATGACAGCCGGCACCGCCCAGAAATATGTGAATATTGAGGGCTATATGCCCGGACATGAGGTAGTAATTCTCGGCTCGGGCGATATAGGGCTTATAATGGCGCGAAGAATGACGCTTGAAGGCGCAAAAGTCAAAATGGTGTGCGAGCTTATGCCATATTCCGGCGGACTTACAAGAAATATTGTGCAGTGCCTTGAAGATTTCGGTATTCCGCTTAAATTAAGCTGTACGGTTGTGGCTACCCACGGAAAGGACAGGCTCGAAGGCGTAACAATCGCCAAGGTCGGAGCAGATTTAAAGCCGATTCCCGGCACTGAGGAGTATGTCCCCTGCGACACCCTTTTGCTTTCGGTAGGTCTTATCCCCGAAAACGAGCTTTCAAAAAATACGGGACTTGCGCTTGACCGGGTTACGAACGGCCCTTCCGTTGACGAATACCGCGAAACCGAGCGCGCCGGAGTTTTCGCCTGCGGCAATGTTTTGCAGGTGCACGATTTGGTTGACTATGTTACCGAAGAAAGCCAGATAGCCGGCAAGGGCGCGGCAAAATACATAAAGGGCGAAAAAATTTCTTCCGAATGCGCCGAAACTCACGGCGAGGGCGGAGTAAGGTATATTGTCCCGCAGAGGATAAATATAAAAACCGATTCCGATGTCAAGCTGTATTTCCGTGTCGGAGCGGTGTTTGAAAACGCGAAAATAGTTGTTGAATGTGACGGCGCAGAGCTTCTCAGTAAAAAGAAAAAGAAGCTCACGCCCGGTGAAATGGAATATGTCACCTTAAAGCAGGCGGTAATTTCTCAGCTGCCGGCAGGTTCGGTGATTACAGTCAGAGTGGAGGCGTGAGTATGGAAAAAAGAGAACTTGTATGCGTAGCCTGTCCGCTGGGCTGTCGTATAACCGTTGAGATTGGCGATGACAAAAGCGTTTTGTCTGTAACGGGCAATACCTGCAAAAGGGGAGAGGAATACGCTAAAACCGAGTGCACCAGCCCCACAAGAATGCTGACTACTACGGTAAAGGTAACGGGCGGAAAAGCCGTTGTGGTGCCCGTTAAGTCCGCTTCTCCGCTTCCTAAGGGATTGCTGATGGATTGTATGAAAGTAATAAACAAAGCGTCTGCGGCAGCGCCCGTTAAAATAGGCGATACCGTGATTTCCGACATTCTTGGAACAGGCGTTGACATTATAGCTACAAACAATGCGGAGTAAACGCCCTGATTTTGATATGTTTAATTTAATATTATAAACTTAAATCCCGCGCCTGCACGCGGGATTTTTTATACGCATTTTTACAAAAAATACCTCTTACAAAAGCGTAAGAGGTATAAGCTTCGGTATTTGAATTATTCAGCGGCAGCCTCGCCGTTGTGCTCGCCGTCAAGAGCCTCAACTCTGTTGCGGCGTTTAACTTCAAGCTCTGCAAGCATTTGTTCTTTGAATTTACCATGAACATTAAAGAAAAGAAGCGTAATACCGTAAAGGAATCTTGCTACCGCGGGCATAAGGCAGAATATTGCCCAGAATCCGGTAAGAGTATTGAGGTTGGTTTCCGCAATAACATTGCCGAACTCGTCTTTGTGAGCAACATATCCGACCGCCGTGATAACAACGCCCGAAAGAAGCTGTGTAACCGAGTTGGCTGCTTTTCCGAAATAGTTCTGAACAGTCTGAACAAGAGCCTCGTTTCTGACGCCGTTTTTCCATTCGCTGTAATCGTAAACATCACCCTGAAGAACAGCACCGGCGACATTCATAAGCTGGTTGGGCAGACCGCATACAGTAAGACAAATTGTTATAACAGCAAGGTTAACAATAACATTTTTTCCTTCCCAGTCTACAAGGAAATTTCCGCCGAGACCGATAAGGAATGTGACAAAATATGCGGCGCCGGCAAAAATACCTGAGAAAACCGCAACGGTTCTCGCTCCGAATCTGCGGATAAGACGGGGAGCAAGCGGAATCATTATGTAGTTGGGAATACCGGTAAACAGCGAAGCTATCGTGCCGTGTATAAGGTTTTTGGTGTTGTGCATCCAGTAAAAGCTTTCGCTGGCGGCGCCGACGGCTTTAAAGCCGTTGAAGAAGCTTGAAAGAACAAGCACGAACATCGGTCTGTTCTTGAAAACATTTTTGAAAGACTCAATAATGCCGATTTCCTGCATCTGCTCTCTTGAAGCGAGGGGAACTCTCTCACGCATGGCGGCGAATCCGTAAAAGGCGGTAACGGCGCCAATAATGGCGAGAATAACGGCAAACGCGCTGTAAACGTCCTGCATGCCTATGCGGTTGTTTGTCTTTTCCGGAAGGAATGTGACGAAAACGGTCGCGATTGACGGCAGGAAAGTACCGAAAAGCTCAATAAACTTTGAAGTGGCTATAAGATTGTCACGCTCGTTCGTGTTCGGCGTGATATTGTAAAGCATAATTGTCCACGCGCCGAAATATGACATTCCGAGGTTATAGACAAATATGGAAAATACCATCCAGACTATCTTCTGCCATTCATAAACCAAAAACGAGGGGGCTAAGAACAGCATTACCATTGAAATCGCCCAGAAAGGCGTCGGTATAACCAGCCACGGACGAAGACGGCCCCAGCGGGTTCTCGTTCTGTCGATAATAAGGCCGGAAATCGAGTCGTCAACGGCGTCGTAAAGCGACTCAATGAACATTATAACGCCGTATGTGCTTCCCGACATTCCCAAAAAGCTGATTGCGAAGAACTGACGGAACGCGTTAACATACTGGCTTACATTTTTCTGACCGAATGAAGTGAGAAGAAAGGCGAATATCTCTCTCGGGCGGAGATATCTTCTGTCAGAGGCGGAAGCTTCGTTTACTTCCTGCTCTATTTCCTCTGTCAAAACTTCTTCCGTAACGGTGTTGATTACTGAGTTATCCAATACTTATCACGCCTTTTTGTTGGTCTGGTTTTAAAATAAATCCAAATTAAATATATCACACCTGAAAAAAATAATCAATAAAAAATTTTAATTCCCGTCATAATAAATTAAAAAACAGGACATAATTATTTTAATTGTTGATAATACTCAACAGCAAGCCGGTCACAGCGTTCATTTTCCGGGTGTCCGGCGTGTCCCCTGACCCATTCAAACTCGTATTCGTGCAGGTCAAGCAAAGAAAGAAGCCTGTCCCATAAATCGGCGTTGAGCGCCGGTTTTTTGTCTTTTTTACGCCAGCCGTTTTCTTTCCAGGAGCGCGCCCAGCCCTTTTCAATTCCGTTCACCACATAAGAGGAGTCTGAGTAAATTTTCACCTTGCAGCGTCTTTTCAGCGCTTCAAGCCCTTTTATTACCGCGGTAAGCTCCATTCTGTTGTTGGTAGTTTCCCTCTCTCCGCCGGAAAGCTCTTTTTCGGCGTTTCCGTATCGCAGAATAACGCCCCAGCCTCCGGGACCGGGATTGCCCGAGCACGCGCCGTCGGTGAATATTTCAACAAAACTTAAATTTTCCATAATAACCTCTGAATAAAATAATGGTAAAACTTTAAACTAAGTTTAGCATAAAAATGCCGTTAAAACAATATCAGAATTATACGGGGGATTTTATGAAAGCAGTAATTACCGCGGCTGACGAGGCGCGCGGACTTAAACCGCTCACCTGTACGCAGCCTTTCGCCATTCTCGGCGCTGCGGGCAGACCGATTATAGACTACACTTTGGATTTGCTTTGCGAAAATGGTTTTGACGATATTTACATCACCCTTAATTATCTGAACGAAAGCGTAAGGAATTATGTTATAATGCAAAACAGAAACGCAAAAATCCATTTTGTTTTCTGCGGGGATTTTCTCGGTACTGCCGGCAGCGTAAAAGAAGCCGTAAAGGAAAGTACAGACCCCGTACTGGTAATCGAGTGCGGAGTAGTCTGTGATTTTCGCCTTGACAGAATTATGAAGTTTCACGAAACAAGCCGCGCTGCCGCAACCGTTGTCACCTCGAAAACGGAGGAGCCGTCCGGTCACTGCGTTGTCTGCTCTGACGCCGATTCAAAGGTTATCCGATTTATTGACAAACCCAGCTTTACTCAGGCGGTTTCAAACAACGCCTATGCCCGGATATGCGTGCTTTCGGGAGAAGCGCTGAGCCTGATTTCTCAGAATCATAAGTCTGATTTAAAGGAGAGCGTATTTTCCCCAGCGGTAAATTCAAAAGGCAGAATTTTTGAGTACCGCGCCAGAGGGTACTGGAACTTTATAGAGGATTTTGAGTCATACAAAACCTGCGTGCGCGACCTGCTCGACGGCAAAGCAAACCTCAAAATGCCCGCCTTGTATAAGGAAATCACCCGAAACAGCGAAAACAACCTGCGTATTCTGCCGCCGTCATATATAGGTAAAAATGTTGTTTTCGGAAAAAACGCCGTGGTAGGGCCTTATACCGTTATCGGTGACGGCTGCCGTATTGAGGACGGAGCAAAACTCCATGCCGCGGTAATCGGCAGGGAGTGCCGGATAGGAAAAAACTGTAAAATAAACTCAGCCGTAATCGGAGACAACTGCGATATAAAAAAAGACGCCGCCGTGTTTGAGAATGCCGTGATAGGCGACAGAGTTTCGGCGGGAGCCGGCAGCACGGTAGCCTGCGGCGTTAAAATATGGCCCAATAAACGCTTGGGCGAAAGAATAACGGTCTCGCAGAATATCAAGTATTCGGCCTCAAAATCAGCGCAGCGTTATGAAAATGCCGACGGCGGAGCTTATGAACTGACCGCGGAAAGGTGCAGTCTGACAGGCGCGGCGCTCGCAAGTCTCAGCGAGGGCAAAAAAACAGGCGTTGCCCACGACGGCAAACCACTTTCCAAAGCTATGCTTATGTGCGCCTGTGGAGGAATGCTCTCGGCAGGGAGCAGGGTGTGGAATTTCGGCGAATGTTTTTTGCCTCAGCTTTATTTTTATACGTCATACTGTTCGCTTGACTGCGGAGTGTATGTGTCCTCAGACGGGGACGAGGTAAAGCTCACTTTGTTTTCACAGGGCGGACTTTCCCTGCCTTATGCAACCTGCCGGGAACTGGAAAAAAGAATATCCGACCGGGCGTTTTCGGTATGCGCGCCTAAATACTGCAAAACTCTGGCGGATATGTCGGGCGTAGGGCTTATGTATCAGCGGGAACTGCTCAATCAGTGTCCCGGCGGTCTTGACGGCGAAAATGTGACTATAATATCCGAGAACGAAAAAATCGAGCTTATGCTTAACGATTGCCTGCACCGGCTCGGCGGCAAAAGCGGAGGCAGTCTTACCGTTGAGGTGAGCGCGGACGGACTCAGTATTGCCGTAAAGGATAATCGGGGCGAAACCTTGGATACCGAAACCGCGCTTGCGGTTCTGTGTATGTTTGAGGCTATGTCGGGCAAAGATATCGCCGTACCCTATGACGCCCCGGCGGTGATTGACAGGGTTGCCGAAAAATACAGCCGAAAAGCGTACAGGTATCTTGCCGCTCCCTCTCAAACGGAAAAAAACGCGGTGACCGAAACCGCGAAAAAACAGCTCTGGGCAAGGGACGCTTTAATGATGACATTCAGACTTCTCAATACAATAAAGTTAACCGGAATGGATATTGCCGCGCTCAAAGCGAGCCTGCCGAAATATAATACGGTAAGGCGCACGGTAAGCTGCGGCGCTCCTCTTTATGAAATAGCGGATTATTTTCAGGGTTCCTCAGCCTTGCTTATTGAAGAGGGCGAGGGCATAGAAATTAAGAAAAACAGCGCAAGAGCCCTGATTATTCCCAAAAATAAAAGCCGTATTCTCAGCATTATATCCGAGTCCGTCTCAGCGGAAACCGCCGACAGCCTGTGCGATGAAATCGCGGAAATAATCGAACGGGCGGACAGCCGCCGCGGCTCTGCCTGCCTTGACAATGAGCAAAAATAATAGTATTATATTATGAAAAGTAAATTGAGAAATTTCGCCTGTTTCGGCAATATTTGCAAAATTGAACTTCTCCTGCCGGTGACCTTCGGCAGGCTACATAAATTCTTTCCAAATTTATAAGTAAAGGAGACATTATGAAGAAACAAAAAAATGAAAATACTTCGCCTCTGAGCGATAATCAGACCGGTTCCGGAGCAAAGGCTTCCGGCAAAACCCGTCAGGCTTCTCAGCAGAAAAAAAGCGTGAAATCCGACCGCGGCAAAAAGCCGGCGGCAAAAAAACAGAGCAAGAGAACACCGGGCAAGAGCCTTAATGAAAAGGCTTCCCTCTCTCGCAAGCAGGAAAACCGCGGCAAGTCCATTCCGGGCGCGAGAAAAAACCGAGGTCAGGAAAGCTCTGTCAAAATAGCTTTTCTCGGCGGACTCAACGAAGTCGGCAAGAATATGACTCTTTACGAGTGCGGAGACGATATGATACTCGTTGACTGCGGGCTTTCCTTTCCCGAGCCGGAGATGCTCGGAGTGGATTTGGTTATTCCCGACTTTGCCTATGTGGAGGAGAACGCCGATAAAATCAGGGGAATTTTCATAACCCACGGGCATGAGGACCATATCGGAGGACTGCCTTTCCTGCTTAAAAAGCTGAATATACCCGTTTACGGAACCAAGCTCTCAATAGGACTTATCGAGGGCAAGCTTGAAGAGCACAAAATTCTTGACAAGGCAAAGCTCAATGTCATAAAACCCAACGATAAAATTAAACTCGGCTGTTTTGAGGTGGAGGCTATCCATGTCAACCACTCAATTCCGGACGCTCTGGCGCTTGCGGTTAATACTCCCGCCGGTCTTATTCTTCAAACCGGCGATTTCAAGATTGACACAACGCCTATTGACGGCGATGTGATTGACCTTGCTAAAATAGCCAGACTCGGTGAAAAGGGCGTGCTGTGCCTTCTTTCTGATTCCACAAACGCTCAAAGGCCGGGATTTACGCCCAGCGAGCGCAAGGTCGGCGAATCCTTTGAAAGGCTTTTCGCCAAGGCTGACGGCAAACGGCTGATTGTTGCTACTTTCGCTTCAAATATCCACAGAGTACAGCAGATTATAGATGTCGCCGCTTCGGTGGGCAGAAAAGTCGCGCTGTCGGGCAGGAGCCTTGAAAATGTCGTTGAAACGGCGGCAAAGCTCGGCTATCTCAATGTGCCCGACGGAATACTCGTAAGCATTGACTCGGTTTCGCGCTATCCCGACGATAAGCTGGTTATAATCACAACCGGCAGTCAGGGCGAGCCTATGTCGGCTCTTTACAGAATGGCGTTTTCCGAGCACAGACGGGTTGAAATAGGCTCAGGTGACTATGTTATTATTTCCGCAACGCCTATTCCCGGCAACGAGAAAACAGTGGGCAAGGTTGTTGACGAGCTTCTTAAAAGAGGGGCGGAAGTGGTCTATGAAAGAATGTATGAGGTGCATGTTTCCGGCCACGCCTGTCAGGAGGAGCTTAAACTTATGCTGAGCTTAGCAAAGCCAAAATTCTTTATTCCCGTACACGGCGAGCAGAAACATCTCAGAAAGCACGCGGCGCTTGCAGAGAGCATGGGCATAGCGCCCGGCAATATTTTTATCGCGGACAACGGCAAGCGCGTGGAGTTTTCAAGGCGAAAAATGACCGTAATCGGAGATGTGCCGGCAGGCAAGGTGTTTGTTGACGGCTACGGCGTGGGCGATGTGGGCAGCGCTGTAATAAGAGAGAGAAAAAGGCTTGCCGAGGACGGTCTTATAATAATCAGCGCGGTAATTGAAAAGGAAACGGGAATGCTGCTGAGCGGCCCCGACATTGTTTCAAGAGGATTTGTATATGTAAAGGATTCCGAGCAGCTTATCGCCGAGGCGAAAATGGTTGCCCAGATAGTAATAGACGAATGTGTGCGTGACGGAAGAATCGACTGGGGATTTATCAGAACGCGTATGCGCGACGATATATCTCGCCTTTTGTACGACCGTACAAAGCGCAGCCCCATGGTGCTTCCGCTTATAGCTTCCGTATAGCTTAAAGGAGCTTTATGAAAAAACCGGAAAACAGCAGGAACAAAAAATCAAACGGCGCGGGCGAAATAATAAGGCTGTATCCCGCTACGGCGGCGCTTTGCGGCGTCTGTCTTTTAATGAGCGTTGCGATGTTCTTTTTCGACTATCGCATTGCCTTGGCGGAGCTTTGCGTTCTTGCGGTAACAGTAGCTGCGGCGCTGCTTAAAAAGAATCACGAGTTAAGCGAGCTTAAAAGCAGAATGCTGCTGCTTCAAAAAAAGCTGTCGCCTGAGGAAACCGGGGAGCTTCGCAGCTTTCCGCTTCCCACCGTTCTTTTTGACAATACCGAGCGGATAGTGTGGTACAGCAACCAGTTCAAAAATTCCTTTATGTCCGACAAATCCGTTAAAAATACGGATATAAAGCAGTTTACTTCCGGCAGAGGACTCGATTATATAAGAGAACATTCAAGGTTTGAGTGCGAGTATATGGGCAAGCATTATACCGCGTTCTGCACAATGCTCGAATATAAAAAAGAAACCTACTACGCCCTGTATTATATTGAGAATACGGAGCTTAAAAAATATAAAATTAAATACGAAAACTCACGCCCGGTTATTATGCTTATAGCCATTGACACGGCCGAGGAATACCTGCGCGACTTCCGCGAAAGCCAGCAGGCGGAAATTCTGGGCGGAGTAGAGTCGATTATTGAGAACTGGTTTAATAATTTCGGCTGTATTGCACGCAAACTCAGCAGCGGCAGATTTTTGGTTTTTGCCGAAAAATCCGCTCTTGACAAGATGAAAGAGGATAAATTCAGCCTTTTGTCGTCGGTGCGTTCCTATACATACGCCGAAAAGCCTCTGGGAATAACGCTTTCAGTCGGCGTCGGTACGGGCGAGGATTTGCCGGAGTGTGAAAAATACGCCCGTCAGGCGCTTGATATGTCGCTGGGCAGAGGCGGCGACCAGGTAGCCGTTAAAAATCAGAATAACGAGTACGAGTTCTTCGGCGGAGTTGTAAAGGGCGTAGCCAAAAGGACTAAGGTAAGAACAAGAATTGTGGCCTCCGCAATAGCCGAAACAATAAAGTACAGCAGTAATGTGCTCATAATGGGGCACCGCTTTGCCGACCTTGACGCTTTGGGAGCCGCCGTAGGCGTGTCGCTAATCTGTAAAGCGCTCGGCAAAAAGGTTAAAATAGTAATGTCGTCGCAGACTTCCCTTGCCAAGCCTTTGGCGTCATACCTTGAAGAAAAAGGGTATCAGGAGCTGTTCTGCGAGCCTGCTGAGGCTGAAAAACATTTGACCGAACGCACTCTGCTTGTAATTGTCGATACCCACAGAAAGAGCTTTCTTGAATATCCCGAGCTTTTTGACGCGGTCAAATCGGCGGTTGTAATAGACCACCACAGAAAAACGGTTGACCATATAAACAAGGCTATGGTGTTTTATCACGAGCCTAACGCTTCTTCCGCTTCGGAAATGGTGACGGAGCTGATAGAATATATGAATTTTGATATTGATGTGCCGTCAGTCTGCGCTGAGGCTTTGCTTTCGGGAATAGCGCTTGACACAAAGAATTTTGTTATGAATACGGGCGTGCGCACATTCGAGGCGGCAGCGTTTTTAAGGGGCAGGGGAGCGGATACCGTTGCGGTTAAGCAGCTTTTTGCCAACAGTATGAAAACGCAGAAGGATAAAAGCGAAGTTGTAAAGAACGCGGCAATGTATAAAAACTGCGCCGTGGGCGTTGTGGATTTTGAGTCGGACGATATAAGGATTGTTTCAAGTCAGGCGGCAGACGAGCTTTTGAATGTGGCGAATGTGGCGGCGTCATTTGTCGTGTTCAGAACGGGCAATACAATAAATATTTCAGCCAGGTCTTACGGCGAGCTGAATGTTCAGCTTGTAATGGAACTTTTGGGCGGCGGCGGACATCAGACAATGGCGGCGGCTCAGCTTGAAGGCGAAACTTTTGAAAACGCGCTGAATATGCTTAAAAACGCGATAGATAAAATCAACGAAGGAAATATAAAGTGAGGTAACATTATGGAAGTTATTTTGAATGCCGATGTAAAAGGGTTAGGCAAAAAAGGCGAAAAAGTCAAGGCGTCCGACGGCTACGCCAGAAACTATCTTTTCCCGAAAGGCCTTGCCGTTGAGGCGAACGCCCAGAGCCTTACGGAGCTTCGCAACCGCGAGCAGGCGGCTCAGCATAAGATTGATATGGACATAGCGGCGGCAAACGAGTCAAAGAAAAAACTTGACGGCAAAACCGTAAAGGTGACCGCCAAAGCCGGGCAGAACGGCAAAATTTTCGGCTCCGTTACTTCAAAAGAGGTAGCGGCTGAAATATCAAAGCAGTTCGGCGTAAGCGTTGACAAGAGAAAAATCTCAATGGACGAAATCAAAAACCTCGGCTCATATATAATCGAGGTTAAGCTCTATACCAATATTTCCGCTAAAATGACAGTAATGGTAAGCGAATAATCTGTTCGGAGAAGCAAATATGGACATCAGTTTTAACAGTACGGAACAATTAAATCTGCCTTACAGCCTTGAAGCCGAGCAGGCGGTGCTCGGAGCGCTGCTCAAAGACCCGCTTTGCCTGCCGCTTGTGTCCGATATGCTCAAAACGGAGCATCTGTATCTTCCTCAGCATAAGGCGATTTATTCAATAATACTCAATCTTGACGCTATGGGCAGCGCCATAGACCCCTTGGTTGTGCTTGAAGAGCTGAAAAAAGACGGGGTTTATGACGATATAGGCGGCAAAACCTATCTTATGAAAATTGCCGAGTCGGTTCCGTCAACGAAAAATGTAGAATCGTACATAAAAATAATCGTTGATAAATATTACCGCCGTACCTTGATGCTCACGGCGCAGTCAATACTTGACGAAAGCGGCGATTCAGGCGAAAACGCCGACACGCTTCTTGATATGGCGGAGCAGAAAATATATGATATCCGCCGCGGCAAAAATACGGCGGGACCGGCTAAAATCAGCGATGTAATAATGTCCGATGTAATAGGCAGGCTCAATAAGCTGTCCTCAGCCGACCCCAAGGAAAAAGAAAAATATCTCGGAATACCTACGGGATTTTCCTATCTTGATAAAATGCTCGCCGGCGGAATGCACCGTTCGGACCTCATTTTAGTCGGCGCCCGTCCCGGTATGGGCAAAACCAGCTTCGCTTTGAATGTGGCGAGGAATATGGCGGTAAAGGGCAGAAAGGTGCTGTTTTTCTCACTTGAAATGTCAAACGAGCAGCTTGCTCAGCGCGTTATTTCAACCGAGGCGAGAATAGTCAGCAGTAAGCTCAGAACCGGCGAAATAAATGACGCCGACTGGGAAAAAATCGGACTTGCCCTTGAAAATCTTGTAAACGCGGAGCTCTATTTTGACGATTCGGCAAATATTACCGTGCCGGAGATGAAAGCGCGCGTGCGACGTATGAAGGGCGTGGAATGCGTGGTAATAGATTACCTGCAGCTTATGTCCGGCACTAAGCGTACTGAAAACCGCGTTCAGGAAATTTCAGAAATTACAAGAAGCTTAAAGCTTATGGCGAAGGATCTGGATATTCCCGTAATTACCTGTTCGCAGCTTTCCCGTAATACCGCGAAAACCTCCGACCACCGGCCGCAGCTTACGGATTTGCGCGAATCGGGTTCTATTGAGCAGGACGCCGATATTGTGCTTATGCTTCACCGCGAAGGCTATTATAATAACGAAGAGCAGCAGGAAAATCCGAGTACGGTCAGTGAAGCGGAAATAATCGTGGCTAAAAACCGCCACGGCGAAACAGGAAAGGTCAATGTGGCGTGGAATGCGGAATTTACCATGTTCTCAACTCTTGAAAGGATACAAGATGACAGATAAAGTTTTAAAAACTATATCGGAGCATCAGATGCTTGAAGAGGGCGACATTGTGGGCGTAGGGCTTTCGGGCGGAGCGGATTCGGTCGCTCTGCTCAGCCTGCTTGTGAGCCTTGCCGGTAAATTGAAAATCAAAAAAATCAGGGCTATTCATGTTCATCACGGCATACGCGGAGCGGAGGCGGACCGCGATATGCTTTTTTCCGAGGAGCTTTGCCGTAAACTCGGCGCAGAGTTTGTATGCTTTAAGGCGGATGTGCCGGCTCAGGCGAAAGAAAGCAAAGAGAGCATAGAGGAGTGCGCCAGAAGGCTCAGATATTCCTTTTTTGAAAAAAGCGGGTGCGACAAAATAGCCACCGCCCATAATCTGAACGATAATATGGAAACCTTTTTGCTGAATCTCGCAAGAGGCAGCTCGCTTACGGGACTTTGCGCCATTCCCTATAAACGGGATAAATTTATAAGACCTCTGCTTGACTGCTCCCGCGGCGAAATAGAAGAGTATTTAAAGGAACAGGGACTCGGTTTTGTAACCGACAGCACAAACCTTAACGACGATTACACGCGCAATAAAATCCGCCACAGAATAATTCCCTGCCTTTATGAAATAAACGGCTCCTTTGACCGGGCGTTTTCAAAATGTCTGCGCTCGGTGATTGACTCGGAGGAGTGCCTTGAAAATCAGGCGGAACAGCTGCTTAAAAAATCACGGAAAGATACAGCGTACAGCTGCGAAATTATAAAAAGACAGCCCGAAGCCTTAAAAAGCCGGATAATTTCCATGATTTTAAAGGAAAACGGTGCAAAGAATATAAACCGGAGTCATATTCTGGCGGTGTCAAAAGCGTTGCAAGACGGCGGCAGTGTCAGAATAAATAAAGAGCTTACGGCAGTGGTAAGCGGCGGTATTCTTGCTTTTAATCCCAAACAGCCCCAAGAGCCTTTTGAAAAAAAGCTGATTTTAGGCGAATATTTTGAAACGCCGGGCGGTCGGGTAAAAATTGAGATAATTTATAAAAAAGATTTACAAAAACTTAATAAAGAAGTTATAGACAAATTATTAGATTATGATAAAATAACAGGTGATGTGTTCCTGCGCAACAGGCGAAACGGCGACAAATACCGCCCGTCGGGCAGGAATGTCACAAAAACTTTAAAGGATTTGTTTTCAGAAAACAAAATTCCGGTTTTCAAACGCCCGGAGATGTTGATACTCTGTGATGACAACGGCATATTGTGGACAGAGTATTTCGGCGCGAGCGAAAGGTGCCGCATTTCGGAAACAACCGAAAGATTTGTTAAAATAGTAAAATCGGGGGAATAATAAGTGCTTAACGACATTGAAAAAGTACTTTTATCGGAAGAGGAGCTTAAAGAAATAGTCGAGCGTTTAGGTTCGCAGATTACAAAGGACTACGAGGGCAAAAATCTTGTTGTTGTGAGCGTGCTCAAAGGCTCGGTTGTATTTATGGCGGACCTTATGAGAGCCATAAAAGTGCCGTGTTCCATAGATTTCATGTCGGTTTCCAGCTACGGCTCGGGAACAAAAACAACCGGAGTGGTTAAAATAATCAAGGACCTTGACAACGAGGTGGTCTGCGGAGCGGACCTTTTGATTGTCGAGGATATTCTTGACAGCGGAGTTACCCTTGAATATCTTATCAAGATTCTTTCCGCGAGAAACCCGAACAGCATTAAAATCTGTACGCTTCTTGATAAACCCGAAAGAAGAAAGGCGAATATCAAAGCCGATTATTCCGGAGCAAAGATTCCGGACGCGTTTGTTGTCGGTTACGGGCTTGATTATGACGAGCGTTACAGAAATCTTCCCTTTGTCGGTATTTTAAAACGGCAGGTTTACGAAAAAAAACACACAGGAGTGAGCGACAGTTGAAAAAAATTAACTGGAAGGTAATAATTCCTTATATCCTTATCCCCGTAATGTTTGTAGGCTTCCTGTATATGTATATGGGGCGAAACACTCAGGCGGATATGCAGTACTATCAGATAGTGCAGTATTTCGACGAGGGCAGGGTAACCGAGTATGAGCTTAACCTCAACAGCGGAGCCATGACCTATAAGCTCGAAGGTGATGAAAAGGAATACAAATATACCGTTCCCAATGTAACGGTTTTCATAAACGATGTCCATGAAAAGGTGCATCAGTATAATATCGAAAACCCCGAAAACCCCATTAAAATGAATTATAAGGCGGGAACGCCCAGCTCTTGGTGGGTGAGCCTGCTGCCGTCAATAATCGTAACGCTTATCCTTTTTGTTCTGATGTTTGTAATGTTCAGAAAAATGAGCAATTCAATAACATCTGAAAACAATAAGGCTATAAGCTTCGGCAAGGCGCGCGTAAAAAGGGCGGAGGACGAGCACAACAAAGTCACATTCGAGGATGTGGCGGGCGCCGACGAGGAAAAAGAAGAGCTTACCGAAATAGTCGAGTTTCTTAAAAAGCCCGACGAGTTCAGCAAGCTCGGCGCCAGAATACCTAAGGGCGTTATGCTTGTAGGCCCTCCCGGAACAGGTAAAACTCTGCTTGCCCGCGCCGTGGCCGGTGAGGCGAACGCTCCGTTCTTCTCAATTTCGGGTTCGGATTTTGTGGAGATGTATGTAGGCGTAGGCGCTTCACGCGTGCGCGACCTTTTCAGGGAAGCCAAGAAAAACTCTCCCTCAATAATTTTTATAGATGAAATCGACGCAGTCGGCAGGCACAGAGGAGCCGGCATGGGCGGCGGCCATGATGAACGCGAGCAGACTTTGAATCAGCTTCTTGTTGAAATGGACGGCTTCGGAACAAACGAGGGCGTAATTGTAATCGCGGCCACCAACCGTCCCGACATACTTGACCCGGCGCTTCTGCGTCCGGGACGCTTTGACCGTCAGGTAACCGTAGGCTATCCCGATATAAAGGGCAGAGAGGAGATACTCAAAGTCCACGCTAAGAATAAGCCCCTCGCGCCCGATGTAAACCTGCGTTCAATCGCGGCTACAACTGTCGGCTTTACCGGAGCGGACCTTGAAAACCTGCTTAACGAGGCGGCTTTGCTTGCCGCTAAACGGAAGCTCTGCGCAATCACTATGAACGAGATTGAAGAAGCGACTATGAAAGTAGTAGTCGGCAGCGAAAAGAAATCCCGTAAAATTACCGAAAAGGATAAAACGCTTACCGCTTATCATGAGGCCGGCCACGCAATTTCCTCATATTACCTTGAAAATAAGGACCCGGTTACCCATATTTCCATTATACCGCGCGGTATGGCTGGCGGATTTACCCTTTATACGCCTGAAAAAGACGAAATCCACATGATGAAGTCCAGAATGCTTGACGATATCGTTTCGCTTCTCGGCGGCCGTGTGGCTGAAAAAATAATATTCAACGATATTTCCACCGGCGCTTCAAACGATATCCAGAGGGCTTCCGAAATCGCAAGGAATATGATAACCAAATACGGAATGAGCGAAAAGCTCGGGCCTATCACTTTCGGCACAGGCAATGACGAGGTGTTCCTTGGCAAGGATTACAACCATATCAGGAACTACTCCGAAAATATTGCCGCCGTTATTGACGAAGAGGTTGAAAAGCTCATTAACGATTCCTATGCCCGTACCGAGAAAATTCTCACCGAGCATATTGACAAGCTCCATCTTGTGGCTAAAACCCTTGTCAAGCTTGAAAAAATCAACGAGGAGCAGTTTAATTCCCTTATGGAGCATTCCTGCCTGCCCGAAGAACCGGATTCGGCGGAGCAGACAGAGCAGAGCGAGCCTTTAAATGAAAGCGGCGGCAGCGCCGAAGAAAGTGCCGAACGGGATAAAGCGGAAAGCGAAAATACGCTTCCTGCCGAAACCGAAGAAAAAACCTCGGACGGGGAAACAGAATAAAAAACTTACTGCGGCGTCAATCCGCTGTAAGTCCATATTGAAACTGCATAAATAAAAAAGCGACAGAATTAAATATCTGTTGCTTTTTTTAGCGTGTGACGATTGATTTTTTCTCCGGTTTAGTATAAAATAATATGTATATTATGGTATTCTGCCGTAGTATCGGCAAAGTGAATTTGGAGTGAATTGAAAGATGCGGCTTAACGGCTCGGAAATTTTAACTGAAGTTTTAATTGAACAGGGAGTTGACACCATTTTCGGTTATCCCGGCGGCGCGGTATTGAATATATATGACGCCCTTTATAAATACAGCGATAAAATAAGGCACATTCTTACCGCTCACGAGCAGGGCGCGGCGCACGCCGCCGACGGCTATGCCAGAGCGACCGGCAAGACGGGTGTTGTCCTTGCCACAAGCGGCCCCGGCGCCACTAACCTTGTTACGGGAATCGCTACAGCCTATATGGACAGCGTGCCTATGGTTGTTATTACCGGCAATGTGGGAACGGGACTTATCGGCCGTGACGCTTTCCAGGAGGTTTACATAACCGGTATCACCATGCCCGTTACAAAGCATAATTATATGGTGCAGAATGTCGAGGAGCTTGCCGATACCGTGCGTGACGCGTTCCGCATAGCCAATACCGGCAGAAAAGGCCCCGTGCTTATTGATATAACAAAAGATGTAACGGCGGCTGTAACTGATTTTGAGCATAAGGAAAAGATAAATGTAAAGGACGATACGGTAATTGATGAAGCCGAGCTTAAAAAAGTAGCCGATATTATAAACGCGGCGCAAAGACCGGTTATCCAGTTCGGCGGCGGAGTTGTTTCGTCAAACGCTTCCGAATACGCGCTCAAATTGGTTGAGCAGGGCAACATTCCCGCTTGCCACACTCTTATGGCGGCAGGAGTTCTCGGATACCGCCATCCTCTCAACCTCGGGCTTATCGGTATGCACGGCGGTTATGTCACCAATAAAGCGGTTGACGAGGCGGATGTGCTCATCGCGATAGGCACCCGTTTTTCAGACAGAGTAGCCCTTGATACCAACGATTTCGCCAATAAGGCGACTATTATTCAGATTGATATTGATTTAAGCGAAATCAATAAAAATGTAATGGTTGACCACTATTTAATAGGCGATGTAAAAACCGTGCTTGAAAAGCTGCTGCCTTTAATCAAGGGTAAGGACAGAACCGAGTGGTTTGAAGCGCTCGCGCAGTATAAAAAGTCCGACTATACGCCTGTTGATGATGACAGCCGTATAACTCCGCACCAGCTTGTTGAAAGCATATGCGATATTATGGAGGACAATACGGTTTTCGTAACCGATGTCGGTCAGCACCAGATGTGGGCGGCTCAGTATGTTCACCATACCAACCCCCGCGGATTTTTAACAAGCGGCGGCTTGGGAACAATGGGCTACGGCTACGGCGCGGCAATCGGCGCCAAGGTCGCTCTCGGCGACAGCGTTCCCGTAGTGCATATCACGGGCGACGGCTCTTTCCACATGAATCTTAACGAGGGCTGTACCGCGGTAAGCTATAATCTCCCTATAATAACCGTAATAATGAACAATAAGGTTCTCGGAATGGTTCGTCAGTGGCAGCGCTGTTTCTACGGCAAGCGCTTTTCGCAGACAGACCCCGAGCGCAAAACGGATTTTGTTAAACTCTGTGAAGCGTTCGGCGGCAAGGGCTACCGCGCAACAAATATCGCCGAGTTCAGAGAGGCCCTTGCTGACGCTAAAAAGCAGAATTGCCCGGTGTGGATTGACTGTGTGATTGATAAGGACGAGCGAGTTCTTCCCATGATACCGGCAGGCAAAACCGTAAAAGATATAATGATGAACGGCTGCGAAAACTGCGAACACCCCTGTGAGCTCAAAAATCAGAACAGATAAATATATAAATAAATGGCGGCATAATGCCGCCATTTTCTTTTTGACATTCCAGCTGAAATTTCTGCTTTTAATTTATCATAAAAAAAGCCCGCCTTAAAGGCGGGCAGATTTTTGCAATCAGTTGTTAATGAATTTGTCCTTTTCATCGTTCCAGCTGTAAAGCTTTCTGACTTCTTCGCCGACTTTCTCCGAAGGATGCTCGGCTGCGAGCTTGCGCATAGCCTTGAAGTGAACCTGACGGCCGGCAGGGGACATATCAAGAAGGAATTCCTTGGCGAATGTGCCGTCCTGAATATCGGAAAGGATTTTCTTCATAGTCTTCTTTGTTTCCTCTGTGATGAGCTTGGGACCGGTTACATAGTCGCCGTATTCGGCTGTATTTGAAATTGAGTATCTCATACCCGCAAAGCCGCTCTGATAAATAAGGTCAACAATCAGCTTCATCTCGTGAATGCACTCGAAGTAAGCGTTTCTGGGGTCATATCCTGCCTCGCAAAGAGTTTCAAAACCGGCCTGCATAAGAGCGCAAACGCCGCCGCAAAGAACGGCCTGCTCACCGAAGAGGTCTGTTTCGGTTTCTGTTCTGAATGTGGTTTCAAGAACACCGGCTCTGGCGCCGCCGATAGCGAGCGCATACGCAAGAGCAAGGTCAAGAGCCTTGCCGGTAGCGTCCTGCTGAACGGCTACAAGACAGGGAACGCCCTTGCCAGCCTGATATTCTGAACGAACAGTGTGGCCGGGACCTTTGGGAGCTACCATGGTAACGTCAACATTTTTGGGAGGCGTAATGCAGCCGAAATGAATGTTAAAGCCGTGAGCGAACATAAGCATATCGCCCTCTTTAAGGTTGGGCTCAATGTCCTTTTTATACATATCCGCCTGAAGCTCGTCGTTGATAAGTATCATAATAATATCGGCTCTTTTTGCAGCCTCCGCGGCGGTGTAAACCTTAAAGCCCTGCGCCTCGGCTTTCGCCCAGGATTTGCTGCCCTCATAAAGTCCGATAATAACATTGCAGCCCGACTCCTTAGCGTTCAAAGCGTGAGCGTGACCCTGGCTGCCGTAGCCGATAACCGCAATGGTCTTTCCGTCAAGTAAAGACAAATTGCAGTCCTGCTGATAAAACATTCTTGCCTCTGCCATAATATAATCCTCCAAATAAAATAGTTGTATGACAACTCAATCAAGTTGTTATACAACTATTATACATTAAATATTTGCTATGTCAATACTATTTTTAAATTTCTTCCAAAGAAATTTGTTCGTGCAGTATAGCGTGGTGCAGGTGAATGGTAACCGCGCTTTTAAGAGCCGCGGCGTCCCGCTTTTTCAGAAATTCCATAATAAGTATATGGTCTTTGTAGGCGTCCTCGGCAATAATATCAAGGTTTATGTTTAAAGCGAAGGTCTGTTCAATGGTTCTCGTTAAAGTCGGCATAAACTGATTAAGAAAATCGTTGTGGGCGGCTTTTATAATAGCGCCGTGAAAAGCGTTTTCGGAGACGATTCTGTTTTTGCCTCTCGGGTCGGTTTTAAGCTGACGCTGACATTCCTCGCCCAAACGCAGAATTTCGGCAATTTCCTCGTCTGAGGCCCTTTTGCAGGCAAGGGCGGCGGCTTCCGGCTCAAAAATCATTCTGGCTTCATAAAGGTCGCGCAGAGTCACTTTCATTTTTGAAAACTCCTGAACCTCAATCCCGCCCGCGGCAATCTGGTTTATCTCGTTGGCAACAAATGTGCCGCGTCCTCTTTTAACGGTGAGTATTCCTTCATAAATCAGTATTCTGATAGCCTCGCGCAGGGTGGTGCGGCTTATTCCTAGAATTTGCGAAAGCTCGTTTTCGTTGGGCAGCTTTTCACCGTATTTGTAAACGCCCTGTTTTTCAATCATTTCGCGCAGCCTGTCGGCCGTTCTCTGGGCAAGATTTTCATTCTGCATAATTTTTTCCTCTGTTTCTAAGGGATTAAACATAATTACTATACATCATTCAAAATGAAAAAGCAAATAAATAAAAATAATAAAAATATTGAAAATGCGGTTTATTTGTCATATAATTATGAATATGATTGGAGGTCTTTATATGGAATTAAGAAGTAAAAGCGTTTTAGAGGGCGTTGAGCGCGCCCCGAACAGAAGCCTGTTTTACGCTATGGGATATACGGCAGAGGAGCTTGAACGCCCCCTTATCGCGGTGGTTTCGGCTCACAGCGAAATCGTGCCCGGTCATATTCATCTTGACAAAATTACGGAAGCGGTAAAAGCCGGCGTAAGAATGGCGGGCGGAACTCCCGTAATGGTGCCGGCAATCGGCGTGTGCGACGGAATTGCAATGGGCCATGTGGGAATGAAATATTCCCTCGCGTCACGCGAGCTTATTGCCGACAGCGTTGAAACCATGGTAATGGCTCACGGCTTTGACGGCATTGTGCTCGTTCCCAACTGTGATAAGATAGTACCCGGTATGATAATGGCGGCTGTCCGCCTTAATATTCCGGCAATAGTCTGCTCCGGCGGACCTATGATGTCGGGACTTGTTGACGGCGTTGAAACTTCGCTTTCAAAGATGTTTGAGGCCGTCGGCGCGAGAAAGGCGAATATCATTGACGACAGCAAGCTTTTGGAATTTGAAAACAATGTCTGCCCCGGCTGCGGCTCGTGTTCGGGTATGTACACCGCCAACAGTATGAACTGCCTTGCCGAAGCAATCGGCATAGCTCTTCCCGGAAACGGAACAATCCCTGCGGTTCACAGCGGAAGAATACAGCTTGCAAAGCACGCCGGTATGGCTATAATGAACCTTGTAAAGAACGATATAAAAGCGCGCGATATTATAAACGAGAAATCAATTAAGAACGCCCTTGCCTGCGATATGGCTCTCGGCTGTTCGTCCAATACGGTGCTTCACCTGCTCGCGATTGCCAACGAGGCGGAGGTTCCCGTTGACCTTCACATGTTCAACGAGGTCAGCGCTCAGGTCCCCAATCTCTGCCATCTCGCTCCTGCCGGCGGCACTCACATGCACGACCTCAACAACGCGGGCGGCATTCCGGCTGTTCAGGCTGAACTTGCCAAGAAAAACCTTATCGACCTTTCGCTTATCACCGCTACGGGCAAAACCGTGGGCGAGAATATTAAGGGCGCGTATATTAAAAATACCGACGCTATCCGTCCCATTGACAATCCGTACAGCGAAACCGGCGGACTTGCGATTCTCTGGGGCAATATAGCCAAGGACGGCTGCGTTGTAAAGCGCAGCGCGGTTGCTCCCGAAATGCTTGTGCATTCAGGCCCCGCAAGAGTTTTTGACTCCGAGGACGCCGCTATTGAGGCTATCTACGGCGGCAAAATCAAGGACGGCGATGTGGTTGTAATCCGCTATGAAGGCCCTGTCGGAGGTCCCGGAATGAGAGAGATGCTCAATCCCACCTCAGCGCTTGCCGGTATGAAGCTTGACAAAACCGTTGCGCTTATCACCGACGGCAGATTCAGCGGCGCTTCCAGAGGCGCCTCAATAGGCCATGTTTCGCCCGAAGCGGCGGCAGGCGGCGAAATCGGACTCATTTACGAGGGCGATATAATTGAAATCGACATACCCGCAAGCAAAATAAATGTCAGGGTTTCCGACGAAGAGCTCAACGAGAGAAGAAAGAGCTATGTAAAGCCGGAGCCCAATATTAAAAAAGGCTGGCTCGCGAGATATTCGACTCTTGTTTCATCGGCGAAAGACGGAGCCGTTATGAAAAAGGTGTTTTAAAAATATTTACGGGGAGAAGATAAAATGGCAAAAGTCTTTAAAGTCAAGTCCGAGCTGAAATCAGATAAAAATAAGCATTTTCTGTATTCCGCTTTCGCTTTGTTTTTCGTGGCGGTGTTCTTTGCCGCGGGAATATGGACCGGCGTTCTGATTTTACAGAAAAAAACCGATTTGCCCATGGCTTTTCCCTGTATTTTTATCGCTTTGGGCGTTGTAATGGCTGTTATTTATCTGATTTACCGCAAAAGGTTCTTTATTCTCAAAGCCGGGGTAAAAGGCGAAAAAAAGACGCTTGATTTCCTCGAAGAACTTCCCAAAAGCTATACCGTTATAACAAATCCCGTAATCCGAAACCGAGGCGCAGAGATGGAACTCGACTTTGTGGTTATAGGCGAAAACGGCGTGTTTATTGTGGAAACCAAGAATTACAGCGGAATAATTCACGGCAAAACCTCTCAGAACAGCTGGAAGCAGATTAAGCACTCAAAGAATAATAAGGTTTATGAAAAAGAGGTAAAAAATCCCGCAAGGCAGGTCGCCCGTCAGGCAGGCAAAATGAGGGAACTGCTTATTGACCTTGATGTGTCCGCCGATGTTTTCCCCATTCTCTTTTTCACCGACAGCCGCTCTGAAATCAAAATTGCCGACGACTGCGATATGAATGTTCCCGTGTTTAAAAATAAGGCAAAGCTGCTCGAATATATCACTTCGGCGGCAGGCAAGCGCGGTGTAAATTCAGCCGAGCGCGCTAAAATCGTAAGACTTTTTAAATAATTGACATATTGTCCGTATTCTCATCATAAATTGAAATGGTGATAATATGGACAATAATTTTTATGAGCGCGGCGAATACAGGCACCGTTCGGTTTCCGCTAAGGCAAAGGACAGCGAAAAGCGCAAAAATACGCTGTCAAAAATAACGCTTCTGCACCTTGCGCTGGCGCTTGTTGTAACCGGAATACTTTTCCTTGCCTGCCGGGGAGACGGCGGATTTTCCAAGGGGATAAAGGAGTTTTACGCCTCAACGGTGGGCGGCAGGGATATGGCGGCTTCCGAGCTTTTGGAGGTGTTTAAAAAAGCGGCGCAGTTTACCTTTGCGCCCACAACCTCATGGGACCCGGAAGTTACCGCGCAGAAGAATGAAGAAAAAACTTCGGAAAATTCCGGCGGTGAGGAGGAGAGCGCCTCAGCGCTCGGAGAAACAGAAGAGCAAACGGGAGAAAAGGCTGTCTTTTCTCCCGTTTGTTTAACCGTTTCGCCCGTGCGCCCTGTAAACGGCGGTACGGTAACATCGGGCTTCGGTTACAGAGTAAGTCCCATAACCGGGGAATATTCGCTTCATAAAGGCGTTGATATTGCCGCCGAAGAGGGCAGCCGCGTGTTTGCGGCTTATGGAGGCACCGTAACCGAGGCGGGTTATAACAGCGTCAGCGGTAATTATCTTATAATAAGGCATTCCGAGTCGCTTTTCACAACTTATAATCATTGTAAAATCCTGCTCGCCGCAAAAGGCGAAAAAGTAAAAGCCGGCAGTACCGTTGCGCTTGTGGGGGAAACAGGGTACGCCACAGGGCCGCACCTTCATTTTGAAATCAATCTTAACGGGAGCTATATAAATCCCGGGTGGGTGCTTTAAATGAGCTTTACGGTAAAGGGCGTGCGGCTTTCCGTCAGCTTTTACTTTGCGGCTGTTCTGGCGCTTATGCTGTCGCTGAGAGCGCCCGGCGAGGTTCTGCTCGCTTTGTTTTCGTCAGTTCTCCACGAATGCGGACATCTTGCCGCAATGATAGCCTGCAAAAACGAAATTAAAGCCGTACGCCTTGAAATAACGGGTATGAATATAATAAGAAATGAAAGCGACTTTTTAAGCTTCAGGCAGGAAGTTTTCATAGCCCTCAGCGGACCGCTTACAAACGCGGGAATTTTTTTGCTGTGCGGAGTTTTATACTGGATTTTTCAAAAAAACATATTTTTGACCGCCGCGTGCATCAATCTTCTGCTTGCCGTCTTTAACCTTCTTCCCGTAAAAAGGCTCGACGGCGGCATGGCTCTTTATTTTCTGCTCTCACTTCGCTTTTCACAGGGGTTCTGCCGTGCGGCGCTTAAAATCTCGTCGGTAACGGTGCTCGCGCCCGTGTATCTTTGGGGAATATATGTGTTTTTTGCCGGAAATAAAAATTTTACCGTAATTATAATCGCCGTTTTTTTAACTCTTTCAATGCTGGGCGGCAATGATTATTGAAAATACCGCAAAAATATTGTATAATCATTCTATATTTTTGTGTGAGGTTAGTTATGATTCCGAAAGAAGCTGAAAAACTGCTGAAAAAAGTTCAGAAACCCGCCCGTTACACCGGCGGCGAGCTTAACAGCGTAATAAAAGATAAGGACAAGGTAAAAATCCGCTACGCTTTCTGTTTTCCGGACAGCTACGAAATAGGTATGTCGCATCTGGGAATGAAAATTCTTTACAGCCTTGTAAACTCCCGTGAGGACGCCTGGTGCGAAAGGGTTTTCGCGCCGTGGGAGGATATGGAAAGCCTGATGCGTGAAAACGGCGTTAAACTCTACGCGCTTGAAAGCGGAGACAGCCTCAGCGAGTTTGATATTATCGGCTTTACCATGCAGTATGAGCTGAGTTATACCAATGTGCTAAATATGCTTGATTTGGGCGGCGTACCCGTTTTAAAAAGCGAAAGGACAAGTCTTACTCCTCTTGTAATCGCCGGCGGTCCCTGTGTTTGCAACCCGGAGCCTATAACGGATTTTGTTGATATTTTTCTCCCCGGCGAGGGCGAGGAGGTAACAAACGAGCTTATCGACCTTTTAAAAGAGCATAAGGAAAAAGGATCTTCAAGAATACAGTTCCTGCGTGAGGCGGCTAAAATCGAGGGAGTGTATGTGCCGGAATTTTACAATGTGACCTATAATGACGACGGCACTTTAAAATCCGTTGAAAATTTTGAGACCGCTCCCGCACGCGTCAAAAAAAGAATTGTAAGCGATTTGAACAAGGCGTTTTATCCTGAAAATTTTGTCGTGCCATTTATTGATGTGGTGCAGGACAGAACGGTAGGCGAGGTGTTCAGGGGCTGCATAAGGGGCTGCCGCTTTTGTCAGGCAGGCTTTATTTACAGACCTATAAGGGAAAAAACGCCCGAAACAATAAACCGTCAGTGCAGAGCCATAAGCGACTCGACAGGCTATGACGAAATCTCGCTGTGTTCTCTGAGTACCAGCGACTATACAGAAATCGGCAGACTCATACCCATGCTTTTTGAGTGGGCGCTGAAAGAAAAAATAAATGTCGCGCTCCCTTCGCTTAGAGTTGACAATTTCTCGGACGAGCTTATGGAGGAGCTAAAAAAAGTAAGGCGAAGCTCTTTGACTTTCGCTCCCGAAGCGGGAACTCAGCGGCTTCGTGACGCCATCAATAAAAATGTAACCGAGGAAGAGGTAATGAGAACCGCCTCAAAGGCTTTTGAGGGCGGCTGGTCCGCTGTTAAGCTTTATTTTATGATGGGACTTCCCACCGAGACTATGGAAGATATTTCCGGTATTGCAAAACTCGCGCAGAAAGTAGTGGATTTGTATTACGAAAATCCCCGGAGGCAAAAGGGCAAAAGCGTAACGGTCAGCGTAAGCTGCGCCTCTTTTGTGCCGAAACCCTTTACGCCTTTTCAGTGGGAGCCGCAGGATACCGCCGAAATGCTTGAAGAAAAGCAAAAGCACCTGCTTTCTTCGGTAAAAAGCCGCAAAATTTCAATAAGCTATCATCAAAGCGACACTTCGCTTCTTGAAGGAGTGCTTGCGAGGGGCGACCGCCGGCTCGGAAAAGTCATATACAAAGCTTGGCAAAAAGGCTGTAAGTTTGACAGCTGGGACGAATTTTTCGACTTTTCAAAATGGCGAGAGGCATTCTCTGAATGTTCTCTTTCACCCGCGTTTTACGCCAACCGCCGAAGGGAATATGACGAGCTTCTGCCGTGGGACCACATGGATTACGGAATAAGAAAAGAGTTTTTGATTGATGAGGACATCAAAGCGCGCAGCAGCCTGACAACTCCGCACTGCCGCGTCAAATGCTCCGCCTGCGGCGCCAATAAGCTCAACGGGGGTAAATGTGATGCAAGGAAATAACGGCTGGACCGATGTAAGAATGTTTTATACAAAAACCGGCAACGCCAAATATATTTCGCATCTTGATACGGTGCGCTGTATTACAAGGGCGTTAAAACGGGCGGCAATCCCCGTATGGTTTACGCAGGGATTCAATCCCCACGCATTTCTGACTTTCGCCATGCCGCTGTCGCTGGGGTATGAAAGCCTTTGCGAAACGGTCGATTTCCGGCTTGTGGAAGAGATGGATTTTCAGCTTGCCGCAGACTCTCTCAATAAAGCTCTGCCCAATGGGTTTGAGGTAAAAAGAATATCAAAACCCGTTTTTGCCGCTTCCGATATACGCAACGCCCAATACCAAATTACCTTCGAGAATTATACCGAAGAGCTTTGCCAAAAGGCGCGTTCTGTTATTTCGCTTGATGAAATAACCGTTGAAAAAAAGGTAAAACAGGGCAAGAAAAAAGCAGTCAGAAGCGTTAATATTAGGAAACATATAAAGGAGTATTCCGTAAGCGAGAAAAACAAAGCCTTAGTTATAAAAACCACGCTTTCCGCGGGAACAAAAAACAATATAAATCCCTCGCTTCTCATTGAGGCGCTTGTTAAGGGCACCGGCTTTGAGGTGACCGACGCCGATGTAAAAAAGATACAGACCTACACCGAAAATTCGGAAATTTTCCGCTGAAAACGATACATAATGTAACTTTTCGGCTTGACAGAGTAAATTTTGAAAAAAACTATTGCAATTTTTTCCCTCGTGTGGTAATATAATTAGGCTATTGCGGAGATTTCCGCACAAAATAACTTATAATCTCGGGCGGTCCTCTGCTATTTCCGGTAAGAACGCTTGAAAATTTTTACGGAGGTTAGTTATGGACGCATTAAAATTGATGACAGAGGGTATGGTTAAAGAGGCCAACCCCGCAATCAGAGTCGGTGATGTAGTTAAGGTACATGTTAAGATTCGTGAGGGCGAAAGAGAGAGAATACAGGTTTTCGAGGGAAATATTATTGCCCGTAAAGGCAGCGGCGTTTCCGAGACATTCACAGTACGCCGCGTTTCCTACGGCGTAGGCGTTGAAAGAGTATTCCCCGTTAATTCTCCCAATGTAGCGAAGGTTGAAACTGTAAGACGCGGCCGTGTCCGCAGAAGCAAGCTCTATTATCTTCGCGACAGAGTCGGTAAGGCTGCCAAGGTTAAAGAGCTGGTATAATTCTTATATACAAACCGAAAGAATGCAAACAAAGCAGAGTTCTGGGCAAAGCCCTTTTCTCTGCTTTTTGTTTAATAAAAGAGGTGCTTTATGGACTGGACAGAAATTAAAATAGAGGTTGACTCGGAAAATATCGACCGCTGCGCCGATATTGCTTCAATGGCGGTTCCTTACGGAATTTATATTGAGGATTACCGTAATCTTGAACAGGACGCGTGGGAGATAGCTCATATTGACCTGATTGACGAGGATTTGCTTAAAAAGGACCGCAGCAAAGGGTATGTGCATATATATATTTCTCCCGAGGAGAATTATAACGAAGCCATTTCTTTTCTGAGAGAGCGTTATGAGAGCGAGGGCATACCCTATAAAATCGACCATAAGGAATGTAAAAACGAGGACTGGGAGAATAACTGGAAAGAATATTTCAAACCCCTTAAAGTCGGTGAAAAACTCCTTATAAGACCTGTGTGGATTGACGATTATGACGCGGACGGCAGAGCTGTGCTCAATATCGAGCCGGGGCTCGCTTTCGGTTCGGGAGGGCACAACACAACCCGTCTTTGTCTTGAAACGCTTGAAAAACACATAAAGAAAGGCGACAGGGTGCTCGACTGCGGCTGCGGAAGCGGTATTTTGTCCATAGCTTCGCTTCTTTTGGGCGCGCAGAGCGCCGTGGGCGTTGATATTGACGCGTTGGCGGTCAAAACAGCCCGTGAAAACGGTATTACCAACGGTATGACCGAGCCTGAACTGACTTTCATAAAGGGAAACCTTGTCGATAAGGTCAGCGGAAAATACAATGTAATCGTGGCTAATATAGTCGCCGATATAATAATAATGTTCTCTTCTCAGGTGGGCGGATTTTTGGAGGACGGCGGAGTTTTTATAACTTCCGGCATTATCGCCCCGCGTGAGGAAGAGGTAACAAAAGCCTTTTATGATAACGGCTTTGAGGTTGCCGAAAGATATGAGGACGGCGGCTGGCTCTGCTTTGTCTGCAAAAAAGCGTGACTTAAACTCAATTTGTATTGAGATTTGGAATTTAAAATGATATAATTGTAAAAAAGCGAACAGGGGCTGATTATTTTGGAAAAACAGGCGGCTGCGGCTGAAATTTTAAACGGAAAAACCGTGCTCGGAATTGAGTTCGGCTCAACCCGTATCAAGGCGGTTATGATAGGCGAAAATCACGAGCCTCTGGCTTCGGGAGCCTTTGACTGGGAAAACCGCTTTGAAAACGGAGTGTGGACTTATCGTTTAAGCGATGTGTGGGCAGGACTTCAAAGCGCTTATGCAGAGTTAAAGGCAGACGCGCTCGAAAAATATTCCGTCAGGGTGACGAGCTTTAAGGCGATGGGATTTTCCGCTATGATGCACGGCTATCTGCCCTTTGATAAAAACGGAAAGCAGCTTGCCGAGTTCAGAACATGGCGCAATACCATAACCGAAGAGGCGTCCGAAAAGCTCACACGGCTTTTTCACTTTAATATTCCTCAGCGCTGGAGCGTGGCGCATCTTTATCAGGCTGTTCTGAAAGGCGAAAGCCATGTAAAGGATATTGATTTTATAACAACTCTTGAAGGCTATGTTCACTGGCAGCTTACCGGCAAAAAGGTCATCGGAGTAGGCGAGGCGGCAGGTATGTTCCCCGTTGACAGCTCTGAAAACTGCTATGACGAAGCTATGCTTGAAAAATTCAACGCTTTGACAGCCGAAATGCCGTGGAAAATTGGCGATATTCTCCCCGAAATACTCACAGCGGGCGAAAACGCCGGAACTCTCACAAAAGAGGGAGCTGTGCTTCTGGACCCCACAGGCGAGCTTGAAAGCGGTATTCTGCTCTGTCCGCCGGAGGGTGACGCGGGAACGGGTATGGTGGCAACCAACAGCATTACTCCCAATACCGGCAATGTTTCTGCGGGAACTTCCATTTTCGCTATGGTGGTGCTCCCCAAACCTCTTAACGATATTTATACCGAAATCGATATGGTCGCTACTCCCGAGGGCAAACCCGTGGCGATGGTGCACTGCAATACCTGTACTTCCGATTTGGACGCGTGGGTAAAGCTGTTTTCGGAGCTTTTAAATAAGTCCGGCGTGAATGTCAGTAAACCGGCTCTTTACGATATGCTGTATAACGCGGCCCTTGAAGGCGAAAGCGACTGCGGAGGACTTGTAAACTTCAACTATTTTTCGGGTGAGCCGGTCGCGGGACTCGCAGAGGGCAGACCGCTGTTTGTAAGAATGCCGGACGCCGATTTTTCCCTCGCCAACTTTATGCGCGCCCAGCTTTTCAGCACAATGGCTACTCTGCGTATGGGAATGGATATTCTCTTTGAAAAGGAAAATATAAAGCTTCATAAACTCTTGGGACACGGCGGACTGTTTAAGACAAAGCTTGTCGGTCAAAAGCTTATGGCGGGAGCGCTTAATGTGCCCGTTTCCGTAATGAAAACCGCGGGCGAGGGCGGAGCGTGGGGAATTGCCCTGCTTGCCGCTTACTGCGCGAACCGCGCCGAGGGTGAAACTTTGGAGGATTACCTTAACAATAAGGTGTTTTCGGAAAACGCCGGCTCAACGGTGGAGCCGGACGAAAACGATGTTAAAGGCTTTAACGCATTTATGAAGAAATACAAAGCCGCCTCGGCAGCCGAAAAAGCGGCGGTTGAAGCGCTTAAATAAAAATATAAGGAGAAACAGTTATGAGTTTAAAGGATTATGAATTTTGGTTTGTAGTCGGCAGTCAGTTCCTTTACGGACCCGAGGTGCTTGAAACGGTAGCCGGGCGCGCTCAGGAGATGGTTGACAAGCTCAACGAAAGCAAAACGCTTCCCTGCAAAATTGTTTATAAGGTTACCGCAAAGACCAATAAAGAGATAACCGATGTGGTAAAAGAGGCTAACTATAACGACCGCTGCGCCGGTATTATTACATGGTGCCACACTTTCAGCCCCAGCAAAATGTGGATTAACGGCTTTGTTGACCTGAGAAAGCCGTACTGTCACCTTGCAACTCAGTATAATGTGTCAATTCCCAACGAGGAAATTGATATGGACTTTATGAATCTTAATCAGGCGGCTCACGGCGACCGTGAACACGGCTTTATTGCAGCGCGTCTGCGTATGCCGAGAAAGATTATCGCCGGTCACTGGACCGACCCGAAAGTAAGGGAGCGCCTTGCAGGCTGGATGCGCGCGGCAGTAGGCGTAGCTTTCAGCAAGAATTTAAAGGTTATGCGCTTCGGCGACAATATGCGTGAGGTTGCCGTGACCGAGGGCGATAAGGTAGAGGTTCAGGCAAAGCTCGGCTGGCAGGTCAATACTTGGGCTGTGGGCGATTTGGTCAGGGAAATGAACGCCGTAACCGAGAGCGAAATTGACGCACTTGTAGCGGAGTATAACGATAAATACGAAATGGCTACCGACGACATAGCGGCAGTGCGCTATCAGGCGAAAGAAGAAATCGCTATTAAAAAGATGCTTGACCGCGAGGGCTGTATGGCGTTTTCAAATACTTTCCAGGACCTTTACGGAATGGAACAGCTTCCCGGACTTGCCAGTCAGCACCTTATGGCTCAGGGCTACGGCTACGGCGGCGAGGGCGACTGGAAGGTTGCCGCTATGACCGCTATATTAAAGGCTATGAGCGAGGGTATGGACGGCGGAACAGGTTTTATGGAGGATTATACATATCACCTTGAAGAGAGCGGAAAATACAGCCTCGGCGCTCACATGCTTGAAGTCTGCCCCTCTCTTGCCGCGGCAAAACCCAGAATAGAAACGCATTTTCTGGGAATAGGTATGAATGAGAAAGACCCGGCAAGACTTGTGTTTGAGGGCAAAGCAGGCAAAGCCATCGTTGTAAGCTTAATTGATATGGGCGGCAGACTTCGCCTTATCTGTCAGGATATTGAGTGCGTCAAGCCTATAATGGAAATGCCCAATCTTCCTGTTGCCCGCGTAATGTGGAAAGCTTATCCCGATTTGGAAACAGGCCTTGAATGCTGGATTACAGCCGGCGGAGCGCACCATACCGTTTTAAGCCACGATGTAACCGCCGACCAGATGCGCGACTTTGCCAAGATGATGGATATTGAGTATGTCCATATAGGCAAGGATACTACGGTTGAGGCTCTTGAACAGCAGCTCTTCCTTGCCGACCTTGCCTGGAAGCTGAAATGAGGAAACGCTGATGCTTGAAGATTTAAAAGAACTCGTCTGCGAGGCGAATTTACTGCTGCCAAAATATCACCTTGTGACATTTACATGGGGAAATGTGTCGGGAGTTGACCGTGAAAAAGGGCTTATGGTTATTAAACCCTCGGGTGTGGAGTATGACTCCATGAAGCCCTCGGATATGGTTGTGGTTGACCTCGCCACCGGAAAAAAGGTTGAGGGCGGCTTGAACCCCTCTTCGGATACCGATACCCATGTGGTGCTGTATAACGCTTTCCCCGATATAGGCGGTATTGTTCATACCCATTCCCGCTGGGCAACCGTTTTCGCCCAGTCGGGCAGGGGAATACCGGCTCTCGGAACAACTCACGCCGACTATTTCTACGGCGAGATTCCATGTACACGCAAAATGACACCGCAGGAAATCGCCGGCAGGTACGAGTATGAAACGGGCAGGGTAATTACCGAAACCTTTGAAAATATCAGCGAAAACGATATGCCCTCGGTACTTGTCCATTCGCACGGGGCGTTTTCATGGGGAACAGACCCCATGAACGCTGTGCACAACGCGGTGGTGCTTGAAGAGCTTGCGTTTATGGCATGGCATAACCTTATGATGAATCCGGGAATAAGCCCCATGCAGCAGGAACTTCTTGATAAGCATTATTTAAGAAAGCACGGCGCGAACGCCTATTACGGACAAAAAAATTAACATAAATTGCCGCGGAGCAAATCCGCGGCATATTTTTTTGCTTTTGGGCAACTTTTGGCTGCGGTATTTGACACTTTTTGTTGCAACTAACGGAAAAATATGTTATTATATCTTTATTATAAGGGGGTAATAATATGGATCTTAAAAAAATTATCGACAAAAAGGACTGGGCGGCTCAGTATATGCTTGATGAAATCACGCATATAATCAAAACCTTTGAAAAGCGCTCACCCGGTTCCGAGGGCGAAAAACAGGCCTGCGAGTATATGGCGGATGTGCTCAAAAACGACTGCGGCTGCGACAGGGTTGAGGTTGAGCCTTTCAAGGAAAACCCCGGCTCGTTCTACGGCTGGATTTATTTTACAATAACCTTTGTGCTTATTGCCATAGCCGCGTTTTTCTACATTCCGCTTCTGTCGGTTGTTTTAATCGCGTTAGGGCTCATAATAGTTCTTATTCAGTTTGGCTTTTACAAAAAGCTTATCGACCGCTTTTTCCCTGAGAAAACAGGTCATAATGTAACCGCTCTTAAAATCTGCACGGGCGATGTCAAACGCCGTATAATTTTTAACGGACATCCTGACGCCGCATGGGAGTGGCCGGTAAACTACGCGCTCGGCGGCGTAGGCTTTGAGGCTCACGCTGTTATCTGCGGAATCGGCGCGGTTTATTATATGGTGATTTCAATTCTTTATATGGTTAAGCACGGCGTATCTGCCGGAGTTGTCGATACCTCTGATGTGCTGTTTAAATTCGCGCTCGGCGGACTCGCGTTTGTTCCTTTCCTTGTAGGCCTTTATTGGATGTGGAATAAAAACAGAATTGTTGACGGCGCGAACGATAACCTTTCGGGCTGCTATATGGGCATAGCTATTCTCAAAGCGCTCAAAGACGAGGGTATTGAGTTTGAAAATACCGAAATCGGCGTTATTCTCACCGGCTCCGAGGAGGCGGGACTTCGCGGCGCAAAGGCGTGGTGCGAAGAGCACAAGGGCGATTTTGACGATGTGCCTACATTCATTTTCTCTTATGACACTATCCATGACCCGAAATTCCTTATGGCAAATTACCGTGACCTCAACGGAACGGTTAAAGCTGATAAAGATGTTTCCGATTTGTTTATGGAAGCCGCCAAAGAGCTTGGCATTCCCTGCAAAAAAGGCTGGGTTCCTCCGCTGGGCGGCGCTACCGACTCCGCTGCGTTTGCTCAGGCAGGATTCAGGGCGACCGGCATTACAGGACTTAATCATAAACTTGAATCCTATTATCATACAAGAAGAGATACATACGACAATATGAATCTTGACGGACTTGCCGGCTGCTTCGCGGTGAGCGTCAAGGCGCTTGAAATGTTCGACAACGGCGCAAAGCAGTAAATTCAAAGCAATACAGCATAAATTTGTCCTTCCGGATCTGTCCGGGGGGACAAATATTTTTAATAAAATATCATTGAAATTACGGCATAATTGTGTTAATATTATATAGATAACTATGAGAAAGAGGGAGAATATGAAAATTAACGATTTACTGCACAAAATTTACGGCACAAAGCCGAATGACGGAAATCTTCAGCCAAAAGAAGCTCTGGCATACGGTATTGCCGGCTTCGGTCAGAATTTTATATGCACCATAATAGGTTCATATCTTACAATATTTATGACCGACGCGCTTCTTTTCGGCAGCGCTGAAAAAGGAACTGTTTTCAAATCAATTACAGGCGCTATGGCAGTTGCTTTCTTAATGCTCGGCACCCGTATTTTTGACGCTCTGAACGACCCGATTATGGGCAGTATTGTTGACAGAACAAGAACAAAATGGGGTAAATGCCGCCCATATCTTAAATGGACAGCCATTCCCATCGCGGTTATGACGATAATCTGCTTTTTGCCGTTTTTCCCGGCTAAAACAAAGTCAACCTTTGTAATGATTTCGGTTATCTATGTAATCTGGTCCGTTGTCTATACAATAGTTGATGTTCCCTACTGGGGACTTTCCACCTGCATGACAAACGATACCGTTGTGCGCGGCAATATGCTTACCGTTACAAGGCTTCTGTGCACACTCGGCGCCGGCATAGTAACCGTGGGAGTGCCCATTATCACCGGAGCGGTTACCGCCAAGTATAAATATACAGCGGACGATATTTCCGAAATTATGTCGCAGTTCGGCGTTGACAGCGAAACCGCCATGACTTATATCGACACGGTTAAACCCCAGTTTATTCAGGCAAACGCCGACACTCTTAAATGGACTTACTTTATATGCGCCCTTGTGTTTACTCTTCTTGCCGTGCCTATGTTCTTCTACGGCTTTAAAAACACTAAGGAAAGATTCACTTCGACCGATAATCCTACCAGCCTGTGGCACAATCTCGGCTTGCTCTTTAAAAATAAGGAGCTCCTTCTGGTTGTTCTTTCGGGTATTCTCGGCGGAGCGAGAATGGTTTATACATATACCGGCGGTCTGTATTTCGCTAAATATGTCCTTAAACAGGAGGGCTGGTACAGCCTTATAACCCTTTTGGTTGTACCCGGCGGACTGGTAGCTTCACTGCTTGTTCCCTGGATGACAAAGAAATTCACCAAAAAATGGGCTTATATCTATGTTCATATCCTCGGCGCGGTTGTAATGTTCGCAATGTACTTTATCGGCTATGATAAGCCGTGGAAACTTATTGTCTGCGCCGTAGGGCTTGTTCTTCTCGGTATTCCGCAGGGCGTAAACAACATTATTACATACGCTATGATAGGCGATACGGTTGAGTACCTTGAATGGAAAACCGGCGAGCGAGGCGAGGGTATATGCTTCGCTATGCAGACTCTCATCAATAAGGTCGGTATGGCTGTTGGCGCGTTCGTAGGCGTGTTCTCTTATGACTGGGCGGGCATTAACCCTGCCGCTACCATGGCAATTACTCCTGACGGCGAAAAGATAATGTGGAATGTTCTGGTGCTTTCCGGCGCTATCAGTATGGTGGGAACAATTATCCCCATGCTCTTCTACACCATAACCGAGAAAAAGCAAAAGCAAATGGTTGAGGAAATAGCGGCAAGAAAAGCAAACGCGAAATAAAAATTAAAGCGGCAATTTATTGCCGCTTTTTTTATGAGGTTTTATGAAATATAATAATATGGTCGAGGCGGTTTTCATAAACCGCCCCAACAGATTTACAGCCTGTGTGGAAATAAACGGAAAAGAGGAAATCTGCCATGTGAAAAATACCGGCAGATGCCGTGAGCTTTTCCTAAAAGGCGCGCGCGTCTATCTTGAAAAAAGTAAAAATCCCAACAGAAAAACCCGTTACGATTTGATAACCGTAAGTAAAAACGGCGAGCTTTTTAATGTGGACAGCAATTCCGTCAACAAGCTAGCGCTTGAATATTTTAAAAGTCAGCCGGAAGTAGTCCTTTGCCGTCCCGAATATAAATTCGGAAATTCCCGGCTTGACATATTCGCTCAAACCGAAAAAAGCAAAATACTTGCCGAGATTAAAAGCGTTACCCTTGTAAACGGCGGCAGAGCGCTTTTTCCTGACGCCGCGACCGAAAGGGGAGTAAAACACCTTAAAGAACTGCAAAAAGCCGTCAGAGAGGGCTACAGGGCATTTGTATTCTTTATAGCGCTGTGCGGCAGCGCCGAGGTGTTCTCACCTAATGTAAAAGCTCATCCGCAATTCGCCGAGGAGCTTGTTAAAGCGGCTGAAAACGGCGTGGAGATAAGGGCGTTTAACTGTTGCGTCAAACCTGACGAAGTAAGCCTTAAAGACGAAATTCCCGTTGAGCTTTTATGAATATTTATAAATAAAGAACCCCATGCGGCAATAGCGCTGCCGCAGGGGGTTTGCTGTATTAAATGATTTTATCAGCCGAACTGTGAAAGCAGGAAACCGGCGGCAACAGCCGAACCGATAACGCCCGCAACATTCGGGCCCATAGCGTGCATAAGCAGGAAGTTTGAGGGGTTGTATTTTCTTCCCTCAACCTGTGATACTCTTGCCGCCATAGGAACGGCGGAAACGCCTGCCGAACCGATAAGCGGATTGATTTTTCCGCGTGTGATAAGGTTGAGCAGTTTTCCGAAAAGAACGCCGCCTGCCGTTGAGAACGAGAACGCGAGAAGGCCGATGGCGATAATAAGGAGCGTTTTAACATCAAGGAAAGTTTTTCCTTCCGCTGTCGCGCCAACCGTAACGCCGAGCAAAATTGTTACAATGTTGCAAAGAGCGTTCTGAGCGGTGTCTGAAAGACGGTCGGTAACTCCGCTTTCTTTAAAGAGGTTGCCGAGCATGAGAAGACCGAGCAGGGGGGCAACCGACGGAAGCGTAAGCACGCATATAACGGTAACAACAATCGGGAAAATAATCTTTTCAGCCTTGCTTACGGTGCGCAGCTGGTCCATCTTGATTTTTCTTTCCTTCTTTGTTGTCAGCAGTTTCATAATAGGCGGCTGAATAAGCGGAATAAGCGCCATGTATGAGTACGCGGCAACGGCGATAGGTCCTAAAAGCTGGGGAGCAAGTTTACCGGTAAGATAGATGGCGGTAGGACCGTCAGCGCCTCCGATAATGGCGATTGAAGCGGCCTCCTCAGCCGTAAACTGGCCGGTGGCGATAGCAACAAGGAAAGCTACATAAATGCCGAGCTGAGCCGCGGCGCCGAGAATAAGGCTTGAAGGATTGGCAAGCAGAGGGCCGAAGTCGGTCATAGCGCCGACGCCCATAAAGATAAGGCAGGGGAATATACTCGATTTAACGCCGGCGTAAATCAGCCTTAAAACGCCCGTGTCATACCAGTGAGCCCCCTCTACGACTTCTCCCGAATAGGACGAGGTCATAAGCGGGTCAGCCATAATTTCGGGATAAATATTGACAAGAAGCATACCGAATGCTATGGGAAGTAAAAGCAGAGGCTCGAATTTTTTGACAACAGCCAAATAAATAAGTCCGAACGAAACTGCAATCATTACCCAGTTCTGCCAATCAAGGTTTATAAAATTTGAATCCCGAAAGATATCAATTAAAGCATTAACGATTGACATCCGGACTCCTCCAATCAACCGATAACGGCAAGAACTTCGTCAGTGGCAACATTGCTTCCCTTGGTGGCGACAACCTGATTAACGGTGCCTGCGCAGGGAGCAACAATTTCGTTTTCCATCTTCATAGCTTCAAGAATGAAGAGAATATCTCCCTCTTTTACAGCCTGACCCTGAGAAACATTTACCGAAAGAATTGTTCCGGGCATGGGAGCCTTAACGGTTGTTCCTTCACCGACAACTACGGGAGCGGGAGCGGCCGCAGGCACGGGAGCCGCAGCGGGAGCAGGAGCAGCCGCAGGCGCGGGAGCCGCAGCAGGAGCAGGAGCAGGAGCGGCAACAGGCGCAGGAGCCGCCGCAACAGTGGGAACAACAGAGGTAACAACGGCTTCGTTAAGCTCGTTAACCTCAACTTCATAATCCATTCCGTTTAATGTAACTACATATTTCATTTTGAATATCTCCTTTGTTATTTTTCAATAAGCTTAATTGATTTGAAAACCAGTCTGTCAAGAGGTATCTTGGTCTGATGACTTGTAATAGCCATAATGGCCGCTGCCGTTTTGTCATCGGTCTTATAAAGCTCAAGGTCGTCTTTAAGCCTGATTGATTTAAAGTCAAGGCGGTTAAGGGGTATACCGGTCTCATGGCTGATAATCGCCATAACAGCCGCCGCTGTTTTTTCGCCCGTCTTATAAAGCTCAACCGAGCCGAAAGGAATTGCCGCTCTTGCCGGAGCCGCAGTATTTGCGGCAGGAACCGGCGCAGGGGCGTCTGCTTTCATAACCGCGGTATCGGCGGCTTTTTCTGCCTTTTCGGCTTTCTTTTTTGAGTCTTTGCCTTTGGGAGTAAACAGCCCTATGAGTTTTGAAAGTACAAGAATGACCAAAGCGAGCAGTATCAGTACAATAAATACAACTATGAAGCCCGTAACGGAAATGTTGAGGGCTTCAGGCATCGTTAATTCCATTTGCTCTCACTCCTTAGTCAATTTTCTTTATTGAATATGAGAAGGTGTTTTTCTCTTTTTCATCTCTTAATTCAAAGAACTTTTCAGCCTGAGCCGGGAACGCGATATAAGAAAGAACATCTTCGTCCGATTTCGCCTTGCTGCCGAGTTCGGCTTTTGTCTTTTCAAACATGGGTTCAAGGGTGTCCGCATAGCGGCAGGTGAGGGGAGCCTCGTCACCGAGAACCTTTTTCTGAAGCTCTTCGTTGATTTTGCCGGGCGCTTTTCCGTACTCGCCCTTAATATAAGCCCTGATTTCTTTTGAAATGTTCTTGTATCTCTCTCCGGCAAGAACATTGGCGGTTGCCTGAACGCCTACCATCTGGCTCATGGGAGTAACAAGGGGCGGATAACCGAGGTCTTCACGCACTCTGGGAGTTTCCGCAAGAACTTCGGGGAATTTTTCAAGCTTGTTCTGAGCGGTAAGCTGAGCGACAAGGTTTGAAAGCATTCCGCCGGGAACCTGATAGTTAAGAGCGTCTGTTTCCGTGCTGAGAACAACGGGGTTAAGAAGTCCGCTTTCAAGAGCCTTTGTCTTTACGGGTTTGAAGAAATCGTTGATTTCCTTTAAGATGTCAGCGTCCAGATCAACTTCGTATCCCTGCTGCTTGAACGAGTAGGCAAGAGTTTCGGTCGCCGGCTGGCTTGTACCGCCCGAGAAGCACGAAATAGCGGTGTCGATAACATCTGCGCCCGCCTCAACCGCTTTTTGAAGGGTTATCGGACCGAGTCCGGTTGTTGAGTGAGTATGAACAACAACGGGCAGCTTGATGTTTTCTTTAAGAGCCTTGACAAGGTCATAAGCCTCCTGCGGGCCCATAATGCCTGCCATATCCTTAATGCAGACAGTCTGCACGCCCATGTTTTCCATATCTTTCGCGAGTTTTACATAAGCTTCAAGATTATGAATGGGGCTTATTGTAAAGCAGATTGTGCCCGAAGCGATAGCTCCGTTTTTAATTGTTTCATCAACGGCAACCTGAATATTGCGCACATCGTTGAGTGCGTCAAAAATTCTGATAATGTCGATACCGTTTTCAACGCTCTTTTTAACGAACATTCTGACTACATCATCGGGATAATGCTTGTAGCCGAGAAGGTTCTGTCCGCGCAAAAGCATCTGAAGCTTGGTGTCAGGACATTTCGCCTTGATTTTACGCAGCCTCTCCCACGGGTCTTCGTTGAGGTAACGAAGGCATGAGTCAAAAGTTGCGCCGCCCCAGCATTCAAGAGAATAGTAACCGGCCTTATTGAGCTTTTCAAGAACCGGCTCGAAAGCCGAAAAAGGCATTCTTGTAGCAATAAGGGACTGGTTAGCGTCTCGAAGGACGGTTTCAGTAAACTGTACTTTCATTTTTATTGCCTCCAAACACAAGTTAAAATAAAATACAAATTATTCCAGTATGAAAAAATTATACAATATATAGTTATTATTATCAATAGAAAAGCATTTAAAAAATAATTTTCGGGAAAATAACAAAAAAAGACACATAAAAGTGTCCTTTTTTGTTAAATCTTTAACATTGTTACGGTCTTAGCCGGATTTCTGCGGTGATTTTACAGCGTTGCGGCAGCTTTAAAGGCGCTTGCGGTAGCGTCCGCTATTCTTCCGCATTTTGAGGCGTCGCCGATTACGCAAACCTTGCCGCAAACGGCTTTGGCGGCGCTTTCAAGCTCGTTCACCGGCTTTACGCCGAGGGAGAGCACAACAAAGTCGGCCGGCTCAATGTGCAGGCTCTTTGATTTTGTGCTTTCAACTTCTATCTGACCGTCGCCGATTTTAACAAGCCTGCTTGAAGTAAGGAATTTCGTGCCGCAGGCTTTCAGCTTCGGAACCGCGTCGTCAATATGCTGCATCCATGTGCCGGGGGCAAGGCTGTCAGCCATTTCCACAATGCACACGCGGTTGCCCATACCGCAAAGATATTCGGCGGTTTCAAGACCGGTCATTCCGCTTCCTATTACGGCAACCTTTTTGTCTTTTATTTCAACGGTGCCGTCAAGCACCTGCGCCGCCGTGCATACATTTTCGCCGTCGGTTCCCTCAATGGAACGGGGAATAACGGGCGCGCCTCCCGTTGCCACAAAAACAGCGTAGGGAGCTTCACTTTCTATCAGCTTGCCGTCAGCGGCGGTGTTATAAATTATTTCAACTCCGAGGGCCGAACAGTTCGCGGCCAAGTCCTCAACGCACCAGTAAATTTTTTCTTTTTTCGGAGGCTGTGCCGCAAGAGTTACCTGACCGCCGGGCTTTTCGCATTTTTCATATACTTTTACGCTGAATCCTCTTTCAGCGAGAGTCTGAGCGGCTGTAAGACCTGCTACGCCTGCTCCTATTACAAGCACTTTTCTGCCGTTTCCGTCCTTTTTAAGAGCGTATCTCTCGTGACCGAGCAGAGGGTTGACCGAGCAATTTGCGTGAGAGCCTTTATAAGCGTTATTCTGCATGCTTTCCATACAGTAAAGGCAGCAAATACATCTTTTAATAAGATTTTCCTCGCCGTTTTTAACCTTCTGCGCCCAATGGGGGTCGGCTATGTGGCTTCTGCCGAGGCATACAAAGTCCTGAATACCTTCTTCAAGCTGTTCCTCAGCCTGCTTTGGACTTCTTATAAGGTTTGCGGCAAGAACGGGTACAGAAACTTTTTCCTTTACCGCTTTTGCCATGTATTTCCGCCAGCCCGGCTCAAATGAAACGGGTTCCAGCCAGTAATTGTAAGTATCGTATCCCGCGCAGGAAACATCTATCGCGTCAACGCCGTTTTTGTCAAGAATTTCCGCCATTTTAACGCCGTCTTCAAGGGTGTATCCCTTGCCCTCCTGACCAATCATGGCATAGCATTCATCTACCGAAAGGCGTACAACAAGGGGAAAATCAGAGCCGCATTTTGCCCTTATTGACGCAATTATTTCCAGCAAAAATCTCATGCGGTTTTCAAGGCTTCCGCCGTATTTGTCGGTTCTGCGGTTGGTAAAGGGGCTTAAAAACTGCTGAATAAGATAACCGTGTGCGGCGTGCAGCTCCACTCCGTCAGCTCCGGCTTTTTTGGCGCGCAGAGCGGCGTCGGCAAACTCGCGGATAATTTTCTCAATCTGCTTTACGCTCATCTCCCTGTTAAGACTTTCAGCCGAATAGGCTCTTTCAACCTTAGAGGGCGACCATGTGGGCAGAACAAGGTCTTTTTCCATCATTTTTTTGCCCATGGGAGCGATTTTGTAAAACATTTTGTCATAGGCGCTTCCCATAATTTTTCGGCATGCGTTTGAGAGGGGAACAGTACCCATCATAAGCCCTAAATTTTGCCTGCCGGGGTGATGAAGCTGAACAAACAGCTTGCAGTCATGGCGGTGGATTTTATCAATCATTCTTTTTAAAGGCTCAATCTGGTAGTCATGGCTGAGCCCAAGCTGAGCAAATGCGGAAGCGCCCGAAAAATCGTCAACCCTCGTAATTTCGGTAATGATAAGTCCCGCGCCTCCCTTAGCGCGCTCTTCGTAGTAATCCTCCATCTTCTGGGTAGGCGTGCCGTCAAACTGACCGAATCCGAGCATCATCGGCGGCATAACTATTCTGTTTTTAATTTCGCAGTTTCCTATTTTCATAGGAGAAAAAAGAAGCTTGTAGTCCATATTTTGCACCTCTGAATTATATCGGATTAACGGTAACCGTGCCGATGTCCGGCGCGTAGGTTATCTTGTTGTTAAAGGAATAAGAACCGTCGTTTGTAAAGCTTATTTCGTTTTCGCCCTCGTCAAGGTAAAGAGTAATTGTCCGGGTTTTGTAGTTTTCCCAGCTGTATGTGCTTCTGAAAAAATAATTTCCCTGTTTTTCACCGTTTATACTTATCGTGATATACCTCTCAATAAGGTCAACATTGTAATCGTGAAAACCGCCTTCCTCGTTATTGGCGTATTCAACCGTGAACTGATAATACCCTGCCTTTTCAGCCGTTACCGTGAATTTGCAGCCGTTTTCGCTGTCGGAAGAAATCCAGCCGATTTTTTTGCCGGAAAGCGTGTTCTCGTTGTTTTCCAACAGCGCACTGCCGAATACGGTGAAGTCGCCGGGGGACACAACTTTGTAATCCGCGCTTGATTTTGCGCGGTGAATTTCGGTAACAGCCGCGTCACCTTTAATTTCAAGCTTGCTGTAACCTCTTTGCAGATACAGCGTAATGTAGCTTTCGTTCGATGTCGAACGCCGCACATCGCTTAACGCTGTGCCGTTTAACACAAACTCCGTGCTGCGGTAATCGGTAAGGGATATGTTGTAGTTGCCGGCTTCCTTTGCATAAATCGAGAAAACATTATCGCTTTCATCTGCTCCTCGCAGTTCAAGCCGGTCAAAATATACCTCGTCTTCGTCATCGTCATCGTGCTCATAAACATCAATAAAATCAAGGGACAGTACGGCGTTTGAGCATTTAACGCTTATGGTGTTCCTGCCTTCTCTAAGCTGGAAATAACCCGTAACACATTCCATATAATCCTCTTTGATAGTCGAGGGGAAAACAAGAGTCTGCCCGTTCTGAGCGTTTCCGTTTACGGTGACAGTTACATCTGCCGATATTCTTTCGCCTTTGTTTTTAACGCTACCGTCTTCGTTGTATTCCGCGCCTACCGGACCGCAGCCATAGACAAAATCAATGGCGTAAAGCCCGTCGTCATCGGCTTTAACGGTAAACTCAATTTCGCTCGCGGAATCAAGACCTTTTACAACTTTGCCCTCGGAACAGGCGTAGGCTATCCAGTCGGTTGCCTGCGCGCTGCCGTAGAGCTTCGCGTCTTCCGCTTCGTATCTGTCAAAAATATCGTCCTCAAAGTCGTCCTCCTCACCCGTGAAAGGCGTTATTTCAATAAGAAAAGCCTGTGTGCTTCTTTCAGCGGGAAGACTGAACTTTATTTTTCCGCCCCGTACCGTGCAGGTTTTGGTCATAAGCTCTTCCGGCTCGTAAACCGCGCCGCCGAGCCCTTTGTAATCCACAACATTGACTTTTACCGTGACTTTGTCGCCGCTTTTAAAGCAGGACTCGTCTATATTTTCAATAACTATTCTGCCGGTTCTGTCAGTACCGCCGGCAAGAACATAAAATTTGCGCTCGGCGTCCGAAAAGGAAGCGCAGGCTGTAAGCCCCTTGTAAGCCAAGTCGGCTTTTCCTTTCAGGAATTTGCCCATGTTGCTTTTTAAAATATCTCGTTCCGAAACGGCAAGCTCTTTTCCCTTCATTTGGGCGTAGAAGTTATATACCCAGTAGTTTGAGTTGGGCGTAACATCATCGGCAACCGTGTCCGAAAGGTTGTCCGCAAGGCGCCAGTAGGCAACGCAGCTGTATGCGTCCTGACTTTCAAGACGGTTAATCCACTTGACGCTCTCGCCGGGAATACCGTTGGTTTTCATAAGTCCGTATTCGGAAATGCAAACGGGAATACGGTCGATTCCAAGGCTGTCGCACAGCAGATAATATTCCTCAAAATGGCTTTCCATGTGGTATATCGAATCTTCCGCGAGTTCGTGCCATACCATTATGTCGGGCAGACAGCCGTTTTCAATACAGTAACTCAGAAACTCCTCTAAGTAATCACGGTTATATACCGCGTGTCCGGGACCGGCGATTCTCGCCTGCGGGTTAATTTCTTTTACAACATTGTATGTAGAGAGCCATGCGTCATAAAAAATTTCCCGGTTTTCCTTAACGGAAAAGTCGCCGAACCACTGGCCGTTGTCCATCTCGTTGTAAATGCAGTAGGCAATCGACTCGCTGTATTCAAGCTCTTCCATTTCCGAAACGGTTTTGTTCACCTTTTCGTTGTACTCTTCAAGGCTGTCGAGCTGATAATACCATGTATCGTACATATCCTGTGTGTAAACAACAATCAGCTCGCCGCCGGCAGAAAAGAATGTGCCGGCCACCTGCGTAATTTCTCCGATAGGGTGCTGCAAGCCTCCCGCGGGCTTTGTGGCAAGACTGTTTACGCCTGCGCTTTCGGCAATTTCAGCCGAGGGAATGTCGGGCTCGGCAAATCCGTAAAGAAATCCGGCGGCTTTGCCCGTAAGCTCCGATTGAGCCGAAAAGTCAATTTTAACAAGCGGCGTCAGCAAGACCGGAATATAAACCGCGAGCGCTGCCGTGATTATAAAAACGGGAATCAACACGCCTATAATAATTTTTGTTGATTTTTTCATAAATCTGTTTTCCCTTTCATTAAAACTTATATAAATTGTATCATAATGTGAAAGGGGTTACAACAATTTATTTTCCTTTTTTGTCTTAATAACCGTCAAAATTCCGGTACAAATTAAAAACGCGGCAAATATTTTAGGAAGCAGCCTGCTGTCTATGCCGCCGAGCAGAAATCCGGCAGGAAGCGCTCCGCAGATACCGCCTAAAATAACCGGATAGATTTCCTTGAATTTTATCTGTTTTTTAAAAAGATAAATTATCACCGACAAAGCCGCGCAGGGAATAAAAAAAATAAGATTTATTCCCTGAGCTTTAAGCTGAGGATAATCGGCGAAAATCACAAGATATATAATCAGAACGCCGCCTCCGCCGAATCCCATTGAACCTATCATTCCCGAAAGAAAACCCGCTGCCGCCGAAATAATGTAATTCAATTTATAATCAGCCTCACTCCCGCCCATATCATAAACAGCGAAAAAGCGTATGAAAGGGTTTTGTTTTTTATCTTCTTTATGAGAAAAGCGCCTGCCGCGCTTCCGAGCAAACCGGGCAGCAAAAAAGCGTAGGAATCCGAAAAGTTGACATTGCCGTTTTTAAGATATATAATCGTACTGATAATTGTAATTGGCAGAATGGTTGCTACGGCGTTAATCTGGGCTTCCCTCTGGTTCATTCCGGCTTTTTTATACAGCGGAACCGTGAGCATTCCTCCGCCGGCGCCGAGAATAATATTCACAGCGCCGATTGCAATGCCTACAAAAAATTTTTTTGTGTTTTTCATATTTTCCTCCGGGGGTAGTTATGAAAGTAAACAACAGTAATTTCAGAAGTGCGGTAGGCGCGTCGGCGATAGCCTTGCTGGTGGTTATGAATCTTGTAATCGTAGGGCTTTTCGTGCTGTCTTATTTCCTTTACATAAAGACATTTACTAATGGGACCGGCGTGTTTCTGCTGATAGTCGAGGCGGCTTTTTTACTTCCGCTGATATTCAATACAAAGTATTCCCTTCAAGAGGATCATTTATTTATTTTTCAGTGGCCGTTTATCCGCAAAAAAATCCGTTACTGCGATATTTTTGAAATTACCGATTCCCCTGAGGACGCGAAAAAAGCCCGGAAAGCCTCACTCTCAAAACAGAACAAAATTTATATAGGATACTTTTTCTATAAGGAAGATAAAAAAACCAAGGAAAAAGAAAAAATAAAAAAATACATTGAGCTTTCTCCTAAAGACCGGGATTTGTTCCTTATAAAAATGGGCGGAAAGTTCAAAAGGGCAAGGGACCTTGCGGCAAAGCTTGAAGAAGAGCATAAGAAACAGCACGCCGAGCATTACCGCAAAAAAGCCGAGGCCGACAAAAAACGCGAAGAAATTGAAACCGCGAACAAACCCGTTGATGTGGTCATTGAGCCTAAAAAGAAAACCGACGCAAAAAGCGAAGCGTCGGACGAATAAGCGGTATATTAAAACAAAGCGCGCGGAATTCCGCGCGCTTTTTGCTGTTATTTAATTGCTTTCGGAAAATTCCATTTAAAAATCATGGCGAGAATACGCAGAATAAATGTGGTAAGTGTACCCGCCACAATCGCTATTCCGTCATTTATGCCCAAAAGATACATTATGTAGTACACCACGGAGCCGCATATAGCGGCAATGGCGTAAATTCTTTTAACAAGAACAAAGGGCACCGACATTGTCAGAATATCCCTTATTATACCGCCGCCGATACAGGTAATAAGTCCGGAGCCTATCACAATAACATAATTGTCGGTGTAACCTTTTTGTATAGCAATCTGCGTGCCGATTACCGCGAAAATTCCGAGTCCCAGAGCGTCAAAAACATCGTTGATGTGCTCGATTTTGGCTTCGTTTTCCAAATACGGACGGCTGTAAGCTCGCGCGCACAGAAATACAAGCAAAGCGGTCAATGCGGAAAGCAAAAGATATTCGTGCATGTAAAACATTGACGGCGGAGTAAATCCGAAAACCATATCCCTTGTAAGTCCGCCGCCGAGCGCTGTCATAATGGCAAGCAGCACCACGCCGAAAAGGTCGGTCTTTCTTCGTATGGCTATCATCGAGCCGGAAACGGCAAAGGCAATTATTCCGATTATCAGTATAACGGTAGAAAATATTTCCATAATATCCCTTCGTCCTTTTTCAATTCCTTAATTTATAATATCATACCTTAATTAAAAGAACAATAAAAAATAACGCCGGACTTTAAATTAAGCTCGGCGTTTATGGTGGACATTAACGGACTCGAACCGCTGACCCTTCGCACGTCAAGCGAATGCTCTACCAACTGAGCTAAATGTCCTTTTGCTGTGTTATTTTATCACAGCGAAAGGGGTACTGTCAAGACAAAAATGTATCGCACAGCAAAAGCATAATAACTCCCGAAACTCCCGCGAAGGACGAAATACCGATTGTCCAGCCGTTGATTGGAAGATGAACCGATATAAACGAGCCGAGAATATTAACCGCAAAAAGCGCGCAAACACCTTGAAGGGCGCAGAAAAACAGAGCCGTAAAAAACTTTTTGGATTTTATGTAGAAAATTAAGACCGTCAGTACCCAGATTCCGAAAATAACCGCAAGAAAAATTTTTGAAGACTGCATTTATGTTTTCCTCCCTTTTGTTCACAGTAATTTTTATTATTGTTAAGATTAAATTATGACTTGCGGGAATATAATAAATTGAGGTGACGGATATTGAAAGAAACAAAAAGAAATTACGAGCAGTACTGTACACATCTTAAAAGGAATATAATCATGGAAGAAACGGTAAAAGAGAACGGAGAAACAAAAATTTGCTGTACCGAGGCGGACTGTGAGGCCACATGGAAAAACTGCCGCAACAAATTACGACAAAAAAGCCGATAAAATATTGACCGATTGAGAAAAAGATAGTAAAATATTAACAATAATGAATAATAATTTATGACAGCGGTGAAATTATGCAAAAAATTGTTGACTCGGTTTTCGATATCATCGCATTCTCAAACGGTATCATATATACAAGAAAAAAGATTCTTGAAAACGGCTCGGCAAGAGTCAGCTTTCACGGATACGATATAAAAAGAATGCAGAACACCCCGGTTACGAAAAGCGTGTATTTACTTAATAAATACGGGGCGGGTTACAAGGAAATAGCGGAGCAGCTCGGCGACTATGTTTCCTGCGACGCGGATATAACCCCCGCGAAACAGGTGGTTGTGGTTTATCCGGGCGGTGAAACAGGAATTTTCTCACAGGAGGGCAAAATGCTCTGGTCGAGCGATTTGGTTTATCACGACTGTGAAATTCAGGGCGCGGTATGCGACGGCAGGCAGATTTGGAGCGTTGTGCCGGAGCTTAACTGCGTTGTGAGCTATTCTGTATCCCATAAAAAATTCAGTATGAGAATAGGCTCTGAGGATTCAGGTACCTTTGACTGTCCTGTATCTCTTTCAAAGTACGATAACGAGCTTTTTGTGTGCAATAAAAATTCCAATAAGGTAAGAACGGTAAATTTAAAGGATTATTCCGTCAGCGATTTCAGAATTTTTGACGAGCCCGTGTATAAATATCTGCGCTCCTGCGGCAAAGAGGTAGTCGTCTTGGAGTCCGGAGTATATATTTTATAATTCCCGATTTTAATTTTAAGCCGTGCCGTGGCGCGGCTTTCTTTATTTTCCTGTTGACGGAAACGCATATTTCGGTTAAAATTATTTTAGAAAGCGTAAGGAGAAAAATTTATGAGTGAAGAATACAATCCCGACATAGTAACGGTAATTGACGAAAACGGCGAGGAGCATATTTTTGAAGAGCTCGACCGTATTGAAACCGATAAGGCAAAATATGTAGCTCTGCTGCCCGTTTATGACGAGGCGCAGGAAATTCTCGACGATGACGGCGAGTGCATAATTCTCAAAGTCAGCGAGGAAAACGGCGAAACTTATCTTGAACCCATTGAGGACGACGATGAGTACGATGAAGTGGGCAGAATTTTTGAAGAGCGCCTGGAGGATATGTTTTCCTTTGAGAATGAGGACTGATTTTAAAAAAACAGGTTAAAATATAATCACCCTGCGAAGTGCGATAACTTCGGCCGATATTAACCCAACACACTTTAAACGGGAGCATTTTCTCGGATGATTGGGAGCAGACCTCCCGCCTCAGGCGGAGGAAGGGAGCACAGAAATCAGACGGAAAGCACCCACCTGCTTATATGCAGGTTATTATTCGCCGTTGCCGGCTTTGCGGGGATTAAATAATATTTTTGCCGCCGGGCGTCAGCTTCGGCGGTTTTTGTATTCCGTTTTATTTTTTGAATATAACCGGAAAAAACTGCCAACACTCCTTTTGAAAAAGGAGTGATTTTTTTGCTTAAAAAAACATTTTTTCAAAAAAAAGCGGTAAGAATAGAAGCCGCTGTTCTCGCGGGAATAATTATTTGCTGCTGCCTTAGTATAACTGCCTTTTCCGAAAAATGCGGCAGTATCCGGGATAAAATGCTCAGAATGCATGTTATAGCCAATTCCGACAGCGCAGAAGACCAGGCGTTAAAGCTGAAAGTACGCGATGCGGTTCTGGCTGCGGGCAAAGAGGTGTTCGACGGGTCGGTAACCGCAGACGAAGCGGAAAGCAAAATACTTCCGCAGACCGAAGAACTCAGAAAAGCCGCTCTTAAAACAATAAAAAACGAGGGCTATGACTATGATGTGAAAATAACCGTAGCCAGCGAATATTTTTCAACCCGTACCTATGATAACTCGGTAACCCTGCCGGCAGGGTATTATACGGCTGTCAAAGTGATAATAGGCGAGGGTAAGGGCAAAAACTGGTGGTGCGTAATGTTTCCGCCCATGTGTCTGCCTGCCGCAGACGCCGAATGTTCGGTTGAAGATGTGCTGACCGGTGGCGAGAACGAAATAGTTGAAAACGGCGAAAAATATAAAATTAAATTCAAAATTGTGGAGTGGTGCGAAAGTCTTTTAAGAAAGGTAAAATAACCCTTTACAACAGACTGTTTATTATGTAAAATAAAGCTGTGGATTATGTTATAAGGAGAGGATATATATGCCGCTTGTTTTAGCGCACAGGGGAGCGAATAAAAGAGCGCCTCAGAACACTTTGCCCGCCTTTTCTGAGGCGGTAAGGCTTAAAGCCGACGGAATTGAAACCGATGTTCATTTAAGCCTTGACAATGAACTTGTAATCTGTCACAACTATACCGTTGACGCCACCTCGAACGGCAGCGGCGAGATAGCCTCAATGACTTATGAGCAGCTCAGCCGCCTTGATTTCGGCGCGTATTTCGGCGCAGAGTTTGCCGGCGTCAGGCTTCCGAAGCTTTCAGAGGCGCTTGAAGTTGTAAAGGATATGACCTTAATTAACATTGAGCTTAAAGCTCCCAAAACCAAAAACGATTTGGTAAAAAGGACTATTGAAGAGGTATATAAGCATAATCTTCAAAATAAAGTCATTATTTCCTGCTTTAACCCCGATTGTATATTTGAGGCAAAAGAGATTGACAGCACCGTTAAAACCGGACTTTTGTATGAGAATGACGATTTGGGCAGGGAAATTATGAACTTCTCGGTGGCAAAATACTGCAAACAGTTAAAAGCTGACGCGGCGCACCCTCTGCGGCTGTTGATTGACAGGCAGACCGTAGAGGAGTGCCACGGGCTCAATATTGCCGTAAATCCGTGGACAGTCAATGAGTATGACGATATTAAAAGACTTGCGGAGTACGGCTGTGACGCGCTTATTTCAGATGTGCCGGATTATTGCTTAAAGGTTTTGGAGGAGTTAAAATATGAGCGTGCCTAAATACAGTATTATACCCAAACCCCGAAAGTATGAAGCTTTTGAGGATACATATACGGTAACTTGTCAGACCGCGGTGCTTTGCGTGCCGGAATTTAAAAAAGCGGGCGTTTATTTGTCAAACTTCCTGAAAACCGATAAAAATGCCGGAGATGGCGCAATAAAATTTAAAACGGATTCTTCTGTTCCCGCTGAGTTTTACCGCCTTAAAATAAATAAAGACGGGATAACCGTATCGGCTTCCGACGAGAGGGGAGCCTTTTACGGAGCCGTTACCCTTAAAATTATGCTTTTGCAGAGTAAGGACGGAACAGGCAAAGCTGTGCTCAATTCAGCCGAAATATTTGACGGACCCCGTTATTCTCACAGGGGAGCAATGCTTGACGAAAGCCGCCACTTTTTCGGCAAGGAGGCGGTAAAACGCCTGCTTGATGAAATGGCTATGCTTAAACTCAATAAATTTCACTGGCATTTAAGCGACGACCAGGGATACCGTATCGAAAGCGAAGTGTTTCCGCTGCTTAACGAAATTTCGTCAAAAAGAAAATACGAATTTTTGGGCGGCGACAAACTTCTCGGATTTATGAAGGCCTCCGGTGAGGAGTATTTCCATTATTACAAGAAAAGCGAAATACGCGAAATTGTGGAATACGCCGACTCGCTGTGTATTGATATTATACCGGAAATTGATATGCCGGGGCACACCGTGGCTTTAATTGCGGCATATAACGAGCTTTCCTGCCGCAAAAACGGGTGCGAGCCGCTTTGTGAAAACGGAATAACCGAAGAAATTTTGTGCGCCGGACAGGAAAAAACCTATGAATTCTGCGAAAAGCTGCTCGCGGAGGTCTGCGAACTTTTCCCGTATAAATATTTTCACCTCGGCGGAGACGAAGCCTCTCGCGGGTTTAAAATTTATGAAAAAGAGTGTCCCGAGTGTCAAAAAGTTATGAACGAGAATAACCTGAAAGACGGCGCTCAGCTTCAGGAGCTTTTTGTCAACCGTATCAATGCCATTTTAAAAAAATACGGCAAGCGCGCTATCGAGTGGAATGACGGAATCGGCGATATAACCGATAAGGATATAACCTGTCATTACTGGATAAACCGAAGCCGCGGCTGGCTTAAAAAGCAGGCTTCCATACGGAAATTCATAGTTTCACCCGTTTCGCATTTCTATTTTGATATGAGTTACGCGCGTATTCCGCTTAAAAAGATTTATAATTTTGACCCGGTAAAAGCAGGCTTGGCAGGCTTGGAGGACCGCGTTATCGGAACGGAGTTTGAAACCTGGACTGAGTGGATAACCGATGAAAACGCCGTGCAGTTTTCAGTTTTTCCCCGTATTTACGCAATGGCTGAAAACGCCTGGACAGAGTTTGAAAACCGCAATTACCGTGATTTTTACCGGCGTCTTGAATTTTTCAAAAGCTATATGAGAGCGAAGAATATCAACTATTCTCGTGTTGAAAAGGGAAGTTACAAGGCCAAAAACAGAACCTCTTACAGCCTCGGAAAATTCGGCTCGGAATATAAACTCAGCGAGAAGTTAAAGGAAAAAGAACAGAAATAAAACACATAAAATATATAAAAAGCCGTACTGAGCGTTATACTCGGTACGGCTTTTAAGTCGACAGCGTGTGTGATTACTTTTTAAGCGAGTTTACAATATCTCTCGTGTCTCTCGCTATAACAAGCTCTTCGTTTGTGGGAAGAACAAAAACTTTTACTTTCGAGTCAGGAGTCGAAATTTCGCCCTCCGCGCCCTTTATAAGAGTTTTGTTGACTTCCTCGTTTATTTTAACGCCTAAATATGTAAGACCGCGGCAGGCGGCTGCTCTCATATCGTCCGCGTTTTCGCCTATACCGCCCGTAAATACAATGGCGTCAACGCCGTCCATAGCCGCTGTGAATGCGCCTATGTATTTTTTAATTTCGTACATCTGAATTCTTCTGGCAAGCTGACAGCGTTTGTCCCCGTTGGCGGCGGCTGTTTTAACATCGCGGTCGTCGGAGGAAAGCCCCGAAATACCGAGAACGCCCGATTTTTTGTTGAGAAGCGTGTCCATCTCCTTAACCGAAAGTCCTTCCTTTTCCATAACATAAAGAATAACCGAGGGGTCAACCGAGCCGCTTCTTGTACCCATTATTTCACCGTCAAGAGGAGTAAAGCCCATTGTGGTGTCAATTACCTTGCCGTTTTTAACAGCGGTAATCGAAGAGCCGTTTCCGAGGTGGCAGGTAATAATTTTAAGGTCCTCAACATTTTTGCCCATAACCTCGGCGCATCTCGCGCTTACAAAGCGGTGCGAAGTTCCGTGGAAGCCGTAGCGGCGAATCTGATATTTGGTGTAATACTCATAGGGAATCGGGAAAATATACGCTTCGGGAGGCATGGTGCTGTGAAAAGCGTTGTCAAAAACGGCAACCTGCGGAACATCTTTTCCGAAAAGCTCAATACTTGCCTGAATACCCTGAATGTGAGCCGGATTGTGAAGCGGAGCCAGGTCGCAAAGGCTGCGGATACCCGCAATAACCTCGTCGTCAATAAGCACGCTCTTGTTGTAAAGAGAGCCGCCCTGAACAACTCTGTGACCGACGGCCGCTATCTCGCTGATGTCGTCGATTACCTTGTGCTCGCCCTCGGTAAGAACCTTTTTAACCTCTGCGAAGGCGGCGGTGTGGTCAGCCATAGGCACTTTAAGTTTGATTTTTTCGTTTTCGGTGACATTAAAGCTGATTGAAGAATCATCCGAACCTACTCTTTCGCAAATACCTTTTGCGATAACTTTTTCGTCAGTCATATCAATAAGCTGATATTTTAACGAAGAACTGCCCGCGTTAATAACAAGAATTTTCATTTTCATCCTCCACAATGCAGAATTTTACTTGAAGTAAATATTTTACTGTATTATTATATACTTGTATTATCTTATTTTCAAGTATTTATTTAAGCGAGGAAGCCGTATGTCTGTAATAGGAATTGTTTGCGAATTTAATCCCTTTCATAACGGTCATAAATATCTTATTGACAGCGTAAAGCAAAACCCCGAAGATACGGTAGTAGCCGTAATGAGCGGAAACTTTGTGCAGAGGTGTTCCCCGGCGGTTTTCACAAAAAAAACAAGAACCCGTGCCGCCCTTTTAAACGGCGTTGATATTGTGCTTGAACTGCCTTTTCTGTATGCCTGCGCGACAGCGGAGATATTCGCCGAAAACGCCGTGCGTATTCTAAGCTCTTTCGGGTGCGATTCAATCGCTTTCGGAACCGAGAGCGCCGGCGCCGGGCAGCTTGAAAACACCGCCCGCGTACTGCTTGATAAGGACTTTGATTTGAAAGTCAAAAAATGTCTTGAACAGGGTTGCAGCTATCCGTACGCGCGTCAGAAAGCGCTCGCGGAATATGAGGGAATGTGCGATTTGAGCACGCCTAACAATATATTGGCGGCGGAGTATGTAAAGGCGGTTATAAAAAACGGCTTTGATATGAAAATAATGCCGGTAAAAAGAGTCGGCGCAGGTTATAACGATAATTTCGCTGTCGACGGCTTTGCCTCCGCTACCTATATAAGAAATCTCATCGAAAACGGCGAAAACGCTTTTGAGTATTTTCCCGAAAACTGCCGTGATATTTATTCCTCGGCGCAGGAAAAGGGCGAGATTATCTCATATAAAAAATATGAGCTTGCCGTGCTTGCAATTCTCAGGAGCCGTCTCGGCTCTGGCTTTCAGAATATCGCTTACGCCGACGGCGGACTTGAAAACAGGCTCACAGACGCGGTGATAAATGCTCTTTCCCTTGAAGAAATATATGATAGAATGAAAACCAAAAGATACACTCATTCGCGGGTGAGGCGGGCTGTGCTTTCGGCGGCGGCGGGCGTTACAAAAGAGGATTTACTCATTAAAGCTCCCTATTGCCGTCTGCTCGGGTTCAGAACGGAGCGCGAAAAAATTATGGGCAGTCTTGCAAGAGCCTCTTTTCTGCCGTTTGTTTCCTCCGCGGCGGATATTTCGGCAACGGACGAAAATGCGCGAAGAGTGTTCGCTCTTGAAACTGTTTCAGGCAATATTTACAATACCGCTATGCAAAATATTGCAAAATGCAATAACGAAATGACCTATTTCCCTGAAAAAATGAAATAATTTGCATTATTTCTTGCAAAATGACTTGATTTTTACCCGCTTTAATTGTATATTATTGTTGGATATTTTACAGCGGAGTGAGTTGTTGAAAGTGAAAAACTTTATTTTTTCAAAAATTGATTTAAACAATAAAAAGCTTTCAAAAGGCCATAAAAAGCTCGTTCAGTATATAACCGAGAATTATGATAAAGCCGCTTTTATGACCGCTTCCAAGCTCGGTGAAAAGGTAGGAGTCAGCGAATCCACAGTAGTGCGCTTTGCCACCGAAATGGGCTTTAAGGGTTATCCCGAACTTCAAAAGGAGCTTCAGCAGCTTATAAAATCAAAGCTGACGGCAGTTCAGCGTATGGAGGTTTCAAGCAGCCTGATAGGCGGCGAGGGCGAAGCGGTAAAAAAGGTGCTTACGGGCGATATTGAGCTTATCAGGGATACTCTCGAAAGCGTTTCCGAAGAGGAATTTGCGAAAGCGGTTTCAACAATCAACAGCGCTAAAAAAATATATATTCTCGGAGTCAGAAGCTCGGCGGCGCTGGCGAAGTTTTTGTATTTTTATTTTAAACCGGTGTTTGATAATGTAACGGTTGTCGATACTTCCAGCGGCAGCGAAATGTTTGAGCAGATGTTCAGAATAAGCAAGGACGATGTGTGCATAGCCATCAGCTTTCCCCGTTACTCAAAACAGACCATAAACGCCCTGCGTTTCAGCAGCGACAGGGGCACTAAGATTATTGCCATAACCGATTCCGAGGAGTCGCCCATAGCGGAGTTTGCCGATATACTTCTTGTGGCAAAAAGCGATATGGTGTCTGTGGTTGATTCCCTCGTAGCGCCTCTGAGCCTTATTAACGCTTTGATTGTGGCTGTCACATTCAGCCGCCGAGACGAGGTTTACAACAATTTCAACGAGCTTGAAAGCATCTGGGATGTCTATCAGGTTTACGATAAGTCCGACGGTGACTCAAATGAATAAAATTATTGTTGTCGGCGCGGGCGCCGCGGGTACTGTTGCCGCAGGCACAGCCGCTCAGGCGGGCGCGGAAGTCCTGCTTTTGGAGCGCAACGATAAAATCGCGCGCAAGGTGATGATTACCGGAAAAGGCAGGTGTAATGTCACCAACAGGTCGGGCGGTGTTTCCGAGATGATTTCAAACATACCCGGCAACGGCAGATTTTTATACAGCGCTTTTTCTGAGTTTGACTATAATGATACTGTCAGTTTTTTTGAAAATCTCGGCGTTGAGCTGAAAACCGAAAGGGGAAACCGCGTTTTTCCCAAAAGCGATAAGGCGGTTGATATTGTTGACGCCTTAAACCGTTTTATAACCGAAAACAAAGTCAGGCGTAAAACCGAAAGAGTAATAAAACTGCTTGTTGAAAACGGCAGGGTAAGGGGCGTTGAAACAGAGAGCGGCAAGGAGTATCACGCCGACAGCGTTATTATAGCGACCGGCGGCCTTTCTTATCCAAAAACCGGTTCAACGGGCGACGGCTATAAGCTCGCAGAGTTTGCGGGACATACTGTTGTCACCCCCAGACCTTCGCTTTCGGCTCTCGTCTGCCGTGAGAATCTGTGCGGCGAGTGTATGGGGCTTTCCCTTAAAAATGTAAGTATAAAGGTTTATGATACACAAAAGAAAAAAGAAATTTATACCGATTTCGGCGAAATGCTTTTTACGCATTTCGGAGTATCCGGGCCCGTAATTCTCTCCGCCAGCGCGCATCTGCGTGAAATGAGCAGGGCGAGATATGAAATTTACATTGATTTAAAGCCGGCTCTTTCAAGCGAAAAACTTGACGAGAGGGTGTTAAGAGATTTTTCCGAAAACAGCGGAAAAACTATCGGTAATGTGCTGCCTTTGCTGCTTCCGAAATCTCTTGTACTGCCCGTGCTGCGGCTTACGGGGATAAAGGCGTCCGAAAAAGTAAGCCAGATAACAAAAGAAATGCGGAAAAACCTTGTCGGCACCGTAAAAGCCTTAAAACTCACCGTGCTTGATTTTAACGATATATCCGAAGCAATCGTAACGGCGGGCGGAGTTTCGGTTAAAGAGATTAACCCCAAAACCATGGAAAGCAAGCTGTGCGGAGGACTCTATTTTGCCGGTGAAGTAATCGACTGCGACGGCTATACGGGCGGCTTTAATTTGCAGATAGCCTTTTCAACCGGGCGCCTTGCCGGAAAAAGCGCGGCGCTGAAATAATTTTGCTTGCGGCTTTAAAATGCGGAAAATTAAGAAAGGACAGCGGCTATGAGCCGCGTTAGGTGAAAATTATGATAAATGTTGCTATTGACGGGCCGGCGGGAGCCGGAAAAAGTACTGTTGCTAAGGCGGCGGCAAAACAGCTCGGTTATATATATGTCGATACCGGAGCGCTTTACAGAGCCGTAGGGGTTTATGCCCTTAGAAATAACATTTCCACCACCGACGCCGAAAAAATAGGCGCGGCTCTTGACAGTATCCGGGTGGAGCTTAAATTTATCGGCGGCGTTCAGCATGTCTTTCTCAACGACGACGATGTTTCAGAGGAGATACGCCTGCCCGAAGCGTCAATGGCTGCTTCAAATGTTTCCGCAATACCGGCGGTCCGCAGTTTCCTGTTCGACCTTCAACGCTCCATTGCCGCCCAAAATAACTGCATAATGGACGGCAGGGATATAGGGACGGTTGTTCTGCCGGACGCTCAGGTTAAAATCTTTCTTACCGCCGACGATGAGGAAAGGGCGATGAGAAGATATAAGGAACTTAAAGAAAAAGGCAGCGAGGTTACTTTTAAGGAAGTGCTTGACGATTTAAGGGAGCGCGACTACAATGACTCTCACCGTGAAATTGCTCCGCTTAAACCTGCTGAGGATTCTGTGCTTGTAAACACAACGGGAATGACGCTTGAAGAGTCAACCCAAAAGATTATTGAAGTAATCAAGGAGAAAATATAATGGCGCCCAAAGTGGATTTTGACTACACCAAATTTAAAAATTACAAGATGATGGATTATATAAGACCTGTCGGCAACCTTTTCTGCAAAACATACTATAAGGTTGAGTTTGAGGGTCTTGAAAATCTTGAACGCAAGGGCGGTTTTATAATAGCGCCCAACCATGTTACGGAGTTTGACCCGCTTTTTATCGCCATGGCGTCAAAGCGCAAGTTCCACTACATAGCTAAGTACGAGCTTTTTGAAAATGTGCTGCTCAATAAGGCGATAACCCATTTGAACGGCTTTCCGATTGTCAGGGGCAGGGGCGATATGAGAGCAATAAACTACGCCATTGAGCTTATTCGCCGCGGAGAAGTGCTCTGCATTTTCCCCGAGGGAACCCGCTCGCCTGACTCAACGCCGCAGAAAGCCAAGTCGGGCATAGGGCTGATGGCGCGGCAGACGGGCGCCGATGTCGTTCCTGTGGCGATTTATATGGAAAACAAAGATAAAAAAGGCTCAAAGGTTATCGTAAAATTCGGCGAGTGCATAAAGAACGGCGATTTAGGCTTTACCGACGGCGGCAAGACCAGAGAGAATAAAGCCGCGGCGGCGCTCATAATGAACAGAATAACCGAGCTTTGGGAGGAATGCAGGTGCAGATAACTCTTGCAAAAACGGCAGGCTTCTGTTTCGGAGTAAACAGAGCGGTAAAAATGATTTATGACCTTGTAAGCGCGGGGGAGTCGGTTTCCACTCTCGGCCCTATAATTCACAATCCGCAGGTGATTGAGGATTTAAAGGCAAAGGGAGTTAATATTGTCGAAGATGTCAAGGACTGCCCGGGCGGGCGCAGGCTGGTTATCAGAACTCACGGCGTTGAACGCGGAGTGCTTGATTACTGCGGCGAACACAGGCTCGATTTCATTGACGCCACTTGTCCTTTTGTAAAAAAAATACACAAAATTTTAAACGAAAATTCAAGAAGCGATTTGCCCGTGCTGATAGCCGGCGACAAAAATCACCCCGAAGTAGTGGGAATTAAAAGCTATTGCCGGGGCGAATGTTATGTGTTCAATTCGGCAGAGGAGCTTGACTTGATTTTTGAAAACCGCGCTTTTAACGCCGCCGAACCCTTTATAGCGGTGTCGCAGACGACTTTCAGCATAAAAGAATGGAAAAAATGTGTAAAAAAAATAAAATTACTATATACAAACGCTTTAATTTTTGATACAATATGTAATGCGACCGAAGAAAGACAGGCAGAGGCTCTGTTGTTATCACAAAAAAACGATATGATGATAATAATAGGCGGCAGGACAAGCTCAAATACCCAGAAGCTGAAAGCTGTGTGCGAGTCCAACTGCCCGACTTTTTTGATTGAAACCGCAAAAGAACTTTTGGACATAGACTTCTGCGGCGTAAATTCAATAGGCGTTACTGCCGGTGCTTCAACACCTGACAGTATAATTAAGGAGGTACTAAAAACCATGTCCGAAATCTTAGAAAATGTAAACCCGACAGACGAAAGCGTCAATGCGGTATCAAGTGAAAAGGAGGAAACCGCAGGCTTTGAGCAGATGCTTGAGGAGTCGTTGAATAATATGAGCTCCGACCAGAATGTTGTCGGAACCGTAGTGGGATTCACGGCTAACGAAATTCAGATCGAAGTTGCCGGAAGAAAACACGCGGGATATGTTCCCTTTGACGAGTACAGTGATGACCCTGCCGCCGACCCCAAAGCTGAGCTTAAAGTAGGGGACCAGATTAAGCTCCGCATTATGAAGACCAACGACAGCGAGGGCACAATCAAGCTTTCAAAGCGCCTTTATGACCGCGGCGCTATCTGGGATTCTCTTGAAGCTGACGATACCGTGCGCGAAGGCGTAGTAACAGGTATTGTGGGCGAGAACAAAGGCGTTTTCGTTCAGAGCGGAGCGGTAAAAGTGTTTATCCCCGCTTCTCTCGCTAAGGAGAGAAGAAGCGATTCTCTTGAAGACCTTCTCAAAAAGACCGTTCAGTATAAAATTATTGAGGTCAATAAGCAGAGGAGAAAGATAGTAGGCTCTATCCGTGAGGTAGCCGCCGCCAAGCGCAGAGAGGTTGAAGAGGCTTTCTGGGCAAATGTCGCCGAGGGCAATGTTTATACAGGTACTGTAAGAAGCCTTACAAATTACGGCGCGTTTGTAGACCTCGGCGGAGTTGACGGAATGATACATATTTCCGAACTTTCATGGACAAGAATCAAGCACCCCTCAGAGGTTGTAAAGGTAGGCGACACCGTAGAGGTTTATGTCAAGGAGCTTGACCGCGAAAACAAGAGAATTTCTCTCGGCTACAAAAAGGTTGAGGACAACCCCTGGGAGATTCTCAGACGCGATTATCCCGTTGACAGCGTAGTTGAGTGCAAGGTTGTAAGCCTTACTTCTTTCGGCGCTTTCGCTCAGATTATCCCCGGCGTTGACGGACTCATTCATATTTCTCAGATTTCCTATAAGCATATCGGCACACCCGCAGAGGCTCTTAAAGTAGGCGATGTGGTAAAAGCCAAGATTATGGAAATTGACTTTGATAAGAAGAGAGTAAGTCTTTCGGTTAAAGCTCTTCTTGACCCGCCCGTAGCTGACGCAGCTGCCGCCGACGCGGTAGTTGAGGAGGCCGAGGAAGCTCCCGCGGCTGAGGAAGCTCCCGCGGCTGAGGAAGCTCCCGTTGCTGAGGATCCCGTACAGGAGTAATAAACCGGCTTAGGCCGAGGCAGTAAATATACAGGTCAGACGGTGAAAACGCATCATCTGACCTGTTTTTTAGTTGAGGTGTTATTTATGAAAAAGGAAAAAGCGGTTCTGCTGGGCGTTGCAGCCGCGGCAGGCGCGGCTTTGGGCGGCGCAGCGGTGTATTTAAAGAAAAAGAATATATGCCCGCGCTGTGAAATCAAAAAGGCTCTTTCAAAAACAAAAATCCACTACTCAAAAGACAGCCTGTATAATAACGGTACCTGCGCTGTTCCCCCTATGGGCTGGTCAAGCTGGAATCTGTTTAAAAACAAAATTGACGAAAATGTCATTCTCGATATTGCCCGTGCCATGAAAATCAGCGGACTTGCAGATGCGGGCTATGTCTATGTTAATCTTGACGACTGCTGGCAGTCCTCAATGAGAGATGAAAACGGCAGGCTTCAGGGCGACCTTACCACATTCCCTCACGGCATAAAATGGCTTGTTGACGAGGTAAACGCTATGGGGCTCAAACTCGGCATATATTCCTCAAACGGTACTTTTACCTGCGAGGATTTGCCGGCTTCGCTTTATCATGAGCGCACGGACGCCGAAACTTTTGCCGAGTGGGGCGTGGAGTATTTTAAATACGATTTCTGCCACAATGTTCCTCTTCCCTCAAAAGCACCTTTTATCGACAGCATTTTAATAGGCGGAGCAGGGATTTCCCGTGAGGAGGAGTACAGCGCGCAGAACGCCGTTCTGACAGGCGAGGCTAAGCTTGTAAAGGAAGACGGCGGCAAAAGCTATATCAAGGGACTTTGCAGCGGAATAGGCGCGGCAGAGTTCAAAGGAATAACCGTGCCCGAGGACGGCGAATATGTTCTTACCATTGTAATGCGCAAAAGCGACAGTAAGGATAAATTCTGTCAGGTTACCGTCAATAAAACCGACAAATACGGAATTTTAATTCCCCCGACTAAGGCTTTCTCCCGTGAGGGCAGGCTTCAGCTTGTAGTAAAGCTCAAAAAGGGCGAGAATACCGTTGAACTTACAAATCCTGTAGGCTCGGCGGCTGACAGCGCGGCAATGCAGTACGAAAAAATGGGAGCCGAGCTGAAAAGAGCCACCGCTCTTTATGCCGAGAAAAATAACTGCGAGGAAAAGCCCATTCTCTTCTCAATCTGCGAGTGGGGCAAAAACCGTCCCTGGAAATGGGCTTCAAAAGCGGGAAATATCTGGCGCACAACGCCCGATATTATGCCGCACTGGGCTTCAATTATCGGTATATACGAAGTCAATGTAAGACTTAATAAATACGCCGGGCCGGGAGCCTTTAACGACCCGGATATGCTCGAAGTCGGCAACGGCGACCTTACCGTTCAGGAAAATATGTCCCATTTCTCACTCTGGGCTATGATGGCGGCTCCGCTCATTCTCGGAAACGATATCAGAAGCTTTGTAAAGGAAGACGGCACCTGCGATAACGACAATAAAATTCTGAACATTCTTAAAAATGAAGAGATTATCGCCGTTGACCAGGATAAGCTCGGAATACAGTGCGTAAGGATTAAGTCAAACGGAGTGGCCGATGTGCTTGTTAAGCCCCTCGCGGACGGAAGCGTTGCTCTTTGTTTTCTTAATAAAGGCCCAGTAAAGGTCAATGTCAAATGCGCCGTTAAGGACATTTTGAATCTCGCGAGCGTGCGTCTTCCTTCGGCGCAGAGCTATAACTGCCGCGACCTTTGGGAGAAAACCGAGCAGGAAATAAGCGAAAGCGTTGAGGCGGGCGTGGAGCCGCACGGAGTGCGCGTATTTAAGCTTTCAGCCGTAAAATAACAGGTTTAATTTTTTTGAATATATAAAATACGGCAAGGGACGCGGCAAACCAGCACAGCGAAAAGGGCAGAGAAATCTGACCTAAAATGTTAAACGGCAGACCGGAATAGTCCCACACTCCCATTGAAAAAATAATATTGACTATTATTCCGGCGGTAAATTCCAGAGCGGTAATAACCGTGCTGCCCGCCAGCGCCTTGATATAAAGCGGGGAGGATTCAAAAGTTGTTTCTATAAGAAAAAGAGAAACAAGCGCGAATCCTCCCGTAATAATCATTGACCAGTGCGTGTAGCCGCGGTACAGTATTTCAATAAGTCCGTAACCTGTTCCGCCGAATAAAAAGGCAAAAACAGTCATTTCTTTTTCAGTCATAAAATCACCCTGTAAAATATTGCCCAATTCACAAATGTTTAATACGGCATAAAATAATAAGGGTGATATTTGTGAGAAGAAAGCTTCCTCGCAAAAGAACGAACAGGCAAATTTTTCTGTTTGCCGTTTTGCTTTTCGCGGTATTGGCAGGATTTGCCTATGTTTATGAGTTCAGGGCGGCTCCCGTAATCAAGGAGGTTGCGGCAACTCAGGCGGAAAATGTGATGACAAATGTCATTGAAAACGCCATAATCGAGGTTTTAAAAGCGAATAATGTTACATATTCCTCGCTTGTGGATATTGAAAAGGACAGCGAGGGGAAAATCACCGCTATAAAAGCTGACACGGTTAAAATGAACTCCCTGAAAAGCGAAATCAGCAGCGCGGTGTCCGAAAAGGTGCTCGATATGGATAACCGTGAAATAAAAATACCGCTGGGCACAATCGTGGGCATAAGCGCTCTTTCGGGAAAAGGGCCGCGAATAGCCACCAATGTAACGCTGGCGAACAATGTGAATTCAGCAATTAATAACAGCTTTACCTCAGCGGGAATAAACCAGACTTTGCATGAAATAATAGTTGAAATAAACGCCGATATTTATGTGGTAATGCCGGGCGCGAGAGTTACCGCGCAGGTAAATACAAATTTTTGCATAGCGCAGACGGTTATAATCGGAGCCGTACCCGAAACCTTTGCGGAATTTCAGAATACAGGTGAGAAAAATGAGTGATTTCAGCGAAAAGAAAATACGAGCCGAGCAGTTGCGAAAGGAACTCAATCATCACATTTACAGATATTATGTGGAAAATGAGAACGATATTGAGGACTACGAATACGATATGCTCATGCGTGAGCTTGACTCGATTGAAAAGGAGTACCCCGAGCTTTTGACTCCCGACTCGCCGACTCACCGTGTAGGCGGTCAGGCCGACAGCCGGTTTGAAACCGTTGTGCATCAGGTGCCTATGGAGAGCTTGCAGGACGCGTTCAGCCGTGAGGAGGTCGAGGACTTCGACAAAAGAGTGCGCGAGAGTTGCCCAAGCGCCGAATATGTGGCAGAACCTAAAATTGACGGGCTTTCCGTTTCGCTCGAATATACCGACGGCGTTTTTACACGCGGCTCAACAAGAGGCGACGGTGTTTCAGGCGAGGATATTACAGCCAACCTCAGAACGGTTAAATCAATTCCTCTGCGGTTAAAAAGGGATATTCCCTTTATCGAGGTCAGGGGAGAAGTTTATATGCCGCGCGAAACTTTTCTGCGAATAGTTGAAAAGCAGGAACTAAACGGCGAAAAACCCTTTAAAAATCCCCGGAACGCGGCGGCGGGCAGTTTAAGGCAGAAAAACCCGGCTGTCACGGCTCAAAGGCATCTGGATATTTTTGTCTTTAATATTCAGAGAATAGAGGGCGAAAGCGTCAGCGGCCATTACGAGTCCTTAATGCTTCTCAAAGAACTCGGTTTTAAAACAATACCCTTTTTCAGCAAATTCAATAATATATCCGATGTGCTTAAAGAGATTGCGAGAATAGGGGATATAAGATATACCCTGCCCTTTGATATTGACGGAGCGGTAGTAAAGGTTGACAGCTTCATGCAGAGAAAAATTCTCGGCAGCACCGCAAAATTCCCCAAATGGGCGGTAGCCTTTAAGTATCCGCCGGAAGAAAAGGAAACAAAACTTGTTGATATTGAGATAAATGTAGGCAGAACCGGCGTGCTTACCCCTACGGCAATATTTGAACCGGTCCTTGTAGCCGGCTCAACAGTAAGCCGAGCAACTCTGCACAACGAGGACTTTATAAGGGAAAAAGATATTCGGATTGGCGACACCGTAATAATCAGAAAAGCGGGAGATATTATTCCCGAAGTTCTATCCGTTGTAAAGCACGGGGAAAACTCCCGTGAATATGAAATGCCTAAAATCTGTCCCTCCTGCGGCTCTCCCGTTTTCAGGGAAGAGGGCGAAGCGGCGGTACGCTGCGACAATCCCGATTGTCCCGCCCAGCTTCTCAGGGTGCTGATTCATTTCTGTTCAAGGGACGCTATGGATATTGAGGGACTCGGCGACGCGGTGCTTGAAACATTTTTAAACCGCGGAATAATCAGCAAAATTTCCGATATTTACAGTCTTGACTATGAAAAAATCGCCGGTATTGAGGGAATGGGCGAAAAAAGCGCCGCGAATATTAAAGCGGCGGTGGAAAAATCAAAATCCAATGATTTAGCAAAACTTCTTTACGCTTTCGGCATAAGGCATATAGGGCAGAAAGCCTCAAAACTGCTTGCCGACCGTTTTAAGGATATCGACAGCATATTTAAAGCCGAAAAAGCCGAAATATGCGAAATTGACGGCTTCGGTGAAATTATGGCTGAGTCCGTAGCCGACTTCTTTTCACTCGAACAGACAAAACGGACGGTGGAGGAGCTTAAAAGCAGGGGAGTAAACACCCGGTCTTTAAGGGAAGTAAAGGACAGGCGCTTTGAGGGTATGACCTTTGTGCTGACCGGCACTCTTACTGAGTACACCCGAAACGAGGCGCAGGAAATAATTGAGTCTTTCGGCGGAAAAGCGGCGTCATCGGTTTCCAAAAAAACCACCTATGTGGTTGCGGGAGAAGCGGCAGGCTCAAAGCTGAGAAAAGCCGAGGAATTGGGCGTTACCGTTATTTCCGAAAGCGAATTTCAAGAGATGACAAAATAAAAAAAAGGCGGGCTTTCCCGCCTTTTTTAATATCTTTACGGAAGTTTGTTTTCCTCTCTGTATTTGAGAGTTGAAAAGAAACGGATTAAAAACGGTATGCAGGTGGCAAAAGAGAATAAATCCGAAATCGGCTGAGTAATCTCAATGCCCGTTATGCCTAAGAACTTCGGAAGAATAAAAATCAACGGCAGAAAGAATATGCCCTGACGCAGACAGGAAAGGAATGTGGCGGTCCACGATTTTCCTATTGACTGGAATGTCATATTTCCCATTACATTTATCATAGCGAGCGGCATGGCAATACACTGCGCCCTGAGCGCTCGTGTGCCTATCTCTACGGCAAGCGCGCTGTCGCCTATAAATGCGGTTAAAACCTTTCCGGCAAGAATAAATCCCAGAACCGCAACGGTGCACATCAATGAAAAACCGACTTTGAATGTAAAGAAAAACGCCTGTTTTACCCTTTGGTATTTTTCGGCGCCGTAGTTGTATCCAACAACCGGCTGATATCCCTGACCTATACCGATTGCCACCGAAAAAATAAACATGGCAATTTTACCTACTATTGACATAGCGGCAACAGCGGCGTCGCCGTAAACAGCAGCGCTGTTGTTAAGGGCGACGGTAGAAGCGCTCGCGAGTCCCTGTCTTGAAAAAGAGGGAAGCCCGTTTTTGATAATTTTAAAATAGAGCGAAATCTGCCGCGACATATTTTTAGGTTTAAAGTTAGTTATTGTTTTCTTCATTAAAAAGCTCGCGAGCAGTATAATAAAGCTGATACATTGGCTGACAGCCGTTGCCGCCGCCGCGCCTTTTATGCCCAAATCAAATCCGAATATAAACAGAGGGTCAAGAAAAAGATTTAAAATACCGCCCGTGGCGAGTCCCACCATTGCGAATCTTGCCTTCCCCTCTGCGCGGAGAATGTTGTTCATAACAAATGAAGCCGCCATTATGGGCGCCGCCGCTAAAATGTAGTTGGCGTAATCCCTTGCGTATGGCAAAATGGTTTCAGTCGCTCCCAAAAGCCTCATAAGCGGGTTGGTAAAGCAAAAACCCAGCACAGAAATAATAATGCCTAAAAGTATTGAGGTGTAAAATCCGCTTGCGGCAACCGTTTTGGCGAGCTTTTGGTTCTGCTCGCCGAGCAGTCTTGAAATCCAGCTTCCCGAGCCCATTCCGAGGGTGAATCCTATCGCCTGAATTATCGCCATCAGCGAAAAAACCACGCCGACAGCGCCCGAAGCGCTTTCTCCGAGCTGTGAAACAAAATATGTGTCAGCCATGTTGTAAACGGAGGTTACCAGCATACTGACAATAGTCGGAACGGCAAGCGATGTAATAAGCCGTCCTACGGGCGTCTGAGTCATTTTAATGAATTGTTTGTCGTTCGTATCCATTTTAATGCCTCTTTTTATCAGAGATTACCTTTATAAAATTCGTCTTTAAACCAAACGCTTTCAGCGGAAAATTCACGGTGATTAAGATAATTCAGAATTCCCGCGTCAGTTGTAAAATCAAAAATCAGCTTGTAGGAGTAAAGACATTGTTTTTTGTATCCGTATTTTTTGTTTTGCTTGTTGGTGCCGTATTTGCCGTCGCCTAAAAGGGGGTGCCCCAGCGAAGCGAAATGCGCCCTTATCTGGTGAGTTCTTCCGGTCAGAAGCTCAACTTCAACAAGGCTCAGCCCGTCCTTAAAATCCAGCACCGAATATTTTGTGCGTATCTCCTTAGCGCCCGGTTTCGGAGATTTCAAGACCTTTACCAGATTCTTTTCCTCGTTCTTTATAAGGTATCCTTCCAGCGTGCCGCAGTCTTTTTCAAGCTTCCCGTGAAGAATACACAAATAGAATTTGTGCAGTTCGCGGCTTTTCATCTTGGCGTTTAATATGCGCAGGGACTCCGCGTTCTTAGCGGCAATTACAATGCCGCCGGTGTTGCGGTCAATACGGTTGACAAGGGCGGGAGCAAAGGAGTTTTCACTATCGGGGTCATATTCGCCCTTTTCGTACAGATAACGCTTTATTCTGCCTATCAGAGTGTCGGCATACTCTTTGTCGTCAGGGTGCGAAAGCACGCCGGCTTTTTTATCACAGAGAATAATGTTTTCGTCCTCATAAATGATTGTGAGCTTTGCACAGGCGTTCAGAAAATCGTAGTTTTTGGGCGCGCTTTCAAAAAACTCGTTATTTATATACATTTCAACCGTGTCGCCGTCCGAAAGTCTTGTTGAAATTTCGGCGCGTCGGCCGTTTACCTTTATTCTTTTTGTTCTTATGTATTTGTACATAAGTGACTTCGGCAGCAGGGGAACGGCTTTCGCTATGAATTTGTCAAGCCTTTGCCCGGAGTCGTTAATGTTTATTACAAAGCTTTTCATCTGAGCACCTCATCTAATAAATATATCACAATTTTATTGTTATTTCAACTTGAAACCTCGGACGGTTTATTATAAAATTAAACGGGTGATTTAAAATGGAAATAAGTAAATTTCATTACAGTGTGCTTGAAGAACCGCAAAAAATTTATTTTGACTGCGAAACCGTGGCTTTGCGCGAAAAGCTCAATAAAGCGTTTGCTTCTTCCGTGGCTGTGGACGAGTCAACCGGAATATTCGGAAAATATTTAAAACATGACGGGCTTTACCGTGTAAAATATATTCATTCCCGCAACAAACAGCTTCAACCCCAGACCGTTGACCGATATTTTTATCTTTTGGATGTATCCGAGGATTCAAAGGGAGCGTATATTGAATACGCCTTGGTGCACGATAAGCTGTTTGACCCGCTTATAAGGCTCGTTTATGTGGCTGTGTCGCTTGCCGTATTGGCTTATATAGCTTATCTCTACCGTTCGGGAGCGCTTTCGCCTTTTTCCTGCGCGGCAATAGCCGCCGTTGTGATAGCGACCGTGGGAATCGTTTTTAAAAAGTCAAAGGAAACAGCCGATATGGCTAAAAAAGCTGAAAATATATTTAAAAATCTCTTTGACGGGTGGAGTAATTAACCTTAAATTATTGACAAAATCTTTACGGTATAGTATTATACTACCGTATTATCACTTTAACAGATAAAAGGAGCTGTGAAAAATGAAATTCAAAAAAATTCTCGCGGTAGTTCTCGCTGTGCTTATGGTTGCGCTTTGCTTCTCAGCCTGCGGTAAAGAGAAAGAGCAGAGCGATATGGAGTATGTAAAAGAAAAAGGCAAGCTGATTGTCGGCATAACCGATTTCGCTCCCATGGATTATCAGGACGAGAACGGAAACTGGATAGGCTTTGACGCCGATATGGCTAAGGCTTTTGCCGAATATCTCGGCGTTGACATTGAATTTGTCGAAATAGTCTGGGATAACAAGGTGTTTGAAATCGACTCAAAAACCATCGACTGCGTGTGGAACGGTATGACCCTTAACGATGAAGTTACATCTGCTATGAGCTGCACCGAGCCTTACTGCAACAACGCTCAGGTTGTTGTCGTTCCGGTTGGGGAGGCCGACAAATATACGACCGTTGAAGCGTGCAAGGAGCTTCAGTTCGCCGTTGAGGCAAGCTCGGCGGGTAAGGCGCAGGCAGAGGCAAACGGCTTCTATTTTACCGAGGTAAAAGACCAGGCTACAACTCTTGCCGAGGTTTCCGCCGGTACATCTGACGCCGCTATTATCGACTCGCTTATGGCTGGCGCCATGATAGGCGAGGGAACGGGTTATGACAACCTTACTTACACATTGGCTCTTAACGAAGAAAAATACGGCGTAGGTTTCCGCAAAGGCTCAGATTTGACAGCCGAGCTTAACAAGTTCTTTGAGGAGACAAGAGCCAACGGCGAAATGGAAAAAATCGCCAAGCAGTACGGCGTTCAGGAAGCGCTTATAAAATAAGTTCTGTAAAGCTTAATATTAAGGACAGAGAGCGTTAATATGCTCTCTGTTTTTGACATATCAAAAAAAAATAAAGGTTGTTGTTATTTTGTTATCGTTTACCGAGCAGTTTCCAATAGTTTTTCAGTCGCTGAATGTCGGTTTTCTGCAAACCGTCAAGCTGTTCTTTCTGACTCTTGCCGGAGCTATACCGTTAGGACTTATAATTTCTTTCGGCTCAATGTCAAAATTCAAGCCGTTAAGCGCGGTTACAAGAACCGTGGTATGGGTTATACGCGGCACTCCGCTTATGATTCAGCTTCTGATATTTTATTATTTTCCCGGACTTGTATTCCACAATAATATCTGGGGAATGGGCGAGCCGGGAAGATTTACCGCGGCGGCTATGGCGTTTATTCTCAATTACGCCTGCTATTTTTCCGAGATTTACCGCGGAGGAATACAGAGTATTCCCTTCGGCCAGACCGAGGCGGGACAGGTGCTCGGACTTTCCAAAAGGCAGATTTTCTTTAAAGTTACCCTGCTTCAAATGATAAAGCGGATTGTGCCGCCAATGTCAAATGAAATTATAACTCTTGTAAAGGACACATCTCTCGCGAGAATTATCGCTCTTCAGGAGCTTATCTGGGCAGGCGAGGCTTTCTTAAAAGGCTCGCAGGGTATTTCAGGTCAAATCTGGCCGCTGTTCTTTACGGGCGTTTATTATCTGCTGTTCAGCGGTATTCTGACCGTGCTGTTTAATAAAATTGAGAAAAAGTTAAGCTATTTCAAAGCGTAAGGAGGTGCCGCAAATGAGTTTGCTTGATGTTCGGGGCATATATAAAAAATTCGGCAGTACCGAAGTGCTCAAAGGAATAGACTTTTCTCTTGAAAAGGGAGAAGCGCTCGCTATTATCGGCTCTTCCGGCAGCGGAAAAACAACTCTGCTGCGCTGTCTTAACTTTCTTGAAACGCCCGATGAGGGTACGATTACCGTTAACGGAGAAACTCTCTTTGATGCCTCGCTTAACAAAAAGCCGGGCGATGAGGAAATAAGAATGCAAAGGCTTCATTTCGGTCTGGTTTTTCAGAATTTCAACCTTTTCCCTCAGTATACCGTGCTCAAAAATGTAACCTTAGCGCCGACTCTTTTGAAAAAGGGAACTGCTGAGGAAATTCATGACAATGCCGTTTCTTTAATTAAAAGCGTAGGGCTTGAAGAAAAGCTCAATTCTTATCCCTGCGAGCTTTCGGGAGGTCAGCAGCAGCGAGTAGCAATAGCCAGAGCGCTCGCCATGGCGCCTGATATACTCTGTTTTGACGAGCCTACCAGCGCCCTTGACCCGGAGCTTACCGGCGAGGTTTTAAGGGTTATTAAGGAGCTTAAAAACCGCAATACAACAATGATTATTGTTACTCACGAAATGAATTTTGCGAAAAATGTTTCCGACAAGCTTATTTTTATGGCTGACGGAATTATTGAGGAAAGCGGCAACCCGATTGAACTGTTTGAAAACCCCAAAAGCGAAAGACTCAGGGATTTTCTAAGCTCATCGCTTAACAGAATGTAATATATTTACTGTCCCCGGAACAACCCGGGGACTTTTTCTTGTAAAATTATTCTTTTTATGTTACTATGTATTCGGTGATGTTATGAAAAAACTAATTTCTGTTGTCAGTATTGTTCTTGTTTTGGCGCTTTCCCTTTCGTTGTGCGCTTATGCCGCTTCTTCCGTACAGTTTACCCTTTCGGGCGGCAAGGTTTACGCCGGCGATGAGTTTACAGTCAATCTCTATGTCAGCGACAATTCAAAAATAAGCGGCGCTGTCATTGATATTCATTATGATAAGTCAAAATTGCAGTTTATAAGCGCGGAGCCGGGCGGAATACTTGACTCGCAGGCAAATACCAGTATTAAGAATATTGACGGCGATGACGCTTATGTGCGCTTTGCCTATATGGCTCCGTCAAGCGAGATTACCGCGGAGGGAATTTTGCTTACGGTTACCTTTAAGGCTTTGGACTCCGCTTCGGGCATCGCGTCTCTCTCGCTTTCAGTCCCCAGCGCCGGCGACCTTGTCAGCTCAGACCTTTCAAGACTCAGCTACACAGTTGAAAATTCGGAAATAACAGTTGTCGGTACCGGCGTTCAGCAAAACGGAGCAGAGAGCAGTTCTCAGACGGAAAGCGGCACAGAGTCCGAAACTCAGTCTTCGGCCGGCACAGCCGAAAGCTCTGGTTCACAGACGCAAAACGAGAGCGAGGAGAACAAAAACGACAACACTTATAAAATAATTGTCGCCGCGGCGGTTGCGGTAGGCGTAATAATACTGACAGCCGGTATTCTTATTGCGGTAAAATACGGCAGAAGAGGTAAGAAAAATGAAGAACATAATAATTAAGGAATGTCCTTACTGCGGGTCAACAAATTTAACAAAAGGCTATCAGGCTGACGGCGGACTTATGTTTAAGGATAAAATCGCAGCGTTCGGCACGGTTGTGGAGCATACGGTCTGTAAAGACTGCGCCAGTATTGTTTACAGCAAGGTGGAAAAACCCGAAATCCTTAAATAGAATATTTTAACAGCCGTCCGCATATAGTTTAGCGGTGATGGCTGTGAAAAAATCTAAAATTTTAACCGGGGAAGAAAAAAGGAATATCTTGCTAAGACTTATTGAAAAAGGATTTTTAACGCCGAATCAAATAAAGACATTAAAAAAACGGGGCAGTATCTGAACTGCTCCGTTTTACTTTTAAATGTTAACCGCTTTTTGCCTTACGCTATCGGCTCAAAATCGTCCGCGCCGTGTTTGCATATAGGGCAAACAAAGTCCGGCGGCAATTCGTCGCCCTCATAAACATATCCGCAGATTTTGCAGACAAATCCCTTTTTCTTTTTGGTTTCGGGCTTTGGCTTAATGTTGGCGAAATAATATTCATAAGTTACGGAAGGCCTGTCAGAAAGAACTTTTGCCTCTGTAACCTCGCCTATAAAAATCATATGAGAGCCGCAGTCAACCGTTTCAACAACATTACAGGAAATCTGGGCGTTTGCGTATTCGGTCAGATAATAGTTGGCGCTCTGTGCGCGCGCTATCGGTTCAAAGCCCGCGAACTTGTCGTTTTCCCTTCCGCTTTGAAAGCCGAAACGCTGAAAAAGGCTGAAAGGCGCGTCAACCGTTAATACCGAAAGGGTAAAGTCGCCGGCCTGCCGTATAATCTCGCAGGTATAGTTTTGCTTGTTGACGGCTATTGAAACACGCTTCGGATTATCTGTTACCTGAGCGGCTGTGTTGATAATGCAGGCGTTGTCCTTTCCGCCTATTCTCGAAGAGAGCAGGAAAAGTCCGTAGCTGAATTTAAACATCGCGGTATTGTCAATCATATTTACACCTCAAAATCTTTGGCTATTTCGTCAGCTATGCTTTCAATCTGTGTCAGGGACTCGCCGCTGACCGCGGATACAAGCTTTGCTTCGGTTTCAAGAATTTCAATGTTCTTCATTGAAGCGAGAACTTCTTTTATCTGTTTGCCGGCAGAGCATGCCCATGTTCCGTTTTCAATTACCGCAACCTTTTTGTTTTGAAGGTTGTGCGCTTTCAAATCAGCGAGCAGCGTTTCCATTGTGGTGAAAACTCCGGCGTTGTAAGTGCTTGAAGCAAGAACAATATGACTGCATTTAAAAGCGTCCGAAAGGATGTACGAGGGATGTGTTTTTGAAACATCGTACATTGTAATATTATTTATGCCCCTTTCGGCGAGTTTTACCGCAAGAATATTTGCCGCGTTTTCAGTATGCCCGTAAATTGAGGCATAAGCAATCATTACTGAGTTTTCCTCGCTCTTGTAAAGACTCCATGTGTTGTATTTGTCAATTATATAGCCAAGGTTTTCTCTCCAAATATGACCGTGCAGGGGACAAATAGTTTTAATGTCGAGAGACGCCGCTTTTTTCAGTGCCGCCTGAACCTGAACGCCGTATTTTCCGACAATGTTTGTGTAATAGCGCCTTGCCTCGTCAAGATAGTCCCGTTCATAGTTGACTTCATCGGCGAAAATATTGCCGTTAAGCGCTCGGAAAGCTCCGAAAGCGTCAGCGGAATATAATATTTTGTCATAAGCGTCATAAGTCATCATAGATTCCGGCCAGTGCACCATGGGAGTCATAACAAACGAAAGGGTGTGCTTGCCGAATTCAACCGTGTCGCCCTCTTTTACAACCGTAACCTTTGATTTTAACCCGTCGCCGAAAAACTGACCTATCATTGTCGCGGCTTTGGCATTGGTTATAATCTTTATGTCAGGGTATCTAAGCGAGAGGTCATATAGCGTTCCGCAGTGGTCCGGCTCCATGTGATTTACTATAACATAGTCAAGAGCTCTTCCCGCCAGCGTGTGCTCAATATTTTCAAAAAAGATATGGCTTACTGCAGGGTCAACCGTGTCAAGAAGAACCGTCTTTTCGTCTGTTATAAGATATGAATTATATGAAACGCCGTCACCGAGAGGGAAGGTGTTTTCAAAAAGCGCCAGCCTGCGGTCGCTTGCGCCTACATAAGTTGTGTCGTCCGTAATTTTTCTTGTGCAGTACATAAAAAAACCTCCTGTTACATCAAATATAGTATATTGTAATATACCGAAATAAACAAGGGTTATATTAAACAATAAATTGCGACAGACGCCGATATTTATTGACAAGTTGTTAAATTAGTGGTATTGTTAAATAAATAAAATGTTATGTAAAAAATTGTTGCGCGGCGGCATTTCCCTGAAAAGGCGTATTGCCGTTTTTTTAATTTTTCGGATAATATTTTGTTAATTCGGGGCTTAGCCCCTACGGAGTGTGAAAAATGAAAAAGAAACTGCTTTTAATCGCGACCGTTGTTGTAATTTGCCTTATGAGTACTATAACGGTATTCGCGGCAGGCGAGGGCGCGGCGGCCGCAAATCCGTTTATTGCGACATTCTGGTCGCTTGTTCCGCCTGTTATCGCCATTGTTCTGGCGCTCATTACAAAAGAGGTTTACAGCTCTCTTTTTGTGGGAATTTTGGTAGGCGCCCTGTTTTACAACAACTTCAATGTTGTCGGAACCGTTGACAGCATTGTTGAGGACGGTTTGTTTTCGGCTATTTCCGGCACAGCGGGAATTTTCCTGTTTTTGGTGCTTTTGGGAATACTTGTTGCCCTTATCAATAAGTCGGGCGGCTCTGCCGCGTTCGGAAGATGGGCTTCCGTGCACATTAAAACGAAGAGCGGAGCTTTAATCTGCACCTTTATACTCGGCGTTCTGATTTTTATTGACGACTATTTCAACTGCCTTACGGTGGGCTCGGTTATGCGTCCCGTTACGGATTCGCATAAGGTAAGCCGCGCAAAACTCGCTTACATAATTGACGCCACAGCGGCTCCCGTTTGTATGATTGCTCCCATTTCATCATGGGCGGCGGCTGTTGCCGATTATACGGCTGACGCGGGAACGGGCATTTCCAGCCTCGCTCTTTTCTGCAAGGCTATTCCTTATAACTTTTACTCTTTGCTTACTCTTTTGTTTGTGGTAGTTATAACTCTTATGAAATTTGACTACGGCCCCATGAGAAAGCATGAGAAAAACGCCGAAAACGGCGACCTGTTCACTTTCGGCGGCGAAGTTGTTTCCGGAGAAGAGGACAAGCTTGAAAGCAACAGCAAAGGCAAGGTAGTTGACCTGGTACTTCCGATTATAGTTTTGGTGGTGTTCTCTGTTCTGGCGCTGATTTATGCCGGCGGATTCTTTACTGCTCAGATTGCCGACGATAGCGGCGCTATGGTCGCAAATTCAACATATCACGATTTCGCGGGAGCCTTCGCTTCAACTGACGCGGCGCTGGGACTTTCTCTCGGCGGAATAGTAGTGCTTGTATTCACGGTTATCTATATGATAGCGAGAAGACTCATAAGCTTCAAGGACGCCATGGCTTGCGTGCCGAAAGGCTTTATAGCTATGGTGCCTGCCATTATTATTCTCACAATGGCAACATCGCTTAAAAATATGACATCTCTCCTTGAATCTGACGCCTTTGTTCAGCACGCCCTTGAAGGCGCGGCAACGCTTCAGAAATTCCTGCCCGCCATCATTTTCCTTGTGGCGTGCGCAATATCGTTCGCTACGGGAACTTCGTGGGGAACATTCGGAATACTTATCCCGATTGTCCTGAGCGTTTTCCCCGCAACCAGCGAGCTTATGATTATAGGAATGTCGGCTTGTCTTGCAGGCTCTGTGTGCGGCGACCACTGCTCACCGATTTCCGATACAACCATTATGTCCTCGGCAGGAGCGCAGTGCGAGCATGTTAACCATGTATCCACGCAGCTTCCCTATGCCGTAACGGTTGCCGCCGTTTCGTTTGTCGGCTATTTAATTGCCGGCTTTGTTACAAACGCGGCTGTTGTACTCGCGATTTCGGCAGCTATACTTATAGCGGTTCTGTTCGTAATCAAAGCGGTTTATAAGAAAAAAGCCTGAGAACGGCTTTTAGGATAAAAAATGCGGCTGTGTTTGCAGCCGCTTTTTTAATGCTTATTTAACTTTACTGAATACATCAATGTACGCCTTAATCGCCTTTACACAGCCGTCATAGCCGAGCTCTGAGGAGTTAAGGCAAATGTCATAATTCCTTACATTGTCCCAGTCGCGGCAGGTGTAGTAGTGGTAATACTCGCTGCGGTGACGGTCAATTTTGCGTATTTTTTTGCCCGCTTCCTTTTCGGAAAGAGCGTACATATCAACTACGGTCTTTACGCAGTCGTCGTGAGGCGCCCAGATGAAAACCCTTATAACATTCGGCTTATCCTTTAATATAAAGTCGGCGCATCTTCCCACTATTATGCAGGAGCCTTTCGCGGCAACATCTTTAATGATTTTGGCCTGATAGTTAAAAAGATTCTCTTTTGAAACGAATTTTGAATCTTCCGGCTCAATAAGCTCGCCGCTGTATTTGTGCGTTTCAGGATCAAAAATGCCTTTCTTTATATCCTCATCGGATTCCTGGAAAAGGCTGAGATTTATCCCGCTTTCCTCGGACGCCATATACAGCAGCTCGCGGTCGTAATAGGGGATACCGAGTTCTTTTGAGAGCATCTTACCTATTGTTTTGCCGCCGCTTCCGTAGCCTCTGGCAATAGTGATAACAACATCTTTATCCATAAAATCACCCTACCTTATTCGCTTAAATAGGCTTTTTTAACCGAATTGTCATTCATAAGGCTCTTTGCGTCGCCCGACAGGGAAATCAAGCCTGTTTCAAGCACATAGGCTCTGTCGGCGATTGAAAGGGCTTTTTTAGCGTTTTGCTCAACGAGGAGTACCGTTGTACCCCTTTCGTTAATAACTTTAATAATATCGAAAATTTCGGAAACCAGAAGCGGTGAAAGTCCCATTGAGGGTTCGTCCATCAAAATAAAGTCGGGGTTTGACATCAGCGCCCTGCCCATGGCGAGCATTTGCTGCTCACCGCCCGAAAGGGTGCCGGCAACCTGATTTTTGCGTTCCTCCAAGCGGGGAAAACGCTCGTACACATATTCAAGGGATTCGGCAATCTGGTCTTTGTCCTTTCTTGTGTAAGCGCCGAGCTTAATGTTTTCAAGGACGGTCAGCTCGGAAAATATGCGGCGTCCCTCAGGCACATGAGCCATACCCATTGAAACTATTTTGTGAGCCGGAGTTTTTGTAATATCCTTGCCGTTATATAATATTTTGCCGGTTTTCGGCTTTAAAAGACCTGAAACGGTATGGAGTATGGTTGTCTTGCCGGCGCCGTTAGCGCCTATAAGAGCAACAATTTCGCCTTTGTTGACTTCAAAAGAAACGCCTTTCAGAGCCTTTATCATACCGTAATATACTTCTATGTTTTCAACTTGAAGAAGAGGTGCCATTATAATCCTCCTTAATCGCCGAGATAAGCCGTAATAACCTCGGGATTGTTAAGAACATCGCTTGTCTTGCCTTTGGCAAGCTCGGTTCCGAAGTTGAGAACGGTTACTTCTTCGCAAATTCCGCTTACGAGTTTCATATCGTGCTCGATAAGCAGAATGGTCATATCAAATTTATCGCGCACAAATCTTATTGTGTCCATCAGGTCCTGCGTCTCGCTCGGATTCATACCGGCGGCAGGCTCGTCAAGCAGCAGCAGCTTTGGATTTGTGGCGAGCGCGCGGGCAATTTCCAGTTTGCGCTGTTTGCCGTAGGGGAGGTTGTCGGCAAGGGTGTCCCACTCGTCGTCAAGAGCGAATACCTTCAAAAGCTCCATTGCTTTTTCATTCATTTTCTTTTCGGTTGTGAAATAGCGCGGCAGACGGAAAATAGCTTCAAAAGTAGAATATTTCATCTGATTATGAAGACCGAGCTTAACATTGTCGATAGCCGAAAGATTTTTGAAAAGGCGTATGTTCTGAAATGTTCGCGCTATTCCGGCCTTGCTGATTTCAACAGGGGATTTTCCGGTGAGCTTTTTGCCGTCAAGTGAAAAAGTGCCGGTTGTCGGCTTATAGACGCCTGTAAGCATATTAAAAACAGTAGTTTTGCCGGCTCCGTTGGGGCCTATCAGTCCGTAAAGGCTTCCTTTTTCAAGCGAGAGGTTAAAATCCTCAACGGCGTGAAGTCCGCCGAAAACAATTCCGAGATTTTTTACTTCGAGAAGCGCCATCAGACATTACCTCCTCTGTTTTCTTTTTTGGTTTTGATAAGCTTTTTCAAAGATATACGCTTTTCAAAACTCCTGATTTTTTCATTGTTGTTCGCAATCATCATAATTATAAGAAGAAGCGCGTAGATGAGCATTCTGTAATCGCCCACGCTGCGAAGCATTTCGGGCAGAGCGGTAAGAATCATTGCCGCTATAAACGAACCTCTTGTGCTGCCAATTCCGCCGAGAACAACGAAAACAAGAATCATAATCGACATATTGTATCCGAAATTCTTGGTAGTTGCGGTCAGCGAGTTGATGTTGTGAGCATACAAAACGCCCGCGATTCCGGCAAAGAACGCTGAGATAGTGAAAATAATCAGCTTGTATTTTGCTATATTTATACCTATTGACTGCGCAGCGATTCTGTTGTCGCGGATTGACATAACCGCGCGTCCTGTTCTGGAATTTATAAGATTAAGGGAAACAATAACGGTAATAACCAGCAGTATAAAGCCCACAACAAAGTTTGAGTCATTAGGCGTTCCCGTGATACCCAGTGCGCCTTTTATTATCATTCTGCCGTCGGGTTCAAGATTAAGGTTTGCGGAATTGGTAAGCGAGATGTGAAGTCCTTTTGAGTCCACGCCTACATAAAGAAGGTTAACTATGTTTTTAATAATTTCGCCGAAGGCGAGGGTAACTATTGCGAGATAGTCGCCTTTAAGCCTTAAAACCGGTATAGCAATTAAAAGTCCGAAAATACCCGCGACTATGCCGCCCAGAAGCAGAGCGATAACAAACCTGAGCCATTCCGGACCTTCGGAATTTTTGAAAAGTACAGAAAAGAACGCGCCGGTGTAAGCGCCAACGCACATAAATCCAGCGTGTCCGAGCGACAAATCGCCCAGAATACCGACTACAAGGTTAAGCGAGACCGCCAGAATAGCGTAAGTGCAGAGGGGCACTAAAAGACCTTTGAAAAGGCTGGAAATGTTGCCGGTAGCCGTCCATACCTCAACAAAAATGAATATTGCCGCAAGTATAGCGTAGGTAACGATGTTGTTTTTTGAGGTCGATGATAATTTTATGCTTTTCTTTGCCATAATTTCCACCTCACACCTTTTCGTTTATCTTCTTGCCCATAAGACCGGTAGGCTTGACAAGAAGAACAATAATCAATACGGCAAAAACAATGGCGTCTGAAAACTGAGTCGAAATATAACCTTTGCTGAGATTTTCGATTATGCCGAGCAGTATGCCGCCTATCATAGCGCCGGGCACAGAGCCGATTCCGCCGAATACGGCGGCTGTGAAAGCCTTGATGCCGGGCATGGCTCCCGTTGTGGGGGAAAGGGCAGGATAAGCCGAGCAAAGCAAAGTTCCTGCAACTGCCGCGAGCGCCGAGCCAATAGCGAATGTAACGGAAATTGTTGTGTTTACATTTATGCCCATAAGCTGCGCGGCGTCCCTGTCCTCAGAAACCGCAAGCATGGCTTTGCCGGGCTTTGTGTGATTGATAAAAAGCGTCAGCGCAATCATAATGATAACGGAAACAACAATAGTGGCGATTGTTTCGCCCGATATTGTAAGCTGACCGTCAAACAGTTTTATCATAGGTATGTTTACTACCGAGGTAAAGCTCTTTGTGCCTGAGCCGAATATAAGCAGAGCGGCATTCTGTAAAAAGTAGCTTATGCCGATAGCGGTGATAAGTACCGCAAGGGATGAAGCCTGCCGCAAAGGTTTGTAGGCTACCTTTTCTATCGTGACGCCCAGCACGGTGCAGATTATTACTGAGCCAATAATTCCCACAATGGGGGGCAGACCGAAAGTGGTCGATATTGTAAATACGGTAAAAGCTCCGACCATAATAATGTCGCCGTGAGCAAAGTTCAGCATTTTAGCAATACCGTAAACCATTGTGTAACCGAGAGCGATAAGAGCGTAAATGCTCCCAAGGCTTATTCCGGAAACAATATACGATAAAAATTCCATTTATCCTTCCTCCAAATATGAAATTTGAAAAATCACGAAACTTTCGTAACTTTTAAAATTTCATATATAACTTCAAAGTATGCCGTATGGAAACACCATACGGCATACCTTAAAAATCAGATGTTATAAATCAATTACAGAGCCTGATATGCGCCGTCTTTAATAACAACAGCCTTAGGAGCCTTTGTGGGCTCGCCGTCTGCGCCCCATTTGATGTCCGTACCGGTTACACCGTTAACGGTAATCTGGGTCATAGCGGTTTTAAGAGCGTCACAAATATCGCTTGAAGACATATCAGCGGTAATGTTTGCTTTTTCCATAGCCGCCTTAATGATGTAGATTGCGTCATAAGCGTCTGCCGCAAACTGATTCATTGTGTCGGTGCCGTACTTCTCGGAATATTTCTTAACGAAATTAACCGTGTATTCATCTGTAGCGGTTGCCGAGAAGGGAGTAAGAAGCATTACGCCCTCAGCAAGAGAAATATCAAAGTTGGGGATAGTAAGAATACCGTCAAGACCGTCGCAGCCGAAGTATTTAACATCAACGCCGGCTGATTTCGCCTGAGCGAAAATCAAAGAAGCTTCGCTGTAATAGATGGGCAGGAAGAGAAGCTCAGCGCCCGATGATTTAACAGCCTGAAGCTGAGCGGAGAAGTCAGTCTTTGTATCGTTTGTAAACGCCTGAGCGGTAACGATTTCAAGGCCTTTTACCTTCGCTTCGGCAGCAAATTTCTCATAAATGCCCTGTGAATAAGCGTTGGACGAGTCATAGATTACCGCGACTTTCTGGGCAACATTGTTGTCAGCAATATAGTCTGCGGAAGCAACGCCCTGGTTGGGGTCGGAGAAGCATACGCGGAAAGCGTTGTCGCCGTCGATAGCCTCAACAGCCGTAGCCGAGGGAGTAAGAACGAACATATTGTCGGCAAGAGCTTTGCCCTGGAAAGCAATGCAGGAGCCGGAAGTAACCGAGCCGAGAGAAATTTTCATTCCCCAGTCGATAAGGTTGTTGTAAGCGTTAACAGCCTTTTCAGCGTCAGCCTCATCGTCCTGAATATCAAGCTCAAGCTTAATGCCGTTTATTCCGCCGGCGGCGTTGATTTCATCAACAGCGAGCTGAGCGCCGTTCTTAACGCCGTTGCCGTACTGAGCATAGTCGCCGGTAAGAGGACCGCTGCCGCCGATTTTGATTACGGCTTCACCGGAATTTCCTGTGTTTGCGTTGTCATCTTTTTCGCCGCAAGCCGCGAAGCAGGTGGCAATAAGCGCAACCGCCATTACAACGGCAAGGACTTTTTTTAAATTTTTCATTGGATTTTTCCTCCTTTTTAATTTGCAGGATTTACATATAAATCTTGCAGTATATCAATGAAAAATACAATTAAAATATACACCAACAGAACAAATAAGTCAATTATTTTTTAATAATTTTTGAACAATGTGAAGGAATAAAAATTCAGTTATTCAAGTCAATAAACAAATTCATAAAGATATTTGCTGCTGAATGAAAATGTAACATCTGCCGTTTCCTCTCCGCCCTCTGTAAAACGGCAGTTTGAGAGTCCCGTAATTGAGTACTGATACTGTGACAAAAGACCGTTTCCGTTTATTACAAGCATAACGGAAGAAGGGGAGTAATAGGTGTTGTACTCGCTTACGGATTCGTTGCCGTCAAGAGAGAAGCCGTTTATAAGCGACATAAGAGGATTCTGGGGCTTGCCGGTGCCGGTTTCGGTTTCTTTAAATTCAAAGGTTATAACAGTTCCGGCGCTGCCTTTTTTTACTGAATAAGAGCTTATTGCGGAGCTGTCGCAGTCGGCGGTTTTTGCGTAGGGAGGAACGAAGTCGTAAAGGCTTATACTGCCGTCGGTTCCGTTTTTAAAGTCGTGTTCCGACTTTCCGGTTCCGTTAAGGCTTTCAAGCATATCGTTCAGGCGGCTTTTTGTAATTTCAAGAGCCGAATCAATTTTTGTGTCGGTCTTGAAATCCGTGAGCTGATTATTCTGCTGCTGAGTAAGTTTGACGGTGATGTTTCCCGTGTAGCTTTTAGTGCTGTTTACAGCGTTTACAGCCGTGCGCAGAGCTTCCGCGGCGGAAATATCGCTCTCCTGAGAATCACCGTTGTCCTGAGGCTCGTCAATAAGTTCTGAGGCTGAACCGAAAATATAGTTTAAGTCAAATCCTATGCCGGGAGTATATTCTCTTTTGTCAACGGATATTTCCATATTGTATTCGGCTTTAAGTCCGTTTTCCGTATTTAAAGCCGAATAAGTGTTCAAAAGAAGGGAGTGCACGGCGGTTACCGTATCGTAAATATAGAGAACAGAGGACATATTTTCTTTTATGTCGCTTATCGCTTTGCCCGCTGATTCCGCGTCGCTTATCGAAAAAGCGTTTGCCGCCGAGTACAGCGACTCAACAAGCAGGTCATGGGCGCTTCTGAAATCGCTTACAAGGTACTGCTCCGGGTCAAAGCCGCTGTAATCGTAGCCGCTTGCGGAGGCGTATGCCGAGTCAAAATCAATGCTTTCAAGATTGTTTTCAAAGGCGTAAACCGCATTGTCAATCTGCTTAATGTACCCGTCGCCGTTCACATCTTTAATCAGGGCATATACCTCTCGGTACTGGTTAAGCTCGCAGACAAGGGAATAAAAACGAAGATTTATGAAATCCGCTGTGTATTGCGCGTCATTTTCTATACTGAGTTTCGAGGATATGTTCCAAAGAGAACGGCATTCCTCGGTAAAATCCGAAGTGTATGAAGAAATGTCATAAATATTTTCCGTTTCGGCCTGTTTTGAAAGTTCGGTGAATTTTTCTATAACCGCTTGGCAAAGCTCGCCGTTAAGCTCGGAAATTTTTTCATCTTTCAGGGAATCAAGATACAAGCTGCATTCGTTATAATCGCCCTCTGACAAGTAGCCGTTTACTTTTTCTATTATTTTCGCGTTTGTGTCAAACACGCATGAAGAAAACGCGACAGTAACGCAGAGAACAATACATATAACCGAAAAAATTTTTTTCATTACAATCACCGGAAAGAAAAAATCTATATAAAAAATCTACCATAAAGCCGCGGCTGTGTCAATAAATAAAAAAAGCACAGCAAATGCGTGTTGTCCTTAACGGAGAAATACAAAAACCGAGTGGGATAACGGAAAATACAGTATAGTCAAACTGGCTATACTGTATTTTTTATGCTCAAAACAACAAATTTCGCAACTTTTCCAAAACCACTTTATTTTTTGTGCCGATTGTGTTATAATATAAAATACCAAACAAAATTCATATATAAGAATGACAGTTAATTTTCTTGCAAGGGAGTACTATACTCTTTTTTGCATACAACAACTATGTGAATTTGGTAAAAGCGCAAATTCCATCAAGTTGTTGTATAGGGAAACCTGTCATGCTTGAATTTTGTTTGGCGACAAT